>NZ_JBITDM010000002.1:0-397547 GCF_044454195.1 Streptomyces sp. NPDC051561 | reverse complement strand
CGCCCAGCCCCCCCCCCCCCCCCCCCCCCCCCCCGCGCCCCCCCCCCCCCCCCCCCCCGCCCCGGGCGGCGCGCCCCCCCCCCCCCCCCCCCCCCCCCCCCCCACCCCCCCCCCGAGAATCTCAGAACTTGTTGCGCGGGGTGATCCCCAGCGACATCCCGGACAGGCCGCGAGCCCGGCCGCCCAGCTTGCCCGCGATGGCCCGCAGTGCGGATCCGGCAGGCGACTCGGGGTCGGTCAGCACGACCGGACGGCCGTCGTCGCCGCCCTCGCGCAGCCGTACGTCGATCGGGATGGACCCGAGTACCGGCACGGTCGCACCGGTCGTCCTGGTCAGGCCCTCGGCGACCCGCTCGCCACCGCCCGTACCGAACACATCGACGATCTCGTCGCAGTGCGGGCACGGCATTCCGGACATGTTCTCGACCACGCCGACGATCTTCTGGTGGGTCTGCACCGCGATCGAACCGGCCCGCTCGGCGACCTCGGCAGCAGCCTGCTGCGGGGTGGTCACGACCAGGATCTCCGCGTTAGGAACGAGCTGAGCGACCGAAATCGCGATGTCACCGGTGCCCGGCGGCAGGTCGAGGAGGAGGACGTCCAGGTCGCCCCAGTACACGTCCGCGAGGAACTGCTGGAGCGCGCGGTGCAGCATCGGGCCGCGCCAGACCACCGGGGCGTTGCCCGGGGTGAACATGCCGATGGAGATGACCTTCACGCCGTTCGAGGACGGCGGCATGATCATGTTCTCGACCTGGGTGGGGCGGCCCTCGACGCCCAGCATGCGCGGCACGCTGTGGCCGTAGATGTCCGCGTCGACGACGCCGACCTTGAGGCCGTCGGCCGCCATCGCCGCCGCCAGGTTGACCGTCACCGAGGACTTGCCGACGCCGCCCTTGCCGGAGGCGACCGCGTACACCCTGGTCAGCGAGCCGGGCTGGGCGAAGGGCACCTCGCGCTCGGCGGTCCCGCCGCGCAGCGCGCCGGCCAGTTCCTTGCGCTGCTCGTCGCTCATCACGTCCAGCTCGACGGAGCAGCTGGTGACGCCCTCGACGCGCTCCACGGCCTCGCGCACGTTGTTGGTGATGGTCTCGCGCATCGGGCAGCCGGAGACGGTCAGATAGACCGCGACGGCGACCGCGCCGTCCGCCCCGATCTCGACCGATTTGACCATGCCCAGTTCAGTGATCGGTCGGTGGATCTCGGGGTCGTTCACCGTCGCCAGTGCTTCGCGCACCGCGTCTTCCGTAGCCATGCTTCCGATACTACGGCGGCGGGGGACGCCTCCGGAAAGGGCGGTCAACGGTCGCCTTCGTCACTCCGGTTCGGCGGCACCGGCGGGAATACGGTCTTCCGCTCCTCCAACTCCTTGACCAGGTCCTGGAGTTCGGAACGGATCCAGTCACGGGTTGCGACCTCGCCCAGGCCCATCCGCAGTGCCGCGATTTCCCGTGTGAGGTATTCGGTGTCGGCGATGGAGCGCTCGTTCTGCTTGCGGTCCTGCTCGTGGGTGACCCGGTCCCGGTCGTCCTGCCGGTTCTGCGCGAGCAGGATCAACGGGGCGGCGTACGACGCCTGGAGCGACAGCGCCAGGGTGAGGAAGATGAAGGGGAACTCGTCGAACCGCAGCTCACGGGGCGCGAAGATGTTCCACAGCACCCAGATGATGATCACCGCCGTCATCCAGACGATGAACCGCCCCGTCCCCAGGAAGCGCGCGATCCGCTCCGAGAACCGCCCGAACGCCTCCGGGTCCCACTCGGGCAGCAGGCGCTGGCGCGGCGCCTTCGGCTGATCCAGACGCACACGCGAGGCGCGTGTCACCGCACTCGCGCCGGTCGTGGACCGCGCGCGCTCCTTGCCCTCACCACCCCGGGACTCTCCACCCTGCCTGCGGGACTCTCCACCCTGCCTAGCGGCCACCGACGACACCCCCCGGATTGAATTCCGTCTCCCGCCAGTCGTCGGGCAGCAGATGGTCGAGCACGTCGTCGACGGTCACGGCGCCCAGCAGCGAACCGCCCTCGTCGACGACGGGCGCCGCGACCATGTTGTACGCGGCGAGATAGCTGGTCACAGCGGGCAGCGAGGTATCGGGCGAGAGCGGCGGAAGGTCGGACTCCACCACCGAGCTCACCAGCGTCCCCGGCGGCTCCCGCAGCAGCCGCTGGAAGTGCACGGTCCCCAGGTACTTGCCCGTCGGCGTCTCGTCCGGCGGTCGGCAGACATACACCTGTGCCGCCAGCGCGGGCGACAGATCCTGCTGCCGTACCCGGGCGAGCGCGTCCGCCACCGTGGCATCCGGCCGCAGCACGATCGGCTCGGTCGTCATCAGACCGCCCGCCGTCCGCTCCTCGTACGACAGAAGCCTTCGTACGTCCGCCGCGTCGTCCGGCTGCATCAGCGTCAGCAGCCTTTCCTTGTCCTCCTCCGGCAGCTCGGACAGCAGGTCGGCGGCGTCATCCGGATCCATCGCCTCCAGGACGTCGGCCGCCCGCTCCTCCTTGAGCTTGCCGAGGATCTCGATCGAGTCGTCCTCCGGCAGCTCTTCGAGTACGTCGGCGAGCCGGTCGTCGTCGAGCGCGGAGGCCACCTCGGCGCGGCGCTTGGGCGTGAGGTGGTGCAGCGCGTTGGCGAGGTCGGTGGGGCGCAGCTGCTCGTACGCCGCGATCAGGTTCTCCGCCCCCTGCCCGTGCTCCTCCAGGGAGAACCCGGTGACGGCCGACCACTCCACCGTCAGCGTCTCCCCCTTCCTCCGCAGCGCGCCGCCCTTGCCCTTGCGTACGAAGACCTTGTCGATCTCCCAGTCGCGCCGGGCGGGCAGCTGCGCGATGGCCACGTCCAGCACCGTGACCTCCTCGTCGCCCTCCACCAGCCGCACCCGCCGGTCGAGCAGCTCGCCGAGGACCAGGCGCTCGGTGGGGCGTTGCTCGAAGCGCCGCATGTTCACCACTCCGGTGGTGATGACCTGGCCGGACTCCACGCCCGTCACCCGGGTCATCGGCAGGAAGATCCGCCGCCGGCTCACCACTTCCACCACCAGCCCCAGCAGCCGCGGAGGCCTGCGCCCCACCCGCAACATGGCCACCAGGTCCCGCACCCGCCCCACCTGATCCCCATTCGGATCAAACACGGGTACGCCCGCCAGGTGGGACACGAAGACGCGCGGTGCGCCTGCCGCCATCTCGACCGCCTCCTGTCCGCTGTTCCCAGCACCCTTTATTTGTCTGCAAATAGGCCGGATACCGGCTTCAGGCTAGCCCGTGAGGATCAACGACGCTCCGGCGGGCGTCCGGACGGCTCACTGCCTGACGGCCCAGGTGACCCGGGTACGCTGCCCTCTGCCAACCGGACGCCCGCCCCTACGGCGGGAGGTTCCGGACCCCCGCAGGAGAGGCAGTGCCGCCCGTGACCGCATTCCCCCCGGCAGCCCGCGCACGCAGGGCCGTACTCGTCGGCGTGGCCTGCGCCGGTCTCGCGGCGGGTCTCACGGGCTGCGGCGAGGACCCCGACGAGGGTACGAACGGGGTCGGCAAGCTCTCCGCCGCCCAGATCGAGGGCAAGGCCAGGGCGACCGCCAAGGCCGCCACCGCCGTACGCCTCACCGGTACCTTCGTCAGCCGTGGGGGCACGTACAAGCTCAACATGCGCCTGAAGAACACCGGCGGCACCGGTTCCGTCTCCACCAAGGACTCCACCTTCGAGCTGCTGCGCATCAACGACGACCTCTTCATGAAGGCCGGCGCGGACTTCTGGCGGCACGACGCCACCAAACCGGGCGCCGACTTCAAGCAGGAGGACGCGGACGCCGCCGACAAACTGGAGGACCGTTACGTCAAGGTCCCCAAGGACGACCCCGCGTACCAGCAGTTCCGCGGCTTCACCGACAAGCAGGTCCTCCTCGACGGCCTCCTCGGCCTCAACGGCGAACTGGGCAAGGGCGACCGCGAGACCGTCTCCGGAATGCGTGCCATCAAGGTCGTCGGCGGCGCCGACGGTTCGGGCGGCGCCCTCGACGTATCCCTGGAAAAGCAGCCCTACCCCCTGCGCCTGGCCCGCGCGGGCGGCGCCGGAGTCGTTCAGCTCACCGACTGGGACAAGGACTTCCCCCTCGCCGCCCCGCCCAAGGACCTCACGGTCGACTACGGCCGCAAGCTCCCGAAGACGAGCAACTGAGAGCCCGCGTCCGGACGCCGGTTCGCAGGTAACGGCGGGCCCGGTCCCCGGCGCCGCCTACTTGCCGGACCGGCGCTTGCGCTTCAGCAGCAGCTTGGGCAGGCCCGCCGGCGCCGGCAGCCGTGTCGTGGCCGAGGTCGTCAGGGGTACGGCGGCCAGTGAGCCGTCCGGGTGGGGACGGGTGTCCCCCTCGGGCGTCAGCCGCACGACGCGGCACTCGCGGGCCCAGCGGGCGGTCATCTGCTCGGCGTCGGGGGCGTTGAGCCGCTTGCCCTTCAGCTCGGCGACGGCGGTGTCCCACTCCTCGGTGCCGGGAGCCAGGTCGCGGACGGTGGCGGTCCAGCTGACCAGACGGGCGCCCTTGTCCTTGCTGGGGACGGTGACCTCGGCGGTGGAGCCGTCGACGAGGCCGGGGAGGGGCTGCTCGCCGGGGCCGTCGCCGATCAGATGGGCGGCGCCGTCGAGCCAGATGTGCCAGAGGGCGCGGGAGGGGCCGGTGCCCCGGACCCAGATGAGGCCGGACTTCTTGGTGGCCTCCTCGATGAGGGCCCGGTCGAGGAGAGGGGTCTGCGACATGGGCTCAGGGTAGGCGGTCGGGGCGCGGGGCCCTACAGCCAGCCGTTGCGCTTGAGGAGACGGTGGATGGTGAAGCAGACGGCGACGATTCCGCCGATCACCATCGCGTAGCCGTACCGCCAGTGGGTCTCCGGCATGTAGTCGAAGTTCATGCCGTAGACCCCGCAGATCATCGTGGGGACGGCGACGATCGCCGCCCACGAGGTGATCTTGCGCATGTCCTCGTTCTGGGCGACGGTCGCCTGCGCCAGGTTGGCCTGGAGGATGGAGTTGAGGAGTTCGTCGAAGCCGACGACCTGTTCGTGGACCCGGGCCAGGTGGTCGGCGACGTCGCGGAAGTACTTCTGGATGTCGGGGTCGATCAGCCGCATCGGCCGCTCGGAGAGCTGCTGCATGGGGCGCAGCAGCGGGGCCACCGCCCGCTTGAACTCCAGCACCTCGCGCTTGAGCTGGTAGATCCGGCCCGCGTCGATGCCGCGCGAGCTGCCCTTGGTGGGGGCGGAGAAGACATCGATCTCCACCTCGTCGATGTCGTCCTGAACGGCCGAGGCGACCGCGATGTAACCGTCGACGACATGGTCGGCGATGGAGTGCAGGACGGCGGAGGGGCCCTTGGAGAGGAGCTCGGGGTCGTCCTGGAGGCGGTGGCGGAGCGCCCGCAGCGAGCCCTTGCCGCCGTGCCGGACGGTGATCACGAAGTCGGGTCCGGTGAAGCACATGACTTCGCCGGTCTCCACGACCTCGCTGGTGGCGGTCAGTTCGGCGTGTTCGACGTAGTGGATGGTCTTGAAGACGGTGAAGAGGGTGTCGTCGTAGCGCTCCAGCTTGGGGCGCTGGTGCGCGTGCACCGCGTCCTCCACGGCGAGCGGATGCAGCCCGAACTCGGCCGCGATACCGGCGAATTCGGCCTCGGTCGGCTCGTGCAGGCCGATCCAGGCGAAGCCGCCGGACTCACGTACCCGGATCATCGCCTCGTGCGGAGTGGCGCACTCCTTGGTCCGCCGCCCGTCCCGGTAGACCGCGCAGTCGACCACCGCGCTGGAGGCGGAGTGGTCCCGGGTGGCGTCGTAGTTGGTGTAGACGGTGGGGCTCTTGCGCAGCGAGGGACGTACGACTGCGCGCAGGTCACGGATCATCGACATGGCGGGCTCCTTCGCAAAGAAGCCGTCTTCGTGGCGCGTGGCACTGCCCGGAATGGAGACGTACGGGGCCACAGCGCTGTGGCAGGTGCACGTCGGCAAAGCGGGCGGCACCGCGAGGACGCGGTGACGGCGTTCGCTCGGACACGGATCAGGGCAAATCAGGTAAGGGTGAAGTGCTCTTCCGTCGTGCGAGACGCTCTGGCAACCGAGTGGTTTCGGTGCTCCGAGGGCCGGGTACGAAGCCTCAGGCCGCAAGTGGCAGAAGCGGTGTGGAAGAGCGGTTGGTACTACCGGGTCGACTTCGATCCACCGCAGCCCCACCTCCTCCAGCCGGTCCCCCATGAGGGACGACGTGTCGTCAGGGCTCGAAAGTAACGCTCGGCGTACTGCCCCGACCAGCGGCCCAGGCTACCAGCCACCCCCGGTGTCAACCCCCGTCAAGCCCCTCCTTTGCCCGTTCCATACGCGGCCTATGCTCGCGGACCATGGGAGATGTACTTGCGCTGGTAGAAGCCCGACTGCGAACAACTCTGGGCGAACCGGACGCGCGCGCCGCGGTCACGTTCCTCGGCACGGACCGCGTCGAGGTGCTGCGATTCCTGGACGGCGACATCGTCCGGTACGCGACGCTCGGGATGTCCGCGGCCCCGATGGGCGACCCCACCCAGGCTCTGGCCGACCCGGTGAAGGGGCCGCGCGCTGAGCTGGTCCTTTCGGTACGGGCAGGGCTCGCCGATACCGACAAGGTGCTGCGGCCGCTGGCGGTGCTGGCCGCTTCGCCGCAGGTGGAGGGATTGATCGTGGCCCCGGGCGCGTCGCTGGAGGTGGGCGAGCCGCTGTGGCCCGGGGCTCCCTTCAGCTCCGTACTCGTGGCGGAGGGCGGCGGGCTGGTCGAGGACCTGGAGCTCGATGAGCCGATGGACCCGGTGCGCTTTCTGCCGCTGCTGCCGATGACCGCGAACGAGGCGGCCTGGAAGCGGGTGAAGGGGGCGCAGGCGCTTCAGGAGCGCTGGCTGGAGCGCGGGACCGATCTGCGGGATCCGTTGCGCGCGGGTGTGTTGCTCGACTGAGTTTCGCTGTGCCGAGACTGGCTGAAAGTCGCGGTGGAGGTACGGGGACGGGGGTGCCCGGGTGCGGGGGCGCCCGGGGGCGGGAGGGCGCGGCCCCGCCCCCGTACCTTTCGCACTAACTCCTCAGTGTCGCCCAGGTGTTCGGGCCCACCTTCCCGTCCACGGCCAGTCCGCCGTACCACTCCTGGAACTGGCGGACGGCGCCCTCGGTGTTCGCGCCGAACTTGCCGTCCACGCCCTGCGGGCCGACGCCGAAGCCCCAGGAGACCAGCAGGCACTGCGCTTCGCGGACCCGGTCGCCGGTGTTGCCGCGGACGGTGAGCTGAGTGCCGAAGTAGTACCCGCAGTCACGGGCGATCGAGGGGGCGGCGACGGGTGCCGAGGCCTCCGCGGTGCCCACGGCGAGTCCGGCGGTCAGTACCGCGGCGGCCAGTGCGCTGAACAGCTTCCTGCGCTGGAACATGGTCTTCCCTTTCGTCCGGCAGGTTCGTCTTCGTCCGGCAGGTGCGTCCGGCCGTTGTCCGGTGTCCTGCCGGTACGAAGGTGATATCCGGCCCGCGCCCCTGTCGAGAGGCCGGCTGTCGCCCGTGACCATGGGAAACGGGCAACACCCCGGGAAACACGCCCGGTCAGGCGAAGACGGTGACGCCGTCCTCGGTGGCGTGCACCGGCTGGAGCTCCTCGGCCCGGTGGGTGAGGGCCTTGCGGCGTACCAGCACCACCACCGCACCCAGCACCGCGGTCACCGCCGCGACCACGAACGGCATGTGGATGTCGCTCCACTCCTCGATCTTCGGCGCCAGGAAGGGGGCGGCCGCCGCCGCGAACCAGCGGACGAAGTTGTAGCCCGCGCTGGCCACCGGCCGGGGGGCGTCCGAGACGCCGAGCGCCAGCTCCGTGTAGACGGTGTTGTTCACACCGATGAAGGCGCCGGAGACGATGGTGCAGACGATGGCCGTGGTGTGGTTCCCGTAGCCGAGGACCAGCAGGTCGACGGCGAGCAGGAGCAGGGAACCGCCGAGGACCTGGAGCGAGCCGAAGCGCCGCTGCATGCGCGGGGCGACCAGCACCGAGAACACGGCGAGCAGCAGACCCCAGGCGAAGAAGACCGCGCCCGACTTGTACGGCGTCATGTTCAGCACGAACGGCGTGAAGGCCAGCACGGTGAAGAACGCGTAGTTGTAGAAGAACGACGAGGCGGCGACGGAGGCCAGACCGCCGTGGCCGAGCGCCTTGATCGGGTCGAGCAGCGAGGTCTTCCTGACGGGCCTGGGCTGTTCCCTGAGGAACGCGACGATGCAGAGGAAGCCGATCGCCATCAGCGCCGCCGTTCCGAAGAACGGGTAGCGCCAGCTGGCGTTGCCGAGCGCCGCGCCGAGCAGCGGGCCGCACGCCATGCCGAGGCCGAGCGCCGATTCGTACAGCAGGATCGCGGCGGCGCTGCCGCCGGCCGCCGCGCCGACGATCACGGCGAGCGCGGTGGAGACGAAGAGCGCGTTGCCCAGCCCCCAGCCGGCCCGGAAGCCGACCAGTTCGCCGACGGAGGAGGAGGTTCCGGAGAGCGCGGCGAACACGACCACCAGGGCGAGACCGAGGAGGAGGGTCTTCTTGCCGCCGATGCGGCTCGAAACGAAGCCGGTGACCAGCATCGCGACCGCGGTGATCAGGAAGTACGAGGTGAAGAGCAGGGAGACCTGGCTCGGGGTGGCGCTCAGGCCCTTGGCGATGGACGGGAGGATCGGGTCGACGAGCCCGATGCCCATGAACGCGACGACGGACGCGCCCGCCGTCGCCCAGACCGCCTTCGGCTGGCGCAGGAGGCTGCTGGTGGCGCCGTCCGCGCCCTCGTCGAAGGGGTCGGTGCCCTCTTGCGCTTCCTTGGCCGCGCCGTGCTTGCCGTGCTGCATGGCCTCTCCGCTCTCCACTAGATCGTTGCGATATACAAACAATAAGTTAGGTCGGCTAATGAATGCAAGCTACATCTAGTTTTGGCCGGTGGGAGGGCTGGGGAGAGTTACGGCAGCGTCGGTGCACCTTTGCCGAACGGCACGCGTCGGTCGGGTGATCGTCCTTGACGGGGCGTCGAGCGGGGAGGACTGTTGGGCGCTATGAGGGGCGAACCCAGTTGCCCGAAGTGCGGAGGCCGGGTCAGGGCGCCCGGTCTCTTTGCCGACACCTGGCAGTGCTCCGTGCACGGGGCCGTGCATCCGCTCCAGCCGGTGCTGCCGCCCAGCGTCGAAGCCCTCGCGGTCGCGGTGAACCGTGCCCGGGTGCCGGCCTGGATGCCGTGGCCGCTGCCGGTGGGCTGGCTGTTCAGCGGGATCGCGTACGCCGGTGACGACCGCAGTGGCGGCCGGGCCACCGCCGTCGCCTGCTCCGGCCCTGGACCGCTCGGCGGATTCGGTGAACTGCTTTTGGTGGCAGAGGAGTTGGGGGTCGGTCTCGGCGCGCGTTACGCGGGCATCGACGGCCCCGACCCCGGCGCCCACATCGCCATGGAGAAACCCCCGGTCACCAAGCTCCTCGCGGCCGGCCGCCCGACCCCTCTGTGGCATGTCTCCGGTACGCCGGCGGACCGTGCGGTCTTCGCGGGCGAGGCGCGCGGGCTCTGGCTCTGGGCGATTGTCTGGCCGGAACAGTCGGGTCTGCTGATGTACGACGAACTGGTGCTGACCGACCTGCGCGACGCGGGCGCGGAGGTCGAGCTACTGCCCTGCGGGGCGCTGTCACCGCGGATTCTGGCGTAGGGGCGGGGGTCCGGCTGGGGGATTGCCGGATCGGGGGACCGAGGGATCGAGGCATTGCCGGATCGCCGGATCGAGGGATCGCCGGATCAGGGGATCGAGGGATCGAGGAATCGGAGAATCCGGGGATTGCCGGATCGTTGATTTGTCGTACTGGCACCTGACCTGGGGATGTTCGAATCCCCGTTACTCTTGACGCGTCCCTTCCGTCCGCCCCTGCCCCTGGAGTACGCGTCGTGCGCATCGACCTGCACACCCACTCCACGGCATCCGACGGCACCGACACCCCCGCCGAGCTGGTGCGCAACGCCGCCGCGGCCGGTCTCGACGTCGTCGCACTCACCGATCACGACTCGGTGCGCGGCCACGCGGAAGCGATCGACGCACTCCCCGAGGGACTGACCCTCGTCACCGGCGCCGAACTGTCCTGCCGTCTCGACGGCACCGGAATGCACATGCTGGCGTACCTCTTCGACCCCGAGGAGCCCGAGTTCGCCCGCGAGCGCGAGCTGGTCCGCGACGACCGGGTGCCGCGCGCCCAGGGCATGGTCAGCAAGCTCCAGGCCCTCGGCGTCCCGATCACCTGGGAGCAGGTCGCCCGGATCGCGGGCGACGCCTCCCTGGGTCGCCCGCACATCGCCGAGGCACTCGTCGAACTGGGCGTCGTGGACACCGTCTCCGACGCCTTCACCTCCGAGTGGCTGGCCAATGACGGCCGGGCGTACGTCGACAAGCACGAACTGGACCCCTTCACCGCCATCCGCCTGGTCAAGGCCGCGGGCGGGGTCACCGTCTTCGCGCACCCCGGCGCCGCCAAGCGCGGCGACACCGTACCGCTGACCTCGATAGCCGAGTTGGCGGCGGCCGGCCTCGACGGCATCGAGGTCGACCACATGGACCACGACGAGTCCGACCGCGCCCGGCTGCGTACCTTCGCCGCCGAACACGGCCTGCTCGCCACCGGTTCCAGCGACTACCACGGCAGCCGCAAGACCGTCCGGCTCGGGGACTACACCACGCACCCCGACGTCTACGGCGAGATCACGCGGCGCGCGACCGGTGCCTTCCCGGTGCCCGGCGCGGGTGGACGCCCGCGCGCCTGAGCCCTCCCGGCCCACGGCGCACCACCGGTACCGGACCCCACGACCTCCGGCACCGGACCGCACGACCCCGGAGTGCATGACCCCGGACCGCGTCAACGCGGCCGCGGAGGCCCCCGGCGCCGTACGAGACGAAACCCCTCATGTTCCGCACCCGAGTCGTGCCCGTGCGCCCGCCGCACCACGGCGCGGCCCTCTCCTGCAAGGCCTCACTGTGTTCGACTTCGCTGTCTTCGGATCCCTCTTTCTCACGCTTTTTGTGATTATGGACCCCCCTGGGATCACCCCGATCTTCCTCGGCCTGACCTCCGGCCGGCCTGCCAAGGTGCAGCGCCGGATGGCCTGGCAGGCGGTGGCCGTCGCGTTCGGCGTGATCGCCGTCTTCGGCCTCATCGGCCAGCAGATCCTCGACTATCTGCACATCACCACCCCCGCGCTGATGATCGCGGGAGGGCTCCTGCTGCTGCTCATCGCGCTCGACCTGCTCACCGGCAAGAACGAGGAGCCGACCCAGACCAAGGACGTCAACGTCGCCCTGGTCCCGCTCGGCATGCCGCTGCTCGCCGGGCCCGGCGCGATCGTCTCGGTGATCCTCGCCGTGCAGCACAACAGCACCGTCGTCGGTCAGATCTCGATCTGGTCCGCGATCATCGCGATGCATGTGGTGCTGTGGCTGGCCATGCGCTTCTCGCTGGTGATCATCCGTGTGATCAAGGAGGGCGGTGTGGTGCTGGTGACCAGGCTCGCGGGCATGATGCTCTCCGCGCTGGCCGTGCAGCAGATCATCAACGGCATTACCCAGGTCATCCAGGGCAGCTGACGCCAAGGCTGCCAAGGCTGTCAGGGCTGTCAGGGCTACGGAAAGCGCCCCCGTGCACGTGCTGCACGGGGGCGCTTTCTCGGTCTTCTTCGGTACGTCGTCGGTGTTACGAGGCCGTGGTTTCGGCCGGGCGGATGTAGATGCGCTGGCCGATGGAAGCGGCCTGCTGCACGATCCGGTTGACGGAGGCGGCGTCCACGACGGTGCTGTCCACGGCGGTGCCGTCAACATCGTCCAGTCGCATGATTTCGAAGCGCACGCGCTTCTCCCTTCGTCTGATCCTCCTGCTGGAGAACTGTGGTGAATGTGTGGGGTGCGTGTGGCGCGATTGCCGCACGTTCCATACGGGTACAACGAGCCTCCCCGGAAAAAGATTCCCTACGCTAAAGAAAATTTTCGCGAGGCTAAGTATTGTTGCGGTGGCGTGACGGTGGAGCCCCCCGCGCCGCCTCGGGGGACACCGGTTGTGCAGCGGCTCCGGCGCCCCGGACAATGGGCTGCGTATGGACGACGCACAGCCTTCGGGCCCCACCGACAGCGACCGGATCAGCTCACTCGCCGATCGTCTGGACCGCACCAACGAGCTGCTCACCCGCATGCTCGCGGAGGTCGCCAAGACCCCCTCCACCCACGCGATCTTCGTCGACGCCGGCTATGTCTACGCGGCGGCGGGCCTGCTGGTCACCGGCACCGAGGACCGGCGTTCCTTCGACCTCGACGCGGAAGGCCTGATCGAGGCCTTCATCGACAAGGCTCGCACGATCTTCGCGGACAGTCGGCTGCTCCGCGTCTACTGGTACGACGGTGCCAGGCGCCGCATCCACACCACCGAGCAGCAGACCATCGCCGAGCTCCCCGACGTCAAGGTCCGCCTCGGCAACCTCAACGCCAACAACCAGCAGAAGGGCGTCGACTCCCTCATCCGCACCGACCTGGAGTCACTCGCCAGGCACCGCGCGATCAGCGACGCCGCGCTCGTCGGCGGCGACGAGGACCTGGTCTCGGCGGTCGAGGCGGCGCAGGGGTACGGCGCCCGGGTCCACCTGTGGGGCATCGAGGCCGGTGAGGGCCGCAACCAGGCCGAACCCCTCCTCTGGGAGGTCGACAGCCAGCGCACCTTCGACCTGGAATTCTGCAAGCCGTACGTCTCCCGGCGCCCGGTCACCACCTACGAGCAGGAGAACGGGCCCGCGCCCAAGCGCGAGGACGTCCGCTTCCTCGGCGCGCAGATCGCGGCGAAGTGGCTGTCCGAGCGCGGCCGGCAGCAGCTCGGTGAACTGCTGCCGGGGCGGCCCTATCTGCCGGGCCCGGTCGACCAGGAACTCCTCGTCGAGGCCGAGCGGATGCTCCAGCGCTCCCTGCGCGGCCACTCCGACCTGCGGCGCTCGCTGCGAGACGGGTTCTGGCAGCACCTTCAGTCGCAGTACTAGCGGTACGGGCTTCAGCGGTACGAGTCCCAGAAGCCGACCAGGGCCCGGGTGGTCTCGTCCGGGCGGTCGGTGTTGGGGGAGTGGCCCGCGCCCTTGATCACCGTGCGGTGTGCGCCGAGACGTACGGCCATGTCGTCGAGCAGCGGCACCGGCCAGGTGTCGTCGACCGTGCCGGAGAGGACGTGCACGGGCAGGCCGAGGGTGTGCAGTTCGGGGATGCGGTCGGGTTCGGTGGTGAGAGCGCGGCCGGTCGCGATCAGCTGGGCCGGGCTGTGCAGGAGCCAGCGGTGGCGCAGTGCCTCCTCGTGTTCCCGGTCCTTGCCCTCGGTGTCGGTCTCCTCAGGAACCGGGGTCTCCATCGCCTGCATCGCGTCCCAGACCTCGCCCATGTCCATGAAGCCGAGGGCCTGGGTCAGCAGGGCGACCTTCTCCTGTTGCGAGGGGTCGACCTCGGCGGGGCCCGAGGACATCAGGGTGAGGGTGCGGAAGGGGGCGGGGTCCAGGAGGGCGGCGGCCCGCGAGATCTGGCCGCCGAGGGAGTGGCCCAGCAGGTGGAGCGGGCCGGGGGTGTCGGTGAGAGCGGTGGCCTGGGCGAGTACGTCGCGGGCCAACTCGGCCTGGACGTAAGGGGATTCGTCGTCCCGTGGGCCCTCGGACTCGTACTGGCCGCGGCCGTCGACGGCGACCGCGTGGTAGCCGGCCCGGGCGAGGGGGACGAGCATCGCGATGAAGTCCTCCTTGCTGCCGGTGAAGCCGGGCAGCAGGAGGACGGTGGCGTGCGGAGCGGAATCGGGTTCCGCCTGGAGAGTGGCGAAGGTACCGCGCGGCGTGTGGAGGGGGACGGCACGGGTGCCGGGGGGTGGGGTGAAGGTGGGCGGCCTGCTCATGGGGGTGAGGTTACCGGGGGGTTGGGGAGTGCGGGGCGGGCCCTGACGGAGTCACGCCCGCGCGCCGCTGCCCCGGCGGAGCCCCCCCCGCGCGCCGCTGCCCCGGCGGAGTCACACCTCCCGCGCTGCGCCCCCGTCGGCGGGGGCCACGGTTCCGCGACCCCCGCCGCCCCGGCCCGCCCCCGCCCCCGTACCCCGTACCCCGGCCCCAGGTACGCCGATGGCCCCGGCCCGCCCCCGGTGAAGGGGGAGGGCCGGGGCCATCGGCAAGAGGGGGAGAGGGTCAGCTCTCCGGGGTGCTGCGGCGCGGGGCGCGGCGGCGGCGCGGCTTGGCGTCGGCCTCCGGCTCCGCGGTGCTGGCGGCGGCCTTGGGGGCTGCCTTGCGCGGAGCTGCCTTGCGGGGGGCGGCGGCGCGGCGGCGGGGCTGGGTGGGCTCCGGCTCCGGCATCGGCGCCATCTGGAAGTCGACGTCCGGCTCCGCGGAGACGCGCGCCCGGACGGGGCGCTTCAGGCGGGGGCGGGCCGGAGCTTCCAGCGCGGGCAGGTCGGCCGCCCTGACGGCCGGCGCGGCAGCCTTGGCGCGGCTCGGCCTGGCAGCCCGGACGGGCTTGGCGGCCGGAGCCTCGGCGGTCGCCGCGGTGGACGCCTCCGGGCTGACCGCGGCCCTGGCACGGGACTTCCGGGCCCGGGGGGCCGGAGTGTCCGTGGCCGGAGCCTCGGCGGGGGCCTCGGTGCTGACCGCGGCCTTGCGGGTGCGGGTACGCGACTTGGGGGCGGCCGGGGCCTCCTCCACCGCCGTGACCTCGGCGACCGGTGCCTGGGCGACCGGAGCCTCGGTGACCACCGGCGCCTCGGCGACGGCCGTGGCCGAGGACGACGAGGCGGTCGGGCGGGTCCGGCGACGACGGCGCGGCGTACGGGGCTCCGAGGAGTCGGAGTCCGGAACCGGAGCGGAGTCGACCGGCGCGGTGACGGCCGCGGCCGCCTCCGCGACCGGCGTCTCCGCCGAGTCCGAACCCCCACGGGTCCGACGGCGCTGACGCGGCGTACGCGTACGGGAAGGACGCTCCTCGGTCACCACCGGGGCAGCGGCGGCGGACTTGCGGCCACGGCCGCCCGTCTCGCCCAGGTCCTCGACCTCTTCCGCACGGAGACCCGCGCGGGTGCGGTCGGCCCGGGGCAGTATGCCCTTGGTTCCGGCCGGGATGGAGAGGATCTCGTAGAGGTGGGGAGAGGTGGAGTACGTCTCCTCGGGCTCGTCGAAGGGCAGGTCCAGCGCCTTGTTGATGAGCTTCCAGCGCGGGATGTCGTCCCAGTCGACGAGGGTGACGGCGATGCCCTTGGCGCCTGCGCGGCCGGTGCGGCCGACGCGGTGCAGGTACGTCTTCTCGTCCTCGGGGGACTGGTAGTTGATGACGTGCGTGACGCCCTCGACGTCGATGCCGCGGGCGGCGACGTCGGTGCAGACCAGTACGTCGACCTTGCCGTTGCGGAAGGCGCGCAGCGCCTGCTCGCGGGCGCCCTGGCCGAGGTCGCCGTGCACGGCGCCGGACGCGAAACCGCGCTTCTCCAGCTGCTCGGCGATGTCGGCGGCGGTGCGCTTGGTACGGCAGAAGATCATCGCGAGCCCGCGGCCGTCGGCCTGGAGGATGCGGGAGACCAGCTCCGGCTTGTCCATGTTGTGGGCCCGGAAGACGTGCTGCGTGATGTTCTTCACGGTGGCGCCCTCGTCGTCCGGCGAGGTGGCGCTGATGTGCGTGGGCTGTGTCATGTAGCGACGGGCCAGGCCGATGACGGCGCCGGGCATGGTCGCGGAGAACAGCATGGTCTGACGCTTCGGCGGAAGCATCTTCATGATCTTCTCGACGTCGGGCAGGAAGCCCAGGTCCAGCATCTCGTCGGCCTCGTCGAGGACGAGCGCGCGGATGTGGGACAGGTCGAGCTTCTTCTGACCGGCCAGGTCGAGCAGGCGGCCCGGGGTGCCGACGATGATGTCGACGCCCTTCTTGAGCGCCTCGACCTGCGGCTCGTACGCGCGGCCGCCGTAGATGGCGAGCACGCGCACATTGCGCGCCTTGCCCGCGGTCAGCAGGTCGTTGGTGACCTGCTGGCACAGCTCACGGGTGGGTACGACGACCAGGGCCTGCGGGGCGTCGGTCAGCTGCTCGGGCTTGGCCCGGCCCGCCTCGACGTCCGCGGGGACGGTCACTCGCTCCAGGAGCGGCAGGCCGAAACCGAGGGTCTTGCCCGTACCGGTCTTGGCCTGGCCGATGACGTCGCTGCCCGAAAGCGCGACGGGGAGCGTCATCTCCTGGATGGGGAAGGGGGACGTGATGCCGACTGCCTCAAGGGCTTCGGCCGTCTCGGAAAGGATCCCGAGGTCTCGGAACGTAGTCAGTGTGCTGCCTCTTCTGTGAGACGCGACATGACGCGAACAACGGGGGTCAGTACCGTGCCTGGGTCTCATCCGGCCTTGGGAGGACCGGGTAGGCGCGGGACCACTGCCATTGCTCCAGCGCGCGTGCCGCTGAGGGTTCCCTCGTCTGCCGGGGTGCTTGTGCACCGCCCGCACGGAGGGCTGTCGGGTCGGAGCCGATCGGGCCACCGACCGGGCATCCTCATTCGGATGGCCTGCAGAGTCGCGTACGAACCGGAGTGCGTAGGCATGAGAGCTCAGCAAGCGCATTACCACTGTACCCCGGATTCGCGCATGTGTGTTGGGTGAATTCGTCAGGTTGGTGTGGCGGCCGTGCGTCGGGTGGTCGCTGACCAGGCCCTGCCCGGGCCCCCGCTGTCATCTGGTCCTACGGACGCGGAGCGCTATTGTGCGCTTTATGGAGACGTCTGACACCCCCGCCGAAACCCCCGCCGCAGCATCCGTGGAAAGCGCCGCCGCCCCGACCGGGATCGCCGCCCAGGACTGGGCCACCGCGTCCGTGGAGCCGACGTACCGTGCCGCGGTCGTGGACCTGCTCGGTGCGCTGGCCTACGGCGAACTGGCGGCCTTCGAGCGGCTCGCCGAGGACGCGAAGCTCGCGCCGACGCTGGGTGACAAGGCGGAACTGGCGAAGATGGCCTCCGCCGAGTTCCACCACTTCGAGCGCCTCAGCGGCCGGCTCGCGGAGATCGACGTCGAGCCGACCGCCGCGATGGAGCCCTTCGCCAAGGCGCTCGACGACTTCCACCACCTGACCGCGCCGTCCGACTGGCTGGAGGGCCTGGTCAAGGCGTACGTCGGCGACTCGATCGCCAGTGACTTCTACCGCGAGGTCGCAGCCCGGCTGGACACCGACACCCGCTCGCTGGTGCTCGCCGTCCTCGACGACACCGGGCACGGGAACTTCGCGGTGGAGAAGGTGCGCGCCGCCATCGAGGCCGACCCGCGGGTCGGCGGACGGCTCGCGCTCTGGGCGCGGCGGCTGATGGGTGAGGCGCTCTCGCAGGCCCAGCGGGTGGTCGCCGAGCGCGACTCGCTCTCCACGATGCTGGTCGGTGGGGTCGCGGACGGCTTCGACCTGGCGGAGGTCGGCCGGATGTTCTCCCGTATCACCGAGGCCCACACCAAGCGGATGGCCGCACTGGGGCTGGCTGCTTAGGCGGTAGCCGTACGAGTTGGGCGGTAGCCGCACGAGCCGCTCCGGCGGTGGCGGTACGGGAGGGACGGCGGCGCAGCGGAAGCTACGCCGCCGCTGAACGGCGGCGGATCCGGCGGGTCGGGCGCAGCAGCAGCGACAGTGCGACGGCGCCCACCACGCTCGCGCCGAGCAGGGTGGCCAGCAGATGGCCGGGACCGACGGCCATATGGGTCAGCCAGGCGCCGAAGAGGGCGCCGAGCAGGCCCGCGGTCATGACGTGCGAGCGGGACGGCAGGCGCTCGGGCAACCTGGACACGGCGGCCCAGGCAAGGGCGAGGCCAAGGATCACAGAGCCGAGTGCTTCCAGGATCATTCCGGTTCCCTCCTGCGCTGCAACGGGGCAAATTGGGTCGTAGCCCGTCTTACCCGGGGGGTGCGGAACGCAATCCTCTAAAGGCTTCCCGGCAGGCGAACGGCCCGTGCACGGGCGGAAATCCGAGCCCGGACGCACCGGCTCGTGCCGGGAAGTGGAACCCGAGAAGGTCCGTACCGGGAGCGGCAACGGCCCGTGCCGGGAGTGGGACCGGGAACACGAGAACGGCCCGGCGGGAAGTCCCGCCGGGCCGTTCTCGTGTCTGCGTACTGGTTCTGCGTACTAGAGGGCGCCGAAGCCCACTCGACGCTGCGTCGGCTCACCGATCTCCACATAGGCGATCCGGTCCGCCGGAACGAGGACCTTGCGGCCCTTGTCGTCGCTGAGGGTGAGCAGCTGCGCCTTGCCGGCCAGCGCGTCGGCCACCGCGCGCTCGACCTCTTCGGCGGACTGCCCGCTCTCCAGAACGACCTCCCGGGGTGCGTGCTGCACGCCGATCTTGACCTCCACGGCTATGTCCCTCCGACGATCTGGGTCGGCGCGGTCGACCCGCGCCGTACGTCCCGCCACATTAGCCCGGTGAGGGGACGTGATCGGCTTCCCGGGGGCATGCCGGGAGCGAACACGGCGAATCGGCCCTGGCTCAGACCTGGTCCGTGCCGTGCAGCGGGAAGCCGGCGATGCCGCGCCAGGCGAGCGAGGTGAGCAGCTGGACGGCCGTCTCACGGGGGATGGTGGAGTTGCTGGAGAGCCAGTAGCGGGCCACCACCTGCGAGACCCCGCCCAGGCCCACTGCCAGCAGCATCGACTCGTCCTTCGAGAGGCCGGTGTCCTCCGCGATGACCTCGCTGATCGCCTCGGCGCACTGGAGCGAGACCCGGTCCACGCGCTCGCGCACGGCGGGCTCGTTGGTCAGGTCCGACTCGAAGACCAGGCGGAACGCGCCGCCCTTGTCCTGGACGTAGGCGAAGTAGGCGTCCATGGTGGCGGCGACGCGCAGCTTGTTGTCGGAGGTCGAGGCCAGTGCGGTGCGCACGGCCTGGAGCAGCGACTCGGTGTGCTGGTCGAGGAGGGCCAGATAGAGGTCGAGCTTGCCGGGGAAGTGCTGGTAGAGCACCGGCTTGCTGACGCCCGCGCGCTCGGCGATGTCGTCCATCGCCGCCGCGTGGTAGCCCTGCGCGACGAACACTTCCTGCGCCGCGCCCAGGAGCTGGTTGCGTCGGGCCCGGCGTGGCAGGCGGGTGCCCCGTGGACGTGCCGCCTCTGTTTGCTCGGTGGCTGTCACGCCGCCTCCCATGTCTTTCAAGTTCACGGACCTCATCACCGCACGGCTGTTCCGTGTGATGTGCGCCGCGGCGGCCATCGTACTTTTGGGTAACCCGTGTGTGCGCGGTGCGGACGCAGAATTTCACGGAGCGGACACCGCGTGAAGGCTGATCAGGTTTCGGTAGGGGCCGACGGCGGTCGGATAGGTGGTGATACCGGTGGGGATCGCCCGGTACCGTCCGCGCGATCAGCGGTAGTCGTCCTCGTCGAGTGGCACCGTGCGCGACTGTTCTGTGGCGTCCGCCTCGTCGGCGGCTGCCGGGTCGAAGGCGGGGGTGGGGTCCTGGTGATCAGGGATTACGTCGGTGTGCTGCTCGGCGGTGTCGGCCTCGGGTGCCTCGTCGCTGAGCGGCGTGCCCCCTTCCGTTTCCTCGGCGGGGTAGGTCTCCGGGTCGGTGGGGTCCATGTGCGTCATGGTGTTCCGCCTTTCCGGGGCGTACGCCGTCATGCCGCGCGTACACGCCCTGATCCGAGCGTAGGAGCACGGAGGGGCGCGCGCCATGCGCCCTGTGACCGCGAACACACGAGCCCCTGCGTGATCGTCTCGTAACATTGACGCCATGTCTTCGACCGAGCTGCCGCAAGCCGGCGCAGCCGCCCCACTGCCCCTGGTCAGTGCCGTCAAGGTCGCGGAGGGGGAAGAGCTGCGGTCCGTCGCCCTGCGGGGGCTGACGCTGACCGTCCGGTCCAGGCCCCCGGTCCGCACCGGACTGCCGCCGGCGCTGTACGTCCACGGGCTCGGCGGATCCTCGCAGAACTGGTCCGCGCTGATGCCCCTGCTCGACGGCGTCGTCGCCGGCGAGGCACTGGACATGCCGGGATTCGGCGACTCCCCGCCGCCCGAGGACGGCAGCTACTCGATCACCGGGCAGGCGCGTGCGGTGATCCGTTATCTCGACGCGAGCGGGCGCGGTCCGGTGCACCTGTTCGGCAATTCGATGGGCGGGGCGGTGTCCACGCGGGTCGCCGCCGTCCGCCCCGACCTGGTGCGCAGCCTCACCCTGATCTCACCGGCGCTGCCGGAGCTCCGGGTGCAGAAGACCGCGGTGCCGACGGCGCTGCTCGCGATTCCCGGGGTGGCGGGCCTGTTCGCCAAACTCAGCAAGGACTGGACGGCGGAGCAGCGCACGCGCGGGGTGACCGGGCTCTGTTACGGGGATCCGGGGCGGGTTACGCCGGAGGGTTTCCGGGCGGCCGTGGACGAGATGGAGCGCAGGCTTCAACTGCCGTACTTCTGGGACGTGATGACCCGTTCCGCGCGGGGCATCGTGGACGCCTACACCCTCGGTGGCCAGCACGGACTGTGGCGGCAGGCGGAGCGGGTGCTCGCGCCGACCCTGCTGGTGTACGGCGGGCGGGACCAACTGGTGGGGTTCCGGATGGCGCGTAAGGCTTCGGCTGCGTTCCGTGATTCCCGGCTCCTGAGTCTTCCGGACGCCGGACATGTGGCCATGATGGAGTACCCCGAACTGGTGGCCGACGCGTTTCTCGGGCTCATCGGGGACAGTGGTACGAGCGAGAACAGCGATGCGGGCCGGAGCGGCGGGGTGGATGCGACCGACGCGGCTGCTGAGGACGGGGCCGCCGTCGCGGATGACGGCGTACGTGCACAAGTGCAGACGGAAACTAGGAGCTGATCCGGCGCGTGGGACGTCATAGCCGCCGAGGTGGCGCACCCCAGGGTGCCGACGAGAACCCCGGTATATCCGGCGCTGCCCCGACGGGCCCGTCGGGTGCGCCCGCGGACGGTCGGCGTCGGCGGGGCGGTACGGGTCCCCTGCCGCGCGTCCAGGACGGCACCGGGCAGGTGCCGCGCATACAGGAATCCACCGGGCAGGTGCCGCGCTTCCAGCCGCACCACCTGGCGGGCGGACCGGCGCAGCACTTTCCGCAGGGACTGCAGCAGCCGGTCCGCGGCGGCCATCCCGAGCAGCGCGAGGCCGGGGGCGGCTGGGGCGACCCGGGGTCCTACGGCAGGGGCGAGGACACGGGCAGCGGACGGTACGGCGACTGGGTCGGGGCGCCGCGAGGTGCGGCGTACGCCCCGCCGTCGCCGCGGCCGCCGTCCGGGGTCGGACTGGGCGCACGGGTCCCGGGAGCGCGGCCTGCGGGGCCGCACGCGCCCGGGCCGCACGGACCTGGTCCGCACGCGCCGGGCCCGCACGCGCCGGGCCCGCAGGTTCCTGGTCCGCAGGTTCCTGGTCCGCACACCGCGCGACCCCACACCTCCGGGCCCCACGCCTCCGGACCCCACGGCCCCCGGCAGGACTTCGTCGCGGCCTTCGACGGGCCGCAGCCGCGCGTCCCGCAGCAGCGGCGGGGCGGCCGGGATCCGTACGAGGCCGTCACCGACTGGGACGAGGCGGCAGCCGTCAACGGCGATCTCGCCGACCCCGACGACGCGGACTTCTTCGCCGACACCGCGGCCCCGCGCACCAAGCGGCGCCGCGCCCGCACCGTCACCGGGGTGTCGGCGGCGGCGCTGACCGTCGCGCTGGCGGTCGTCGTCACCGTGCAGCAGCAGGGCTCCCACGGCACCGGCGCCAAGGACACGGCGGCCTCCGAGGCGGCGCAGCGCAAGCTCGCCGAGGGGAGCCCCTCGCGCGACGAGGACCGGCAGGCACCGCAGGGCGGCGCCGAGGTCAAGGCCGCCCCGAAGACGTACGAGCAGCGTCTTGCGCAGAAGCTGGAAATGGCCCCGGACCAGCACGGGCCGAACACCTTCGACGTCATTCCGGGCGAAAGCCCGGCACCGCACAGGGCGAAAAAGACCTGGACGTACCGGGTGGATGTCGAGAAGGGGATGGGGCTCGACGGCAACTTCTTCGCGGACGCCCTGCAGAAGACCCTGAACGACAAAAGGAGTTGGGCGGGGAACGGCGAGATGGCGTTCCACCGGATATCGAAGGAGAAGGACGGGAAGAAGCCCGACTTCGTCGTGACCCTCGCCACTCCCTACACCACCGATATCTGGTGCGAGAAGTCGGCGCTGAACACCATCGACCAGAACGTCTCCTGTGATTCCGCCGCCACCGAGCGCGTGATGATCAATGCCTATCGCTGGGCCGGGGGTTCGCCGACCTTCGGCCCCGGCAAGCTGATGGAGTACCGGCAGATGCTGCTCAACCACGAGGTCGGACACCGGCTCGGACACGGCCACAAGGACTGTGCGACGGACGGTGCGCTCGCCCCGGTGATGATGCAGCAGACCAAGACACTGGAGACCGGATCCAAGAAGTGCAGGCCCAACGCCTGGGTGCATCCGGAGAGTTGAGCGGTGACCGCCGGGCGGTGACCAGTATGTGAGACGCCGTCTCACAGCAAGATTGACATGCCCGGCGGGGTCGTTCATATTTCTCGGCATGTCACCCCGCCACGCAGCCGCCACCGAACGCGAAGCCATTGAGCTCGCGCTCCTCGGTGTGACCGCGCACTGCGTCGCTGACATTCTCTGTAGCTGACGCCCGCCCCGTTGCGCGTGCGTCGGAAATCCTTTGTGACGACCTGATTCAGCCGCGCCCCGGGCCCGTACATTTCCGCCCGCAGGCGCGGCATTTCACTGTTTCCGTGTGAAACCCTTTCGGGATTCCGTGCGCCTGCGTGTGTATTCCGCGTGTTCCGTTGCCGCACCGGCAATTTCCGAGAGGCCTTCTCCACGATGCGTACGCCGCGCCGTACATCCGCCATATCCCGACGAGCCGCCGTGATAGCCGCCGGTGTCGCCCTCACCACCCTGGCCACCGCCTGCGCCGGACCGCAGGGCGACGGCGCCGGAACCGCGAACGCGGGCGGCAAGGCCGGGGCCCCGCAGCAGGGCGGCACCCTCCAGGTCCTCAACCGCAAGCCGCAGAGCGACTTCGACCCCGCCCGCCTCTACACCTCCGGCGGCGGCAACGTCCCCTCCCTGGTCTTCCGCACCCTCACCACCCGCAACCGCGAGGACGGCGCAGCGGGCACCAAGGTGGTCCCGGACCTCGCCACCGACCTCGGCAAGCCCAGCAAGGACGCCACGGTGTGGACGTACACACTGAAGGAAGGCCTGAAGTACGAGGACGGCACGCCCATCACCAGCGCCGACATCAAGTACGGCATCGAGCGCTCGTTCGCCGCCGAACTCTCCGGCGGCGCGCCCTACCTGAGGGACTGGCTGATCGGCGGGGCCGACTACCAGGGCCCGTACAAGTCCGGGAAGGGACTCGACTCGATCGAGGTCCCGGACGCGCGGACGATCGTCTTCAAGCTCAACAAGCCGGAGGGCGAGTTCCCCTACCTGGCGACCCAGACGCAGACCACGCCGGTACCGAAGGCCAAGGACACCGGCACCAAGTACGAGGAACACCCGCTCTCCTCCGGCCCGTACAAGGTCGTCAAGAACGAGAACGACGGCGAGCGGCTGCTGCTGGAGCGCAACCCGCACTGGGACGCCAAGACGGACGAGGAGCGCAAGGCGTACCCGGACACGATCGACGTACGCTCCGGACTCGACGCCTCCGTCATCAACCAGCGGCTCTCCGCGAGCGCCGGCCCGGACGCCGCCGCCGTCACCACCGACAACAACCTCGGCCCGGCCGAACTCGCCAAGATCGTCGGCGACAAGAAGCTCGCCGACCGCGTGGGCACCGGCCACTTCGGCTACACCGACTACCTCGCCTTCAACCCCAAGGTGAAGCCCTTCGACAACCCGAAGGTGCGCCAGGCCGTCGCCTACGCCGTCGACCGCTCCTCCGTGGTCAACGCGGCCGGTGGCTCCTCGCTCGCGCTGCCCGCGACCACCAGCCTGCCCCCGCAGAAGTCCTTCGGCTACGTGAAGTACGACCACTTCCCGGCCGGTGAGTCCGGCAACCCGGCCAAGGCGAAGGAACTCCTGAAGGAGGCGGGTTACGAGAAGGGACTGACGATCACCCTCGCGCACTCCAACGCCAAGGGCGCGGAGAACGGCCCGGAGATCGCCACCGCACTCCAGGACGCCCTGAAGAAGTCCGGCATCACCCTGGAACTCAAGGGACTTGAGGACAACGACTACAGCGACACCGTGCACAGCGTGAAGAAGTCCCCGGGCCTCTTCCTCGCCAGCTGGGGTGCCGACTGGCCGTCCGGCGGCCCCTTCCTGGCGCCGATCTTCGACGGCCGCCAGATCGTCAAGGACGGCTCCAACTACAACACCGCGCAGCTCGACGACCCGGCCGTCAACAAGGAGGTCGACGAGATCAACAAGCTGACCGACCTGTCGGCCGCCGCCGCGCGCTGGGGTGCCCTCGACAAGAAGATCGGTGAGCAGGCGCTGACCGTGCCGCTGTTCCACCCGGTCTACAAGCGGCTGTTCGGCAAGGACGTCAAGAACATCGTGATCAGCGACTGGACCGGTGTGCTGGACGTGTCCCAGGTAGCGGTCAAGTAACCATGAGCGAAGCTTTGCTGGCCCAGGAGGTGGGGGCGGCGCCGGTCGCCGTCCCCGCCTCGGGGGCCGTTCAGTTCTGGCGGCGGCTGCGTGCGCAGCGGGCCGCCCTGGTCGCGGCCGGTGTGGTCGCCCTCCTGGTGCTGGTGGCGCTGGCCGCGCCGCTGCTCGCCGCACTGGAGGGGCAGGATCCCAACTCCTTCCACCCCGCGCTGGTCGACTCGGCGTCCGGCGGGGCGCCGCTCGGCTCCTTCGGCGGCATCAGCGCCGACCACTGGCTCGGCGTGGAGCCGCAGACCGGCCGCGACCTGTTCGCCCGGGTCGTGTACGGCGCGCGGGTGTCGCTGGGCGTCGCCTTGGTGGCGACCGTCCTCCAGGTGTCCCTCGGCCTGCTCATCGGGCTTGCCGCCGGACTCGGCAGCCGCACCGTCGACCAGGTGCTCAGCCGGATCACCGAGGTGAACGTGGCGATGCCGCTGATGGTGATCGCCCTGGCGCTGCTGGCCATCGTGCCCGCGGAGTTCCCCCGTCCGGTGCTCATCGCGCTGGTCGTGGGCGCCCTCGGCTGGGCGGGCACCTCCAAGCTCGTACGGGCGCAGACCCTCACGCTCAAGTCACTGGACTACGTCTCCGCCGCCCGGCTCAGCGGCTGGGGCACGTGGCGGATCGCCCGCCGTGAACTGCTGCCCTCGCTGGCCGCACCCGTCCTCACCTACACCGCGCTGCTGCTGCCGCAGAACATCGTGGTCGAGGCCGCGCTGTCCTTCCTCGGCATCGGCATCAAGCCGCCGACGCCCTCCTGGGGACAGATGCTCACCGACGCCGACGTCTGGTACCAGGCGGCGCCCACCTATCTGCTGATCCCGGCGGCCCTGCTCTTCGTCACCGTGCTCGCGATGACCGTGCTCGGCGAGGGCGTCCGCACGGCACTGGACCCGCGGACCCGGTCCCGGCTGGGCGCCACGGGCCCCGGCTTCCTCCGCCGCAAGAAGGGCGCAGCCACGTGACCGGCTTCCTGCTGCGCAGGCTCGGCGGAGCACTCTTCGTGCTCTGGGCGCTGAGCGTGCTGCTCTACCTGATCTTCTACGTCGCACCCGGCGACGTCGCGCAGATCGCCTGCGGTCCGCGCTGCTCACCCATCCAAGTGGCGCAGGTCCGTGACCAGTTGCGACTGGACGACCCGCTGTGGGTGCAGTACGCCCACTTCGTGCAGGGTATTTTCGCCGGCCGCGACTACTCCTCGGGCACCGGGGTGCTGCACTGCGACGCGCCGTGCCTGGGGCTCTCGTACCAGAGCGACCAGCAGGTCACCCAACTCATCCTCACCAAGCTGCCGGTCACCGGGTCGCTGGTGGTCGGCGCGCTGGTGCTGTGGCTGCTGCTGGGCGTCGGCACCGGAGTGCTCTCGGTGTGGCGGCGCGGGCGGCCGACCGAGCGGGTGCTGACCTGGCTCACGCTGGCCGGAACCGCCACGCCGGTCTTCGTGATCGGACTGCTGCTGATCATCGCGTTCTGCTCGACGCTCCAGTGGCTGCCCTTCCCGACGTATGTGCCGTTCACCGAGAACCCCGAGCAGTGGGCGTGGAACCTGCTGCTGCCGTGGGTGTCCCTGGCCGCCATCGAATCCGCCAAATACGCGCGGCTGACCAGGAGTTCCATGCTGGAGACCCTTGCCGAGGACCATGTGCGGACCTTCCGTGCCTACGGGGTGAGCGAACGCTCACTGGTGGGCCGGCACGCGTTGCGCGGCGCACTCGCGCCGGTGATCACGCTGACCGCGATGGACGTCGGGACGATGTTCGGCGGTGCGGTGCTCACCGAGTCGCTGTTCGGGCTGCCCGGTATCGGGCGGGAACTGGTGGAGGCGGTCAAGGTGGTCGATCTGCCGGTGGTGGTCGGGATGGTGCTGGTGACGGGATTCTTCGTGGTGCTGGCCCAGGCGGTCGCGGACGTGCTGCACGCGCTGGCCGACCGACGGGTGGTGCTGGCATGAGCGAGCTGCTGGTGGAGGTCGAGAATCTCTCCGTGACGTTTCCCGGCGGGATCGCCGCCGTACGGGAGCTGTCGTTCGCCCTGCCCAAGGGGGGCGCGCTCGCGCTGGTCGGCGAGTCCGGGTCGGGCAAGAGCGCCACCGCGTCCGCCCTGCTCGGGCTGCACCGGGGGAGCGGCGCCAGGGTCGAAGGCCTGGTGAGGGTCGCCGGCGTGGACGTGGGCAGGGCCTCGGAGGCCGAACTCCGTGCGCTGCGCGGCGCGAAGGCCGCCATGGTCTTCCAGGACCCGCTCTCCTCCCTGGACCCCTACTACGCGGTGGGCGACCAGATCGCCGAAGTCGTCAGGGTGCACCGGAAGACCTCCCGCCGGGCCGCCCGCGCCCGCGCCGTGGAGGTGCTGGACCGGGTGGGCATTCCCGACGCGGTACGCCGGTCCAGGTCGCGCCCGCACGAGTTCAGCGGCGGGATGCGCCAGCGCGCCCTGATCGCGATGGCCCTCGCCTGTGCGCCCGAACTCCTCATCGCCGACGAACCGACCACCGCCCTCGACGTCACCGTGCAGGCCCAGATCCTGGACCTGCTGCACGGGCTGCGGCGCGAGGAGGGGATGGGGCTGCTGCTGGTCACCCATGACGTGGGGGTGGCGGCGGAGAGCGTCTCCGAGGTACTGGTGATGCGGGAGGGGCGGGCGGTGGAACGCGGTGACGTGGACCAGGTGCTGGCCGCGCCCGCCCGGACGTACACCAAGGCCCTGCTGGAGGCGGTGCCCCGACTGGACGGACCGCTCAAGGAGCCCTTCCGTCCGGTGGGCGAGCCGGTGCTGGAAGCGAAAGCGCTGCGCTGGGAGTTCGGGCGCGGCAAGAAGACCGTGACCGCCGTCGACGACGTCTCGCTGACCGTGCGCCGGGGCGAGACCCTCGGCATCGTCGGTGAGAGCGGCAGCGGGAAGACCACGCTCGGGCGGATGCTCGTGCGTCTGCTGGAGCCCACCTCGGGCCGACTCCGTTACGGGGGTACGGAGATCGGCCCGGGGCGGGCATCCAGCGAGCCGGGCGGACCGGGCGGGCGGGGCGCACCGGGCGCACCCGTGGTGCAGATGGTCTTCCAGGACCCGGTGGCCTCGCTCAATCCGCGCCGCAGCATCGGCGAATCCATCGCCGACCCACTGCGCGCGGCCGGTGAACGCGACGATCGGGTGCTGCACAACCGGGTGCGTGAACTCCTGGAGCGGGTCGGGCTCGACCCCGACCGCTCCGACCGTTACCCGCACGAGTTCAGCGGCGGCCAGCGCCAGCGCGTCGGCATCGCCCGCGCGCTGGCCCCCTCGCCGCAGCTGGTGGTGTGCGACGAACCGGTCTCCGCACTGGACGTCACGACACAGGCGCAAGTGATCGGTCTGCTCGGTGAATTGCAGGACGATCTGGGGCTCTCGCTGGTCTTCATCGCGCACGACCTGGCGGTCGTCCGGCAGGTGAGCGATCGGATCGTGGTCATGCGGGACGGGAGGATTGTTGAACAAGGTGACGTGAGGACGGTCTACGGATCCCCTTCGCAGCCGTACACCCAGCAGCTCCTCGCCGCCGTGCCCACCCTCGATCCGGTGCTCGCGGCAGTGCGCAGGGCGGCCCGCAAGGAGCTGGTGGAGGTCTGAGGTCCGGTGGGCGCGGAGCGGTCCCACCGCGCTGCTCCACCGCACGTGCGCCGTATTCGCCACGCGTTTTATCACGCGCACGCACCTGTCTAGCGCGACGGAACGCGGAACGCGCGCGAAAGTTACGACTGTTCACCCCTTCCGGTGGTGCGATGGACAACCGTCCGTCGCACCACCGGCATGTCCGCATACGGTCGGTCCCGCTGCGAGTCGCCGGTTCAACGGCGGCTGCCCACAAGGGAGATCGGGGGTGGACACGTGCGGATCGGACTGCTTACGGAGGGTGGTTACCCGTATGCGACCGGTGAATCCAGGTTCTGGTGCGACCGGCTTGTGCGCGGGCTCGCGCGGCACGAGTTCGACATCTACGCCCTGAGCCGCAGTGCCGACCAGGAGGAGCAGGGGTGGCTGGAACTGCCGGCCCAGGTTGAGCGGGTGCGGACCGCGTCGCTGTCCTCCTCGGAAGCCGAGTTCAGGACGGCCTACGGGCGGCTGGACGGGCGGTGCGGGGGGCGCGGGTACGGGCGGCGCGAACGACGCCGTTTCGACGCGCACTTCGGGGAGCTGATCGGCGCCGTCTGCGGCAGTGAGGGTGACCGCGCCGGGGCCGGGGCCGGTACGGGGGCAGACGCCGGGACCGGTGCCGGGGCGACCCGGGCCAGGACGGCGGCGGAGCGTTTCTGCACCGGCCTCTACGGGCTGGCCGAACTCGCCCGCGAAAAAGGCGGGTTGCACACCGTCCTGCGCTCCGAGCGCACCGTGCGCGCCCTGGAGAGCGCCTGCCGCGCGCCCGGCGCACCCCGGGTCGTACAGACCGCGAAGGTCTCCGACTACCTGGTCTTCGCCGACCTCCTGGAACGCACCCTGCGCCCGCTCTCGCTGGACTGGTACGACGCGGGGGAGGGCGGCCTCGGGGACGTCGACCTGTGCCACGCCGCCTCCGGGGGCGCCGCCGCGCTGCCCGGACTGCTGGCCAAGCGGTTCTTCGGCGTGCCCCTGCTGGTCACCGAGTACGGCGTGCAGCTGAGGGCGCACTATCTGGCCGCCCAGGAAGCCGACTTGAGCGCTCCCGTACGGACGCTGCTCGCCGCCTTCCACGGGCTGCTCGCCGCCGAGGTGTACGCCCAGGCCGCCGTGATCACCCCGGGCAACGCCCACGCCCGCCGCTGGCAGGAGCGCTGCGGCGCCGACCGGGCCAAGCTGCGCACCGTGTACCCGGGTATGGAGGCGGCCAGGTTCGCCGAGGTCGGCGAGTCGGACGGGGCGGGCGCGGACGGCACGCTGGTCTGGGTCGGACGGGTGGAGCCCGCCAAGGACCTGGTCGCGCTGCTGCACGCGTTCGGCGAAGTGCGCAAGGCCGAACCGGACGCCCGGCTGCGGATCATCGCCGCCCCCCTCGCCGAGGACGACGGCACCGGCCGCGCCTACCTCGCGCACTGCCGGGCGCTGGCCTCCCACCTTTTCCCCGACGAGGCGCGCGGCGCGTACGAGGCGGGGGAGAGCCCGGTCTCCTTCGAGGAGATCGGCGGACCCGAGGCGCCGGGGCTGGCGGACGCGTACGCGGCGGGCTCGGTGGTCGTGCTCTCCAGTGTGGTCGAGGGCTTCCCGATCGGTCTGGTCGAGGCGATGTTCTGCGGGCGGGCCACGGTGTCCACCGATGTGGGCGCGGTCGTCGAAGTCATCGGCGGTACGGGCCTGGTGGTACCGCCGCGCAACCCGCGTGCGCTCGCCGACGCCTGCCTCGCGCTGCTGCGCGACCCGGAGCGCAGAGCGCGCCTGGGTGCCGCGGGGCGTGCGCGGGCGCTCGAACTCTTCACCGTCGAGCAGAATCTCGCGGCATTTCGCAGCATTTACCTGGAGCTGGTTTCGCATACCCCCGTGCGGCGCGAGGCGGTCGACGGAGACCCGCTGCCGTTCGAGCTGGCCGCAGAGGCATATGTGCCGGGGGCCTGGGCGGGGGTTTCGGTGGGGGCCGGTCACCGGGCCGGTCACGGTGCCGGTCACCCGTCCGAGGCGGCCTTCGGTAGGGACGGGACTGTTGCCCTGCCCGCCGTCGAGCGGAGGGTTCCGGACCTGGCGGCGTACGCACACCAGGAACGCGCCCACCAGAAGCAGGCCCACCAGAAGCAGGCCCACCAGGAGAGCGGACGGGCCGAGGTCATCGGCACCCTCGCCGTGGTGGTCGGCCCGGAGCCCGAACTCCCGCTTCCGGAGCACCCTTCGGATCCGGAGGAGCGGATGGCCGGCGTGGACACCCGGATGACCGGCCTCGACGAGCAGATGTCGGGCCTGGGCGTGCGGATGACCGGCCTGGAGTGGCGCGTCGCCGACCTGGGCGAACAGCTCTCCGCCTTCGACGCGCGGATGTCCGGCCTGCCCACGCCCGTGCCGCAGACCCGATCCGGCAGCACCACCCGCCCCACCCCGTCCGACACCACCGATCCCGTACGGGAGGTACGCCCATGACCACGCAGACCGCGGATCCGACGACCCCGGCCCACGGCACCGACCTCTCCGGGAGGACCTCAACAGCCGTATCCAGCACCAGGGTTGAAGCATCCCCCAGCCCCGGTGCGCGCAGGGCCGGCCCCGCCGATCCGGTCCGGGTGCTCATGCACCGCCACCGCGAACTCTGCGAACGGGCCGTCGACCCACTGGAGATCGCCGCCGGACTCGAAGCGCACGGAGTCACCGATCGCACCGCGGCCCGCTTCCGCCACCGGGACGTCTTCTCGCTCGCCGAGGAACTGTTCGCACGCGTCCCGCGAGCGGACGAGGACGACGTACCGGCGCACGCCCCCGCCAACCCCGCGCACGACGGCGCACTTCCCACCGCCTGGGCGGCGTACGCGATGCTGCCGGGTGCCCTGTGCGCCCTCACCGTGCTCGGCGCGGAGCAAGCGGCGGACGGCCTGCGGATCGCCGTCATCGCCCTCGGCGCGCTCGCCACCGCCGCCGCCCTCCTGCTATGCCTGCGGCACGGACCACTGCGCGCCGACGGATACGCACCCTGGACGCGCACCGGCTGGCTGCTCCTCTACGCGGTGCTCGGCGACGGCGTGGTGACCCGCCTGCTCGGCGAGGGCCCGCTCTGGGCACCCGCGCCGGCGGTGCTGGTCGGGCTGGCCGCGGCGCTGGCCCCCGCCGCCTGGTGCGCGCGGCTGCTGACCGTACAAGCGCACCGCAGACTCAGCGTCAGCCGGGGCACCGAGGACTTCGGGGCCGCCGTACGGCCGCTGCTGTTCGGGGTGTTCGGGCTCTACGCGGTGGCGCTGACGGTGCTGCTGTACGCGGCGGCCCGGCTCGGCTTCGGCGGGAGCTTCGCGCTCTCCGCGCTCGCGGTGGGAGCGCTGCTCTTCCTCGCCAGACTGCTCGCCGTGCACGGGCTGCCCGACGCGGGCTCCACGGGACTCACCTTCGCGTGCGCCGCCGAAGTCACGGTGCTCGGCTGCCTGCTGGCGTCCCGGCTGCCCGGGTGCGACGCGCTGGCCGAACCGGTGCGGGCCGTCGTGCGGGAGTGGGGTGCGGGAGCCGTACCCGCCCTGGCCTGCGGAGCCGCCGCACTGGGACTGCTCGGCCATGCGGCGGTCGCCCTCTCCCGGGCCTCCGCGCACGCGGAGCGGCGCGACTGACCGAAGCGGACCCGCGCCGTGACCGACCGGCGGTCCCCGTGCCGTGAAAAGCCCGGACTCCTGCCTTCCGGCCCCCCAGGCCCCCCAGGGCCCCTCAGGACCCAGGACCCCTCGGGACCCCGTCCTTCCGTCCTGACCCGAACTCCGGTTGCCGCGAAGCCGACGCCGCGGCAACCGGTTGCACCACCCCAGCCCCTTCCTGCCCACCACCGACCCCACCCGCAGCGACACCCGCAGCCACAGCCGCACCCGCACAACACCCTCAAGGAGAACGTCACATGACCCCCCCACCCCCTCTTTCCGTGCAGCCCGTGCGCGTCCGTCGGCACCGAGGGGACGCACGATGAGGGTTCTGCTGCTCGGCGCCAACGGATACCTCGGCCGCTTCGTCGCGGACCGCCTCCTCGCCGACCCCGCCGTCCAGCTCACCGCCCTCGGGCGCGGCGACGACGCGGACGTACGGTTCGACCTCGCCACCGGCAGCCCCGGAGCACTCACCCGCTTCCTGGACGCCGTGCACCCCGGAGTTGTCGTCAACTGCGCCGGGGCCACCCGGGGCGGCGCCCGCGACCTCACCCGGCACAACACCGTCGCCGTCGCCACCGTCTGCGAGGCACTGCGCCGCAGCGGCTGCGGGGCCCGGCTGGTCCAGCTCGGCTGTGCCGCCGAGTACGGGCCCTCGCAGCCTGGCTCCTCCACGGCCGAGGACGCGGTGCCCCGGCCCGGTGGCCCCTACGGCGTCAGCAAGCTGGCCGCCACCGAACTGGTCCTGGGCTCCGGCCTGGACGCGGTCGTCCTCAGGGTGTTCTCACCGGTCGGGCCCGGCACCCCTGCCGGATCCCCGCTCGGCCGGCTCGCGGAGGCGATGCGCCGGGCGATGCAGTCCGGCGACGGTGAGCTGAAGCTCAGCGGGCTCGCCGTGCAGCGCGACTTCGTGGACGTACGGGACGTGGCCCGCGCCGTGCACGCCGCCTCGTTGTCCGCGGCGCAGGGCGTCGTCAACATCGGCACCGGACGCGCGGTCCGGCTGCGCGACGCCGCCGCCGTCCTCGCCCGGGTCGCCGGATACGGCGGCGCACTCCACGAACTCGACGCCCCGGGCGGCTACTCCAACTCCGCCGCCGCCAGCGCCGCCGTCCGCAACGGTGGGGTGCCCACCATCGGTGCCCCCCGCCCCTCGGACGCCCTCACCGAGCACCTCGGCGCGGCCCCGTACCCCTACCCGGACGGCTGCGGCTCCTGGCAGCAGGCCGATGTGCGCACCGCCCGCGACCGGCTCGGCTGGCGGCCCCGGATCAACCTGGAGGAATCCCTCGCGGACATCTGGATGGAGGCGGCGTGCCGCATCTGACCACCTCCGGCGCCGTCCGCCCCGCCATAGGGGCGGACCGGCTCGGGATCGGCGTCCCGGGCTATGCACACCCGCTGCTCGCGCCGGTGGAATGGGCTGAATTGCTCCGGTTTTCCCGGCTGTACGCAGCCGGGGCCGGGCACTCCGCCCCACTGCACTGGACCGTTCTCAATGTCGCCGAGGGCCCCGGTGCCCGGCCCGACCCGCACTGCCTGGAAGCGGTGGGGCGGCTGCGGAACGCGGGGCTCAGGGTGCTCGGGCATCTCGATATGACGTACGGGGCGCGGGAGTTCGGGGAGCTGATCTCGGACGCCCGGAACTTCCTTGACTGGTACCGGGTCGACGGGTTCTATCTGGACCGCTGTCCCGGCGAGCGCGAGGAGCTGCCCGCGACCCGGCGGCTCACCGAGACGCTGCGGACCGTGCTCCACGGGACGGACGCCCTCGACGGGGGCCGCCTGGTGCTCGGGCACGGCACCCATCCGTTCGCCGGATTCGCCGAGACGGCCGACCAGTTGGTGACCTTCTCCGGGCCCTGGACCGACTACCGGTGGTCCCAGGCGGCGCCCTGGACGGCCTCGTACCCGGCCTCCCGCTTCTGCCACCTGGTGCACGGGGTACCGCGCACCCATCTGGAGGAAGCGCTGCGGATCGCCCGCTGGCAGGGCGCCGGAACGATCTGGTTCACCGACCGGACCGACCGGGACAGGGCGGGTGACCAGGTGGGGAGCCCCTGGGAGGGGTTGCCCGGCTACTGGGACGAAATCGTCTCGCGTATCGGACCGGGTGTCTCGGAATGAGAAGGGGCGTGGCAGTGTTACGGGAAATACCAACCTCTTGAACGCCCCCGCACGAGCGGGGATGACCCTGGAGTTTTCGTGTCGCTGCCACCCCTGGTCGAGCCGGCTGCCGAGCTCACCGTCGACGAGGTCCGTCGGTACTCCCGCCACCTGATCATCCCGGACGTCGGGATGGACGGGCAGAAGCGCCTGAAGAACGCCAAGGTGCTCGCCGTGGGCGCCGGCGGTCTCGGGTCTCCCGCTCTGATGTACCTGGCTGCCGCCGGAGTCGGCACGCTCGGCATCGTCGAGTTCGACGAGGTCGACGAATCGAATCTGCAGCGCCAGATCATCCACAGCCAGGCCGACATCGGCCGCTCGAAGGCCGAGTCCGCCAAGGACTCGGTCCTCGGTATCAACCCTTATGTGAACGTGGTCCTTCACGAAGAGCGGCTTGAGGCCGAGAACGTGATGGAGATCTTCTCCCAGTACGACCTGATCGTCGACGGCACCGACAACTTCGCCACGCGCTACCTCGTCAACGACGCGTGCGTGCTGCTGAACAAGCCGTACGTCTGGGGCTCGATCTACCGCTTCGACGGCCAGGCCTCGGTCTTCTGGTCCGAGCACGGCCCCTGCTACCGCTGCCTCTACCCGGAGCCGCCGCCGCCGGGCATGGTTCCCAGCTGCGCCGAGGGCGGCGTGCTCGGCGTGCTCTGCGCGTCGATCGGCTCGATCCAGGTCACCGAGGCCATCAAGGTCCTGACCGGCGTGGGCGACTCGCTGGTCGGTCGGCTGATGATCTACGACGCTCTGGAGATGCAGTACCGCCAGGTCAAGGTCCGCAAGGACCCCGACTGCGCGGTCTGCGGCGAGAACCCGACCGTCACCGAGCTCATCGACTACGAGGCCTTCTGCGGCGTCGTCTCCGAGGAGGCCCAGGAGGCGGCGGCCGGTTCCACGATCACTCCCAAGCAGCTCAAGGAGTGGATCGACGCCGACGAGAAGATCGAGATCATCGACGTCCGCGAGCCGAACGAGTACGAGATCGTCTCGATCCCGGGCGCCAAGCTGATCCCCAAGGGTGAGTTCCTGATGGGCACCGCCCTGGAGAACCTGCCGCAGGACAAGAAGATCGTCCTGCACTGCAAGACGGGCGTCCGCAGTGCGGAGGTCCTGGCGGTCCTGAAGTCGGCGGGCTTCTCCGACGCGGTGCATGTCGGCGGCGGCGTGATCGGCTGGGTCCACCAGATCGAACCGGAGAAGCCGGTCTACTAGACCCTTTTCTGGACCTCCTTCCGTTACGCCGAGGGGCTGGGTGGCCGGTGCGGCCGCCCAGCCCCTTCGCGCGCGTCGGGCGCTGGGAACAGGCCGGGCGCTAGGAACAGACGGTGCCCGGCGCCGGTATTTTCCCGTCCAGGAAGTACCCGTCCACGACCCGTGCGACGCAGGCGTTGCCCGAGGGGTAGGCCCCGTGCCCCTCGCCCTTGTACGTCAGGTGCACACCGACCCCCTTGCCCAGTTCCTCCGCCATCTTCAGCGACCCCTCGAACGGTGTCGCCGGGTCTCCCGTGCCCCCGACGACCAGGATCGGCGCCGCCCCCGGGGCCGACACCTCCGGTGTGTCATGGGCGCCCGGCACCGGCCAGGAGGCGCACCAGCCCGCCAGGTCCCAGGCCAGATAGGGGCCGAAGGCGGGGGAGACCTTCCGGAAGTCCGCCAGATGGCGCGCGCGGACCTGGTCGGCGGTCACCCGGCCCCTGGTGTCCGCGCAGGAGATGGCCCGCTGCGAGTGGTGCGCGGTGCTGTAGTGCCCCTGCCCGTCACGGTCGTTGTACGAGTCGGCCAGCCGTAGCAGCGGGCCGCCGTCGCCCGCCTCCGCCGCCGCCAGTGCCCGGGTGAGGGCGGGCCAGCTCGCACGGCTGTAGAGCGGGGCGATGATGCCGGTGAGGGCGAGGCTCTGGGTGAGCTCGCGTCCGTCGCCCGAGCTGCCGGTGGGCAGCGGCGCACGGTCGAGCCGGTCCAGGAGTCGCACCACGCGTGCGGTGCCTGTTGCGGGCGGCGTACCCCCGCTGCGGAAGTAGTTGTCCAGGGCCCGCTGGAAGCCGAGGGCCTGGTTGCGGGAGTGGCCGACGAGGCCGGTGGAGGGGTCGACGACCGCGTCCAGGGTGAGGCGGCCGACCTTCCTCGGGAACAGGTGGGCGTAGACACCGCCCAGTTCGGTGCCGTACGAGAAGCCGAAGTAGTGCAGCTTCTCGTCGCCGAGGGCCTGGCGGAGCACGTCCAGGTCGCGGGCGGCGTTGGTGGTGCCGACGTGCGGGAGGACCTTGCCGGAGCGCCGCGCGCAGCCCGCGCCGAAGGCCTTGGCGTCGTCGAAGTACGCCTCTTCCTCGGCCGGGGTGTCCGGGGTGGAGTCCAGGGCGAGCGAGGCCTCCGTCGCCCGGTCGTCCCGGCAGACCACCTCGGAGCTCTCCGCGACCCCGCGCGGATCAAAGCCCACCAGGTCGTACCGTCCGCGCAGCTTGCCGAACAGATCGCTCATGGCGGGCAGCGAGGCCACTCCGGAGCCACCGGGGCCGCCGAAGTTGAACAGAAGCGAGCCGATCCGTTGCTCGGCCCCACCGGTCGAGCGGGTCCGGATCAGCGCGATGCCGAGCGTCTCGCCCGCCGGTTTCGCATAGTCCAGGGGGACCTTGGCGGTGGCGCAGCTCCACTCGCCGCCCGGTGCCCGCGCGTCGCTGCCGTTCGCCTTGACCGGGGCCGCGCAGTCCTTCCAGGCGAGCTTCTGGCCGGTGAGCGCGGCGGGCAGGGAGGACTCGCGGTCCGGGGCGGGCGGTGGTCCGGTGGCGGTCCGCCCGCCGCCGGCCCCTGCCGACGGGGAGGCCGGGCCCGCGTCCGTACCCGGTCCCGGACTGCACCCGGCGATGGCGACGGCCAGAACCGCCGCCACCGCCAGCGCACTTGACCTTGCGAAACCCGCCCCGCGCCGACCCATGACCGGCCCCCCGTCAGTCGTCTCCCCGCACCTGCCCCGAGATCGAAAGCAAGTACCCATACTTTAGAGGCGACCACTGACAGTGACGGAACGGGTGACGGAAAGTCGCTACTCGCAGACCTTTCCGGCCGCCGGAACCTTTCCCTCCAGGAGATAGGAGTCAACTGCCGTCTTCACACACTTACTTCCGCCGTTGTACGCACCGTGACCCTCGCCCCGGTAGGTCAGCTCGACGCCGACGCCCTTGCCCAGCTGCTGCGCCATCTTCCGCGCACCCTCGTAAGGCGTCGCCGGGTCACCGGTGTTGCCGATGACCACGATCGGCGCCGCACCCGGGGCGCTCACGTCCGGGGTGTCCCACTCGCCGGCCACCGGCCAGGTCGAGCAGCCGGACAGACCCCAGGCCAGGAAGCCGCCGAAGACGGGGGACGCCTGACGGAACTCGGGGACCTTCGACTTGGCGTACGCGAGGTCGTCGCGCTCCTTGGAGTCCACGCAGTTGATCGCCGCGTTGGCCGCCCCGATGTTGCTGTAGGTGCCGTCCTGGTTGCGGCCGGCCATGGAGTCGGCCAGGACCAGGAGCAGGGAGCCGTCGCCGCCGTCCGCCTCGTCCAGGCCCTGCTCCAGATAGGGCCAGAACTCCTTGGAGTAGAGCGTCTGGACGATGCCGTTGGTGGCCTGGCTCTGGGTCAGTTCGCGGCCGTCGCCGCCCGGGATCGGCTTCTTGTCCAGGCGTTCCAGCAGCGCGACGATCCAGGCCTCGATCTCCTTGGGCGTACTGCCCTCCAGCTTGCAGGCGTCCCCGCGCGCCACACAGTCCTCGGCGAAGTTGTTCAGGGCCAGCTGGAAGCCCTTGGCCTGCCCCAGCGACCCCTGCTCGGAGGTCTGGGTGGGGTCCACCACCGCGTCGAAGACGGCCCTGCCGACCTTCTGCGGGAACAGATGGGCGTAGACGCCGCCGAGTTCGGTGCCGTACGAGATGCCGAAGTAGCTGAGCTTGTCGTCGCCGAGGACCTGGCGCATCAGGTCGAGGTCCTTGGCCGCGTTGACCGTGCCGACGTACGGCAGCACCGCCCCGGAGTTCTTCTCGCAGGCGGCGGAGTACTTCTTGAGGCTTTCGCCGTAAGCCTTCTCCTCGGCGGCGTCGTCGGGGGTCATGTCCTCGGCGTAGTACGCGTCCAGGGCCTTGGCGTCCAGGCACTCGACCGCGGCGCTGCGGCCCACTCCGCGCGGGTCGAAGCTCACCAGGTCGTACCGCGCACGCAGCTCGGCGTAGTCCTTGGCCGCGCTCGGCAGGGTGGTCACCCCGGAGCCGCCCGGTCCGCCGAAGTTGAAGATCAGTGAGCCGATCCGCTTGTCCTTGTTGGCGGCCGCCGCCCGGATCAGCGCCAGTTCGACGCGCTCGCCGTCCGGTTTCGCGTAGTCACGCGGCACCTGCATGGTGGCGCACTGCCAAGCGGTGCCGTCCGGCAGCGGCGTGGGCGCCCCTCCGGCGCCCTGGGCGGGGCTCGGCGCCGGGCAGTCGTCCCAGTTCAGTTTCTGGGTGGCGAAGTCCTGCTTCTTGTCACTCTCGCCGTTGCCATTGCCGTCGCCTCCGTCGGAGCAACCCGACAGGGACAGCAGTACGGCGGCGGAGACAGCCAGCGCCGGGGCGCGCAGTGCGGAAGGGGTAGGCATGCACTCCATCGTGCGCCGTCCGCACCTGGACCGCGCGCGCCGGGGTCCAAGCGGGTGCCCGGTGGAGTGCGGCAGCTGGAGCCCGCCACCGTACGGGAGTCCCTACAGCGCGCCCTTGCGGGTCAGTGAGTTGAAGCAGAGCCAGCCGGGCAGCACCGGCAGATAGAACGTCAGCAGCCGGAACAGCAGCACCGCGGGAGTGGCGACGTCCGGCGGCACCTGAGCGACCGACAGCGCGGTGACCAGTGCGAACTCGACCGCTCCGATGCCGCCCGGCGTCGGTACCGCCGAACCGGCCGCATTGGCCGTCAGGAACACCACGGCGACGGTGGCGTAGCTGAGGTTGTCGACCTGGTCGCCCCCGAAGGCCCGGATCGACGCGTCCAGACACATGACGAACACGATCGTCAGCAGCACCATGCCGCCGATGCCGGTGGCCAGCTTCTTCGGCCGCTGGAGCACGTCGAGCATGCGGGGGACCACACCGGCGAACAGCGAACGCAGCCGGGTGACGATGAACTTCCGCAGGAACGGCACCGCGGTGACGATCATCGCCAGTACCGCCGCCGTCAGCAGTCCCGCGATCACCGTCCGGGACGGGTTCTCCCAGGAGGTCTGCTCGGTCCCGGTCACATAACCGAAGATCATCAGCAGTCCGATGTGGCTGGCCAGCCCGAACAGCTGGGACGCGCCGACACTCGCCACGGCGAGCCCGGGACGCACCCCGGCCCGTTGCAGGAAGCGGGTGTTGAGCGCCACACCGCCGATGGCGGCCGGTGCCACCAGCTTCACGAACGACCCGGCCACCTGCGCCTTGACGGTCTGCCAGAAGGACACCTTCTCCGGCACGAAACCCAGCAGGCTCATCGCCGCCGCCACATAGCTGAGCACCGAGAACAGTGCCGCCAACGCCACCCAGGCCCAGTTCATCGACGCGAAGGCGCTGGTCATCGGAGTCTTCAGGAGGGTGGAGACCAGGACGTACATGGCGAAGGCGCCCGCCAGCATGCTGATCAGCGTGCGCGGCTTGACGCGCTCCAGCCGGACCGCCTCGACCGGTGCCTGGGGGCGGATCAGCAGCACCTGATGGCGGATCTGCGTCAGCAGGTCCTCCTCCCTGGCCTCCTCCAGCGCCTCGTCGATGGCCTCCTTCTCGGCCTTCTTCTCGGCGCGCACGGCCTTGCGCCCCGGTGCGTTCGCGGCGTCGCCCTTCTCGCGCGCCCTGGCCTCCTTGGCCGCCTCGGACGCCTCGATGACCGCCTCGCGCTCGCGCTGCGCCCGCTCGCGGCCCAGCTTGCGCAGGGTGGCCCGGGTGGTGCGGCTCAGCGCGATCGGCTGGAGCAGCGGAAGGCTGTCGGCGACGGTGTCGGGGCCCAGTACGTCGACGGCCGCCGACACCGCGCGCTCGGCGCCCACCCGCAGCCCCAGCGTCGTCAACAACTGGGCCACGTCCATCCGCAGCACCACATCACCGGCGGCGATCTCACCGCCGCGCAGATCGGTAAGTATCACCGTGCCGGAACGATCCACCAGAATCGCGTCGCCGGCCAGTCTGCGGTGCGCGATCCGCCGCGACTGGAGTGCCTCGACCTGCCGCCAGGCGTCCCGCAGCAGTTCGTCGGTGATCTCCTCGTCGGGCAGCGAGTCCAGGGTGTGGCCGCCCAGGTGTTCGTACACCAGCATCACGGCGTCCGGGCCGAGCTCGGAGGTGGCGATCAACTTGGGGGCGTTGGCACCGGCTGCGATGGCGGCGTACGCGAGCAGCGCCTCCTGTTCCAGGGCCTGGCGCAACGACTGGATGGAGCGGCGCTGGCTGATGCTGCGCAGGGTGAGCCGGCGCCAGACCCGGTAGAAGAAGCCGTGCGCCTGCTGCTCGCGGTCGACGACCGTGATGTCGAGTGGAGGGCCGTCCTCCAGGGTGACGATGTAGCGCCGTCCCCGGTCGCCCTGCTCGGAGGACTCCTGGGAATCGTCGGCGCGCATCGCCGTCAGCGGGTGGAAACCGACGTGGCGCAGCCCCGCGAGGAGGGTCTGGCCGGTGGGGCGGACGTTGGGGGAGCCGACCGCGTAGAGCGTCGCGTAGGCGACCGTCCATCCGATCAGGACGGTCACGATGATCGACAGCGGAGTGGTCTGGCCCCCGACCAGTACCGCGAAGGCGTTGAGCAGCAGCACCGCCCACAGGGCGACCCGCCAGCGCGGCCTACGGGCCATGCCGACCGCCGTCATGTACGCGATCACCGGCGCCAGATAGCCGTGCACCGGGTCGGTGAGCTGCCCGCTGTCGTCGGCGGCGACCCGGGTGAGGGCCTCCCGGATGGCCTCCGGGGCGGGCCCGGAGACCCAGAGGTCGGTGGCCAGCGCGACACCGTGGGCGAGGACGGCGGCCAGCACGCCGTCGGCGATCCGCAGTCCGTCCCGCTTGATCAGCCGCTCGATGGCGAAGCCGACCGGGAGGATCAGTACGGCGATGCTGGAGATCAGACCCGCCAGCCGGACGAAGACGACCGGAGTCTGCTTGGTCCCGTCCAGGATGTCCTGCTCCAGGCCGGAGGCGGTGCCGTGGGCGAACGCCGCCAGCGCGATCACACAGGCGATGGCGAGCAGACCCGAGAGGAGCCGGACCAGGTCGGCGGGTCGGTGCACCCGGGCGGCGAGCAGCGGCTCGTCCCCGGAGACCCGCTCCACATGCCCCTCCTCCGACAGGTCCGAGGAGCCGCCGTGCTTGTCCAGGACCACCTGGGTGGCGCCGGTAACGGGCTCGTCCGAGGCCTGCCGGTCGGTCGCGGGGGCGTCCGGATCAGGGTGTGGGACGGCGTCAGGAGCGCCTGCCGCCGGTCGAGGCTGCACGTCCTGCTCCTTCGTCGTGGTCTCTTCGTTCTCTCGGATCACCAGTCACCGCCCGCACGATGGTGGCACGACCCGCCGGCGCGCGAGGCTCCCAGGGTGCTACGCGGGCCATCGCGCCGCTCACCGTACGTGTTCGTACAGCGCGCGGACCATTGTCGGTGGTGTGGTGCAGGATGGGCCGGATGAGCGACGAACCTGCGGCGAGCGAGCTGCTTTCCGAGTACGCGGAGCGGGTGCTGGCCGTCGCGGAGCGGATACCGCCGGGCCGGGTCATGACGTACGGGGACGTGGCGGAGTGGCTCCGGGACGAGGGGGAGGCAGGCGGCGGTCCGCGTCAGGTCGGCCGGGTGCTGGCGCTGTACGGGGGCGCGGTGCCGTGGTGGCGGGTGGTCCGCTCCAACGGCCATCTGCTGCCGGGCCACGAGCTGCGGGCCATGGAGCAGTACCGGGCCGAGGGCACCCCGCTGCGCACCGCCGGACGCGGCACCGAGGGCCACCTGCCGCGCCTCGACATGCGGCGGGCCAGGTGGGACGGCGGGGGCGGCCCGGACGACGGCGCGGCCGGTCCCGGCGGCGGCTTGGGAGGCGACGGCACGCACGGCGACGGCACGCACGGCGACGGCACGCACGGCGACGGCTCGAACGGCGACGGCTCGGAGGGCGGCCGCCGGCCCTGAGGCGGCTGCCGGTGCGTGGCGGGTGGTACGGCTCACACTGTCCAGCTTCCGCCATCGCGCGCCGGTCGGGGCGGTGCGAGGACCGTACGGAGTAGGGGGCGCGGGGAGGGGGCGCGGAGGGCGGGGGAGGTGCGGGGAGTGCGGAGCCGCTGCGTCCAGTACGGCACCTGGCGTAGCGTCGACAGCACGCGGTACGTCCGGCACGCGCACCGCAGCGGCCGCGTACCGCACGGCCGCCCTGTGCGCCCGTACCGGCACAGCCGCCCGCTTTACCCGCACCGTCACCTCCGTACGTCCGCAGCGCACCGAAACCCCCAGAGCCAGCACCGCACCGTCACCCTCCACGGCCGCAAGGCGACCAGCACACCACCCACCAGGACCGGCGATCCACGTGAGCACCTCCCTCTCCTCGGGCCCCACGGGCAACCCAGGGACCTTCCGGCAGCGGCCGCACCAGCCCTACCGGCAGCGGCGGCAGGGGACCCCGGGCGCGTACCGACTGGTCCGTACCGCTCCGGGACGGGTGGACCCTCCTCTGCTGGACGCACACCAGCGTGCGGTGGTTGACCACCCCCACGGACCGCTGCTCGTCCTCGCCGGACCCGGCACCGGCAAGACGACCACTCTCGTCGAGGCCGTCGCCGCCCGGATCGCCGCCGGAGCCCGCCCCGAACGCCTGCTGGTCCTCACCTTCAGCCGCAAGGCCGCCGTCGAGCTCCGCGACCGGATGGCGCTGCGCCTGGGCGACCGGCAGGCCCCGCAGGCCACCACCTTCCACTCGTTCTGTTACGCCCTGGTCCGCGCCCACCAGGACAGCGACCTCTTCAGCGAACCCCTGCGCCTGCTGTCGGGTCCCGAACAGGACGTGGCCGTGCGCGAGCTGCTGGCCGGCGAGATGGACCTCGAAAAGGCCGGGCTCGCGCACGTCAGCTGGCCCGACGAACTGCGCGCCTGCCTCACCACCCGCGGCTTCGCCGACGAGGTCCGCGCCGTCCTCGCCCGCACCCGCGAACTGGGCCTGGGCCCCGGCGCCCTGCGCGACTTCGCGCACCGGATCGGCCGCCCCGACTGGAAGGCCGCCGCCACCTTCCTCGCCGAGTACCTCGACGTCCTCGACATGCAGGGAGTCCTCGACTACGCCGAACTGGTCCACCGCGCGGTCCTGCTCGCCGAACGCGAGACCGTCACCGGCCGCCTCGCCGCCTCCTACGACGCGGTCTTCGTCGACGAGTACCAGGACACCGACCCCGCCCAGGTCCGCCTGCTGCACGCGCTCGCCGGATCAGGCCGCACCCTGGTGGCCTTCGGCGACCCCGACCAGTCGATCTACGCCTTCCGGGGCGCCGACGTCGGCGGCATCCTCGACTTCCCGCAGGCCTTCCGCCGCATAGACGGCGGCCCGGCCCGCGTCGAAGTCCTCACCACCTCACGCCGTTCCGGCGACGCCCTGCTGGCCGCCACCCGCCTGCTCACCCGCCGGATGCCGCTGACCCGGCTGCCCGCCGCGGCGGTGCGCGCGCACCGCGAACTGGCGGCGGTCAGGGAGGGCGGGCACGTCGACGTCCGCACCTACCCGACGGCGGGCGCCGAGCTGGACAACGTGGCCGACATCCTGCGCCGGGCGCATCTGGAGGACGGCGTTCCGTGGAGCGAGATGGCGGTTCTGGTACGTGCCGGTGGGCGCACCATTCCCGCGGTGCGCCGCGCGCTGACCTCCGCCGGCGTACCCCTTGAGATCGACGGCGACGACCTCCCGCTGCGCCACGAGCCCGCGGTGACACCGCTGCTGACGGCGCTGCGCGCGGTGGCCCGGGCGGCGGTGGAGGGGGCACCCAGGACGGTGTTCGGGGCGGAGACCGTCGAGTCCGGTGTGCCCGCAATGGCGCTTGGGGCGGAGGTGGTTGACGAGTTGGGTGTGCCGGTAGATACGGAGGGTGGAGCGTCCACCGCGCGCGTATCCGGCTGGCTCGGCACCGAGACCGCCATAGAGCTGCTGTCCTCGCCGCTCGGCGGCATGGACGCCGCCGATCTGCGCCGCCTCGGGCGGGCCCTGCGCGACGAGGAGCGGGCCGCCGGGAACCAGGTGCCGCCGCCCTCCGACGTACTGCTCGCACAGGCACTCGCCGAGCCCCAGCGGCTCGCCGCGCACGACCCCGCGTACGCCCGCGGGGCGCAGACGCTCGGCACCCTGCTGCGCAAGGCGCGTGAACTCCTCGAAGGCGGCGGCACCGCCGAGGAGGCACTCTGGGAGCTGTGGGACGGCACCAACTGGCCGGGCCGGCTGGAGCGTTCCGCGCTGCGCGGCGGACCTGCCGGTCGCAACGCCGACCGGGACCTGGACGCCGTGTGCGCCCTCTTCGAGACGGCGGCCCGCGCCGAGGAGCGGTCCGGCGGGCGGGGTGCGCTCAACTTCCTGGAGGAGCTGGACGCCCAGGACATCGCCGCCGACACCCTCGGCCGGCGCACCGTACGGACCGAAGCGGTACGCCTGATGACCGCGCACCGCTCCAAGGGCCTGGAGTGGCGGCTGGTCGTCGTGACCGGCGTACAGGAAGGTCTCTGGCCCGACCTGCGCCGCCGCGGCTCCCTCCTGGAGGCCGACCGGATCGGCCGCGACGGACTCGCGGAACCGCTCACTCCGGGAGCCCTGCTCGCCGAGGAACGAAGGCTCTTCTACGTCGCCGCCACCCGCGCCCGCGAACGGCTCGTCGTCACCGCGGTGAAGACCCCCGCGGACGACGGCGACCAGCCCTCACGCTTCCTCACCGAGCTGGGGGTCGAACCGCGCGACGTGACCGGCCGCCCCCGCCGCCCCCTGGCCGTCTCCGCACTCGTCGCCGAGCTCCGTGCCACCACCGTCGACCCCGACGCCTCCGACGCCCTGCGCGACGCCGCCGCCCGCCGTCTCGCCAAGCTCGCCGCGCTCAGCGACGACAACGGGCTGGCGATGGTGCCCGCCGCCCACCCCGACAACTGGTGGGGCCTCAACGAGCCGACCCACAGCGCGGTCCCGCTCCGCGACCGCGACCGGCCCGTCGCCCTCTCCGGCAGCGCACTCGACCAACTCGCCAACACCTGCTCCCTCCAGTGGTTCCTGGGCCGCGAGGTCAAGGCGGACGCGCCGTCGACCGCCGCCCAGGGCTTCGGCAACGTCGTGCACGTGCTGGCGGACGAGGTCGCTTCAGGGCGTACGCCCGCGGATCTCGCCGTACTGATGGAACGCCTGGACTCGGTGTGGGACGCGCTCGCCTTCGAGGCACCCTGGAAGTCCCGCCAGGAGAAGGAGAACGCGCGGGTCGCGCTGGAACGCTTCCTCCAGTGGCACGTGACGGACCGGGGCGGACGCACCACCGTCGCCACCGAGCACGACTTCGACGTGACGCTGGAGGCGGGCGGCGCGTACGAGGTCCGCATCCGGGGGTCCATGGACCGCGTCGAGACCGACGCCCGGGGCCGGGCGTACGTCGTCGACTTCAAGACCGGCAAGTCGGCGCCGACCCGCGACGAAGTGGCCCAGCACCCGCAGCTGGCGGTCTACCAGCTGGCGGTACGGGAGGGGGCGGTCGACGAGGCGTTCGGCGGCCGGCGCCCGGAGCCCGGCGGCGCCGAACTGGTCCAGCTCCGCCAGAGTGCCGCCAAGAAGGACGGCGGCGAAGCCCTCCCCAAGATCCAGGCCCAGGAGCCGCTCTCCGGCGAGTGGGTCGGCGACCTGCTGGCCACGGCGGCCGGCCGGGTCCTCGACGAGCGGTTCGCCCCCACCACAGGAACCCAGTGCACCCACTGCGCCTTCCGCGCCTCCTGCACCGCCCAACCGGAAGGCCGCCAGGTAGTGGAGTAGCCCCCGGGCCGGGGCCGCGTCCCCCTCCCCGTCCCGGCCGCCCACAGGTCCCGTTCACCCCCCAAGAAACCCCAGGTCAAAGCCACACCACCAACCCCTGTCAGTACCCCCCGATACCCTTCTCAAGGTGACCACCCCCCTCACCGACCCCGAGCAGCTCAAACAGCTCCTCGGTATCCCCTTCACCCCGGAGCAGCTGGCGTGCATCACCGCACCCACCGCCCCGCAGGTCATCGTGGCCGGGGCCGGGTCGGGCAAAACCACGGTGATGGCCGCCCGCGTGGTCTGGCTGGTGGGCACCGGCCGCGTCGCCCCCGAACAGGTCCTCGGCCTCACCTTCACCAACAAGGCCGCCGGCGAGCTCGCCGACCGCGTCCGCAAGGCCCTGATCGACGCCGGGATCACCGACCCCGACGCCATCGACCCGGGCAGCCCGGCCCCCCATGAACACCCCATGGGCGAGCCCCGCATCTCCACCTACCACGCCTTCGCCGGCCAGCTCCTCACCGACCACGGTCTGCGCATCGGCCTGGAGCCCACCGCCCGGCTCCTCGCCGACGCCACCCGCCACCAGCTCGCCGCCCGGGTCCTGCGCGAAGCCCCCGGCCCGTACCCCGCCCTCACCAGGTCTTTCTCCACCCTGGTCAGCGACCTCCTGGCACTCGACTCGGAACTGGCCGAGCACCTGGTGACCTCCGACACCCTCCGCGCGTACGACACGGAACTCCTGCACACCCTGCGAAACGCCAAGCTGTCCAACGACGACCTGCGCAAGGTCCCCGAAACCGCCGTCGCCCGCAGGGAACTCCTCGACCTGACCGTCCGTTACCAGGACCAGAAGAGCCGCCGGGACCTCCTCGACTTCGGCGACCAGATCGCGCTCTCCGCACGGCTCGCCGCCCTGCCCGAGGTGAGCGCGGCACTGCGCGGCGAGTTCCGGGTCGTCCTGCTCGACGAGTACCAGGACACCTCGGTGGCCCAACGCCTGCTCCTGGCCGGTCTGTTCGGCGGCGGCACCGGTCACCCGGTGACCGCGGTCGGCGACCCCTGCCAGGCCATCTACGGCTGGCGCGGCGCCTCCGTCGCCAACCTCGACGACTTCCCCGAGCACTTCCCGCACGCCGACGGCCGCCCCGCCGAGCGCTACTCGCTCAGCGAGAACCGCCGCAGCGGCGGCCGCCTCCTCGACCTCGCCAACGGCCTCGCCACCCCCCTGCGTGCCATGCACAGAGGCGTCGAAGCCCTGCGCCCCGCCCCCGGCGCCGAGCGCGACGGCACCGTCCGCTGCGCCCTGCTCCCCACCCACTCCGAGGAGATCGACTGGCTCGCCGACTCCCTCGCCCACCTGGTGCGCACCGGCACCGCGCCCGGTGACATCGCGGTCCTGTGCCGGGGTGCGCGCGACTTCCCCGAGATCCAGGCGGCGCTGGTGGCCCGCGACATCCCGGTCGAGGTCGTCGGCCTGTCAGGGCTGCTGCACCTGCCCGAGGTCGCCGACCTGGTCGCGGTCTGCGAAGTACTCCAGGACCCGGGTGCGAACGCGTCGCTGGTACGTCTGCTCACCGGCCCCCGCTGGCGGATCGGCCCCCGCGACCTGGCCCTCCTCGGCCGCCGTGCCCGGCTGCTCGTGCACCGGGGGAGCGGCGCCGACGAGGACCCCGACCGCAGGCTGGCCGAGGCGGTCGAGGGGGTCGACCCGTCCGAGGTGATATCGCTGGCCGACGCCCTGGACACCTTCCTGGAATCCGTGGGGGACGCGGACGACGGGCTGCCGTTCTCGGCCGAGGCGCGGGTGCGGTTCGCCCGCCTGGCAAGGGAGTTGCGCGAGCTGCGCCGCTCGCTGGCCGACCCGCTCATGGACGTACTGCACCGCGTCCTGCACACCACCGGCCTGGAGGTCGAGCTCTCCGCCTCCCCGCAGGCCCTGGCCGCCCGCCGCCGCGAGACGCTCAACAACTTCCTCGACATCGCGGCCGGGTTCGCCTCCCTCGACGGCGAGGCCACCCTGCTCGCCTTCCTCGGCTTCCTGCGCACCTCCGCCCAGTACGAGAAGGGCCTCGACAACGCGCTCCCCGGCGGGGAGAACACCGTCAAGGTCCTCACCGCGCACAAGTCCAAGGGCCTGGAGTGGCGGGTGGTCGCTGTCCCCGGCCTGGTCAGGGGCGACTTCCCCGGCGACAAGGCCCGCGACTCCTGGACCTCCCAGGCCAAGGTCCTCCCCCACGCCCTGCGCGGCGACGCCCAGACGCTCCCCGACGTCGAGGCGTGGGACGCCAAGGGCATGAAGCTCTTCAAGGAGCGGATGAAGGACCACCAGCACACCGAGGAACTCCGGCTGGGGTACGTCGCGTTCACCCGCCCCCGCGATCTGCTGCTCGGCTCGGGCCACTGGTGGGGGCCCAGCCAGAAGAAGCCGCGCGGTCCCTCCGAGTTCCTCGACGCGCTGTACGAGCACTGCGTGGCCGGACACGGCGAGATCGAGGTGTGGGCGGAGGAGCCGGCCCCCGACGAGGGCAACCCGGCCCTGGCCGAATCCGCCATCGACCGGCCGTGGCCGCTTCCGCTCGACCGCCCCGCCCTGGCCCGGCGGCGCCGGGCGGCCGACCAGGTGCTGGCTCACCTGGACTCCCTGCGTGGCACCCCGGAACTCCCTCCGGAGGCGGAGGCGGCGGCCCCGGAACCGGCGGCCTGGGAGGAGTGGATTCCGCAGGAGGGCCCCGAGGGACCCGAGGACCCGGAGGCCTGGGAGAGCCAGGACGAGGCCCCCGGGGCGGGGGAGTGGGAGAGCCTGCTGACGGCACGACCGCAAGCGCGTCCGGAGCCGCCGGAGAGCTGGGCGGTGCCGGACGGAACCCCGGAGCCGGACGGGACCTCGGAGCCGGGCGGGACCTCGGAGCCGGGCGGGACCTCGTGGCCGGGCGGGACCCCGGATCCGGACGGGACCCCGGCCACCCACCCGGCGGACGCCTCCGCCCCGGACGCCTTGATCCCGGGCGCCTCCGCACCCGACGCCGCCCGGCCGCACGGTGCCGCGCACGGCGACGCTCCCGCCGACCCACAGGGCGCCCAGGAGGAGGCGCGCGGCGGGGCACCCTCCGATGCGGCCCCCGATGCCGATGAAACGGCGCCCTCCGGCGCCCGGGCCGCCGCCCCCGGTGCCCGCGCCCTCACCCCCGAGGAGGCTCGGGCTGTTGACTCGTGGGACCGGGATCTTGACGCTCTGGCGAGTGAGTTGCGGCGGGCGAGGGCCACCACCCGGGAGGTGCCCGTGCCGCCCGCGCTCTCGGCCACTCAGCTGATGCGGCTGGCCGCCGACCCGGACGGGTTCGCGCAGGAGCTGGCCAGGCCGATGCCCCGGCCGCCACAGCCCGCCGCCCGGCGGGGTACGCGGTTCCACGCCTGGGTGGAGTCGCGGTTCGAGGAGCTGCCGCTGCCCATGCTCGGGCCCGAGGAGCTGCCCGGCGGGGACGAGGACGACGTCGAGATCGCCGACGAGCGCGACCTGGCGGCGCTCAAGGAGGCGTTCGAGCGGACCGAGTACGCCCGCCGCACCCCGTACCGCACGGAGACCCCGTTCCACCTCACCCTCGCGGGCCGGGTGATCCGCGGCCGGATCGACGCCGTGTACCGGGACGAGGCCACCGGGACGTACGAGATCGTCGACTGGAAGACCAGCCGGACCAGGGCCGCCGACCCCCTCCAGCTGGCGATCTACCGGCTGGCCTGGGCCGAGCTGCACGGACTGCACCCCGAAGAGGTGCTCGCCACATTTCTGTACGTCCGCAGTGGCGAGTCCGTCCGCCCGCAGCGGCTGCCCGGCCGCCCGGAGCTGGAGCGCATCCTGTCCGGGGAGCCGGACGACGGCGTACGCGTGCGCCGCGAGCCTGCCCAGGCACCCCCGCCGGCCGGCCCCCCGACCAGGGCACCGGACGTCACACCCCCGCCGGAGAGTTAGGCTCAAGGTCATGAGCGACACCCCGGACAGCGCCGTCCGTACGTACATCGACCAGCACCGCGACGCCTTCCTGGCGGACCTCGCGGAGTGGCTGCGCATCCCCTCCGTCTCGGCCCAGCCCGAGCACGCCGAGGACGTACGGCGCAGTGCCGAGTGGCTGGCCGCGAAGCTCAAGGAGACCGGCTTCCCGGTCGCCGAGATCTGGCCCACGAACGGTGCTCCGGCGGTCTTCGCCGAGTGGACCTCCGGGGACACCGACGCCCCGACCGTGCTGGTCTACGGGCACCACGACGTACAGCCCGCCGCCCGCGAGGACGGCTGGCACACCGAGCCGTTCGAGCCGGTCGTCCTCGACGGCCGGATGTACGCACGGGGCGCCGCCGACGACAAGGGCCAGGTGTTCTTCCACACCCTGGGCGTCCGCGCGCACCTCGCCGCGACCGGCCGCACCGCCCCCGCCGTCAACCTCAAGCTGCTGATCGAGGGCGAGGAGGAGTCCGGCTCCCCGCACTTCCGCGCCCTCGTCGAGCAGCAGCGGGAGCGCCTCGCCGCCGACGCGGTGATCGTCTCCGACACCGGCATGTGGTCCGAGGACACCCCGACCGTCTGCACCGGCATGCGCGGCGTCGCCGACTGCGAGATCACCTTCCGCGGCCCCGACCAGGACATCCACTCCGGCTCCTTCGGCGGCGCGGTTCCCAACCCCGCCACCGTCGCAGCCCGGGTGGTCGCCGCCCTGCACGACGAGGACGGCCACATCACCGTCCCCGGCTTCTACGACGGCATCGCCCCGCTCACCGACCGCGAGCGCGAACTCTTCGCCGAGCTGCCCTTCGACGAGGAGAAGTGGCTGCGCACGGCCAAGTCGTACGCCACCCACGGCGAAGCCGGGTACTCCACCCTGGAGCGCATCTGGGCCCGCCCGACCGCCGAGGTCAACGGCATCGGCGGCGGCTACCAGGGCCCCGGCGGCAAGACCATCGTCCCGTCGTCGGCCGAGCTGAAGCTCTCCTTCCGGCTGGTCGCGGGCCAGGACCCGGACAAGATCGAGCAGGCGGTACGGGAGTGGATCGCGGCCCGCGTCCCGGCCGGCATCCGCCACGAGATCGTCTTCGGCGCGGCCACCCGCCCCTGCCTGACCCCGCTCGACCACCCCGCCCTCCAGTCCGTCGTACGGGCCATGGGCCGGGCCTTCGGCCGGCAGATCCGCTTCACCCGCGAGGGCGGATCGGGACCGGCCGCCGACCTCCAGGACGTACTCGACGCACCCGTCCTCTTCCTGGGCATCTCCGTCCCGTCCGACGGCTGGCACGCGCCCAACGAGAAGGTCGAGCTGGACCTGCTCCTCAAGGGCGTCGAGACCACCGCCTACCTGTGGGGCGACCTCGCCGCGCAGGGCAAGGGTTGAGAAGCGCCACGCAGCCGAGCAGCAGCCCGCACCGAACCACCGCTGAGCAGATCAGAAACCCGATCCACCCGGGGGAGTTGGAAGCACCTGTGAGCACCAGCACCAGTACCGCCGCCACCGACGGCACCAACAACACGAACAACGCCGACAGCACGAACAACACCGGCGACGCCGACAGCACCAACAACAGCAGCACCGGCAGAACCAGCGGTGACCCCGGCGTCCACGCCCCGGACCGCCCCCTCGCCCTCGCCGCCGCCAGTGGCATCGACCGCGCCGCCCACCACCGCATGGACGAGGCCTGGCTGGCCGCCGCCTGGAGCCACCCCTCCACCCGCGTCTTCGTGGTCTCCGGCGGCCAGGCGCTGATCGACGACACCGCCGACGGCCGCACCGCACTCGTGATGACCCCGGCCTTCGAGGCCCCCCTCACCGAGACCCACCGCTACTTCCTGGGCACGGACGAGGAGGGCGTCAGCTACTTCGCGCTGCAGAAGGACTCCCTGCCAGGCCGCATGGACCAGTCCGCGCGTGCCGCCGGGCTGCGCGAGGCGGGCCTGCTGCTCTCCCCCCGTGACGCGGGCCTGATGGTCCACGCGGTCGCCCTCGAAAACTGGCAGCGCCTGCACCGCTTCTGCTCCCGCTGCGGCGAACGCACCGTCATCGCCGCAGCGGGACACATCCGCCGCTGCCAGGCCTGCGGCGCCGAGCACTACCCGCGCACCGACCCCGCCGTCATCATGCTGGTCACGGACGACCAGGACCGCGCGCTCCTCGGCCGGCAGGTGCACTGGCCCGAAGGCCGCTTCTCGACCCTGGCCGGTTTCGTCGAGCCGGGCGAGTCCATCGAGCAGTCGGTGGCCCGCGAGGTCTTCGAGGAAGCGGGCGTCACGGTCGGCGACGTCGAGTACATCGCCAGTCAGCCGTGGCCCTTCCCCTCCAGCCTGATGCTCGGCTTCATGGCCCGCGCCACCAGCTACGAGATCAATGTCGACGGCGAGGAGATCGAGGAGGCCCGCTGGTTCTCCCGTGACGACCTCACCGCCGCCTTCGCCTCCGGCGAGATCCTGCCGCCGTTCGGCATCTCCATCGCGGCCCGCCTGATCGAGCTCTGGTACGGCAAGCCGCTGCCGAAGCCGGTCCGCGCGGCCTGACCGCCTTCTCGGGTACGTCCGCGCAGCCGCGACCCGCGCAGGCCGAGGCCCGCAGGCAAAGGCCCGCATGCAAAGGCCCGCAGGCAAGGAGCCCCGCAGGCCGAGAGCCCCGCACGCAAAGGCACCCGCACGCGAAGAACCGCCGCCCGTTTCGCCGGGGCGGCGGTTCTTTCGCTCACTTCACTTGCCTGGTCAGGCCGCGGCCAGCGCCTGCTTGACCTGCGCGAGCGAGGGGTTCGTCATGACCGACTCGGTGCCCGCCTCGGACACCACGAGCAGCGTCGGGACGGTCTGGTTGCCACCGTTGGCCTTCTCCACGAACGCGGCCGAATCGGCGTCGTGCTCGATGTTGACCTCGTTGTACGCGATGCCCTCGCGGTCCATCTGGCCCTTCAGGCGGCGGCAGTAGCCGCACCAGGTGGTGCTGTACATCGTTACGGTGCCCGACATGTCCCTCTTGCTCCTCTGCTTGGCTGGGGTTTGGCCAGTCGGTTCCCGTACGTCTGCGCACGCGTCCCGTACTTCCCAGTGACTCGAACGTAACCGACCCCGTCACCATTCCCGCATTAGTACGACGACTGCCTGACCCCTGTGGACAACCGCCGCAGCAGTCCCGGCAGACCTGGCAGCATGGCAGGGTGACAGCAGCAACGCACTCCTCCCTTTTCCCGCAGGTACCGGAGACGGCCGAAGCGGTGCTCGACGGGCTCGACCCCGAACAGCGCGAGGTCGCCACCGCCCTGCACGGCCCGGTGTGCGTCCTCGCCGGAGCCGGTACGGGAAAGACCCGCGCGATCACCCACCGGATCGCCTATGGAGTGCGGCTCGGCACCTTCGAGGCGAACAGCCTGCTCGCCGTGACCTTCACCACCCGCGCCGCCGGCGAGATGCGCGGCCGCCTCCGCCAGCTCGGCGCGGGCGGCGTCCAGGTCCGCACCTTCCACGCCGCCGCCCTGCGCCAGCTCCGCTACTTCTGGCCCAAGGCCGTCGGCGGTGACCTGCCCCGTCTGATCGAACGCAAGGTGCAGCTGGTCAACGAGGCCGCCGGGCACATCGGCATCCGCCTCGACCGCGGCGAGCTGCGCGATGTCACCGCCGAGATCGAATGGGCCAAGGTCACCCAGATCGTCCCCGACGACTACGCCGCCGAGATCGCCAAGGCGCACCGCGAGGCCCCCCGCGCCGCATCGGAAATCAGCCAGATCTATGCGAAGTACGAGCAGCTCAAGGGCCAGCGCTCGGTCATCGACTTCGAGGACGTCCTGCTGCTCACCGTCGGCATCCTCCAGGACCAGCACCTGATCGCGGACGAGTTCCGCCGCCAGTACCAGCACTTCGTCGTCGATGAGTACCAGGACGTCAGCCCGCTCCAGCAGCGGCTGCTCGACCTGTGGGTCGGCGACCGCGACAGCCTCTGCGTGGTCGGCGACGCCAACCAGACCATCTACTCGTTCACCGGCGCGACCCCCGATCACCTCCTCAACTTCCGCACCCGCCACCCGGACGCGACCGTCGTCAAGCTGATCCGCGACTACCGCTCCACCCCCCAGGTCGTCCACCTGGCCAACGGCGTGCTGGCCCCGGCCACCGGCCGCGCCGCCGAACACCGCCTGGAGCTGATCTCCCAGCGCGAGCCGGGCCCCGCCCCCGTCTTCCGCGAGTACGGGGACGAGCCCGCCGAGGCCGAGGGCACCGCCCGCCGCATCCGCGACCTGATCGCCGCGGGCGTCCCGGCCGGGGAGATCGCCGTGCTCTACCGGATCAACGCCCAGTCCGAGGTGTACGAGCAGGCGCTCGCCGACGCCGGGGTGCCCTACCAGCTGCGCGGCGCCGAGCGGTTCTTCGAGCGGCCCGAGGTGCGCGAGGCGATCAGCCGACTGCGCAGCGCGGCCCGCTTCGGCCGCAACGACGCCCTGCTCGACGGCGTCGAGGGCCTGCCCGCCCAGGTCCGGGCCGTACTCAGCGGCAATGGCTGGAAACCGACACCGCCCGCGGGCTCCGGCGCGGTCCGCGACCGGTGGGAATCCCTCACCGCCCTGGCCCGCCTCGCCGAGGACTTCGCCAAGGCCCATCCCGGCGCCACCCTCGACGGCCTCCTCACCGAACTGATGGAGCGGGACGCCGCCCAGCACGCCCCCACCGTGCAGGGCGTCACGCTCGCCTCCCTGCACGCGGCCAAGGGCCTGGAGTGGGACGCCGTGTTCCTGGTCGGCCTCACCGAGGGCATGATGCCGATCACCTACGCCAAGACCGAGGAGCAGTTGGAGGAGGAACGCCGGCTGCTGTACGTCGGCGTCACCCGGGCCCGCGTCCACCTCAGCCTGTCCTGGGCGCTGGCCCGCTCGCCCGGCGGCCGCGCCTCCCGGAACCCCAGCCGCTTCCTCAGGGGCCTGCGCCCCGGCTCCGGCGGCCAGGGCTCCCGTTCGGCGGCGTCCGGCACCGGTCCGGGAGCCGGCGAGGCCGCCCCCGCCGCCAAGAAGCGCACCTTCCGCGGGCCGATCCGTTGCCGGGTGTGCGGCAAGACACTCATCGACGGCGGCGAGATGAAACTCATGCGCTGCGAGGACTGCCCGTCCGACATGGACGAAGGCCTGTACGAGCGGCTGAGCGACTGGCGCGAGCGGCAGGCGGGCAAGGTGGGGCTGCCGGGATACTGCGTCTTCACCGACAAGACGCTGATGGCGATCGCCGAGGCGCAGCCGGAGGACGAGGGCCGCCTGGCCATGATCGCCGGCGTCGGAGTCCGCAAGACCAGGCTCTACGGGACCGAGGTGCTGGCCCTCTGTGCAGGCCAGGAGCTGGGGGAGGAGCCGGGGGAGTAGCGGGGCGAGCACCCGGCCGGCGCCGATGTGGATCGAGAAAAACTCGTCGAAAAAATAGTTTGCGCTTCTCCCGCAAGGCCCCATAGGTTCTTAACCACGGGAACAGCGGCTCTTCTCTGAGGCCCTGTCTTCGTGCTGTACTTATCCGAATACGCGTGTCCGGGCTTCGGCCGGGACCCCTTAGACGCCGAGAGGAGGCGATTCCAGTGACCAGCTTCATCACCTTCACCAAAGTGACCGATCACTCGGTCTCCGCCGCCTGCACTCTCGGCTCTTCGCTCCTTGTCGCCGCCTCCGCCGCTTCGCTGCGTGGCACCGGTCTGTCCGGTCTCACTGCCATCAGCCCCGCGTCCCTGGCGAACCTCCCCGTCCGGGAGCGCAATGAGCGACCGACCGAGGCACCGGAAGCAGCAGTAGCGAAGGCACAGGCGAAGGCCTATGCGTTTGCGGCGACCGGTGCCGGATCGAAGACGCAGACGACGCAGCAGCACCACCAGAACAAGATGTGGGCCTTCCGTGGGCTCGAACCCTGGAGCGATCCAGTCTGATCGACGATCAGACCGGCACCTTCCAGGGCCGCGGAACCCCACCAGGGATCCGCGGCCCTTCTGTTTTTCCCGAACGGGAACGACGGAGCGAAGGGGCCTCGGGACCAAGCACCACCCGGCAGCAACCACCAACCGGCCCACCGGCCGGAACGAACAGACGAGGAATCCACCACCGTGACCGTGCCAGTCGACACGCACGCCCCGTCCGTACCGCCTTCCCACCCGCTTTCGCCGCCCGGTTCCACGGAGGACACCACCTTGACCCCCCTCACCGCGCTCACCGCGCTCGACGACGCCATCGAGAACCTCGGCGTGCCCGTCCCCTGCCGTTCGTACGACCCGGAGGTCTTCTTCGCCGAGTCCCCGGCTGATGTCGAGTACGCCAAGTCGCTCTGCCGCACCTGCCCGCTGGTCGAGGCCTGCCTCGCCGGCGCCAAGGAGCGCCGCGAGCCCTGGGGCGTCTGGGGTGGCGAGCTCTTCGTCCAGGGCGTCGTCGTCGCCCGCAAGCGTCCGCGTGGCCGTCCGCGCAAGAACCCGGTCGCGGCATGAACATCACCGGCACAGGACCCATCGACCGACCGCATACGCACGATCCCCAGAAGCAGGACCCGATGAACCCCACCGCTTACGAGCCGTCCGGCTCCGCAACCTCCACCGTCAGCACCATCGGCGCGAACGCCTCGCGTCAGAACAGGACCCGCGAAATGCAACTCATCCCAGAAGCCATGGCTCGTGCTCATATGCAAGAGCGCAGGTACGAAGCCGAGGCGGAACGCCAGGCCGTGCGCCTGGTCTCCGCCCGGCGGATGCAGCGGAAGGCGGAGCGCGTATCGCTCCGCGCCCGCCGCGCCCTGGCCATGGCAGTCATGCAGTAGACGGCCGAAGCCGTCGAAGTACACCCAGCTCCGTGGGGGCCGGTCCATCAGGACCGGCCCCCACGGGCGTTCCGGCGGGGCGGAAAGCCCGCGGTCATTCCGCCCGGGACCGCCGCGGCTCCGCCTCGGCGGCCTCCGCCTCCTCCTCGGCGAGGAATCCCGGCAGCCACTCCTCCAGCTCGTCGCGCAGCTGTACCGTCGCGCCCAGCTGGCAGAGCACTCCTATGGTGCTCAGCGTGACCCGGTGGATCAGGAGATAGGCCGGGGGAAGGTTGAGCTGCTTGCCCAGCTGATGTGCGGGGGAGCGGACATCAGCTATCCGCCCGGCCTGCTGCCGCAGCCAGCCACGGGAGAACGCGAACTCCTCCACCACGACCGGTTCGATGATCGGCACCAGATAGTCCAGCACCGCCCCCGGGTCCAGCTCGATGTCCTCCTTCACGAACCCCTCGCGGCAGAGCATCTCGTACACCGCGTCCGCGTCGCCCTCCATCGCCAGCCGCAGCGCGTCCCCGATCGTGCGCGGCAGCCCGCCGGGCAGCCGGTCCACGGTCCCGAAGTCCAGCACCCCCAACCGCCACGGCCTCTCACCGGAGTCCTTCCCGCCGTCCTCGTCGGCGGGCAGCAGCCGGAAGTTCCCCGGGTGCGGATCGGCGTGCAGCAGCCCGGTGCGGGCCGGGCCCGAGAACAGGAACCGGGCCAGCAACTGTCCCGCCCGGTCCCGCTGCTCCTGCGTCCCCTCCGAGATGATCTCGGCCATCGGGATGCCGTCCATCCACTCCGTCACCAGCACCTGGTCGCACTGGTGCACCACATCCGGCACCACCACGTCCGGGTCCCCGGCGAACTCCGCCGCGTGCTCCCGCTGGGCCCGCGCCTCCAGCTCGTAGTCCAGCTCCTCCGACACCCGGTCCCGGAGCTCCGTGATCAGCGGCTTGATGTCCATGCCCGGGATGAGCGGCCCCAACAGCCGCGCGAACCGGCCCAGTTGATTGAGATCGGAGAGCAGTGCCTCACCGGCCCCCGGGTACTGCACCTTGACGGCGACCGCACGCCCGTCGTGCCACACCGCCCGGTGCACCTGCCCGATCGAGGCCGCTGCCGACGGCTTGTCCTCGAACTCCTGGAAGAGCTCCCGCCAGTCCTCGCCCAGCCGCTCCACCAGCACCCCGTGCACCGTGCGGGTCGGCATCGGCGGGGCCGCCTCCTGGAGCTTGGTCAGCGCCGCCCGGTAGGGACCGGCGATCTCCTCCGGCAACGCGGACTCGAAGACGGACAGTGCCTGCCCGAACTTCATCGCCCCGCCCTTGAGCTCACCCAGCACCTTGAAGAGCTGCTCCGCCGTGCGCTGTTGCAACTCCCGGCCGACGATCTCGGCGGACTTACCGCCGATCCGCTTGCCGAGGCCCCAGGCGGTCCGGCCGGCGAAGCCCAGTGGCAACGCGGCCAGCTTGGCGGTACGGGTTACCGCCTTCCGGGGAAGATCAGACATGCGCCCCTCCAAATCCCAGACAGCCGCACCGCACGCACCCTGAAAAGTGCTCCTTCTTACGGCACCTACCCGGCCATTGTGTCGTGCGGAATCAAGTCCCCTGCGGCCACGTCCCCTTCCACCTCCCCAGGTGCCTCCCGACCAGCACCGCAGCAGCAATCACGGTGTGCACCGAGCGACATCCGGCGCCACTGGAGGAGGGGAAGCGCGGTCTCCCAACGGGCTCCCGTGCTCGACGGCAGCTCGCCGTCCAGGAAGGCCAGCGCGTGCGCGGCCGCCATCCCCGCGACCGCCGTCGCCAACGCCACGTCACAGGCCCCCACCTCCGCCCGCCGCCCCGAGCGCCACTGGGCGAGCATCCTCCGCCACCCCGGATCGAGCTCCTCCCGGGCCCGCGCCACGCACCCGGAACAGGCCGTCACACCCGGCAGCACCAACGGCCCCACCACCCCCGTGGCCTCCACCACCCCCGCGTACAGATGCGGAACTCCGGACCCCATCCACGGCTCCGCCGCCACCGGATCCGGCGCATACACCCCCAGCCCGTCCCGAGGCACCACCACAACCAGCGACAACCCCGGCTCCCCATTTCCACCGGCCTCCACCACCCCGGCCCCACCACCGGACTCCGCAGCCCCCGACCCCGTACGCCCCGCGCCCACCCGAGGCCCCCGCCCCGGCGCCCACCTCCGTACCGCCTGCCGCGCCGCAGCATCCCGTCGTATCCCCACCGCATCGGCCGGCGCCCCGCCCGGCGCCACGTCCCAGGGCTCCACCCTGCCGCCGTCCAGCACATCGACCCGGCCCACCCCCGAAGCGGCCAGCACCGAGGCGACCGTCGCCCCCACCCGTCCCGCGCCACGCACCTGCACCCGCATGGACCGCCTGGCCGCGAGCCGCCGCGCCCCGCCACCCGGCTCCGGATGCACCACACTCAGCGAGGCCAGGTCCGGCCGCAGCCGGTCCAGCTCCCCGGGCCGTTCGAGCAGGGCGTCCACCGCCGGACCGCCCGCCCTTACGTCGTCGATCAGCCCCGCCGCAGTGAGCCGCCCGACCACGGTGTCCACCTGCCCGTCCGGCAGCCCCAGTGCCGTCCCCTCCTTGCGCAGCAACGCCATGCCGCGCGTCCCGTCCAGCAGATCCAGCAGGGTGCCCGTCGTCGTGTCCACCGGCCCCACCAGCACCGCGTGCGCCGACGTCACCCCGAACTGCACGCTCTGCCGGTCCCGCCAGGCCCGCCGCAGCGCGGGCTTCACCCTCGGATGCATCGCCCCGCCCCCTTCGTGAGAACCACTGAGAATCGTCGAGAACCGCTGAGAACCGCTGAAATCAGCATGCGCAAACCCGCGCAGTCGCGCAGAAAGTTGTCCACAGGGCCCGCCATTAGTCATACGAGTGCGGTCGGGGCCATGGATGCGGTTCCGGCCGGAACCTCACGGAGACAGGACTTCCACCGGGCACAGCGGGTAACGTCGGGGCGTGCCAGCCGACCCGTCCCCCCGCTTCGCCGTCGAAGTCCGCAGGAGCGCCCGACGCAGCCGTACCGTCTCCGCCTACCGCGAGGGTGACCGCACCATCGTGCTCATCCCGGCCCGGATGACGGAGGCCGAGGAGCAGCGCTGGGTGAGTGTGATGCTCGACAAACTGGCGGCGCAGGAGAGCAAGCGCACCCTCGGCGACGACGACCTCACCGCACGCGCCGACCGGCTCTCCGAGCAGTACTTCCAGGGTCGCGCCCGCCCCGCCTCGGTGCGCTGGGTGACCAACCAGAACACCCGCTGGGGCTCGTGCACTCCCTCCGAGGGCAGCGTCCGCCTCTCCCACCGGCTCCAGGGAATGCCCGAGTACGTCATCGACTACGTCCTCCTGCACGAGCTGGCCCATCTGCTGGTGCCCGGTCACGGCGCCCCGTTCTGGAAGCTCCTGGAGGCCTACCCGCGGACCGAACGGGCCCGCGGCTACCTCGAAGGGGTGGTCGCCGCCGACCGCCTCCCGCACCTGCCCAAGGCCCGCGGCGAGTAACTCCGCGTACCGCGCGCCCCGTTCGTCCCCCCGGTCGGAGCGGCACCGCGGAGGCGGCCCACAGGTGCCGCACAGGGACCGCCCGGTGATCTGTACCGACTGTGTACCGGCTTGCCGCACTGTCAGCGTTAGCGGTTAGCCTGGCGCGACGTATCCACTTCGGGACGGGGGACGGTCGTTACGTATGGCCAGGGACTTTCAACGCGGCCACAAGGCCAAGCTCAGTGACCTCACAGCCGGGACGGATCTGTACGTAGGTGTGCAGATCGGCGGCCCCGGACTGACCTTCGACATCAGCTGCTTCGGACTCGACGCGAACGAGCAGCTGAGCGACGACCGTTACTTCATCTTCTTCAACCAGCCCAAGTCGCCCGAGGAGTCCATCCAGCTCCTTGGCGCGCAGGCCGGTGACACGGAGTCGTTCCGGGTCACCCTCGACCGCATCCCGCAGCAGATCCAGAAGCTGTCCTTCACCGCCACGATCGACGGCGCGGGCCAGATGTCGCAGGTGGGCCCCGGATACGTCCGGATCGTCGCGGGCGGCGAGGAAGTCGCCCGGTACTCCTTCAACGGCTCGGAGTTCACCACCGAGCGCGCCGTGATGCTGGGCGACTTCTACCTCAAGGACGTGTGGCGCTTCGCCGCCGTCGGGCAGGGTTTCGACGGCGGCCTGGAAGCGCTGCTGAAGAACTTCGGCGGCGAGGTCGCCGAGGAGGAGACGCCCGCCGCCCCGGTCCCGCAGCAGGGTGCCGCCCCCGGCTTCGGCGCGCCCGCCCAGGCCGGCCCGCCGCAGCCGGCCCCGCAGCCGGCCCCGTCCTTCGGCGCCCCGGCCCAGCAGTCCGCCCCGCAGGCTCCGGCCCCCGCCGCGCCTCCGGTGCACGCCGCGCAGACCATCGCCGCGCCGCTCCACCCGCAGGGCCAGCAGCCGTACGGCCAGCAGCCGCACGCACCCCAGGCGCCCCAGCCGCCGCAGGGATTCGGGCAGCCGGGACAGCTGCCGCCGCAGGCCCCCGGCCAGAGCCAGGGCGGCCAGTACGGCTACCCCCCGGCAGCTCCGGCCCCCGCCCCGGCCGCCCCCGGCGGATACGGACAGCCGCAACCGCAGCAGCCCTACGGCCAGCAGCCGCCCGGCATGCCGCAGCAGGGCCAGCCGCCTTACGGCCAGCAGCCCCCCGGCGTGCCCCAGCACGGCATGCCCCCGCAGGGAATGCCCCAGCCCGGTATGCCCCAGCCTGGTATGCCCCAGAGCGGCGCCCAACCCACCGCCCCCGGCCTCCAGTCCGCCCTCCAGAAGTACCGAGAACTGCCCACCGGTCAGCGCTGGACCCCGCAGAACGGCCAGCTCATGCGGGTCGACCTCGGCAACAACGGCACCCCCGTCCTCGCCCGCCAGGGCAGCATGGTGATGTACCAGGGCAAGGTCGACTTCAGCTACAAGGGCGCGGGCTTCGCCGGCCGTATCGTCGGCAACGCCACCGGCCAGGAAATGCAGTTGATGCGCTGCACCGGCCAGGGCCAGGTCTTCTTCGCGGAGAACGCCGCCCATCTGCACCCCATCGAGCTCCAGGGCGACGGAATCTGCGTCTCCGCCGAGAACGTCCTCGCGTTCGACGAGACCCTCCAGCACGAGGTCCGCCGCATCGAGGGCCACGGCATCCCCGGTGGCGCGCTCTTCACGATGATGTTCCAGGGCACCGGCACCATCATCGTCAAGACCCACGGCACCCCGGTCGTCCTGCCGGTCACCCCCACCACGTTCGCCGACAGCAACGCCATCGTCGCCTGGTCGGCAGCGTCCCAGGTGATCATCTCCAGCCAGGTCAGGCTGCGCCGCCAGGCGTTCCCCGGCCACAGCGGCGAGACCGTGAACCTCCAATTCCGGGGAGCCCCCGGGAACTTCATCGTCGTCCAGCCGTACGAGGTCTGAGGGAGCCCGAAGAAATGAATCAGCAACTCGCGGGCTTCGCCCCGACACCCGTCGCCGCCCGCATGGAGAACCACGGCCGCTCCATGGTCAAGGTCGCCATGGTCACCGGCCAGGACCTCTACGCGCGCACCGGCTCGATGGTCGCCTACGAAGGCTTCGTCCAGTACGAGCCCAACCCCCCGGCCGTCCGCCAGATCGCCTCGCACTGGATCACCGGCGAGGGCGCACCCGTCATGAAGTGCTCCGGCGACGGCCTGCTCTACCTCGCCGACTACGGCGCCGATGTCGTCGTGATCAACCTCAACAACGATTCCCTCTCCGTCAACGGCACCAACCTCCTCGCCTTTGACGCCTCCCTCCAGTGGGGCGTCGAGCGGGTCAAGGGACTGGCCAAGTTCGCAGGCCAGGGCCTGTGGAACGTCAAGGTCTCCGGCACCGGATGGATCGCGCTCACCTCGCGCGGCACCCCGCTCGTGGTGGACTGCGGCCGCGGCGAGGACGAGACGTACGTCGACCCCGACGCCCTGGTCGCATGGTCCCCGAACCTCAAGGTGAAGGGCAAGCGCAGCTTCAAGGCGTCCTCGCTGATCGGGCGGGGCAGCGGCGAGGCGTACCAGATGGCGTTCTCCGGCGAGGGCATCGTCGTCGTCCAGCCCAGCGAGGACAGCTCGGACCGCCTGCGGATCAGGCACTGAGGGGGATACGGAAATCATGCAGAGCCCGCTTTTCGGCCACACGGAACAGCAGTCCTCCGAGCGCTACACCGCGCAGAACGCCCAGCTCCTGCGGGTCGCCCTGACCGGCCACGACGACGTACTCGCCCGCAAGGGCAGCATGGTCGCCTACCAGGGCCTGATGGAGTTCGACGGCGAGTACGTCTCCCAGCAGCAGCAGCGCGCACGCGCCAACACCGGCGAGGGACTGGACCTGATGCGCTGCTCCGGGCAGGGCACCGTCTTCCTGGCCAACCTCGCGCAGTACATCCACGTGGTCGACGTCGACCCGGAGGCCGGCCTCACCGTGGACAGCAGTTACGTCCTGGCGCTCGACTCGGTGCTGCACACCGAGGTCGTCGCCGTGGACAGCCAGTACGGAATCTCAGGCTCCGGCAAGTACCAGATGAACATCACCGGCCGCGGCAAGGTCGCTCTGATGACCTCGGGCCAGCCGCTGATGATGCAGGTCACGCCGGACAAGTACATCAGCTGCGACGCGGACGCGGTGGTCGCCTGGTCGGCGTCCCTGCGGGTGCAGATGCAGTCCCAGACACACTCCTCGGGGGTACGTCGCCGCCGGGGCAACACCGGCGAGGGCTGGGAGCTCAGCTTCCTGGGCCAGGGCATCGTGCTGGTCCAGCCCAGCGAGGTCATGCCGCCGCAGAACGCGGTGATCGGCCAGGGCATGGCAGCCCAGTACGGCGTGGGCCAGCAGGGCGCCCACGGGCAGAACCAGAACAACGCCTGGAACTAGGCGCGGCGAAGGGGGCGGGCTCCACGATTCGCGGAGCCTGCCCCCTTCGTTCGGTTACAGCGCGGCCCGCGCCCGTTCCACCAGCCGTACGACCGATTCGTCGGCCACCTCCGCGACCTCGTCGTAGCCGAACCAGCGCAGGTCGTCCGACTCGTCACTGATCGCCTCGACAGCGCCGGCCGGGGCCAGCGCCACGTACTGAAGGTCCAGGTGCCAGTGGCACGGCGCCGGAATCGGATGCCGGTCCAGCCGCACCGGACCGCCCGGCAGCAGCGCCAGCCCGGGAATCCCCGACTCCTCGGTGGCCTCCCGCAGCGCGGCGGCCGCCACCGTGGCGTCACCCTGCTCGCAGTGCCCGCCCATCTGGAGCCACATCTTCAGCTTCTTGTGCAGGGTCAGCAGTACCCGCCCGCGCTCCCCGTCCACCACCAGCGCACTGGCCGTGAGGTGTCCGGCGTGACACGCCTTCCACATCCCGTCCGGGTGCGCGGCGAGGTGGTCCAGATACTGCTGGCGCAGCTCGTCCTGGTCCTCGTACCCCTTGAGTACGAGGACCGCGTCGTCGTGCAGGGTCACTTGTCGCCGTCACCCTTGCCGTCGGAGTCCTTGCCGTCGCCGGAGCCCGTAGACCCCTCCGGACCGCTCTCGCCGTCGTCCTTCTTGAGGTTCGGCTTCCGCGCGGCCTCGCCGAGCATCTTGTCCAGCTCCGAGAAGTCCATCTGCTCGCGGTGCACGAACCCGTCCGGGTCGTCCAGGTCGGCAGCGGTCGGCAGCATGTCCGGGTGCTCCCACAGCCCGTCCCGGCCCTCGTGGCCCCGCGCGTCCGTGAGCGAGGCCCACAGCCGGGCGGCGTCCCGCAGCCTGCGCGGACGCAGCTGCATGCCCACCAGCGTCGCGAACGTCTGCTCCGCGGGGCCACCCGACGCACGCCGCCTGCGCAGCGTCTCGCGCAGCGCGTCCGCCGAGGTCAGCCGGGGCTTCGCGGCCTCGTGAACCACCGCGTCCACCCAGCCCTCGACCAGCGCGAGCGCCGTCTCCAGACGGGCCAGCGCGGCCTTCTGTGCCGGGGTCTCCTCGGGCTGGAACATGCCCTGCTGGAGAGCCTCCTGAAGCTGCTCGGGGTTGGACGGGTCCAGCCCGCCGACCGCCTCCTCCAGCTTCGAGGTGTCCACGGTGATCCCGCGCGCATAGCCCTCGACGGCGCCGAACAGGTGCGAGCGCAGCCACGGCACATGGGCGAAGAGCCGCTGGTGGGCCGCCTCGCGCAGCGCCAGGTACAGCCGTACCTCATTGGCGTCGACGCCCAGGTCCTTGCCGAACGCCTCGATGTTCAGCGGCAGCAGCGCGGCCTTGCCGGCCGGGCCGAGCGGCAGACCGATGTCCGTGGACCCGGTCACCTCGCCCGCCAGCACACCGATCGCCTGCCCGATCTGCTGACCGAACATCGCACCGCCCATGGACCGCATCATCCCGAGCAGCGGGCCCGCCATGGCCTGCATCTCCTCGGGCAGTACGTCGCCCATGGCAGCGCCCACCCGCTCGGCCACCGGGTCCACCAGCTGCTGCCACGCCGGAAGGGTGGCTTCCACCCACTCCGCGCGGCTCCACGCCACCGCGGTGGTCGCACCGGACGGCAGCGAGGTCACCCCGTCCAGCCAGTGGTCGGCCAGCCGTACGGCCTCCTCGACCGCCGAGCGCTCGCCGGGGCTCACACTGGCGTCCTTGGTGCCGTCGGAGGTGCCTTGCGCGACGGTCTGGCGGGCAATGTCCTTGGCCATGTCCCAGTTCACCGGACCGCCCTCGTAGCTCAGCATCTGGCCGAGCTGCTGGAAGGCGGCACCGAGGTCGTTCGGGTTCATCGAACCGAACATCGCGGCGAAGGGATTGTCACCCCCGGCGCCGCCCATGCCGGGGAGACCGCCGAACCCGAAGGGGTTCATGGGGTCTCCGGAACCCTGCCCACCACCGGCAGGGTCCTTCTTCTTGCCGTCGCCGTCCTCCGGCTCCTCCGGCGGAAGGCCGAATCCGAATGGGGTGTCACTCACGGGTTTCCTCGGCTCGTAGGGCCGCCGGCTCGTGCCGACGGCGGCTGCCCGACATCACCACCCAGCGTAGACACCACAACCGGATTCCGGTCTCGGTGCTCCGCCGACCCAAGGCCTGCGGCAGGATGGACGCCACCTGGTCCGTACGCGCCAACTCGCGTACGTACTGAAGACAACCGCTGGAGACGCCCGGTGAGTTCCCCAGATCCCAAGGTTCGAGCAACAGATTCGAAGGTTCGCGCAACGCGAAACCGCTCAACCCCCGCAACCCGGGGCCCGGTCGTCGCGGTCACCGGTGCCGCATCCGGTGTCGGCGCCCTGCTGACCGCACGGCTGGCGGCCTCCGAAGAGATCAAGCAGGTCGTCGCGATCGACGAGCGGCGCGGCGAGAGCGCCGAGGCGCAGTGGCACATCCTCGACGTCCGCGACCCCGCGATCGCCGAAAAACTGCGTGGCGCCGACGTCGTCGTCCACCTGGCCCTCGACCTGGACCTGGAGACCGACCCGGCGGCCCGCACCGCGTACAACGTACGCGGCACCCAGACCGTCCTCACCGCGGCCGCCGCCGCGGGCGTGCGCCGGGTCGTCCTGTGCACCTCCGCCATGGTCTACGGCGCCCTCCCGGACAACGACATCCCGCTCTCCGAGGACGCCGAGCTGCGCGCCACCGCCGAGGCCACCGGCGTCGGCGACCTCCTGGAGGTCGAGCGGCTCGGCCGCCGCGCCCCGCGCGCCCACCCCGGCCTCAACGTCACCGTCGTCCGCCCCGCCGTCCTCGTCGGCGGTACGGATACGGCGCTGACCCGCTACTTCGAGTCGCCCCGCCTGCTGGTTGCCGCGGGATCCCGTCCCACCTGGCAGTTCTGCCACGTCGAGGACCTGGTCAGCGCACTGGAGTACGCCGTCCTGGAAAAGGTCGAGGGCGAGCTGGCGGTGGGCTGCGACGGCTGGCTGGAGCAGGAGGAGGTCGAGGAGCTGAGCGGCATCCGCCGGATGGAACTCCCCTCCGCCGTCGCGCTCGGCGCCGCCGCCCGACTGCACCGCATCGGCCTCACCCCGTCCCCGGCGGGCGATCTCGCGTACACCATGCACCCCTGGGTGGTCAGCGTCTCGCGGCTGCACGACGCGGGCTGGCGGCCGCAGTGGACCAACGAGGAGGTGCTCGCCCAGCTCCTGGAGGAGGTCGCCGGACGGCACACCGTCGCGGGCCGCCGCCTGGGCCGCAAGGACGCGACCGCTGCCGGAGCCGCGGGCGCGACGGTCGCCCTGCTGGGTACGGCCGCGCTGGTACGCCGGGCACGCAAGGCACGGCGGCGCATCTGAGCCCAGCGCTCTGGACTCAAGGCCTGCCGGACGTACCGTCGGCGGACGTGCTCCCGCCGGACGTACCGCCCGGACGCACCGCTGCCGGCCGTGCTCCTGTAGGAGGCTCCTACCCCGCGCCCACGCGCCGGTAGAAAGCTCTGCTTCCGCGTTGTCAGTGCCGTACGGCACGATGGGACCCATGGCAGGCACCCCGAGCACCCCCGCGACCGCCGACCCGTCCACCCACCCGGGCGAACAGGCGGCGCAGGATCCCATCCGACTGCTCGCGATCCGCGACACCCCGCTCTCCCTGGACGAGGTGTTCCGGGCCGCGGGCGACGACGCGGCGGGCGGCACCGCCCTGTTCGTGGGCACCGTGCGCAACCACGACGGGGGCGCCGACGTGGACGCGCTCGGCTACTCCTGCCACCCCAGCGCGGAGGCGGAGATGCGCCGGGTGGCCGAGAAGGTGGTCGCGAACTACCCCGTGCGGGCGCTGGCGGCCGTGCACCGGGTCGGCGACCTCGCGGTGGGGGACCTGGCCGTGGTGGTCGCGGTGTCCTGTCCGCACCGCGCCGAGGCGTTCGAGGCCTGCCGGATGCTGATCGACGACCTGAAGCACGAAGTGCCCATCTGGAAGCACCAGAAGTTCTCGGACGGTACGGAGGAGTGGGTCGGCGCCTGCTAGGGCCCGGCCCCCGGCGGGCGGGTAAACGCCCCTCCCGCCATCCGCACCGATTTGCGTAACCGACCCCCTGGCCCGAGCGTTGAAGCAGCCGATGGTTAATCTGCTGATCGGCCGGCCGCGATCGTTCGGGATTGTCAGGCGGCCGCTCACTGGGTCGGGAGGTCGGAATGGCGTCACTCGCCTGGTTGTTGATTCCGCTTTTCGCGGCCGTCGGCGCTGCGATATGGGGCAGCTGGGCCGCCCGTAATCGCACCACCGGCGATGTCGCCGAACTCGCGGGGTACGAGAAGTTCCGCGAAGCCATGCAGAAGTCGCACTCCGGTTCCGACGCCGCCTGACGCGGCTCCCGGAGTGCACCGGGAGGACCCCGGCCCGGACGGCCCCTTTCCGAACGGCCCGGATCCGTACGACAGAGCCCCCGATCCCCGGACGGACCGGCCCCAGCGGTGCACTGACAGACCCGTCCCGTACTGTCGTTCCATGCCACGCCGCACTGCGACGATGCTCGCCTCCACCCTCGTTCTCATCGCGCTGCTCTGTGCGGGCGTCCTCTTCAAAGTGCCCTACTCGGAGATGTCCCCGGGCCCGACGGTGAACACCCTCGGGGACGCGGGCGGCGAGCCGGTGCTGCAGATTTCCGGCCACAAGACGTACCCGACGACCGGCAACCTCAACATGACGACGGTCCGGGTCACCGGCGCGGACTACTCGATGAACCTGGTCGAGGCGGTGGCCGGCTGGATCGGGCACGACAGCGTCGTCGTACCGCACGAGACGCTGTATCCCGACGGCAAGACCGAGGAGCAGTCCTCCCAGGAGAACGCCGAGGAGTTCAGCCAGTCCCAGGAAAGCGCGAAGGTCGCCGCCCTGGAGGCGCTGAACATCCCGGTCGCCACCCGCGTGGTCGTCGCCACCGTCGTCAAGGGCAGCCCGGCGGAGGGCAAACTGCACGCGGGCGACGTGATCAAGGAGGTCGACGGCCGGCAGGTGAAGGAGCCCGCCGACGTCTCGAAGCTGGTCACCAAGCGCAAGCCCGGTGAGAGCGTCGTCTTCACCGTCGTGCCCGCCAAGGACGCGGAAGCCGCGGAGAAGGCGCACAAGGAGCCGGTGACCACCGAGAAGGTCAGCGTCACCACGAAGAAGGCCGGGGACAACGGCCGTGCGATCGTCGGCATCCAGGCGGGGACCGATCACACCTTCCCGTTCACCATCGATATCAAGCTGGCCGATGTCGGCGGCCCGAGCGCGGGCCTGATGTTCTCGCTCGGCATCGTCGACAAGCTCACCCCGGGCAATATGACCGGCGGGAAGTTCGTCGCCGGTACCGGCACGATCGACGAGAAGGGCGTGGTCGGCCCGATCGGCGGCATCCAGATGAAGACCGTCGGCGCGCGGAACGCGGGCGCCGAGTACTTCCTCACCCCCACCGAGAACTGCGCCACCGCCGCCGCCGACGTGCCCGACGGGCTCACCCTGGTCAAGGTCCACACCATCGACGACGCGATCAAGGCGATGGACGGCATCCGCAAGGGAGCCACGGCCAACCTGCCCAAGTGCACGACAGGCTGACCGCTCCCCTCACCTCGTAGCGAGACCCCCGTAGCGAGTGGCCTCGCAGCGACCGCGAGGGTCACGCCTCGAACGTCGCCGCCAGCGCCTCGGCCAGCCCCGGCACCAGGTCCGGCCCCGTCAGCACCTCGTTCGGCGAGTCCTTCTCACGCAGCCGGATCGCCGACTCGCGCCCGCCGCTGCGCAGCACCGCCACCGTCATCCGCACTTCCTGCCGGTCCGGGTGCGCGGCCACCCACTTGGTGAGCTGCTTGCCCTTCATGCCCTCCGGAACCGAAGCCTCCGCGGACGGCGGCAGCATCAGACGCTCCACCGTCAGCGCGCAGCCGATCACGCCGTCGGGCCAGGCGATGGTGCCGAGGAACTCGTCCAGCGGCTTGCCGCGCGGGATCTCCTCCTGCTCGATCGGCGTGTAACCGGCGGCGGCCGCCGCGTCGATGCCGAGCCGGGAGGCCATCCCCGGCTCCTGCTTGCGCAGCTTGGCCGTGTCGACCAGGGCGAACAGCCGGGCGGGCTTGTCCCAGCCGAGACCCGAGGTGTACTCGTCGATCTCCAGGACGGCCCGGGTCAGCGGACTGGCCGCCATCGGAGTGCCCGGTGCGGGCATCGGAGGGGTGTGGTCTGAGGGGGAGGAGTTGGGCATGGTGAATATCCTGCCTCCTTCGGCCCCCAAAGCGGGAACTGAGTAAAGCTTCAGTAAGTTGCATAGGTACGGTCCCTGCGATTCTCGGGACCGGCACCACCCGGCTCCACCCCAGCAACACCCTGTTTCACCCCGCTTCACCCTGCTCAACACCGCAAACACAACAGCGAACTTCGAGGTGCGCACGTTGGCTTTCCAGATGCCGGACCGCGGCGGAGGCCCGACCGGGCCACGGATCAGAGTGGGCCGGCCCTCCCGGCGCGCCCGGACCCTGCTCATGACCTTGGGCGTTCTGGCCGTGCTGGCCATGGCGTTCGTCATGTTCGCGGGGTTCTGGACGGACTGGCTCTGGTACCGATCGGTCAAGTACTCGTCCGTATTCACCACCACCCTCTGGACCAAGATCGGCCTGTTCGCCGTCTTCGGTCTCCTCATGGCCGCCGCCGTCGGCGTGAACATCTGGCTGGCGCACCGGCTCCGGCCGCCGCTCAGCGCGATGTCGATGGAGCAGCAGAGCCTCGACCGCTACCGGATGGGTCTGGCGCCGTTCAAGAAGTGGGTGCTGATCGCGATCACCGCCCTCGTCGGGCTGATCGCCGGAGCCTCCGCTTCCGGTCAGTGGCGCACCTGGCTGCTGTCCCTCAACGGGGTGCCGTTCGGGCAGAAGGACCCGCAGTTCGGCCTCGACGTGTCGTTCTACGCGTTCGACCTTCCCTGGTACCGCTTCCTGCTCGGCTTCGGGTTCGCCGCCGCGGTGATCTCACTGGTCGCGGCCGCCCTGGTGCACTACCTGTACGGCGGCCTGCGGCTGACCAGCCCGGGTGCGCGCGCCACCGCCGCGGCGACGGGCCACCTGTCCGTCCTGCTCGGCATCTTCGTCGCGCTCAAGGCCGTGGCGTACTGGCTCGACCGGTACGGCCTGGCCGTGAAGTCCAGTGACTTCAAGGCCACCGGCAACTGGACGGGCCTCAGGTACGTCGACGCCAACGCCTACCTCCCGGCGAAGACGATCCTGTTCTGCATCGCGGTCATCTGCGCCGTGCTGTTCTTCGCGACGCTCTGGCGCCGCACCTGGCAGCTGCCGGTGATCGGCTTCGGCCTGATGGTGCTCTCGGCGATCCTGATCGGCGGGCTCTACCCGGCGATCGTGCAGAAGTTCCAGGTCCAGCCGAACGAGCAGGCCAAGGAAGCGCCGTACATCCAGAAGAACATCGATGCGACGCGGCAGGCGTACGACATCGACGAGGCCCAGGTAAGTGACTACCGGGGCACCAACGACGGCGGCGACAACGCGCAACTGCGCAAGGACGCCGACACGGCGGCCAGCTACCGCCTGCTGGACCCCAACGTCGTCTCGCCCACCTTCCGCCAGCTCCAGCAGGAGCGGAAGTACTACCAGTTCCCGCAGACCCTCGACGTCGACCGCTACGGCGGCCAGGACACCGTGATCGGCCTGCGCGAGCTGGACCTCAAGGGCATCCCCAAGCGCAACTGGATCAACGACCACTTCACCTACACCCACGGTTACGGTGTGGTGGCCGCCAAGGGCACCTCCGTCAACGCGGACACCGAGGGCGGCCCGAACTTCACCGAGGCCGGCCTGCCGTCCACGGGCGAGCTCGGCAAGGCGTCGAAGTACGAGCAGCGGATCTACTACGGCGAGAAGACCGAGCAGTACTCGATCGTCGGCGGTCCGCAGCAGGAGCTCGACTACGAGAAGAACGGTGAACCCACCAAGAACACCTCGTACAAGGGCAACAGCGGCGTCAACCTCTCCAACGCGCTGAACCGGGCGGCGTACGCCGTCTCCTTCAGCGAGCCGCAGATCCTGTACTCCGGCGCCATCGGCGAGGGCTCGCGGATCCTCTACAACCGCACGCCCAAGCAGCGTGTCGAGGCCGTCGCCCCTTGGCTGACCATCGACGGCGACGCCTACCCGGCGATCATCGGCGACCGCATCCAGTGGATCGTCGACGCCTACACCACCACCAACGGCTACCCCTACGCGTCGCGCACGACGCTCGGGGACACCACCCAGGACTCGCTGACCAACAACCAGCGGTCCGTGCTCGCCCAGCAGAACCAGGTCAACTACATCCGCAACTCGGTGAAGGCGACCGTCGACGCCTACGACGGCTCGGTCAAGCTCTACGAGTGGGACGAGAAGGACCCGGTCCTCAAGACCTGGAAGAACGCGTTCCCGGACACGGTCAAGGCCAAGAGCGAGATCCCGGCTCAGCTGATGGCGCACCTGCGCTACCCGCAGGACATGTTCAAGGTCCAGCGCGAGCTGCTGACCCGCTACCACGTGCAGGACCCCGCGACCTTCTACGCGGGCTCCGACGCCTGGCAGGTCCCGGAGGACCCGACGACCGACTCCAAGAAGGCCGTCCCGCCGTACTACCTGAGCCTGAAAATGCCCGGGGACACGGCACAGAAGTTCTCCCTGACCACCAGCTTCACCCCCAACGGACGCCCCAACCTCGGGGGGTTCATGGCGGTCGACGCCGATGCCGCGAGCAAGAGCTACGGCACGATAAGACTGCTGAGGGTGACGGGTGACGTACCCGGTCCGCAACAGGTGCAGAGCCGACTGAACGGCAACGCCGACGTCGCCGAGTTCGTCCGCAACATGAAGGGCGCCAACTCCAACATCGAGTACGGCAACCTGCTGACGATCCCGCTCAACGACGGATTCCTGTACGTGGAACCGGTGTACGCGGAGGGCAACAGCGCCCAGTACCCGCTGCTGAAGAGGGTCGCCGTGTCGTACGGCAAGGAGACCGTCTTCAAGAACACCCTGACGGAGGCGCTCAACGCCGTCTTCGGGGAGAAGGGTGCGGAGACCCCGCCGGACGAGGGTGATCCCACCAAGCCCCCGGCCACCGGCTCGGACGCGCTCCAGAAGGCCATCGCGGACGCCCAGGCGGCGTACGAGGAGGGCGAGAAGGCGCTCGCCAAGCAGGACTGGGCGGCGTACGGCAAGGCCCAGGACAAGCTGCAGGCAGCCCTCCAGGCGGCGGCCGACGCACAGAAGGCCCCGCCGGCCAAGCAGGACCCGAAGGCACCGGCTGATCCCAAGGCGCCGAAGGACCCCGCGAAGAACGAGTAACAGCAGGCAGGAGCCCTCCCGGCGCGAAGGGGCCGGGAGAGCTCCTGCTTACCCCGTGGTACGGTTGGACAACAACGACGCGGGGTGGAGCAGCTCGGTAGCTCGCTGGGCTCATAACCCAGAGGTCGCAGGTTCAAATCCTGTCCCCGCTACTGAAAAACGAGGGCCCGGATCCATTGAGGATCCGGGCCCTCGTTGTATGTCCCGGGTACGTCCCGGGCGAATGTCCCCCCACGGAATGTGTTTGACTTGTCGCCCTGTGGGCATGTCGACAAAACGCTGAAGTGACCTCAAGGGCTTCGGTATACCAGGTGTGCCGGGGTTGCGGGTGGTGCGACGATGAAAACTATGGGGGACAGGGCAACTCTGTTGGAGACAGCGCGGGTTGAGACAGGGCGTGCGGAGCTGGGCCGGGCCGACGACGGCACCGACACGGCGGAGGACGAGGCACGCCACCGACTCGCCGCCGAACAGGGTGACGCCGCGTCCATGAGCGTTCTCGGCGCCCTGCTGCTGCGCCGCGGCGACCTCGACGGCGCCGAGCCCCATCTGCGCGCCGCCACCGCCGAGGGCGACCGGGCCGCCGCCAACAACCTCGGCGTCCTGCTGCACCAGCGCGGATACGCGGAGGAGGCCGCCGGTTGGTGGCGGATCGCCGCCGTCGCGGGCTCCGCCGCGGCTGCCCACGCCCTGGGCCGCCACTACCGCGAGCGCGGCGACGAGCCCGCCGCCGAGTACTGGCTCCGCCAGTCCGCCGAGCACGGCCACGCACTGGGCGCCTACGCCCTCGCCGACCTCCTCGAACACCGGGGCGACGTCGGCGCCGAGCGCTGGCTGCGCGCCGCCGCCGAGCAGGGCCACCGTGAGGCCGCCTACCGCCTCGCCCGCCTCCTCGACCGGCGCGCCGGCACGCCGACCGGCGGCGGAGCGGCCGCCGACGTCGCCAGTCGCCGCGGCATCACCTGGGACACCGACCCCCGGATGCTGCGCCCCGACTCCGTCACCACCGGCGAGAAGCCCCCGGAGCTGGAGGCCGAGCAGTGGTACCGGCAGGCCGCCGCCCGCGGCCACCGCAGGGCCGCCCTGCACCTCGGCGTCATCCTGGAGGCCCGCGGCGAGCTCAAGGAGGCCGGCCGCTGGTACCTGACCTCCGCCAAGGACGGCGAACCCCGCGCCGCCTGCGCGCTCGGCTTCCTGCTGCGCGACGCCGGTGACGAGGAGAGCGCCGCCGTGTGGTGGCTGCGCGCCGCCCAGGAGGGCGACGGCAACGCCGCCAACGCACTGGGCGCCCAGCACGCCGCCCGCGGCGAGCAGCAGACCGCCGAGCGCTGGTACCGGGCCGCGCTGGACGCCGGTGACATCAACGGGGCGTACAACCTCGGGCTGCTCTGCGCCGCCCAGGGACGTACCGCTCAGGCCGAACAGTGGTACCGCAGGGCCGCCTACGCCGGACACCGCGAGGCCGCCAACGCGCTCGCCATCCTGCTGCTCCAGGGCGGCGACGCGTCCGGCGCCGAGCCCTGGTTCTCCAAGGCCGCCGAGGTGGGCAGCGTCGACGCCGCCTTCAACCTGGGCATCCTGCACGCGGGCCGGGGCGACGAGCACGGCGCCCTGGAGTGGTACGAGCGGGCCGCCGCCGCGGGACACACCGAGGCCGCCCTCCAGGTCGGCATCGCGCTGCTCAGGGACGGCGACGAGCAGGACGCCGAGGCCCATCTGCGACGCGCGGCCGGCGGCGGCAGCGCCGAGGGTGCCTTCCGTCTCGGCATGCTGCTCGACTCCCGGCAGCCGCCGCCCGGACCGCCCGTGCTGGGCGAGCCGGTGGACGAGAAGTCCGAGTGCGAGGAGTGGTACGAGCGGGCCGCCGAGCAGGGGCACCGCCGTGCCCAGGTCCGGGTCGGGATGCTGGCGGCGGGGCGGGGCGACATGGCGGGCGCCGCGCGCTGGTACCGCGAGGCCGCCGAGGCGGGCAGCCTGGGCGGGGCCTTCAACCTCGGGCTGCTGCTCGCCCGCGAGGGCCGGGAGCCGGAGGCGCAGCTGTGGTGGACCCGGGCGGCCCAGGCCGGGCACGGCAGGGCGGCGCTGCGGCTCGCGCTGCTGGCGGCCCGGCGCGGGGACCTCGGCGAGGGTGAGCGCTGGTGCGTGCGGGCCGTGGAGCTGGGGCCCGCGGAGGTCGCGGAGCGGGCGGCGCGGCTGCGGGACGCGTTGCAGCAGGAGCTGTCGGCTTAGGGATTTGCGCTGGTCGGAGGCGCGGCGTAAGGTTGCGTTTACCGACGCGGGGTGGAGCAGCTCGGTAGCTCGCTGGGCTCATAACCCAGAGGTCGCAGGTTCAAATCCTGTCCCCGCTACTGAAGAAGTGGCCTCAGGCCCGGAACTCGAAAGAGTTCCGGGCCTGAGGTTTTTTCGCGTTCAGGTTCGGGCCGCCGACGCCGCCCCGTCCCACCGCCGCGCTAGGCGCAGTTGGGGCAGATTCCCCGGTAGGTGACCTCCACGTCGGACACCGTGAAGCCGAAGCGCTCCGTGTCCGGGAGGTCGGTCAGCGGATTGCCCGCCGGGTGTACGTCGCGGATGGCGCCGCAGCGGCCGCAGACCAGGTGGTGGTGCGGGCGGTGCGCGTTCGGGTCGTAGCGCTTGGCGCGGCGGTCCGTGGACACCTCGATGACCTCACCGAGGGAGACCATCTCGCCCAGCGTGTTGTAGACCGTGGCGCGCGAGATCTCCGGCAGTCGGTCGACGGCGCGTGCGTGCACCTCGTCGGCGGTCAGATGCACATGGTCCCCGTCGAGGACCTCGGCCACGACACGACGCTGCGCGGTCATGCGCCAGCCGCGTCCACGCAGTCGTTCAAGAAGGTCACTCATGTGTCCCAGCCTAGCAGGGGAGGGGCCTCAGTTCCGAATGGATGTGACTTTGGATGTTCACTTGACTTAGACAATGTCCATTGTAGGATCGGCTACGGCGATACGCCAGGGACAGGACATGCTTCAGAGATGACGCAGCAGGAATGACGCAGGAGGCGCACGTGACGTCGCAGGGACCGCTCACCACCGAGGCCGGCGCGCCGGTCGCCGACAACCAGAACAGCGAGACGGCGGGCATCGGCGGGCCGGTTCTCGTCCAGGACCAGGCGCTGATGGAGAAGCTCGCGCACTTCAACCGCGAGCGCATCCCGGAGCGCGTGGTGCACGCCCGAGGCGCCGGCGCCTACGGCACCTTCACGCTCACCCGCGACGTCTCGCAGTGGACGCGTGCCAAGTTCCTCTCCGAGGTCGGCAAGCAGACCGAGACCTTCCTGCGCTTCTCCACCGTTGCGGGCAACCTCGGCTCCGCCGACGCGGTGCGCGACCCGCGCGGCTTCGCGCTGAAGTTCTACACCGAGGAGGGCAACTACGACCTCGTCGGCAACAACACCCCGGTGTTCTTCATCAAGGACGCCATCAAGTTCCCGGACTTCATCCACACGCAGAAGCGCGACCCCTACACCGGCTCGCAGGAAGCGGACAACGTGTGGGACTTCTGGGGCCTGAGCCCGGAGTCCACCCACCAGGTGACCTGGCTGTTCGGCGACCGCGGCATCCCCGCGACGCTGCGCCACATGAACGGCTACGGCTCGCACACCTACCAGTGGAACAACGCCCAGGGCGAGGTCTTCTGGGTCAAGTACCACTTCAAGACCGACCAGGGCATCAAGAACCTCACCACCGAAGAGGCCAACCAGCTCTCCGGCATGGACCCCGACAGCCACCAGCGCGACCTGCGGCAGTCCATCGAGCGCGGCGAGTTCCCGTCCTGGACGGTGCAGGTGCAGATCATGCCGGCGGCCGAGGCGGCGACGTACCGCTTCAACCCGTTCGACCTCACCAAGGTGTGGCCGCACGAGGACTACCCGCCGGTCGAGATCGGCAAGCTGGAGCTCAACCGCAACCCGCAGAACGTCTTCGCCGAGGTCGAGCAGTCGATCTTCAGCCCCGCGCACTTCGTGCCGGGCATCGGCCCGTCCCCGGACAAGATGCTCCAGGGCCGTCTCTTCGCGTACGGCGACGCCCACCGCTACCGGGTCGGCATCAACGCCGACCACCTGCCGGTGAACCGCCCGCACGCCACCGAGGCGCGCACCAACTCCCGTGACGGCTACCTGTACGACGGCCGCCACAACGGCGCCAAGAACTACGAGCCCAACAGCTTCGGCGGTCCCTTCCAGACCGACAAGCCGCTCTGGCAGCCGGTTCCGGTCGACGGCGCCACCGGCAACCACGAGGCCCCCTCGCACGCCGAGGACAACGACTTCGTGCAGGCGGGCAACCTCTACCGGATGATGTCCGAGGACGAGAAGGGCCGGCTGATCGACAACCTGGCCGGCTTCATCGCGGACGTCTCGCGTGACGACATCGCCGAGCGCGCGGTGAACAACTTCCGTCAGGCGGACGGTGACTTCGGCAAGCGCCTCGAAGCCGCGGTCAAGGAACTTCGCAGCAAGTAGGCGGCGCATGCGGTGAGATGAGGCCGGTGGCCGGGTCCCTTTCGGGGCCCGGCCACCGGCCGTTCCGTACGGTCAGAGGCGTTTTCCCGTACGGAACGGAGGCAAGCCGCTCAGCCCGCCAGTGAGGCCGGGTGGCGGCGGCTGGGGGCCCAGCAGCGGATGATGTCGCGGACCGAGACGACGCCGACGGCGTCGCCCTGCTCGTCGAGCACGATGAGATGGCGGAAGCCGCCGTGCGCCATGGCCTCGGCGGCGTCCTCCAGGGTCCACGAGGGCGAGGCGAAGACGACGTCGGTGGTGGTGTGGGTGCCTGCGGTTTCCAGATCGGGGTCCTGGCCGGCGCCGATCGAGACGAGCAGATCGCGCTCGGTGAGGATGCCGAGTCCGCTGGTGTCGGTGTCGAGGACGAGGGCCGCCCCGACATGACGGGCGGACATCAGCCGGGCGGCCTGGCGGAGGGTGTGGGCGGGGCCGATGGTGAGGACCATCGTGCTCATGGCATCGCGTACGAGCATGGAGTACAGCCACCTCCTGAGGTGTGAATCCGTACGGGAACGAATTCACAAGTTCACAAGTGAGGGAACTTTCAGAGTGGCAGGCCCGAAAGGGGTCAACAAGGGGGTGGTCGAGGCAAGTTGAGGGGCGCGCAAAATCTCGTCACACGCCCCTCAGGGGGACCAGGAGTGCGGCCGGAGGGCTAGTAGCGCTGGTTGAGGTAGCCGAGCAGCTCGTCGTGGAGCAGGCCGTTGGAGGCCGCCGCATTGCCGCCCTCGACGCCCCGGACGCCGTCCAGGCTGGTGAAACTGCCGCCCGCCTCCTCGACGATGATCGCGTTGGCAGCCATGTCCCAGAGGGACAGCTCGGGCTCGGCGCAGATGTCCACGGAGCCCTCCGCGACCATCATGTACGGCCAGAAATCGCCGTAGCCTCGGGTGCGCCAGCAGGCCCGGGTGAGGTCCATGAAGCCGTCGAGGCGGCCCTGTGCCTCCCAGCCGGTGAGCGAGGAGTAGGCGAAGGAGGAGTCGGCGATCCGGGGGACCTTGGAGACCTTCAGGCGGGTCGCGGAGGTCAGGCTGCGGCCGGTGTACGCGCCGCCGCCCTTCGCCGCCCACCAGCGGCGGCCCAGCGCCGGGGCGGAGACCACGCCGACGACCGGACGGAAACCGCCCTCGCCGGCCTCCATCAGGGCGATCAGGGTGGCCCAGACCGGGACGCCGCGCACGTAGTTCTTCGTACCGTCGATCGGGTCGATCACCCAGCGGCGCGGGCCGGAACCCTCCAGGCCGTACTCCTCGCCGAGCACCGCGTCACGTGGGCGCCCGCGCTTGAGATGGCCGCGGATCAGCTCCTCGGCCGCCTTGTCGGCCTCGGTCACCGGCGTCATGTCCGGCTTCGTCTCTACCTTGAGGTCCAGGGCCTTGAACCGGTCCATGGTCTGGGCATCGGCGGCGTCGGCGAGGACGTGGGCCAGGCGCAGGTCATCGTGATAGTCGGGCATGGGCGCAACAGTATCGAGCGTGATCGACCGGCGACCATACGGGATCGGGGACGGCGGGGCGGGGGCGCCGGGGCGCGGGCGCAGGGCGGGGCCGTGGCGGCGGCCCGCTGCGGGCAGCCGTGCCAGTGCCCTTGACAGTGAGTGACGGGCCGTCAACGCTGGCAGGCGGGAGGTGACGCCATGCCCACTGCCCGGGAAGGCCTGCTGGACGCCGCCTACGCGTCGCTCGCGGAGCGGCCGTGGTCCACGGTGCGCATGGTCGACCTGGCCCGCACCGCGGGAGTGTCCCGGCAGACCCTCTACAACGAGTTCGGCTCCAAGGACGGGCTGGCGCGGGCGCTGGTGCGCCGGGAGGCGGACGGATTCTTCGACGGCGTCGACCGGGTGCTCGGCGAGCGGGCCGGGTCGGACACGGACCGGCTGGTGGGGGTCGCCGAATGGATCGTGCGGTCCTCACGGGGCAATCCGCTGGTGCGCGCGCTGGTGACCGGGTGCAGGCCGGAGCGGCTGCCCTCCGGGCGGGCGGCGCGGGGGAGTCCGGCGCCGCAGGCGGGCGAGGCCCAGCGGCGGGCGGACGGCGGGGTGCCCGGATCCGGGGAGCTCGTGGAAGTGCTGCGGGAGCGGGTGCGGGCGGGTGTCCCGGGCCCGGTGGAGGGGGAGTGGCGGGTCGAGGTGGTGGTGCGGGTGGCGGTGTCCTGGGTGGTGGCACCGGATCCGGGCGGGAGCGTGGGGGAGGTCCTGCGGAGGGTGCTGGGGAGCAGGGCGGGGGGCTAGGGCTTCGCCGCCCTCGGACGTGCCCTGCGGAACGCCTCGGTCAGTGGGACGAGCCCGAGAGCTGGAGGCCGATCACGCCGATGATCACGAAGGAGATCGAGACCAGCTTCAGGGTCGAGACCACATCGTCCAGGAAGATCATTCCGTAGATGGCGGTGCCCGCCGCGCCGATGCCCGTCCACACCGCGTACGCCGGGCCCACGTCCAGCTTCTTCAGCGACAGAGTGAGGAGGCCGAAGCTGCCCAGGGCGAAGGCCGCGAAGGCGATCGTCGGCCAGAGTCTGGTGAAGCCGTGGGAAAGCTTGAGGCAGACGGCGAATCCGGTTTCCAGGATCCCCGCCACCACCACTAGCAGCCACGCCATTGAGTGCCTCCCGGGTCGGCCCGGGCCGTGTGGCCCGCGGCGGTGACTGCTTCGTCGCGCTTGGTGCGAGTATGCCTTTACCAGAGGGACGCCGGGGCAAACGCGTTCGGTTCAGTCGCCCTCGCGTCGTTCCCGGGTGGCGAGCAGACGGCGCAGCGAGTACAGCCGGGCCGGATCCGCGTGCCCGTCCTCGACCCACTTGCCCAGCGCGCAGTCCTGCGCCTGCTCGTCGTGCGTACAGCCGCGCGGGCACCCCTCGGTCCCCGGCTCCAGATCGGGGAAGGCGTGGATGACGCGCGAGGCGTCCACGTGGTGCAGGCCGAAGGACCGTACGCCCGGGGTGTCGATCACCCAGCCGGACTCGCCCGCCAGGGGGAGCGCCAGCGCGGAGGTGGTGGTGTGCCGGCCGCGTCCGGTGACCGCGTTGACATGCCCTGTCGTACGGCGCTGCTCTTTCGGGACCAGGGTGTTGACCAGCGTGGTCTTGCCGACGCCGGAGTGCCCGACGAAGGCGGTGATCTTGCCGTCCAGGTGGTCCCGTACGACCTCGCCGGCCGCCCCGTTCTCCAGCTCCTCCCTGCTCGTGACGATGTACGGCACGCCCAGCGGGACGTACATCTCCAGCAGCGAGTCCGCCGGGGCCAGGTCGGACTTGGTCAGCACCAGCAGCGGTGTCAGACCCCCGTCGTACGCTGCCACCAGACAGCGGTCGATCATTCGGGGGCGCGGTTCCGGATCGGCGAGGGCGGTCACGATGGCGAGTTGGTCGGCGTTGGCGACGACGACCCGCTCGAAGGGATCGTCGTCGTCGGCGGTGCGGCGCAGGACGGAGGCGCGCGGTTCGATACGGACGATGCGGGCGAGGGTGTCCTTGTCGCCGGACAGATCTCCGACGATCATGACCTTGTCGCCCACCACGGCCGCTTTGCGGCCCAGTTCACGGGCCTTCATCGCCACCACGTGACGGTCCTCGACGAGGCAGGTCAGCCGGCCGCGGTCCACGGTGAGGACCATGCCCTCCTGGGCGTCCTCGTGCTTGGGGCGGATGTGGGTGCGGGGGCGGTTGCCCTTGCGGTTCGGGCGGACGCGGATGTCGTCCTCGTCGGGGTTCTTGCCGTAGCGGCGCATGTCTTCGCCCGGCCCGTCAGATGCCGGTTCCGGGGGCTTCGGCGGCCCGGGGGTCCCCGGCGAGCATGTCGGCCCACATCTGCGGGAAGTCCGGCAGCGTCTTGGCCGTCGTCCCCACGTTCTCGATCTGTACGCCGGGAACGGCCAGGCCGATGATCGAGCCCGCGGTGGCCATGCGGTGGTCGTCGTAGGTGTGGAAGACGCCGCCGTGCAGCGGGCGCGGGCGGATGTGCAGGCCGTCGGCGGTCTCGGTGACATCGCCGCCGAGCTCGTTGATCTCCTTGGTGAGCGCGGCCAGCCGGTCCGTCTCGTGCAGGCGCAGGTGGGCGACGCCGCGCAGGGTGGACGGGGAGTCGGCCAGGGCGGCGACGGCGGCGATGCCCGGGGTCAGCTCGCCGACCTCGCTCAGGTCCCAGTCGATGCCGTGGATCGTGCCCGTGCCGGTGAAGGTCAGACCGCGCTCGGTCAGCTCGCAGGCGCCGCCCATCGCGGTGAAGATCTCGCGCAGCGCGTCACCGGGCTGCGTGGTGTGCTCCGGCCAGTCCGGGACGGTGACCCGGCCGCCGGTGATCAGTGCGGCGGCGAGGAACGGCTGCGCGTTGGAGAGGTCCGGCTCGACGGTCAGATCGCGGCCGAGCAGGGCGCCGGGGGTGACCCGCCAGACGTTCGCCTCGCCCCCGGACTCGGGGGTGTCGACCTGGGCGCCGATGGTGCGCAGCATGTCGACGGTCATCCGGATGTGCGGCAGCGAGGGGAGGGTGGGGCCGGTGTGACGTACCTCCACGCCCTGGTTGAAGCGCGGCGCGGACAGCAGCAGCGCACTCACGAACTGGGAGGACGAGGACGCGTCGATCTCGACCCGGCCGCCGTCCAGGGCGCCGCCACCGAAGACGGTCAGCGGCAGCGCGCCGCGGTTGTCGTCGTCGATACGGGCGCCGAGGGCGCGCAGCGCCGTGATGACCGCGCCCAGCGGGCGCTCGTACGAGCGCGGGTCGCCGTCGAAGCGGATCGGACCGTCCGCGAGGGCGGCCACCGGAGGCAGGAAGCGCATGACCGTACCCGCGTTGCCGACATCCACCGTGGCCGGGCCGTGCAGCCCGGACGGGATGATCCGCCAGGCCTCGCCCGAACCGTCGGGGCCCCCCGCGGAGCTGGACGACACCGTCTCCTCGATGCCCACGCCCATCGCCCGCAGTGCCTGGGCCATCAGCAGGGTGTCGCGCGAGCGCAGCGGACGGCGGAGCCAGCCCGGCTCGGCGGCCAGCGCGGCCAGCACGAGCGCACGGTTGGTGACCGACTTCGAGCCGGGCACGGTGACCGTCGCGTCGACGGCCCCGGTCGCGTGGGGGGCGGGCCAGAGGGCAGGGTGCACGGCGCTTTCGGTCATGGCCTTTACTTTAGTGGCTCTTGAGTGGGCCGATTCTTGATCGAATGAGGCCCTGGCCGACGTGGCGGTACCCGGGCCGGCTCTACAGCCCCAGCAGCCAGCGCCCGCCGCCGAGCAACGCGCACAACGACACCACATGGAACATCGCCAGCCACATCAGCGGCGGCACATGCGTCAGCCGGGCCAGCTGGTCCGCGTCGGAGTCGGGCGCACCGCCGTGCCGACGCTTCGACTGGAGTTCGAAGGCCGGGCGTACGCCGCCGAGGAGCAGGAACCACACGGCCGTATAGGCGAATCCGGCCTGGACGTCCGGGCTGGTCAGCCACGAGACGAGGAGGAATGCCGCGCCCGTGACGACCACCGTCAGGACCCCGTACGCATTGCGGATCATCACCAGCATCACCAGCAGCAGCGCCGTCGCCAGCCACAGGAACAGCGTGATGTGATCCGCCGCCAGCAGCCACGCCCCGCCGAGCCCCAGCAGTGGCGGAGCGGTGTACCCGGCGGCAGCGGTCAGGATCATGCCGATACCCGTCGGCTTGCCCCGGCTGAGGGTGAGGCCACTGGTGTCGGAGTGCAGCCTGATGCCCGTGAGGGTGCGGCCGGTGAGCAGCGCGACCAGACCGTGGCCGCCCTCGTGGGCGATGGTGATCGCGTTGCGTGACAGTCGCCACAGTGTGTGCGGCACGACGAAGACCAGCGCGAGGGCGGCCGTCGCGTACAGCAGCCAGGTCTGCGGGTCGGGCTGGGTCCCGGTCAGCCGGTCCCAGAGCGAGCCGATGTCGGAGGCGGCGAGCGTCCGGGCGGCGGCGAGGACGGGGGAGGCGCCGGAATCGAGGGTGTCCATTTTTCGGGCGGCTCCTTGAAGGAAGTCTTGCGGGCAGCACTGGCGTGGCAGTGTGACAAGTATGTGTGGACGGTATGCGGTGAGCCGGGGGGCCCAGGACCTCGCCGGAATCTTCGAGGTCGAGAAGTGGGATCCGGCGGAGAGTTTCGTGCCGGACTGGAACGTGGCACCGACGAAAACCGTGCCGGTGATTCTGGAGCGTCCTGTGAAGGACGCAGAGGACCCGCGTCCGGTTCGGCAGCTGCGGACGCTGAAGTGGGGGCTGGTGCCTTCCTGGGCGAAGACGCCGGACGGCGGGGCGCGGATGATCAACGCGCGGGCCGAGACGGTGCACGAGAAGCCGTCGTTCCGGCGGGCGTTCGCGACGCGGCGCTGCATCGTCCCCGCGGACGGCTATTACGAGTGGGTGACCGGGGCCGAGGAGCGGGGGCTGGAGGAGTCGGGCAAGAAGAAGCGGCCGCGGAAGCAGCCGTACTTCGTGACTCCGGCGGGGGGTGAGGTGATGGCCATGGCCGGGATCTACGAGTTCTGGCGGGACCGGACGCTGCCGGACGAGCACGAGCTGGCGTGGTGGGTGACGTGTTCGGTCATCACGACCGAGGCGGAGACGACGGGGCTGGCCGGCGGGCCGGCGGGGGAGGGCGGGCCTGCCTCGTTGGCCGAGATTCATCCGCGGATGCCGTTGATGCTGACGCCTGAGAAGTGGTCGAGGTGGCTGGACCCTTCGTTGACGGAGGTGGAGGAGGTCAGGGGGTTGCTGGTGCCGCCCGGGGCGGGGGCGGTTCGGGCGTATCCGGTGGGGACCGCCGTGAGCAATGTGCGGAACAACGGGCCGGAGTTGGTGGGGGAGTTGGAGGGGCCGGAGGTCGGAACGTTGTTCTGAGCGGTACGGGGGCGGGGCGCGGGGCGGGGTGGTGGCCGGGGCAGGGGGCGACCGGGGAGGGGTGTGGCCCCGGCGCCCAAGTGGGCTGGGGTGGCGGTATGGCGGGGCGGGGTGGGGCGGGGGTGCGGGGCAGGATGGGGGGATGAGGCGAGTGGTGGGTGTGGAGACCGGGGCCGGTGAGGCTCGGGTGCATTGGTTCGAGGCGAAGAGGGCGTGGGGGGTGCTCGCGCTCGGGCACGGGGCCGGCGGTGGGGTTGACGCCCGGGACCTTCAGGCGCTGGCGGCGGCGCTGCCGCAGGACGGTGTGACCGTCGCCCTGGTCGAGCAGCCGTGGCGGGTGGCGGGGAAGAAGGTGGCCCCGGCGCCGAAGACGCTCGACGCGGGGTGGCACGGAGTGTGGCCCGAGCTGTCGAAGTCCGGTCTGCCCGTGGTGGCGGGCGGACGGAGCGCGGGTGCCAGGGTCGCCTGCCGCACCGCGACCGGCCTCGGCGCCCACGCCGTACTCGCGCTGAGCTTCCCCCTGCACCCCCCGGGCAGGCCCGAGAAGTCCCGGGAGAGCGAGCTGACCGGCGCCGGCGTCCCCACCCTCGTCGTGCAGGGTGCCAAGGACCCCTTCGGGCGCCCCGAGGAGTTTCCCGACGGCACCCGAGTGGTGCAGGTGCCGCACGGCGATCACGGGTTCGCCGTGCCCAAGCGGGCGGACATCAGCCAGGAGGAGGCCCTTGCGGTGATCACCGCAGGTGCACGCGAGTGGCTGCAGGGACTCAAGGGGCGCTGAGCGCGGTGCGGCACCCCGGGAATGCCGGACGGCCGAACGCTGTTGTCGCCTGCGTCCGACGTAGAAACGAGAGGGAGTTCGCCGCATGGGTTCCACCATCTGCCCGCGCCGCCCGCAAGCCTCTGACCTGGAGTGGACGGTGCTTTCCGCGGCGAAGACCGTTCCCGCTCAGGCAGCGGGGAAGCAGGGTGGTCGTCTATCCTCCGAGTCGAGCGGGTCCGCATTCGGGCTCGCCACGGCGCTGAAGGAGGTGGGTCCGGTCACTGGGACCGACGCAGGGACCGAAGCCGGCCACGCGGAGGAGACCACCGCCGAGCGCAACGCGCGCTTCGAGCGGGACGCGCTGGGCTTCCTCGACCAGATGTACTCCGCCGCGCTGCGCATGACGCGCAACCCGGCGGACGCGGAAGACCTGGTGCAGGAGACGTATGCCAAGGCGTACGGGTCCTTCCACCAGTTCCGCGAGGGGACCAATCTCAAGGCCTGGCTCTACCGGATTCTCACCAATACGTTCATCAACTCCTACCGGAAGAAGCAGCGCGAGCCGCTGCGCAGCGCTTCCGAGGAGATCGAGGACTGGCAGCTGGCCCGCGCCGAGTCGCACATGTCGACCGGTCTGCGCTCCGCCGAGTCGCAGGCGCTGGACCACCTGCCCGACTCGGACGTGAAGTCGGCGTTGCAGGCGATCCCGGAGGAGTTCCGGATCGCCGTGTATCTCGCCGATGTCGAGGGGTTTGCGTACAAGGAAATCGCGGACATCATGGGGACACCGATCGGTACGGTCATGTCCCGTCTGCACCGGGGGCGCCGCCAGCTGCGCGGCATGCTGGAGGACTACGCCCGCGAGCGCGGTCTGGTACCGGCCGGCGCCGGTGCCGCGTCCGGGGAGTCGAACGACGCGAAAGGCTCGGGTTCATGAGCTGCGGAGATCCGCACGAGACGGACTGCTCCGAGGTGCTCGACCACCTCTACGAGTTCCTCGACAAAGAGATGCCGGACGGCGAGTGCACCAAGTTCGAGGAGCACTTCGAGGAGTGCTCCCCGTGCCTGGAGAAGTACGGCCTGGAGCAGGCCGTGAAGAAGCTCGTCAAGCGGTGCTGCGGCTCCGACGACGTACCCGTTGACCTGCGGTCGAAGGTGCTCGGGCGGCTCGATCTGATCAGGTCCGGGCAGGTGGTGCCCGAGCAGGACGGCTCCGCGCCGGACCTTCTCGCACCGCCGCCCGAGGTGGCGGCGTTGAACGAGCAGGCGAAGAAGTAGGTCGTAGGGAGTAGCAGGGCACTTGTAGTGGTGTGGTGCTGAGTCAACGCACCACCGGGGCCGTCGGTTCCCGCTCATCGTCACTCGATGGGGGGAACCGGCGGCCTTTGCGCGTCCCCGGGTCGCCAAATCGCTAACCTCAGGCCCCATTGAAGGCCGGAGCGAAGGGTTGCGGGGGAACGGGTGCGAGCCTTACCGGCGGGAGCACGGGCCTGCATCCTGTGCGCCGTACTCGTCGCGGGCCTCTGCGTCCTGGCCGACCTCGACCACACCCCCTGGGACGCGGTCGCCCTGCTCGCCGCCCTGTACGCCGCGTGCGAGCTGCTGCCCCGCTGCCCCTACGTCAGGAACACCGTCCCGGCGGGCGCCGGTGCCTTCTTCCCGGTGCCGCTGGCCGCCGTCTTCCTGCTGCCGCCGTCCGCAGCCGCCCTGGCCGCCGTGCCGGGAGCGCTCCTGGGCCGGGTGGCCAGGAAGCCGGGCGGGGCACGGCGGGTGTGGCGGGCGGCCGAACTGGCGGTCGCGGTGTGGACCGGGGCGTGGCTGTGGGCGATCCTCGGCGGTCGGCACGCGGCGGCCGAGGTGCCGGACTTCCCTGGCGCGCTGCTGCCCGCGGGCGCCGCGATGGCCGGATTCTGCGCGGTGCTGACCCTGCTCGACGGCGCGATCCTGGTCACCGCCGAACGGATGCCGGTACGGACCGCCTGGCGCGGCCTCTTCGTACGGTCCCTCGCCCCGCACTGTGTGCACGGCCTCGCCGGACTGATGATGGCCGTCCTGTGGCGCAGCCCGTACGGCCCGGTCGCCGCCCTCTTCGTACTGCTGCCGATGTATCTCTCCTGCTGGGTCTTCGCCCAGTACCAGCGTGAGCGCGACGCCCACCAGACCACCGTCCGGGCACTTGTCCAGGCCGTGGACCTCAAGGACCGCTACACCCGGGGCCACAGCGAACGGGTCGGCCGGGCCTCCGCGATGATGGCCGCCGAGCTGGGCATGGACGAGGAGCGGCGGGAGGCCCTCCGGTTCGCCGGGATCCTGCACGACGTGGGGAAGCTGGGGGTGCCGACGCGGATCCTGCGCAAGGACGGGCCGCTGACGCCCCAGGAGCGGCGGGTCATCGAGCTGCATCCGGAGTACGGGCACGAGATGGTGCGCGGTATCGGGTTCCTCGGGGAGGCGCGGGCGGCGATCCTCCATCACCACGAGCGGATGGACGGCAGTGGCTACCCGTACGGGCTGACCGGCGACCGGATCCCGGAGTTCGCGCGGGTGGTGGCGGTCGCGGACGCCTTCGACGCGATGACGTCGAACAGGTCCTACCGGCGGGCGCGGCCGGTGGAGGCGGCGGTGGCGGAGCTGGAGAGGTGCGCGGGCGAGCAGTTCGACGCGCGGATGGTGGCGGCGTTGGTCGCTGCGCTGGGCAGGGAGGGGTGGAATTCGGTGGTCACGGCGGAGGAGGGGGGTCCGGCGGGGACGGGGGAGGGTGGTCCTGCGGCGGCGGGAGCAGGGGGAGCCGGGGGAGCCGTGCTGGTGGGGCAGCGGGGGAACGTGCCTTCCGACGGGGCGGATTCCGGTACGGGGGTGGAGGGGGGCGGGGTGCCGCTGCGCGGGGCCTCTCCGCGCCGCGCCCCTTCCCGAACCGGGGACTCTGCCGCCAGGCCCCCGGTTCTCAAACGCCGGAGGGGCTGAATGGAGCGCCGCGAGGGGCCGGCCCGGGAGGGCGCCCGCCCGTACGCCGGAGCGGACCCGTCCGGAGTGGTCCCGTCCGGAGTGGACCCGTCCGTCGTGGACACGTCCGTCGCGGACCCCATCGAACCGCCCCCCACCGCACCACACCCCCGGCGAAGGACCCCCTTGCTTGTCGCCGTCCGGGTCGCGGCCGGGTTGCTCGGGGTGGCCGGGCTCGTGGGAGTGGTGTGGGGCGGGATTCAGCAGCCCGGGATCGCGCTTGCTTTTGGTGTGCTGATCTGGGTCGGGGAGGCGGTCCACCGTGGTGGCGAGGCCGCCCCCCTCGGGACGGCCGGAGCGCTGGCCTACGCGTTGCTCGGCCACTGTGGTGGCGGGGCCACCACCCACGGCGTCCTGCAAGTGGTGGCGGTGACCACCCTGGCCCTCACCGCCTCGTCCCTGCCCCTTCGGGTACGGCGCCCCTCCCCGGCGTCCCGGCCCTCCCCCGACCGCGCTCCCCTCGACCGTGCCTCCCGGCAGATCCTCACCGTCGGGTTTGCCGCGGTGTGTTTTCAGCCGCTTTACAATTCCGGGCTGGTGGCGGAGTGGGTCGGGCAGGGCCCCTGGTTCGCGTTGTTGCTGGTGGGGCTGCTGGGGCTGACGGGGTTGTGTGACGCGGTGCTCGGGGCGGCCGTCGTGAGGGCCAGGACCGGGTACCCGTACGGGCCCCTGCTCCGTGACGAGCTGCGGGCACTGCGTGGAATCGGGGCGGCCGTCAGGGCCAGTTCGGTGGTGATGGCGCTGGCCGTCGCGGTGGTGGGGCTGTGGGCGCTGCCGGTGTTCTGTGTGCCGCTGCTGCTCACCCAGCTGTCGTTCCGGAGATACGCCGAGGTGCGGGACACCTCCCGCCAGACCATCGCCTCGCTCGCCCGCGCCACCGAGGTCGCCGGGTACACCAAGCCGGGGCACGCCCGCCAGGTGGCCGCCCTCTCCGAGGCGGTGGGACGCGAACTCGGGCTCTCCTGTGCCGAGTTGACCCTGCTGGAGTACGCCGCCCTGATGCACGACATCGGCCAGCTCTCCCTCCTGGACCCGGTCCCGGCCGGTGCCACCGCCTCCCTCCCCGTCGCCGACCAGCGCCGTATCGCCCTGCTCGGCGGAGCCGTCGTACGGCAGACCGGTGTTCCGGCGGAGGTCGCCGTCGTCGTGGAGTGCCAGGCCGATCCGTACCGTGAGCAACCCCTCACCGCCCGCATTGTCCGTACCGTCAACGCGTACGTCGACCTGTCGGGGGAATGCGGGGGTGGGCCGGGCGGCCCACTGGACGCACTGGAAAAGCTGCGGTCGGGCACCGCGCACGACTATCAGAGCGAGGTCGTGGAATCCCTGGCCCGCGTCCTTCGGCGCGGGCGTCTCGCGCGCGGAGTCGCCCTGCCCCCACTTGGGTAACCAGTGGGTAATGAGCGGGCCTCCGACCGGGCATGGTTGGATGCGAAGAGAGCCCCTGCGGCAGGACTACGGCAGGGGAAGAGAGCCAACCGGCAGGCGGGAATCGTGAGGATCTTCGGGAAGGTACGGCATCGGCCCTCCGCCTCGTGGCGGCAGGCCACCGACCGCGCGTTCACGCTGATCGGCGACGGTCGGTACGAGGACGCGGGAGCGCTGCTGACGCGCGCGGCGGATCTCGAACCCTGGCTCTCGGAGTCCTGGTTCAATCTGGCGCTGCTGCACAAGTTCCGGCACGACTGGGACGAGGCGCGGGCCGCCGGGCTGCGCGCCGTGGCCCTGCTCGACCGGGAGGCCGGCGCCCCCGACTGGTGGAACGTCGGAATCGCCGCCACCGCGCTCCAGGACTGGCCGCTCGCGCGCCGGGCCTGGCAGGCGTACGGGCTGAAGGTGCCCGGCGCCCCCACCGAGAGCGGCGAACCCGTCGGCATGGAGCTGGGCAGCGCTGCCGTCAGGCTCTCCCCGGAGGGTGAGGCCGAGGTGGTCTGGGGCCGCAGGCTGGACCCCGCCCGCATCGAGGTGCTGTCCATCCCGCTGCCGTCCTCCGGGCGCCGCTGGGGCGAGGTCGTGCTGCACGACGGCGTACCGCACGGGGAGCGGGTGACGGCTGCCGGGCCCTCCTTCCCGGTCTTCGACGAGATCGAGCTGTGGGCGCCCTCGCCGGTGCCGACGTGGGTGGTGCTGCTGGAGGCGGCCACCGAGGCCGACCGGGACGCCCTGGAGCGGCTGGCGGCCGACGCCGGTTTCGCCGCCGAGGACTGGTCGTCGTCGGTACGGCTGCTCTGCCGGACCTGCTCGGAGTCGCGGATGCCCTCCGACGAGGGCGACGGCGAACAGCACCTGGACCCGCACGACCACAGCGAGCCGGGCCATCCCGGCCCGCTGGGCCACCGTACGAACGGAGACCTCTGGGTCCCCGAGCGCGAATGCGGCCTGGCCGCACCTCCCGGACTGGTCCGGGGCCTGCTCGACGGCTGGGTCGCGGACAGCCCGGACAGCCGCGAGTGGCGGGATCTCGAAGAGGTCTGCTGAGCGGCCGACGTACGCTGTACGGGCATCGATTCGGGTTTTGAGGAAGGCGTACGGCGGACATGGCGCAGCAGCAGCAGGTCGACGAGCAGGTCAGTAGCGAGTTCGTCGTGGACACGGAGGACTGCGAGGCGCGCGAGCTTGCGTACCGCGAGCGCGGCACGGCCCGCCCGATCACGGTCGTCGGCAACCCGGTGCTGCACCGCGAGTGCAAGGACGTCACCGAGTTCGACGACAAGCTCGCCGCTCTGATCGACGACATGTTCGCCAGCCAGAAGGCCGCCGAGGGTGTCGGCCTGGCCGCCAACCAGATCGGCGTCGACCTCAAGGTCTTCGTCTACGACTGCCCCGACGACGACGGCAACCGCCACACCGGCCTGGTGGTCAACCCGGTCCTCGACGAGCTGCCCGCCGACCGCCGCGTGCTGGACGACTCCAACGAGGGCTGCCTCTCGGTGCCCACCGCCTACGCCGAGCTGGCCCGCCCGGACTACGCCGTCGTGCGCGGCCAGGACGCCGAGGGCAACCCGATCGCTGTCGAGGGCACCGGCTACTTCGCCCGCTGCCTCCAGCACGAGACGGACCACCTCTACGGCCGCCTCTACATCGACCGCCTCTCCAAGCGCGAGCGCAAGGCCGCCCTCGCGCAGATGGAAGAGGGCACGGCCCGCTACGAGACGGTGCCCAACGCGTAGTCCCCCACGCCTGACGTGTAGTCCCCACGCTGAGACACAGGCTCTGACGCCCACCGGTGCCCGGCCCCTCGACGAGGGGCCGGGCACCGGCCGTTCACCCCGCTTCGGGCCGGGGGCGCAGGCCGAGCAGGACGTCCTGGACGAGGTCGGCGCTGCCCCTGACCGCTTCGTCGCCGAAGCCCAGGAAGTGCCGGTAGTGGATCGGCGCGTAGAAGAGGTCGACCATCACATCGGTGGGTACGTCGGAGCGGAGCTGCCCGGCGGCGACGGCGGCATCCAGCCGGGCCCGGCACTCCACGATGCTGGGGACGAGGATCGTTTCGCGGAACGCCCTCATCAGCTCGGGGTCGTTCTGGGCCTCGCCCATGACGCCCCGGTATGCCTCGCTGATCCTGCCGGTGATGAGCCGCTCGGTGACCGCGGTGATCTGGGTCCTGAGGTCGGCCGCGATGTCGCCGGTGTCGGGGAAGGCGAAGTCGTCACCGAGTTCCTCGCGCATCGCCTCCAGCACCACTGCGCCCTTGGAGCGCCACCAGCGGTAGATCGTGGGCTTACCCACGCCCGCCTGGGCGGCGATGCCCTCGATGGTCACCTTCGCGAAGCCCTTGCGGCTCACCAGGTCGAACGCGGCGTCGAGGATGGCCTTGCGGGCGCGCTCGCTGCGCCGCTCACTGTTCGGATCGGGGGTCATGGGTCTCACCCTACCGCTCGCGTGACGTTACGTTTCGTTTTGACAGGTCGCCTCGATGTGTTCTACCTTCCGTAGCGTTACGAAACGTTTCGTAACGTCAGTTCGCGGGGTCGGAACCGGGCCCGCCGGGACAGGGGAGAGGCATGTCCGAGAAGACCGAGAGAGCCGAGGAAAGCTCAAGGGCCCGGATCGAGAAGATCGCCACCACGCCGGACTGGTACGCGCCGTACCGGATATCCCAGGCCGTGCGCGCCGGGGGCTTTGTGCACGTGTCCGGGCAGGCGGGGTTCGAGGAGGACGGGACGACCGTCGCGGGCGGGTTCCTGGAGCAGGGGCGGCAGGCGTTCCGCAACGTCGGGCGGGTACTGGAGACGGCCGGGCTGACCTTCGGGGATGTGATCAAGGTCGGGATCTTCGTACGGGACATGACGGCGAACCTCCCGCACGTGATCACGCTGCGCGGCGAATTCCTGGCCGAGCCCTACCCCGCCGACACGCTGATCGAGGTCGTCTCGCTGGCACGGCCGGACTGGCAGATCGAGGTCGAGGCCGTCGCGCTGGACCGGAGCGCCGCATGAGCGCCGGGGCGGGCACCGGGCGGGTGGAGGAGATGGAAGTGCGGGAGTTGCTGGAGCCCTACCGTGCCGGGCGGCTGGACCTGGCGAACCGACTGGCGATGGCGCCCATGACGCGGGGCCGCGCCGACGACGTCACGGGGGTGCCGAGCCGGTACGCGGCCACGTACTACGGGCAGCGTGCCCGAGCCGGGCTGCTGATCACCGAGGGCGTGTACGTCAACGCCCTCGCCAAGGGCGGCCCCGGCATCCCGGGGCTGGTCACCGAGGCGCAGGTGCGCGGGTGGCGCGAGGTGACGGATGCGGTGCACGCCCGGGGCGGCACGATCTTCGCGCAGCTGTGGCACGTGGGTCGGATGACACACCCCGTGACGCTGCCCACCGGTGAGCTGCCGGTCGCCCCGTCGGCCGTCGGCATCGAAGGGGGGCAGATCTTCACCCGGGACGGACTGCTCGGCCATGTCGTGCCACGCGCCCTGACCACCGACGAAATCGCCGCTACGGTACGGGACTTCGCGACCGCCGCCGGGCGCGCGATCGAGGCGGGCTTCGACGGTGTGGAGATCCACGGGGCCAACGGCTATCTGATCCAGCAGTTCATCGCCGAGAACACCAACCTGCGCACCGACGCGTACGGTGGCTCGCTCGCCGGCCGTCTGCGGTTCGCGACGGAAGTGGTCGAGGCGGTCGCCCACGAGATCGGTGCGGACCGGGTGGGCCTGCGCATCTCGCCGGACAACGCCGAGAACCAGCTCGCCGAGACCGATGCGCGCACCACCTACCGCGCCCTGGTGAAGGCGCTCGATCCGCTGGGCCTCGGCTACCTCCACATACTGGAGAACGGGCGCTACGACGCCATTGCTGACCTGCGGAAACACTGGTCGGGCACCCTCGTCGCCAATACGAACGGCCTGGCGCCGAGCAGTCCCGCAGCCGGGGCGCGGCGGGTACGCGACGGGGACGCGGACGTGATCGCCCTCGGCCGCCTCTTCATGACCAACCCGGACCTGCCCGCCCGGCTCGCCGACGGCACCGCGCTCGCGGGACCGCCGACGGAGCACGTCTACGGGGGAGGCGCGCAGGGCTACACCGACTACCCGGCCGCGGTGGCCCCGGGCATTCCGGCGGCGGCGTAGGCAAACCGGTGCGGGTGGTTCAGGCCGCCCGCGCCGGCCCCCTGAAGGTGCGGCGGTACGCGTGCGGGGTCGTGCCCAGGGTGCGCAGGAAGTGGTGGCGCAGCCCCGCCGCCGTACCGAAGCCGGAACGGCCCGCCACCGCGTCGATCGTCTCGTCGCTCGCCTCCAGCAACTGCTGCGCCAGCAGCACCCGCTGACGCAGCACCCAGCGGTACGGGGTGGTCCCGGTCTCCTGCTGGAAGCGCCGGGCGAAGGTCCGCGGCGACATGTGCGCCCGCGCCGCCAACTGCTCGACGGTCAGGTCGACTTCGAGGTTCTCGGTCATCCACACCAGTACGTCGCCCACGGTGTCGCAGCGCGCCGTCTTCAGCGGCCGCTCGATGTACTGGGCCTGCCCGCCGTCCCGGTGCGGCGGCACCACCATCCTTCGCGCGATGGTGTTGGCCACCTCCGGCCCGTCCTCCTGCCGTACGAGATGCAGACAGGCGTCGATCCCGGCAGCCGTACCGGCCGAGGTGATCACCGGACCCTCGTCGACGTACAGCACATCGGGCTCCAGCCGCGCTTTCGGATACCGCCGGGCCAGCTCGTCCACATGCCGCCAGTGCGTGGTGCACCGCCGTCCGTCCAGCAGCCCCGCCGCCCCCAGCACGAACGCCCCCGAGCAGACGCTCAGCACCCGCGCGCCCCGCTCCACACCCCGCCGCAGCGCCGCCAGCAGCGGCTCCGGATAGGTCCGGGCCTCGCAGTGCTGATCGGCGGGTATCGCGATCAGGTCCGCCTCCTCCAGCCTGTCCAGACCGTGCGGCACACTGATCGAGAACGCCCCCGAACGGGCGGGGAGTTCACCGGCCTCCACCGCACACACCGCGAAGTCGTAGACCGGCAGCCCCTCTTCGCTGCGATCGATCCCGAACACCTCGCACAGCACGCCCAGTTCGAACGGATTGACCCCGTCGACCAGCGCCACAGCCACGTTTCTCAACATACAGCCAGTGTGGCAGCAATTCGACGTCCGATGGCAGTCCTGCCACTGACCAAATCCGCCGCACTGAACGACAGTTGAGCCATGAACACATTCCTGGACTACCTGACCGTAGCGCTCGTCTTCGTCCTTATCGCCCTTCCCTCACTTCTCGGGCACGCCCGGGACCTGAGGATCGACCGCCAGCTCCGCCGCGCCGAGCGCCCCGCCTCCGCCCCGGCCAAGATAGCCAACTCCCACTACGAACTGACGAGTTGATTCGGCACCACCCGGAAATGGGTGGTCAGCCGATGTGCCTCGTCCAGCACATGAAAGGCCAGTCCGGGCGGCTGCTCCCGGTCCGCCGCCCCCTCGCCCTCCCAGGGCAGCCGCAGTGTCCACGTCACCGCAGGACCCACCACCAGAGGCCGCCCGGCGAACGCCGAGGCGGCCGCGGTGTGTGCGTGCCCGGTCAGCAGGGCCACCACCTGCGGACGTGAAGCCATCAACTCACCCAGCCACTCCGGCTGTTGCAGCTGGTACTTGTCCGGCAGCGGATGATGCACCGCCACCGGCGGCTGATGGAAAGCGAGCAACGCCGCAGTCCCCTCCTCCAGCGCGTCCAGCGTGCTGGTGATCCACTCCCGGGTCTCCCCGTCGAGCCGCCCCTCGTCCCGCCCCGGAATCGTGGAGTCGATCATCAGGATCGCCACGCCCTTGACGTGATGCACCCGGTTGACCGGCCGGTCCGAGGCCGGCTCGCCCAGCAGCGCCTTGCGGTACACCGCCCGTACATCGTGATTCCCGGGACACATCAGCACCGGGAACGGCGCCTCCAGCAGCCCCGCCGCCTCCTGGTACTCGCTCTCCGTCCCGTGATCGGCGATGTCCCCGGTGACCAGCAGGGCGTCCACCGGCCGCGGCAGCCTGCGGAGGTACGTCATGACACGGAGCGCCCGCTCGGTGGAACGGGCGGTGCCGTCCAGGTGCAGATCGCTGATCTGGGCAAGCAGAAGCACGTACGGGTCCCCCGACTCTCGCTCATGGAAAAGGAGTTCCACACGGTAGTGCGCGGCGAGTGAGGGGGGACCCGTGGGGGTGGTGCGTCTCGCGGACTCTAGAAGTCGTCGTCGAAGCCGACGGTGCCTTCGACCGCGACCTGGTAGGCCGACGGGCGGCGCTCGAAGAAGTTCGTCAGTTCCTGGACGCCCTGGAGCTCCATGAAGGAGAAGGGGTTGGAGGAGCCGTACACCTTCGGGAAGCCGAGGCGCTCCAGGCGCTGGTCGGCGACGCACTCCAGGTACTCGCGCATGGACTCGGTGTTCATGCCCGGCAGACCCTCGCCGCACAGGTCACGCCCGAACTGCAGCTCGGCGGCGACGGCTTCCTTCAGCATGTCGGTGACCTGCTGCTGCAGCTCGTCGTCGAAGAGCTCGGGCTCCTCCTTGCGGACGGTGTCCACGACCTCGAACGCGAAGTTCATGTGCATCGTTTCGTCCCGGAAAACCCAGTTCGTCCCCGTCGCCAGCCCGTGCAGCAGACCCCGGCTGCGGAACCAGTACACGTACGCGAAGGCACCGTAGAAGAACAGGCCCTCGATGCACGCCGCGAAGCAGATCAGGTTGAGCAGGAAGCGGCGGCGGTCGGCCTTCGACTCCAGGCGGTCGATCTTCTCGACCGAGTCCATCCACTTGAAGCAGAACTGGGCCTTCTCGCGGATCGAGGGGATCTCCTCGACCGCGTCGAAGGCGGCCGCGCGGTCCTCCGGGTTGGGGAGGTAGGTGTCCAGGAGGGTCAGATAGAACTGGACGTGCACGGCCTCCTCGAAGAGCTGCCGCGACAGGTACAGCCGCGCCTCGGGGGAGTTGATGTGCTTGTAGAGGGTCAGCACCAGGTTGTTGGAGACGATCGAGTCGCCGGTCGCGAAGAACGCGACCAGACGGCCGATCATGTGCTGTTCACCCGGGGTGAGCTTGGCGAGGTCGGCGACGTCCGAGTGGAGGTCGACCTCCTCGACGGTCCAGGTGTTCTTGATCGCGTCCCGGTAGCGCTCGTAGAAGTCGGGGTAGCGCATGGGGCGGAGGGTCAGCTCGAAGCCCGGGTCGAGCAGGTTCTTGACGGGGGGAGTGGACATTACTGGCAGGCCTCGCAGGACTCGGGGTTTTCCAGGGAGCAGGCGAGCGCTTCGGCGTCTGTCGCCTGCTGAACGGGGAGGGTGGGGGCGGGAGCGGAGACTGCCGCCGTCTGCGAGCCGGCCGCGCGGGCGATCCGGGTGGCCGGGCGGGAGCGCAGGTAGTACGTCGTCTTCAGCCCCTTCTTCCAGGCGTACGCGTACATCGAGCTGAGCTTGCCGATGGTGGGCGTTTCCAGGAAGAGGTTGAGGGACTGGGACTGGTCGAGGTACGGGGTGCGGGCGGCGGCCATGTCGATCAGGCCGCGCTGCGGGATCTCCCAGGCGGTGCGGTAGAGGTCGCGGACCTCGGCGGGGATCCAGTTGAAGCCCTGGACCGAGCCGGAGGCCTCGCGCAGTGCCTCGCGGGTCTGGGCGTCCCAGACGCCGAGCGCCTTCAGGTCGTTGACCAGATAGGAGTTGACCTGGAGGAACTCGCCGGAGAGGGTCTCGCGCTTGAAGAGGTTGGAGACCTGCGGCTCGATGCACTCGTAGACACCGGCGATGGACGCGATGGTGGCGGTGGGGGCGATGGCGAGCAGCAGCGAGTTGCGCATGCCGGTGCGTGCGATACGGGCGCGGAGGGCTTCCCAGCGCTCCGGCCAGTTGACCTCGACACCGTAGTGGTCGGGGTGCAGTACGCCACGGGCGGTGCGGGTCTTCTCCCAGGCCGGGAGCGGGCCGGAGCGCTCGGCGAGGTCGCAGGACGCCTCGTACGCGGCGAGCATGATCCGCTCGGCGATACGGGTGGAGAGGGCGGCCGCCTCGGGGGAGTCGAACGGCATCTTCAGCTGGAAGAAGACGTCCTGGAGGCCCATCGCGCCGAGGCCCACCGGGCGCCACTTGGAGTTGGAGGTGGCGGCCTGCTCGGTCGGGTAGAAGTTGATGTCCACCACCCGGTCCAGGAAGGTGACGGCGGTGCGGACGGTCTCGTCCAGCCGCTCCCAGTCGATGTCGCGGGTGGCGGGGAGGACGAAGGCGCCCATGTTGACCGAGCCGAGGTTGCAGACGGCGGTCTCGCCGTCGTTGGTCACTTCGAGGATCTCGGTGCAGAGGTTGGAGGAGTGGACCGTGTGGCCCGGCTCCGCCGTCTGGTTGGCGGTGCGGTTGGAGGCGTCCTTGAAGGTCATCCAGCCGTTGCCGGTCTGCGCGAGGGTGCGCATCATGCGGCCGTAGAGCTCCCGGGCGGAAATGGTCCTGCGGGCCAGGCCCGCCGCCTCCGCCTTGCGGTACGCGGCGTCGAACTCGTCGCCCCACAGGTCGACCAGCTCGGGCACGTCGGCGGGGGAGAAGAGGGACCACGGGCCGTCCTGGTCGACCCGGCGCATGAACTCGTCGGGGATCCAGTGCGCGAGGTTCAGGTTGTGCGTACGGCGGGCGTCCTCGCCGGTGTTGTCGCGGAGCTCCAGGAACTCCTCGATGTCCGCGTGCCAGGTCTCCAGGTAGACGGCGGCGGCACCCTTGCGCCGGCCGCCCTGGTTCACGGCGGCCACGGAGGCGTCGAGGGTCTTCAGGAACGGGACGATGCCGTTGGAGTGCCCGTTGGTGCCCCGGATCAGGGAGCCGCGGGCGCGGATGCGGGAGTACGAGAGGCCGATGCCGCCGGCGTGCTTGGAGAGGCGGGCCACCTGGTGGTAGCGGTCGTAGATGGAGTCCAGCTCGTCGACGGGGGAGTCGAGGAGGTAGCAGGACGACATCTGCGGGTGGCGGGTGCCGGAGTTGAAGAGCGTCGGCGAGGACGGGAGGTAGTCCAGCCGGCTCATCAGCCGGTAGAGGGAGGCGACCTCGGCGAGAGCCCGCTCGCTGTCGTCCTGCGCGAGGCCGGAGGCCACCCGCAGCATGAAGTGCTGCGGGGTCTCGACGACCTGGCGGGTGATCGGGTGGCGCAGCAGGTAGCGGCTGTAGACGGTGCGCAGGCCGAAGTACTCGAAGCGGTCGTCGCCCTCCAGGTCGATCAGTGCGTCGAGGGCCGCCGCGTGCTTGCTGACGAAGCCGGCCGTACGGTCCGCGATGAGCCCTTCGCGGTGGCCGACGGCGACGGAGCCGGAGAAGGAGTGCACACCCTGGGTGGCGGCCTCGTCCCGGATCGTACGGGTGAGGAGGCGGGCGGCCAGTCGCGAGTAGGCCGGGTCCTCGGAGATGAGACCTGCGGCGGACTCGGTGGCGAGCTCCCGGAGTTCGGCGGCGTCCGAGCCCGCGTGGCGCCCACGGAGGGCGGCGGCGGCGACCCGGCCGGGGTCGGTGTCGGGCAGGTCGGCGGTCAGGTCGGTCAGGGTGCGCAGGAGGGCGGTGCCGGGGGCGTCCTGCTGGTCCTGGTGGTCCGTACGCTGCTCGGCGATGGCCGGGTCGACTGGCGCGATGGTCACGTGGGGGCTCTCCCTCGCTCGGCGCCGTGCCTGCGGCGGGAGGAAGGGGCGCACGGGCGCACGCCGGCCCGGAAACGGGCGTACGTCGCCTTGCGTCCACTGGCCCTACCGCGAGGCCCGGACGAATCGGTGTCCGGATCGGTCGAACCGGACGGGCTGTCGGCAGGTGCTCGGACTCGGCGTGCGCAAATGTGCACAAGGCATACCGTTGCGGGACAGTTCCGGATTCGCACCGGATTCCCCTGCGGTGACAGCAGCCATGAGCATACATGTGGTGGGTGCTGGGTGATGCACCCACCACATCTTGTGTCGCGCGCCGGGGCTCTTCCCTTGCGGAAGCGGCTCAGAGGGTCATCTTGTACGTCAACAGGCTCAATCCGGGAACCGGTTCCCAGTCCCGTTCCGGGGTGCGCGTGAAGCCGAGGCGCTCATAGATCCGGTGCGCCCCGAGCATGGCGGGCTGGGTCGACATCACCAGTCGTACGACACCCCGCTCGGCCCTCGCTCGCGCGACGCACTCCCGCACCAGGGCCTCGCCGACGCCCCGCCCGCGGGCCCGGTGGGCGACCGCCAGCATCCGGAACTCGGCCTCCCCCGGCCGGCCGATGTCCTGTAGCGGACTGCCCTGGGCGGCGTAGGTGACCGTGCCCAGGAGGGTGTCGTCGGTGTCCACGGCGACCAGCAGGTCGGCCTTGCCTGCGCGGGCCGGGGTGTCGCGCAGGACCAGGAGGTACGGGTCCTCGGCGCCGGCGCCGAGGAGGCCGTCGTCGAGGTAGGCGGATGCGGTGAGGTCGCCGGTTTCGGGGAATTCGGTGGGCCGGGCGGCCCGGATGCGGATGTCCATGGCAGGGAGTGTGCATGGCGACGGCCCGGTGCCCCACCCCGTTTCGAGGGGCGGGACACCGGGCCGTCAACGTGGCGCGGGTACGTAAGGGCCGAGGGGTCAGCAGCAGCGGAACCCCTCGCGGGGGTCGCCCTCGCGGGCGTCCGTGCGGCTGCGCTCGAAGGCGCGGCGGGTCATCACCGGGGCGTCGGGGGAGTGGGTGCGGGCGTGGGCCACATAGTGGTCGTACGCTGCCTCGCCGGTCAACTCGCGGACGTACCAGCGTAGTTGGGAGAAGCGGCGACGTGCACTCAGGGCCATGCTCACACCGTACTCCCGGTCCTGGCCGGGCTGTCCGCGCCGGCGGCGGCCAGTTCCGCCTTCTCCTCCTTGGTGGCGAAGAGGGAGGCCGGGGCGACGATTTCCGACTTGACGTACGGGGTCTCGCTGACCTTGACGCCCCCGGGGTTGCGGATCGCCTTGAGGCAGGCGCGGCAGGCCTCGAAGAGGACGACCACGATGAGGACGGCGAAGAGGATCGAAAGGACACCGTCCACCGTGGAGTTGGTGACGATGGTCTCCATCTGCTCGCGGTTCTTGGCGAGTCCGACCTTGTCGAGGCCCTTGTCGAGCGCGCTCTGGTAGACGTCGCGCTGGGCGAAGAAGCCCACCCGGGGGTCGGCGGAGAAGATCTTCTGCCAGCTGGCGGTGAGGGTCACCGCGACGTCCCAGAGCAGCGGAACGGCCGTCACCCAGGCGTACTTGAGACGTCCCGACTTGATCAGCAGCGTGGTGCAGACCGCGAGCGCGACGGCGGCCAGCAGCTGGTTGGCGATGCCGAAGAGCGGGAAGAGCTGGTTGATGCCGCCCAGCGGGTCGTGCACGCCGACCCAGAGGAAGTAGCCCCAGGCGAAGACCACGATGGCGCTGGCGATCCAGACGCCCGGCTTCCAGCTGACGTTCTTGAACGGCTTGTAGACGTTGCCCAGCATGTCCTGGAGCATGAACCGGCCGACCCGGGTACCCGCGTCCAGCGTCGTCAGAATGAACAGCGCCTCGAACATGATCGCGAAGTGGTACCAGAAGGCCTTGAGCGCGGCGCCGCCGAAGGCCGCCGAGAAGATCTCCGAGAGGCCGAGCGCGAAGGTCGGCGCGCCTCCCGTCCGGTGCAGCAGGCTGGCCTCCTCGACGTCCTTGGCGGCCTGCGCCAACGCGTCGGGAGAGATGGAGAATCCGAGGTTGCCGACCGCCTGTGAGGCGGCCTGCACGGTGTCGCCGACCACACCTGCGGGCGCGTTGACCGCGAAGTACAGACCCGGGTCGATGATGCAGGCGGCTATCAGCGCCATGATCGCGACGAACGACTCGACCAGCATGGAGCCGTAGCCGATCGTGCGGATCTGGGTCTCCTTCTGGATCATCTTCGGGGTGGTCCCCGAGGAGATCAGGGCGTGGAAGCCGGAGAGCGCACCACAGGCGATGGTGATGAAGACGAACGGGAAGAGCGAGCCCGCGAAGACCGGTCCGGTGCCGCTGGTCGCGAACTTGGTGATGCCGTCCATCTTCAGGGTGGGCATCGCGATGAGGACGCCGACGGCCAGCAGACCGATGGTGCCGACCTTCATGAAGGTGGAGAGGTAGTCGCGCGGGGCGAGCAGCAGCCACACCGGCAGTACGGACGCCAGGAATCCGTAGATCACCATGTAGATGACCAGCGTGCCGGGCTCCAGCGTGAAGGTCTCCGCCCAGGAGGACTCGGCGACCCAGCCGCCCGCGATGATCGCGAGCAGCAGCAGGACGACGCCGATCAGCGAGATCTCACTGACCCGGCCGGGCCGCAGCACCCGCAGGTAGATGCCCATGAAGAGGGCGATCGGGATGGTCATCGCGATGGAGAAGACACCCCAGGGCGACTCGGCGAGCGCGTTCACGATGATCAGCGCGAGGACCGCGAGCAGGATGATCATGATGGCGAACACGGCGATCAGCGCGGCCGCGCCGCCGACCACACCGATCTCGTCCCGCGCGATCTGGCCGAGCGAACGGCCGTCCCGGCGGGTGGAGAAGAAGAGGGTCACCATGTCCTGGACGGCGCCCGCGAAGATCACGCCCGCCACGATCCAGAGGGTGCCCGGCAGATATCCCATCTGGGCCGCAAGGACCGGACCGACCAGCGGACCCGCGCCGGCGACGGCCGCGAAGTGGTGGCCGAACAGGACCCGGCGGTCGGTGGGGTGGAAGTCCACGCCGTCGTTGAGGCGCTCGGCCGGGGTGGCCCGGGTCTTGTCGACCTTGAGGACCCGGTTCGCGATGAACTTCGAGTAGAAGCGGTAGCCGATGGCGTACGAGCCGAGGGCCGCGGCCAGCATCCAGGCGGCCGACACCTCCTCGCCGCGCGAGAGGGCGAGCACCGCCCAGCCGGCCGCGCCGACGAGCGCCACCAGCGTCCAGATCGCCACGGACTTCGGCGAAAGTTTGCGCGCGGGTGCGGACGGGGCCCCGGTTTCCGGGGCCCCGTCCCCTGCTGTCCCGGCTGTCTGTCTCGGCTCTGCCATGATGGTCCGTCCCCTCGCGCGCGATCATCCTGTGACGTGCGCGAAATCTAGGGGCTGTGACCGCGCCGCGTAACCCCCTGTCCGCATATCGGTACGGACACGGGGCAACCACCGCAGGTCAGCGACGTACCGGCGTCAACTTGGCGGGGTGGGCGGCGGCCGGCCGCGCCCGGGGGTGCGGCGGCTACCAGCAGACGTACTCGCGGTTGGGCTGCTTGATGTGCTCACCGGTGTTCGGCTTCTTGTAGTAGACGTAGTAGAGGCCGTACCAACGCTGGGTGGAGGACTGGGTCTTGCTCTTCAGGGACTGGATCCAGGTCACCCCGCCGGAGGTGTTGGTGTAGGACGACGGGCACCCCTTGCCCGACAGGTTGGTGGGGCCGCCGGCGGCGAGCGCCGAGGTGGACATGGTGGCGGCGAGCAGTCCGCCCGCGACGGTCACCGCCGCCAACTTCGCCTTGTTCCTCATGGGTTGACGCACCTTTCGGGGAATTCGCGCAGGTGCGGCCCGTGTCGGGCCGCGTGGGTGCCGGTGGCCACCTGGCGCCCCGATCCTGCGGAGCGGCCCGGTCCGGGTCAATGGTCCAGACCGCTCGGCTGGCCGGAAACTGCTGGACCACGGCCGGGAGCGCACCCCTCGGCCCTCCCGCGCACCTGGGCGGATCTCCGCGCCTGCGCCGGGACCGGGCATGCCGAAGGGGCCGCATTTGTGCCCTGCGGCCCCTCTTCGGGAGTGTGTCCTCTGATCGCGGGTCAGTCCTGCGGCCGCTGAAGCCTGGCCACGAACTTGTACCGGTCGCCGCGGTAGACCGACCGCACCCACTCCACCGGCTCGCCGTTCCGGTCCAGCGAGTGGCGCGAGAGCATCAGCATCGGCAGCCCGACGTCGGTGCCCAGCAGTCCCGCCTCGCGCGGGGTCGCCAGCGAGGTCTCGATGGTCTCCTCGGCCTCCGAGAGGCGTACGTCGTAGACCTCGGCCAGCGCGGTGTAGAGCGAGGTGTACTTCACCAGCGAGCGGCGCAGCGCCGGAAATCGCTTGGCCGACAGGTGAGTTGTCTCGATCGCCATCGGCTCGCCGCTGGCCAGACGCAGTCGCTCGATGCGCAGTACGCGGCCGCCGGCGGTGATGTCGAGCAGCCCGGCGAGGGTGTCGTCGGCGGTGACGTACCCGATGTCCAGGAGCTGCGAGGTGGGTTCGAGGCCCTGGGCCCTCATGTCCTCGGTGTACGAGGTGAGTTGCAGGGACTGCGAGACCTTCGGCTTGGCGACGAAGGTGCCCTTGCCCTGGATGCGCTCCAGGCGGCCCTCGACGACCAGTTCCTGGAGTGCCTGGCGGACGGTGGTGCGGGAGGTGTCGAACTCGGCGGCCAGGGTGCGCTCGGGGGGCACCGGGGTGCCGGGCGGCAGCGTCTCCGTCATGTCGAGCAAGTGCCTTTTCAGGCGGTAGTACTTGGGGACGCGGGCGGTCCGGGTGGGTGCGCCGGTGGGGGCGGTCGGCTCGTTCCCGGTGACCGCGGGGGTGTCGGTGGTGTCCATGGCCGCGCTGCTCTCCGTGCTTCCCGTACGTCCGAGGCTTTCCGTGCCGCCGAGGCTTCCCGTACGTCCGAGGCTTCCCGTACGTCCGAGGCCTTCCGCACGTCCGACGCCTTCCGTGCTGTCCACGCTGCCCGCGCTTGCCGTGGATCCCCCGTCGGTGGTCATGCTGGTCCGCCTTCCCGGTTCCTGCGCTGCTGCCGTCACCGGCTTCTCCGTCTGTCATGGATGGTGGCACGGTCCGCCGCGCGGGGCTCGGGCTCCGCGCGATTCCTTCTTATACACCGCGTGGCCCGTGAACGCGGTGGCCACAGAGGCTCTTGAGAGTTCTTGGGCGGGGACAGGTGTCGGTCCGGTAACGGACACATCGAGTCGTCTTACACACCCTTGACACCCCAAAAGGTCTAGGCCAAGCTCCAGCTACTGGTCTAAACCATTAAAGACCAGGTCCCGGTCCCACAGGCCGTACTTCGTGCGTAGTCCTCGCGGTGGGCCAGGGGTTTTCAGGCATCCCTGAGCAGGAGAGTGGCGTAATGAAGCGCAAGCTCATCGCGGCGATTGGCGTCGCCGGCATGTTGGTCAGTGTCGCGGCGTGTGGTTCCGACACCAAGAAGGCCGGTGGCGGCGAGAAGGCGGCCGACACCAAGGAACTCACCGTCTGGCTGACGGTCGATGCCCAGAAGAACTGGCCGGAGCTGGTCAAGGCCGCGGACGACGCGGTCACCAAGAAGATCCCCGGCATCAAGATCAAGCACGAGTACTACGGCTGGCCGGACAAGAACGCCAAGCTCGACGCCGTGCTCGCCACGGACAACGCCCCCGACGTGGTCGAGATGGGCAACACCGAGATGCTCAGCTACATCGCCACCGGCGCCTTCGCCGAGGTCGACCCGAAGAAGTTCGACGCTTCGGACCAGTGGCTGGACGGCCTCAAGGCCTCCGTGACGTACGAGGGCAAGACGTACGGCGTCCCCTACTACGCCGGTGGCCGCGTGGGCACTTGGCGCAAGGACATCGCCGCCGAGGCTGGTGTGAAGGCCGCTCCCAAGACGTACCAGGAGCTGACCGCCGCCCTCGACAAGATGCAGCAGAAGAAGGGCGCCAAGTTCAGCGGCTGGTACCAGCCGTCGCCGGACTGGTACGCGGCGATGTCCTTCGTGTACGAGGCGGGCGGCTCCATCGCGAAGGAGGAGGGCGGCAAGTTCAAGGCCAACCTCTCCTCGCCGGAGTCCCAGAAGGGCCTCAACGAGTACAAGAAGGTGCTCGACACCTACATGAAGGCCGACAAGACCAAGGACGAGTCCGACCGTCCGGTCGTCTTCGGCCAGGGCAACGCCGGCATGATCTTCGGCGCCGGCTGGGAGGGTGCGACCGCCGCCCTCAAGGAGAACGACAAGGTCGGCAAGCTCGACACCAAGCTTGAGAACTTCGTGATGCCCGGCCCGTCCGGCAAGGCCATGCCGGTCTTCCTCGGCGGCTCGGACCTGGCCGTCCCGGCCAAGTCCAAGGCGCAGGAAGCCGCTGCCGAGTGGATCAACGCCTTCACCGGCAAGGACGGCCAGAAGGTCCTCGCCGCCAAGGGCAACCTGCCGAACAACAAGACGGACCTCGCGCCGCTGAAGCAGGACCCGAAGACGGTCGTCCCGGCCACCGCGGCCGAGTCCTCCTGGTTCGTGCCGATGGCGCCGGGCTGGGGCCAGATCGAGAAGGCGCAGGTCCTCAAGACCATGCTCCAGGAGATCGGCACCGGCAAGAAGTCCGTCGCCGACGCGGCCAAGGTCGCCGACGCCGCGATGGACAAGGTCATCAACACCAAGTGACCTCCCGGGGCCTGTGCCCGGACCCCGCGGGGTCCGGGCACAGGCCCTGAGGCAGGGCTCCGCCGCACGGCGGGGCCCTGCCGCCTGCCCGTGCCGGGCCCGTCCCGGTGTGCCACGTCCCACCCGGGAGAGCTCCCGAAGGGGAGTGGGAGCTTCCCCTGCGGGACGCGGCACGGCACGAATGCAGTTGTACGAGAGGGATCGCTGAGGAGCGCGCGATGAGTGCCGCAGAGACAACCACCGCCAAGGTGCCGCCGTCGCGGCAGGCACCCTCGCCGGGCACGGCCGGCACCCCCGGGAAACAGCCGGGCCGCAAGGGAAGGAACGGTGGAGCGGCAGCGCCCTGGGCCCTGCTCGCCCCCTGCCTCCTGGTCCTGGTCCTGGTCCTCGGATATCCGCTGGTCCGCCTGGTCACCCTCGCTTTCCAGGACTTCGGCAAGTCCCAGCTCTGGGGTTTCAAGGACACCGAGTCGGTCGGCTTCGCGAACTTCGCCAAGCTCTTCTCCGACAGTGAGTTCTGGGCCGTCGTGGTCCGCACGATCCTGTTCGCCGGCGGCGCGGTCATCTTCACGATGGTCATCGGCATGGCCATCGCGCTGCTGCTGCAGAAGGTTTCCGGCTGGGTCAAGATCCTCATCAACGTTGCCCTCATCGCCAGTTGGGGCATGCCGATCGTCGTCTCCACCACCGTCTTCAAGTGGATGTTCGACACCGACTACGGCGTCCTGAACTACCTCATCGACAAGCTTCCCGGCGTCGACATGAGCGGCCACAACTGGTTCGCCAGCGGCCCCCAGGGCCTCGCCGTCATCATGCTGCTGGTGGTCTGGGGCGCGGTGCCGTTCGTGGTCATCACCCTCGGCGCCGGACTCACCCAGGTCCCCAAGGAGCTGGAGGAGGCGGCCCGCCTCGACGGCGCCGGGGCGATCAAGGTCTTCCGGTACGTCACGCTGCCGATCCTCAAGCCGATCATCGTGATGCTGACGACCCTCTCGCTCATCTGGGACATGGGCGTCTTCCCCCAGGTCTTCGTGATGCGCAACGGCCACCCCGAGGCCGAGTTCCAGCTGCTCACCACGTACTCGTACGACAAGGCATTCGTCGTCAACGACTACTCCGGCGGCTCGGCCATCGCGCTGGTCACCGTCCTGCTCCTGCTCGGCGTCGTCGCCGTCTACATGCGCCAGATGCTCAAGATCGGAGAGGTGGAGTGACCTCGACCTCAGCGGCTCCCGCCCACGCCCCCGCCCAGCCCGCCAAGCCCTCCGGGCCTGCCAAGAAGGTCGCCAGGCCGCGCCGCAGGAAGAGCAAGCTGGGCTGGAACCTGATCGGCCTGCTGGTCTTCGTGACCGCCGGGTTCCCCGTCTACTGGATGCTGAACACCGCGTTCAAGCCCGCCAAGGACGCGATCGACCCCAACCCGCACTTCTTCCCGGTCGACTTCACCCTGGACAACTTCTCCCGGGCGTTCGAGGTCTCCGACTTCTGGGGTCCGGTCGGGCGCAGCCTGATCGTCTCGCTGGTCGTCGTGATCGTCGGCATCCTGGTCGGCCTGCTGGCCGCCCTGGCCATCTCGCGGTTCGCCTTCAGGGGCCGCAAGGCCGTCATCGTCGGCATCCTCGCGGTCCAGATGGTGCCGCTGGTCGCCATGATCATCCCGGTCTTCCTGCTACTCAACGACCTGGGTCAGTACGACAAGCTCTCGGGCCTGATCATCACGTACCTGACCTTCATCCTGCCCTTCACGGTGTGGACGCTGCGCGGTTTCATCGTCAACATCCCCAAGGAGCTGGAGGAGGCGGCCATGGTCGACGGCTGCACCCGCACCTCCGCCTTCATGCGCGTCGTCTTCCCGCTGCTGGCCCCGGGCATCGTCGCGACCTCCGTCTACGGCTTCATCCAGGCCTGGAACGAGTACCTGTACGCCCTGATGCTGATGAGCCAGCAGAACCAGACCGCCACGGTCTGGCTCAGCAACTTCACCACCAAGCAGGGCACCGAGTACGCGCCGATGATGGCCGGTTCCACCATGATGGCCGTGCCCATCGTGATCCTCTTCCTCATCGTCCAGCGCAAGATGGCCGCGGGTCTGACGGCCGGCGCTGTGAAGGGATAACGCTCCATGACGACGCTCGTAAGCGGCACCACGGACACCCTCACCCGTGACGCCCTCGCCGTCCTCCAGCCCGGCTTCACCGGCACCTCCGCCCCCGACTGGCTGCTGCGCAGTGTGGGTGAAGGCCTCTCCTCGGTCGGCCTGTTCGGTCGCAACATCGCCTCCCCCGAGCAACTCGCCGCGCTCACCGCCCAGTTGCGGGCCGAGCGGGACGACGTCCTGGTCGCCATCGACGAAGAGGGCGGAGATGTCACGCGGCTGGAGGTGCGCGGAGGTTCCTCCTTCCCCGGCAACCTCGCGCTCGGCGCCGTCGACGACACGGCCCTCACCCGGGACGTGGCCCGCGAGCTGGGCCTGCGCCTCGCCGAGTGCGGCGTCAACCTCAACTGGGCACCGTCGGCCGACGTCAACTCCGACCCGAAGAACCCGGTCATCGGCGTACGTTCGTTCGGCGCCGACCCGCTCCTGGTCGCCCGGCACACCGCCGCGTACATCGAGGGACTCCAGGCCGCGGGCGTCGCCGCCTGCACCAAGCACTTCCCCGGCCACGGCGACACCAGCGTGGACTCGCACCACGACATGCCCCGCATCGATGTGGACCTGGACACACTGCACGCCCGTGAGCTGGTGCCTTTCCGGGCCGCGATCGCCGCGGGTTCCAAATCGGTCATGAGTGCGCATATTCTTCTCCCTGCGCTCGACCCCACCCGTCCCGCGACTCTCAGTCCGCAGATCCTCACCGGTCTGCTGCGCGAGCAGCTGGGCTACCAGGGGCTGATCATCACGGACGGCATGGAGATGCAGGCCATCTCCGCGACGTACGGAATCGAGCGCGGCTCCGTCCTGGCGATCGCCGCCGGCGCCGACGCGATCTGCGTGGGTGGCGGACTCGCCGACGAGGAGACCGTTCTGCGGCTGCGCGATGCGCTGGTGCAGGCGGTCCGCTCCGGTGAACTGCCACAGGAGCGGCTGGCCGATGCGGCTGCCCGGGTTCGCGCCCTGGCCGCGTGGACGCAGACGGCCCGGACTTCGGGGCCGGGCGCGGCAGTGCAGGAGGGGACCGCGCCCGGCAACGAGATCGTCCGCGAACGCATCGTCACCGCCGCCGACCGCACGGGCCGGGACCGCGAGGTCGGTCTGACCGCGGCCCGCCGCGCGGTGTGCGTCACCCGCGCCCCGGGTGCCACCGAGGTCACTTCCGCCCCGTACGTCGCCGCGTTCACCCCGGTCGCGAACATCGCGGTCGGTGACGAGACCCCGTGGGGCGTCGCCGCCGACCTGGCGCGGCTCCTCCCGGGTACCGAGACCGGCACCTTCGACGCCTCCACGGGCTCCGCCGAGTCCGTGCTGGCCGCCGCCGGGGAGCGTCGTGTCGTCGCCGTCGTGCGCGACGAGCACCGTCACCCGTGGATGGCCGCCGCCCTCGACGCACTCCTGGCCGCGCGCCCGGACACCGTGGTGGTCGAGATGGGCGTCCCGCAGTCCACCCCGCGCGGTGCGCTGCACGTGGCCACGCACGGCGCGGCCCGCGTCTGCGGCCAGGCGGCCGCCGAGGCGATCACCGGTCGCTGACCGTCTTTGGTACGGCGAAGGGCCGGGCATCCTCGGGGGGGATGCCCGGCCCTTCGCCGTCAGCAGCCGGTGTTCGGACCCAGCTGTCCAGCAGGAGGCTTGTCCAGCAAGAGGCTTACAGCCCCTGCCACACCGGCTTGTTCGCGTAGGTGTGGCGGAAGTAGTCGGCCAGCTTCAGCTTGGAGGCCGCCGCCTCGTCCACGACGACCGTCGCGTGCGGGTGCAGCTGAAGGGCGGACGCCGGTACGAGCGCGGAGAGCGGGCCCTCCACGGTCTGCGCGACCGCCTCGGCCTTGCCCTCGCCGGTGGCCAGCAGCACCAGGTGGCGAGCGTCCAGGATGGTGCCGATGCCCTGGGTGATGACATGGCGCGGGACCTGGGCGGTGTCGCCGTCGAAGAAGCGCGCGTTGTCGTCGATGGTCTGCTGGGTCAGGGTCTTGATGCGGGTGCGCGAGGCGAGCGACGAGCACGGCTCGTTGAAGCCGATGTGCCCGTCGGTCCCGATCCCCAGCAGCTGGAGGTCCACACCGCCGGCGTCGCTGAGCGCCTTGTCGTACGCCTCGACCGCCGCCTGCACGTCCTCGGTCGACCCGTCGGGCCCGAAGAACGAGGACTCGGTCAGCCCGAGCGGCTCCACGACCTCCCGCAGCACCGTCGCCCGGTACGACTCGGGGTGCCCGACCGGCAGACCCACGTACTCGTCCAGCTGGCAGATACGGGCGCGGGAGACATCCACCTCGCCCGCCGTCACCTTGGCGGTCAGCGCCTGGTAGATGGGCAGCGGGGACGACCCTGTGGCCACACCGAGCAGGGCGTCGGGCTTGTGGCCCAGCAGGTTCACGATGCTCTGCGCGATGAGCTCGCCGCCCGCCTTGGCGTCCGGAACGATGACAACTTCCACGCTGATGCCTGCCTATCTGGGAGGGAGAGATGTGGGGGCGAAAATGATCTGTGGTATAGACCAATCTAGCAGAGGAGGCCCGTCCTCACCTGCCCTTCGACCGGTCGCGAGGACGGCGATCCGCTGAATTTTTCCGTCCCCCTCATGGTCGACCGGGAAGCGCCCCCCGGCACCTCGGGAACCACCTCCCTGTCGCCACCTCCCCGCCTTCCCCTGCCTCATGCGTGCCCGCCCGGTCAGCTCAGCGACCCGCCGGTGGCGTCGATCCAGTGGCCGGTCACCCAGCGTGCGTCGTCGGAGGCCACGAAGGCCACCACGTCGGCGATGTCCTGCGGCGTGCCGACCCGGCCCAGCGCGGAGAGCGCCGCCGCTCCGGCCCACGCCTCGTCACTTGCCCGCAGCCAACTGGCGTTCACATCCGTGTCGACGATGCCGGGGGCCACCGAGTTGACGGTGATCCCGCGCGGGCCGAGCGTTTTGGACAGATCCCGGGTGAAGACCTCCAGGGCGCCCTTGCTCATGGCGTAGGCGATGAGTTCGGGCATCGCGGCGGCGTGCGCCAGCCCGGTGGAGATATTGATGATCCGGCCCCCGTCGCGCAGCCGCCGTGCCCCCTGCTGAGCCAGGAAGAACGGCGCTCTGACGTTCACGGCGAAGAGCCGGTCGAAGTCGTCCTCGCCGATCGACTCGAACGGTTCGGAGGCCCCGATGCCCGCGTTGTTGACCAGGATGTCCAGCCCGTCCGCGTGCCGGTCGAACTCCTCCCACAGTGCCTCGGCCGCCCCCGGAGCCGACAGCTCCTGGCCGAGCGTGAAGGCCGAACCCCCGGCCGCCGCGATCGCGGCGACGACCTCCTTGGCGGCCACCTCGTTGCTGCCGTAGTGCACCCCTACCCGCGCCCCGTCCCGGCCGAGCCGTTCGGCGATGCCCCGGCCGATGCCCCGGCTGCCCCCGGTGACCAGTGCTGTCCTGCCCTCAAGTCGCTTGAGCGTGCTCATGGCTACGCCCCCCTCTTTCGCCGATCGTGTTCTCTAGCGGTCGCTACAGAAAGAAACGTATCAGATAGCTAGCGAGCGTTATAGAATTGCGGGCATGGCAACCAAGCAGCGCGGGCGGCCCCGGTCCTTCGACCGCGGGGCGGCCCTGGAGAAAGCCACCCTGGCGTTCTGGGAGCACGGCTACGAGCCGACCTCGGTCGCCGACCTGACTCGTGTGATGGGCATCGGCGCACCCAGCCTGTACGCGGCCTTCGGCGACAAGAAGGCCCTCTTCGCCGAAGTGGTGAGCGCCTACGCCGAGACGCACGGGGCCTTCAGCACCCGCGCCCTGACCGAGGAACCCACCGCCCGCGCCGCACTGGGCCGCCTGCTGCACGAGGCCGCCACCGAGTACACCGACCCGGCCCACCCGCGCGGCTGCCTGATGATCTCCGCCGCCACCAACTGCGCGACGGCCGAGGTGGAGCAGTCCCTGCGCGAGCGCCGCAACGCCGCCCTGGCCGCCTTCGAGTCCCGCATCCGCGCCGACATCGCCGCCGGCGTACTGCCCGCCGATACCGATGCGACCTCACTGGCCCGCTTCTCCGGCGCCGTACTCCAGGGCATGTCCCAGCAGGCCCGTGACGGGGCGACCAAGGAGGAGCTGGAGGCGGTGGCGGCCCTGGCGATGCGCGCCTGGCCGTAGAAGGCCGAGGGGGCCGTGGAGGCCGAGCGGGCCGGAGGGTTTAGACACAGGCTCTCACGGCCGGAGAGGTCGCGGCCGGAGGACTCACGGCCGGGGGTCCGGGGTTGCCGCCCGGGCGGACACAGACCCGCGGGCCACGGCGCCCGGCGGGACCCTCAGCCCACCCGGCACCGCAGCCCGGAGTTGCATCGGCCGACGGTGTGCGGTGCCTCCGGCCGTGTGGAGGAGCGGGCGCAGTCAGGGCAGAGAGCGCGCGATCCTCCGGATTCATCCTCCTGTGCGGGGAGGATGAAGTTCTTTTGCCCGGCCATTGTGGACTAGACCACTAACCCCTGTCTATGGGATGCGCACCACCGGTTGTCCATGAGGTTACGGGTATGTTCATGAGCGTGCCCTCCATGAACGATCTCGTCCGCCAGCACACCGCCCTCAGTGAGTCCGACCTTGAGTGGCTCCACCTGCTGGTCTCGGAGTGGCAGCTGCTCTCCGACCTGTCCTTCGCCGACCTGGTGCTGTGGGTCCCTACCCTCGACGGCACCCGCTATGTGTCCGTCGCGCAGATGCGCCCCAACACCGGACCGACCTCGTACCACGACGACATGGTGGGACATCTGGTCCCGCGCGGACGGCGTCCGCTGCTCGACGCCGCCCTGGACGAGGGCCGGATCGTGCGCGAGGGCGACCCCGAGTGGCGCGAGGAGGTGCCGGTACGGGTCGAGTCCATTCCGGTACGCCGCGAGGGCCGCGTCCTGGGCGTCATCGGCCGCAACACCAACCTGCTCACCGTCCGCACCCCCAGCCGCCTGGAACTGACGTACCTCCAGAGCGCCTCCGACCTCGCCCAGATGATCGCCGCGGGTTCCTTCCCGTTCCCCGGCCAGCAGGTCGACATGGACGCCTCCCCGCGCGTCGGCGACGGCCTGATCCGGCTCGACGCCGAGGGGATCGTGCAGTACGCCAGCCCCAACGCCCTCTCCGCGTACCACCGCCTGGGCCTCGCCTCCGACCTGGTCGGCCACCACCTCGGCCGGGCCACCGCCGAACTCGCCCCGTCCCGCGGCCCGGTCGACGAAGCCCTGGTCAAGCTGGCCAGCGGCTACGCCCCGCGCGAGACCGAGGTCGAGGGCAGCGGGGGAGTGATCCAGCTGCGCGCCATCCCGCTCAAGCCCAAGGGGACCCGGATCGGCTCCCTGGTCCTCTGCCGCGACGTCACCGAACTCCGCCGCCGCGAGCGGGAGTTGATCACCAAGGACGCCACCATCCGGGAGATCCACCACCGGGTGAAGAACAACCTCCAGACGGTGGCCGCCCTGCTGAGACTCCAGTCCCGAAGGATGGACTCCGAGCAGGGCCGTGAGGCCCTCAACGAGGCGGTGCGGCGCGTCGGTTCGATCGCGATCGTGCACGAGACGCTGTCCCAGAACCTGGACGAGCGGGTCGAGTTCGACGAGATCGCGGACCGGGTGCTGGCGATGGTGGCGGAGATCTCACCGGGCAAGGTGGTCTGCCGGCGCACCGGACGCTTCGGAATCCTGGACGCGGAGGTCGCCACTCCGCTCTCCATGGTGCTGACGGAGATTCTGCAGAACGCCCTGGAGCACGCGTTCGGCCAGGGCGACGAGGGGACCGTGGAGGTCTCGGCGCTGCGCGGCGGTACGTCGGCGGAGGCGCGACTGCTGATCACCGTGCTCGACGACGGGCGCGGACTCCCCGACGGCTTCGACCCGCAGCGGACCGGAAACCTCGGACTCCAGATCGTCCGGACCCTGGTGGAGGGCGAGTTGGGCGGCACCTTCGACATGGTCCCGGGCCCCGAGCGCGGCACCCGGGTGGTGCTGGACATACCGGTACGGCCGCAGAAGTAGGCGACGTACCCGCAGAAGTGGGCGACGTACCCGGGTAACTGGCCTTCCTGGCAGGCCAGTTACCCGCACAGTTAACCGAGGGGACGCAAAAGTATTCATCCAGCACAGCGAAGAGCCCCGGACCGAGGTGACGGTCCGGGGCTCAACTGCTCACGCGTTACTGCGCATTGGGGGGTACTGCGCGCTGCGATTCGGGGGCGGTGACTGCATACGCGCTGTATGCGCCGCCGAGCTCAGGCTCGAAGCAGGGTGGGTCAGGCGGTCGCGTTGCGCGCCCGGTTGCGAGCGGCACGGCGCTTCATTGCGCGGCGCTCGTCCTCGCTGAGGCCACCCCAGACACCCGAGTCCTGGCCGGACTCGAGCGCCCACTGCAGGCACTGCTCCATGACGGGGCAGCGGCGGCAGACGGCCTTGGCTTCCTCGATCTGCAGCAGCGCAGGACCGGTGTTGCCGATGGGGAAGAACAGCTCCGGGTCTTCCTCACGACAAACGGCGTTGTGACGCCAGTCCATGGCTGCTACCTCTCCTTGTGACATGCACGTTGCTTGTGAATGTGAACGCTTTCACGAATCCCTTCACGAGGGAAGGGCCGACTTCCAGTGACATACGACACCGGTTGTGGTCCTGTGCGTGAGGAGGGATTCTGGTTCTCAGGGAGGCCGGTGTTGCGGGCCGTCCCGATCGCCATGAAGAGACTCGCAAACCTCGACGGCGGATACAACCCCTTCCGAGAAGTTTTTTTTGATTCCTCGGTGTCGGGTAGGTCACAGCCGTACTTCCATGGGGTGGATGGCAGTCCGTACGTTCGAGATAAAGGACTTTAGGCCCTTCCACTCACACAATCACACGCAGTGCACGGCGAACGCCTGTGAACGCGACGCTCGTACGCAACCCAAGGTGGTCACCGTCCATTTGAAGGGGCAGTGGGACCTTCGAATGCAAGGTGAAGTCCGTGAGGTCATGAAGCGTTACCGCGTGCTTACCGTGTGGACCGCGCTCGGGGGTCGAGGTCAGCAACTGGGTGGCGTAGCGGGTGACCGCGGGGGTGGAAAGTCTGCTCAGACCGAGCACGTCCAGGGCGGTTTCGAAGGACGCCTCGGGGGAGGCGTACAACGGACGATTTCCCAGGTAGGTCCAGGGGGAGGTGTTGCAGACTATCGACAGGACCAGGTCCGTCACCGGGTCGTGGCCGGGGCGCTCCAGAGTGATCACGCCCTGCCGGCGGTGCGGCTCGTCGAGGAACTGCCGTACCACCTGGCGCAGATAAAGGGCGTGGGTTGAGCGTTTTCCGCGTTCGCGTTGCTGCTCCACCCGGCCGATGACTCCGGCGTCGAATCCCAGTCCGGCGCAGAAAGTGAACCAGCGTTCCGGAACTGCTTCGTCCTCCGTTCCCGGTACGCCCTTTGTGAGGCCGAGGCTCACTGTGCGTTCGCTTCCGGTACGCAGCGCGTCCAAAAGGGCGCCGGTCGCTTCTACGGCGTCATTGGGAAGGCCGAGTGCGCGCGCGAACACATTGGTGGAACCACCGGGAACGACGGCGAATCCGGGAAGGCGGTCGGGGTCGGGTCCGTTGTGCAGCAGCCCGTTCACGACTTCGTTGACGGTGCCGTCGCCGCCCAGGGCGACAACCAGTTCGATGTCCTCGCTGTCGGCTGCCCGGCGGCCGAGGTCCCGGGCGTGTCCGCGGTACTCCGTGGTGACCGTCTCCAGCTTCATCTCGCTGGCGAGAGCGTGGATCAGGACGTCCCGGGTGCGGGCACTGGTGGTGGTGGCGGCTGGATTGACCACGAGGAGTGCGCGCATGAGGTGCAGATTACCGGCCGTCCGTGCGAGGGCACGTCGCCGGGGAGCGGGGCGGGCGGTGTGGGGGCGGGCGGCGCGACGGCGGCAAGGGGGCCGAACCGGGCGAACAGACGGCCGTTACCCTGCAAGGGTGAGTGATGAGTCGATGCAGACGTCCGTGCCGCACCCCAAGGAGCCCCGCCCCGCACGCCTGGGGGCCGCTGCCGCGCTGGTGGCGGTGGAAGGGCTGGCGCTGGTCGCCGTCGGGGGATACATGCTCGTGATGGGGCTCTTCGGCAGCCCCGACCGCCCGGAGCAGGCCGAGATGGGCGGACTCACCCTGATCGCGCTGGCCGCGCTGCCGCTGCTCGCCGCGAACGGTCTGCGGCTGCGCAGGAGCTGGAGCCGCGGCCCCGCCGTGATCACCCAGCTGATGGCGCTGCCGGTCGCCTACACGCTGCTCACCACCGACGCCTCCTGGGCGATCCCGTCCGGAATCGCCCTCGCCGCCCTCGCGATCGCCTCGCTGGTCCTCCTGCTGAACCCCGCCGTCGTGGACGCCCTGGGCATCAAAAGGGGCCCGCGCGGCGCCTGAGTGGCGCGGCTCGGACCCCGTACGGCAAAGGGGCGCTGCGCCCCGGCCGGCTGCTACTCCTCGACCAGCAGGCGCTCTCGCAGCTGCGCCAGCGTGCGGGCCAGGAGCCGGGAGACGTGCATCTGGGAGATGCCGACCTCCTGGGCGATCTGGGACTGGGTCATGTTCCCGAAGAAGCGGAGGAGAAGAATTCGCTTCTCTCGCGGGGGCAGGTCCTCCAGGAGCGGCTTGAGGGACTCGCGGTACTCGACGCCCTCAAGGGCCACGTCCTCCGCGCCCAGGGTGTCCGCGACCGCCGGGGACTCGTCGTCCGTGTCGGGGACGTCCAGGGACAGCGTGGAGTACGCGTTGGCCGACTCCAGGCCCTCCAGTACCTCTTCCTCGGAGATCGCCAGGCGCTCGGCCAGCTCGTGCACGGTCGGTGAGCGGCCGTGCTGCTGGGAGAGCTCGGCGGTCGCCGAGGTGAGCGAGAGCCGCAGCTCCTGGAGGCGGCGGGGGACCCGTACCGCCCAGCCCTTGTCGCGGAAGTGGCGCTTGATCTCGCCGACGACCGTCGGAGTGGCGTACGTCGAGAACTCGACGCCGCGCTCCGGGTCGAACCGGTCGACCGACTTGATCAGCCCGATGGTGGCCACCTGGGTCAGGTCGTCCAGCGGCTCGCCGCGGTTGCGGAAGCGCCGCGCCAGGTGCTCGACCAGCGGCAGGTGCATCTGCACCAGCCGGTTGCGCAGCGCCGCCTTCTCGGTGGAGCCGTCGGGCAGTTCGCGCAGCTCGATGAAGAGAGCCCGGGCGCCGCTGCGGTCCCGCGGATTGTGCGGGAGATCGCGGTCCTCGCGCTCCTTGTGCACCTCCTGGGGCTGCACCGTCCGAGGCCGCGCCTCCTGGGGCCGCACCGCCTCGGGCCGTGCTTCCCCGGGAGCCGCATGCTCGTCGGGAACCTTGTGGTCATCGGGAACTGTGTGCTCGTCGCTCATCTGGTCCGCCGCCCGCTCCGCTGCCTGCCGCGCCTGAGCCTCTGCCGCCGTACCGGCGTCGCCCGCCTTGTTCGCGGGGGCTTCGCCGGTTTTCTGTGCAGCCTCGTACGCCGCGCCGCCGCCGTCCACCGGATGCGGGCGGGCCTGCTGCTCAGGAATCTTGTTAAGCGCCCGCTGACTGCGCTCGTCGTCCCGCACCGGCCCACTCCCGTTCACGCCGGACCGGGTCCCGCGCCGCGCTGTTTGTACAGGCTGATGCTGACCGTACGGTCGTCGGCCACGGTCGCGTCGACCTTGCCGGCGAGTGCGGAGAGCACCGTCCACGCGAAGGTGTCGCGCTCGGGGGCGCGTCCGTCGGTGGTGGGGGCCGTGACCGTCACTTCGAGTGAGTCGTCCACGAGCCGGAACACACAGCTGAGGACGGAACCCGGCACGGCCTGCTGGAGCAGGATCGCGCAGGCCTCGTCGACCGCGATGCGCAAGTCCTCGATCTCGTCGAGGGTGAAGTCCAAACGCGCTGCGAGACCGGCCGTGGCCGTACGCAGCACCGACAGGTAGGCACCCGCAGCGGGCAGCCGGACCTCCACGAAGTCCTGGTTCCCGGGCTCGCCTGCGATAGGGGACACCCTCACCTCCAAGTGGCACAAGCGGTACGTCTGATACGTCTATCGCCGGTGACGCTATCGCGATCCGCTGGTCCGTGTCGCCAGGCCCCCTGCCCGACGCACGGTCACTCATGGTAGGCATGCGAGTACGGAAAGTGGCTAGGGTCGTGCGGAGCTCAATTGGACGGTACCGGTGAGGTGTTGACGTACCCAGGGTCCGTCGTTCCGAATCACTGCGGCCCCTTCGAAAACCGCTCCGCCGCCCTGCTCAGACGATCACACCGTCGACGAAGCACCAGCGCCAGCTCTCACCGGGTTCGAAGCTGCGCATCACCGGGTGGCCGGTGGCGGTGAAGTGGTCCGTCGCGTGCCGGCCCGGCGAGGAGTCGCAGCAGCCGACGTGACCGCACTCCAAACAGATCCGCAGCTGGACAGGGTGTGCGCCGATGGCCAGACATTCGAGGCAGGTGTCGCTCTGCGGGTCCGGCTCCGGGTGCGGCAGCTTCTCGACGTGCGGGCAGTCGCTCATGCTGTCCATTGTTCATGATGCGGCCCCGCGCCGCCCCGGCCGTCCGAGGCCGTGGCGGGCGTACGGCGCCGCTCCGCCCACCGAGAACAGGGACGGGGCCCCCACCGATGGATGCAACTCCCCTGCTGGCCATGGTCGCCGGCAGCGCGGCCGTCGCCGGAATGGCCAGGCGGACCCCGATTCCGGCGCCGCTGCTGCTCGTCGCGGTCGGCATCGCCGCCTCCTTCGTGCCGGGAATGCCGGACTTCACGCTCGACCCGCACATCGTGCTGCCGCTGCTGCTGCCGCCCCTGCTGCACACCGCGGCGCTGGAGAGCTCGTACCTGGACCTGCGGGCCAATCTGCGGCCCGTCGCCTTTCTGTCGGTGGGGTACGTGCTGTTCGCGACCGTCCTGGTGGGGTGGCTGGTGAGCCTGCTGGTGCCGGGGCTGCCGCTGACCTCGGCACTGGTGCTCGGGGCGGTGATCGCGCCGCCGGACGCGGTGGCGGCGACCGCGATCGCCCGGCGGCTCGGGCTGCCGCCGAGGATCACCGCGATCCTCCAGGGAGAGTCGCTGGTCAACGACGCCACCGCCATCACCGCGTACAAGGTGGCGCTGGCGGCGGCCGTCGGGGCCGGGGCGAGCTGGGGCGAGGGGGTACGGGAGTTCCTGGTCGCCTCGGTGGGCGGGGTGGCGGTCGGGCTGCTGCTGATGGTGCCGCTGCACTGGCTGCGGATGCGGCTGAGCGAGCCGATCCTGCAGAACACCCTCTCCCTGCTGATTCCCTTCGTTGCGTATGCGACGGCTGAGCGCGTGGGCGCGTCCGGGGTGCTCGCGGTGGTGGTGGTCGCGCTGCACCTCGGGCACAAGTCCTGGAAGGTCGACTTCGCGACCAGACTTCAGGAGGAGGCCGTCTGGAAGATGGTGTCCTTCATCCTGGAATCGACGGTGTTCGCGCTGATCGGACTCCAGTTGCCGGTGGTGCTGGCCGGGCTCGGGTCGTACGGGGGCTGGGACGTCGCGGGGTACGCGGTCGTGGTGTTCGTGCTGGTGGTGGCGGTGCGGTTCGTGTGGGTCTTCCCGGCGACGTATCTGCCGCGATGGCTGTCCGAGCGGATCAGACGGCGGGAGCCGGACACCAACTGGAAGGGCCCGGTGATCGTGGGCTGGGCGGGGATGCGTGGGGTGGTGTCGCTGGCCATCGCCTTCTCCATCCCGCTGATGGCGGGCGGGGAGCCGTTCCCCGGGCGGAACCTGATCCTGTTCCTGACGTTCACGACCGTGATCGGCACGCTCGGCGTGCAGGGGCTGACGCTGGCGCCGCTGATCAGGGCGCTCAAGCTGCCGAAGCGCAATGAGTACGAGCTGACACTCGCCGAGGCGCAGGCGCAGAGCGAGGCCTCGACGGCCGCCCAGGCACGGCTGGACGAACTCCTCGCGGACGAGCGCAACGCGTTGCCGGGGCCGCTCGCCGACCGGCTGCGGACCGTCCTGGAGCGGCGGCGCAACGCGGTGTGGGAGCGGCTCGGGACGGTCAACGAGGTGACGGGGGAGTCGGCGGACGCCACCTACCGGCGGCTGTCGCGCGAAATGATCGACGCGGAGCGGGCGGTCTTCGTGGAGCTGCGGGACGCGCGCCGGATCGACGACGAGATGATGCGGGTGCTGCTGCGGCGGCTGGACCTGGAGGAGGCGGTGGGGTGGCGGGAGGCGGACTAGGGGGTGCGAGGCCGGGGGTCCGGCGGGCCCGGGTGGTGATTTTCCGCGATGGTTGCGGAGAGTGATCAGGGGTGGCCGGTGATCACTGCCACCAGTCGGGTGCCGGGTGGGAACGCGCCCCGGGCGGTCAGCTCCGACAGGGCGTACAGCAGCTTCGCCACGTAGAGCCGCTCGACGGGGAGTCCGTGGCGGGCCTCGAAGGCGGCCGCGAAGTCCAGGAGCTCGGGCGGGGTGCGGGCGTAGCCGCCGAAGTGGAATCCGTCGGCGAGGGACCAGGAGCCGGCCGGGCCGCCGAAGGCCTGGTCCTGGAGGGCCCGTACGTCCTTCTCCAGGAAGCCGCCCTTGAGAACCGGAACGCCGAGCGCGCGCTGTCCGGGGGCCAGGCCCGCCGCCAGCCCGGCGAGGGTGCCGCCGGTGCCGCAGGCCACGGCGGCCACGTCTGCGACCCCGTGCAGTTCGTGGCCGAGTGCGGTGCAGCCCTGGGCGGCGAGGGCGTTGCTGCCGCCCTCAGGGACGACGTACGCCTCGGGGAAGGGGGTGGTGGGGAGGAGTTCCGCGAGGAAGGCGGGGTCGGCGCGGCGGCGGTAGTCCGAGCGGGAGAGGAAGCGCAGCCGCATTCCGTCGGCCGCGCAGCGGGCGAGGGAGTCGTTGAGCGGGCGGCCGGCGAGTTCGTCGCCGCGGACGAGGCCGAGGGTGGGGAATCCGAGGAGGCGGCCGGCGGCGGCGGTGGCGCGCAGGTGGTTGGAGTAGGCGCCGCCGAAGGTGAGGAGGGGGCGGCCGGCGGCGGCTTGGAGGTTGGGGGCGAGCTTGCGCCATTTGTTGCCGGGGAGGTCGGGGTGGATCAGGTCGTCGCGTTTGAGGAGGAGGCGGATTTTGTGCGGGGTGAAGTGGGGGTCGGTCACCTCGGTGAGGGGGGAGGGGAGGGTGGGGTTGAGGGGGAGGTGGGGGGTGGGGGGCACGGGGACATTGTGCGGGGTGGGGATGCGGGGGGTACGGGGTCGGGGTGGGCCGGGGCGGGTGGGGTGCGACTCCGTGGGGGCCGCCCCCTTGCCCGCCCGTTCCGCCCCCGGGGGGCGGCCCCGCCGCCCAAGCGGGCTGGGGGGGGTGGGGAGGGGCGGGTGGCCCCGGCGCCCAAGGGGGCTGGCGGGGGTGGGGAGGGGCTACTTCAGGCGGTTGTGGATGCGGTCGCGCATGGAGTTCATGGTGAAGCCTCGGGGGTCGACCTTGCCGGGTTGCCATTCGAGGTGGCCGAGGACGGAGCGGGCGCCCCAGGAGTGGGCGCGGCACAGGGCGGCCGAGACGCGTTCGATGGCCAGGAGCTGGGCTTCGGGCCAGGGGTCCTGGCCGTCGCCGAGGTTCTCGCACTCGAAGCCGTAGAAGTGCCGGTTGCCGTCGGTGTTCGCCTCGTTGTCCGGCGGGAGGCGCTTCTCGGCGATGATCGCGCGCAGTACGTCGTCGTCGCCGAGTCCGGCGTGGTTGGCCCGCCCGTACCCGACCAGATGGACCCGGCCGTCCTTGGCGATCACGCCGTGGCAGAGCGGGCCCGGCAGGCTCGCGTGCCCGTCGCGGCAGATCCGGACGGTGGCGTCGGTGCCCTGGGTGACCGAGTGGTGGATCATCACGCCGTGCACCGGGCCCCACGGGCCGTGGCCCTCGCGGTTGTGGTGGGGCCAGTCGCCGACCTCCACGACGCTCACCCCCTCGGCGCGCAGGGCGGTCAGGAAGGCGTTGGCGGAGAGCGGGTTGGCCATGGCTGCTGTCTCCTCGTCCGGAAGCCGGTCACGGCCTGGGGCCGGTGACTGTGTGTACTGCTTCTACCGGAGTAACCGGCTCCGCTACACCCCGTTCGCACACTGTGCGAGCCGATCCGGACAGGGTCGCGGGCGCTCAGGACGCCCTCGGTCAGTACGCCTCGTCCCAGGCGGCGGTCTCCCCCGGCGACCTGGTGCCGCGGTCCGGAATCGGGGGCTCCTTGGCCGAATCCGGTCACAGGCCGCTCACGCGGTGAAGCGGAATCCCGGGGCGGTTCGGAGCCGGCTCCGGGGTGGCCGGGTCAACCCCGTCGCGCGCTGTTCCCCCTTCTCCGGTGATCTAGTCACACTCTTTTGTGTAATGGCGCCGCAACTCCCCGTGCTGAAAGGCTGCTTGTGCAGGTCAGTGCATGATCCAGAGCAGGCGTGAAAGGGAGACAGATGTCGGTCGAGGCAGGGTCCGAAGTCCGCGAAGAGCAACAGGCGCCGCAGCAGAGTCTCGGCACGGCCGCCGCGCGGAACTTGGCGACCACCACCAAGTCCGCCCCGCAGATGCAGGAGATCACCTCCCGCTGGCTGCTGCGGATGCTGCCCTGGGTTCAGGTGCAGGGCGGCGCGTACCGGGTCAACCGCAGGCTCAGCTTCTCGGTCGGTGACGGGCGGGTCACCTTTGTCCAGACCGGCAGCGAGGTGCGCGTCATCCCGGCCGAGCTGGGCGAGCTGCCCGCGCTGCGGACGTTCGGCGACAACGACGTGCTCCAGGAACTGGCACAGCGCTGCGAGCAGCGGGAGTTCGCGGCGGGCGAGGTGATCGCGACGCAGGGGGAGAGCGCCGACACGGTCTACCTGCTGGCGCACGGCCGGGTGGAGAAGGTCAACTCAGGTCCCTACGGCGAGGATCAGGTGCTCGGCGTCCTCGCGGACGGCTCGTACTTCGGCGACCAGGCCCTGATCGACGGGGACGCCCACTGGCGGTACACCGCCAAGGCCGCCACCGCCTGCACCGTACTGACCCTGAGCAGGAACGACGTGCTCACCCTCGCCGACCGCGCGGAGTCGCTGCGGGACCATCTCGCCCATGTCGGCCAGCTGCCGCGCCAGCGCACCAACGAGTACGGCGAGGCGCCCATCGACCTCTCCGCCGGCCATGTCGGCGAAGCCCTGGTCCCGCACACCTTCGTCGACTACGACGCGGCGCCGCGCGAGTACGAACTCTCTGTCGCGCAGACCGTCTTGAAGGTCCACACCCGGGTCGCGGACCTCTACAACACCCCCATGAACCAGACCGAGCAGCAGTTGCGGCTCACCGTCGAGGCGCTGCGCGAGCGCCAGGAGGACGAGCTGGTCAACAACAAGGACTTCGGCCTCCTCGCCAACTGCGACTTCGATCAGCGCCTCCAGCCGCACGACGGCGTGCCCAGCCCGGACGACCTGGACGAGCTGCTGTCGCGGCGGCGGGGAAACAAGTTCTTCCTGGCGCACCCGAAGGCGATCGCCGCGATCGGCCGCGAGTTCAACAAGCGGGGCCTCAATCCGGACAGCATCGACGTCCAGGGCAACCGCATCCCGTCCTGGCGCGGCGTCCCGATCTTCCCGTGCAGCAAGATCCCGATCAGTGACGCCCGTACGACCTCGATCATCTGCATGCGTACCGGACTTGAGGAGCAGGGCGTCATCGGCCTGCACCAGACCGGCCTCCCGGACGAGATCGAGCCCAGCCTCTCGGTGCGCTTCATGGGCATCGACGAGCAGGCCCTGATCTCGTACCTGGTGACCGCCTACTACTCGGCAGCGGTACTGGTGCCGGACGCGCTCGGCGTGCTGGAGAACGTCGAGATCGGTCGCTGGAGGTAATCGGGGCAGGCCGGGGGCGTGGGGGCGCGGACCGGGAGGAGGGGACGGCCCGAGGGGGGATGGGGTGTGAGGGGGTGTTGGCCGAAAATCAACACCCCCTGGTACGGAGGGAGTTGGCATTGACCATGACCACGACCCATGCGACGGGCAGCCCGGGAGGCGGTGCGGAGGGCGCGGCCGGTCTCCTCTCGCGCACCAGGACGACCGTCAACCCCCGGCTGAGGGCGACGGTCGAGTCGTTGCCCGGACAGATCCGCCGGATCGCCAGGTACCACTTCGGCTGGGAGCACGCGGACGGCACACCGACCGAGGCCAACGCGGGCAAGGCGATCCGCCCCGCCCTCGTACTGGCCGCCACCCAGGCCTTCGGCGGTGACCCGAAGGAGGCCGTACGGGCCGCGGCAGCGGTGGAGTTGGCGCACAACTTCACGCTGCTGCACGACGACGTGATCGACGAGGATCCGACTCGCAGGAACCGGCCCACGGCCTGGACGGTGTTCGGTATACCGGACGCGATCATCGCGGGTGACGCGCTGTGCGCCCTGTCGCTGCGGCTGCTCGCCGAGGACCCGCATCCGGCGTCCGCACGGGCCGCCGCCCGGCTCGCCGACTGCGTGATCGAACTGTGCGCGGGCCAGCAGGCGGACTGCGCGTTCGAGAACCGGGCACCGCAGGACGTCACCATCGACGAGTGCCTCACCATGGCCGAGGCCAAGACCGGCGCGCTCCTCGGCTGCGCCTGCGCTCTCGGCGCGCTGTACGCGGGGGCCGGGGACGAGGAGGTCGAGGCGATGGACGCCTTCGGCCGCGAGGCGGGCCTGGCCTTCCAGCTGATCGACGACCTGATCGGCATCTGGGGCGACCCCGCCCACACCGGCAAACCGGCCGGTGCCGACCTGGCCGCCCACAAGAAGTCGCTGCCCGTGGTGGCGGCGATGGCGTCGGGTTCGCCCGCCGCCGGCGAACTGGCTGAGCTCTACCGGGCTCCCGCCATGGACGCCTCCGCGGTACGTCGCGCCGCCGACGCCGTGGAGCGGGCCGGCGGGCGGGACTGGGCGCAGACCCAGGCCGCCGACCGGATGGCCAGAGCCGTGCACCACCTCTCACGGGCGGTGCCGGACCTGGCGTCGGCGGATGAGCTGCTGGCGCTCGCGGAGTTCGTGACGCGCCGCACGCGGTGAGGCCCGGGCGGGGTGCCGGGGACTGAGGGGGAGGAAGGGGCAGGGGTACGGGTACGGGTCCGCCGGGACACTTCCGGCGGACCCGTCTGCGTGCCGCCCAAGCCGTCTCCCGTACCGCCCAAGCCGTCTCCTCTGTCGATGAGGCAACCCTGCGTGCCGTGCCCGGGGTCTTCCTCAGTGACAACTCTAAGATCACGTAAGACAGTTGCGGGATACGGAGACGGAGACGGGCATGGGCGTACACATACGGCAGGCGACCGGAGCGGACCGGGATGTGGTGGTCGGCGTGCTGCACAAGGCGTTCCGGACCGACCCGGTCAGCCAGTGGGTCTTCCCGGACCCGGGCCATCGCGACCAGGTGCATCCGCACATGATGGGGGCCTTCACGGATCTGGTGCTCGCGGCGGGCCGGGTGGACCTGGCGGACGAGGGTGCCGCCGCCGCGCTCTGGCTGGACACCCCGGCCGGGGCGCCCGAGCCGGACGACGGCCCCGCGCAGCTGCGCGCCGCCCTCGACCCGTACAACGAGCGCATCGAACTCATCGCCTCGCTCACCACGCAAACCCACCCGCACCACGAGGCGCACCTCTATCTGTGGATGATCGGCGTGCACCCGGACTGGCAGGGCGAGGGTCTGGGCTCCGCGCTGATGACCCCGGTCCTGGAGCGCTGCGACCGCGAGGGCAAGGCCGCCTACCTGGAGGCCAGCAGCACCCGCAGCCGCGAGCTCTACCGGCGCCTGGGCTTCGCCGACCACGGCACGCCGCTGCGACTCCCGTACGGCGGGCCGCTGATGTACCCCATGTGGCGCGCTCCGCAAGGCTGATCACGACGCAGGCATGGTCCGCAGGGCTGATCACGACGCAGGCATGGTCCGCCCCTGGCCCGGCCCCCGGCCCGGTCACTCCTTCGGGATGGTGCGCTCCACCACCCTCTCCACCAGCGCGTCCAGCGCCTCGGGGGTCGAGGTCATGACATCGGGCAGTGTGAAGTGTTCGAGCAGCAGCCCGGTCATGGCCAGGAAGAGCACCTGCATGTCCTGGCCGTCGCCCGGCAGACCCAGCTCCCGGTGAAAGTCCACGTTCGCCCGGAAGTCGCCGCCCAGCGTCCGGTTCAGCGCCTCGCGCAGGGCCGGCCGCCGGGTCGCCTCCAGACGCAGTTCCAGTACGGCGAGATAGCCCGAGCGCTCGGCGGTGATCCGGCGCACCAGATCGTGCATGAAGTCCTTGACCAGTTCCCGCGACGGCTCCCGGGCCAGCAGCTCGCCGAACGCCGCCGGGTCGGGGGTCATCCGCTCGTGCACCCGGCCCGCGATCTGCCCGAACAGGGCGTCCCTGTCGGTGAAGTAGTTGGACGCGGTGCCCGCGGGCACACCCGCGCGGCCGTCCACGGCCCGGAAGGTGAGCCCGCGGGCGCCCTCGGCGGCCAGCGTCTCAATCGCCGCGTCCAGCAGAGCAGTTCGGCGTTCGGGGTTACGTGCCATGGCGAACTCATCCTCTTTCTCGGCAGGTTCTCGGCAGTCGCGGAAAAGGCTTGCGCAACCACTACACCTGAAGCACTATAGCTGTCGTGGTTGCGGCGCCGAGCCTCGCCACACGCCTCCCGCTCTCCCTTGAAAAGGACCTCGCTTGCGAAAGCTCACGTACTACGTCGGTATGTCCATCGACGGCTTCATCGCCGCCCCGGACCACGCCGTCGACGCCTACCCGGTCAGTGAGGAGTTCCTGAAGGAATTCCTGATCGGCGCCTACCCGGAGTGCCTGCCCACGCACGTCCGCCAGGCCCTCGGGGCCGACGAGATGCCCAACAGGCACTTCGACACCATGCTCCAGGGCCGCACCACCTATCAGGCCGCCCTGGACATCGACATCACCAGCCCGTACGCGCATCTGCGCCAGTACGTGGTCTCCAGCAGCCTCGCCGAGGCCGGTTCGCCGTCCCCGGACGTCAGAATCGTCTCCGGCGACGTGGCCGCGAAGGTGCGGGAACTGAAGGCCGAGGACGGTGACCTCGGTATCTACCTCGCCGGCGGCGGCCGTCTCGCCGGCCAGCTCCTCGACGAGATCGACGAGATCGTCCTGAAGCTCTACCCGGTCGTCCTGGGCGACGGAATCCGGCTCTTCACCGCCGGGTTCGACGTGCACTCCTTCGCGCTGGACTCCACCCGGACCTTCGGCAACGGCACGGTCGTACTCACCTACTCCCGACTGAAGGGCTGACCGTTTTGCGCAAGCTCACCTACTACATCGCCGCCTCCCTCGACGGCTTCATCGGCCACCCGGAGACCGGCGACGGCGCCTTCTTCGCCGAGGAGTTCCTGACCGGGGACTTCCCGGTCTTCATGATCGGCGAGTACGGCGACACCATCCCCACCGCATCCCGCAAGGCGGTCGGCATCGAGGGCGCCCCGCTGACCCGCTTCGACACCATCATCCAGGGCCGCAAGAGCTACCAGGTGGCCCTCGACATGGGCATCACCAGCCCGTACGCGCATCTGCGGCAGTATGTCGCCTCGCGCAGCCTCACCACCTCCCCGGACCCCGACGTCGAGATCATCTCCGACGGACTGGTCGAAAAGGTGCGGGAGCTGAAGGCCGAGGACGGTGACCTCGGGATCTATCTCTGTGGCGGCGGCGACCTCGCGGGCACCCTCATCGAAGAGATCGACGAGCTGGTCATCAAGACCTACCCGCTGCTGCTCGGCTCCGGCGTTCCGATGGCAACCGCCGGATTCGCCCTGCGGTTCTACGAGCTGACGTCCTGCCGCACCTTCGACAACGGCGCCGTCGTCACCACCTACCGCACCAAGGCCCGGTGACCCCCGGGACGGACGGCTGCCCGCGGGCGCACTCCCCGGCAGCCGTCCTTGATCGGCACCCCTCGCCGACCCACTAAAGTCCCGCCCATGACAGGAGAGTCATGGGTCGGCTGGTACCGCGATCGCGCCGGTACACAAGCCCTCGCCATCAGCACCGACGGGCGGCACCTGAGCGCCCGCATCAGAGGCGTCGAATTCACCGGAACCAGCTTCGACACACTGCTCCCGGCCGAGCAACCGCCCCCGCCCGAAGCCGAGTTCACCCTCACCGGGCAGGGCGCGCTGTGCGGCTGCGTCCTGGAGTGGGACATACCGATGCCGGTGTACGACGACGGAACGGTCCACCGGGCCGCCCTGCGCTGCCTGCTCACCCTCGGCCGCCCCACCGGGGAAGAGGCCGGGCCCGACCGGCTCCACCTCGGCCTCGCCCTGCACTTCGACGGCGCCCTGTACGCCTCCGGGCACGCCGAGAGCGACTTCGCGGGTGCCCTCGCCGAGATCCAGCGGCAGCTCCCCGAGGGCGCCTATCTCAAGTCCTGTCTCTCGTGCGCCTATTCCGACTACCACCCGGCCCCCGGCGCCCCGCTGTTCGGCGGACTCGGCTGCTTCCGGGACGCCAAGGACGCCTACCGCACCACCGAGGGCGCGAGGGGACTGCTCCAGGTGTGGGACCAGAACTCCGGCCCCGTCCAGGAGACCCACCGCTGCCCGGACTTCTCGCGCCGGCCCGACGGCAGCCGGGGTACCGGACATCGCGGCCCGTTCCCGCCGCCGCGTGCCGAACTCATCCACGTACAGGGCGACTTCAGGCCACCTCCGGCGGTGACGTCGGCGGGCTGACCGCCGTACCGCGGCCGTACACGCGAGGGCGCCCCTCCACCGATGCGGTGGAGGGGCGCCCTCGCGTGCGCGGGGAGGGGTGATCAGCGCGTGGCGGCCATCAGCCCGGTGAGCCCGTTGGCCCACAGCTGGTTGACCCGGGCGCGCTCCTGGGAGTTGGGGTTGGCGTTCTGGCAGGAGGTGCCGGGGCCACCGCCCGACATCAGCTCGCTGCACGGGCCGGAGTAGTGGTCCGGGAGGCCGAGGACGTGGCCGGTCTCGTGGGCGGTGACGCGGGTGGAGTTGTACTGCTGGTTCTGCCGGTAGTCCAGGAAGATGTAGCCGCGTCCGTGGCCGTCGGTGCTGGCGTAGGAACCGCGCGAGTCATTTCCCTCGCGGTAGGTGAAGTTGGCGCCGCTGGTGGTCTCCTGGAGCTTGACGTTGGTCACCGAGCTGTTCCAGATCTGGGTGGAACGGGCTATCTGGGTGCGGAAGCTCGGCGCGCTGGACGCGTTGTAGCGCACGGTGACCGCCAGGATTCCCGGGTTCGCCGCACGCTGCTTGGCGACCTCCGTCCAGACGGCCTGCTGGAACGCCTTGGTCGCGGCGGCGTTCTCCTTGGACTGCTGGTAGGAGGAGTACGAACTCGCCTTCAACGGGGCGGAGTCGGTCGGCGTCGCGCTCGCCACGGGTGCGGCGCCGACGGCGGCCAGACCGAGGCCGAGGGCGGTGGCGAGAAGGGTGCGGGGGTGTCTCATGTGGGGGGTCTCCCTGCTGGTCCGTTGGTCCGGTGGGTCCGGGCCCGGGGATGGGACTGTGCGAGTGGGACTGGGGAGAGTGTGGGGGCGCGGTGGGAGGCGGCGGATGATGTCAACCGGTGATAGTGCGAAGGCATCACCCCGGTGACGTGGGCACGTCACTGGGGCGACTCGGAGGCGTACACGACGTAACGCCCTTCCAAATCAAGCCACTCGACCCACCCCCCGGTCGGGCGGCATCTGGTGCCCCCGCAGGCCCGGCTCTACCCTCTGCCCCATGGAGCTCGAAGTCAGACACCTTCGTGCACTGTGCGCGATCGCCGACGCGGGCAGCCTGCACAAGGCGGCCCGCGCGCTCGGTATGAGCCAGCCCTCCCTGACCACGCAACTGCGCCGCATCGAGAACTCGCTCGGCGCCGAACTCTTCTCCCGCCGCCGCACCGGCTGCCGCCCCACCCCCCTCGGCCAGTCCCTGCTCAGCCGCGCCCGCCCCCTCGTCGAGGGCATGTCCGCCCTCATCGCCGACACCCGCGCCGAAGCCGCCCTCTCCCTCCCCGGCGGCCCCACCCTGCGCATCGGCTCCACCGCCAGCCGGGTCGTCGCCGGCTGGCTGCGAAGACTCAGACTCCGCCTCCCGGACACCGGCACCACCCTCCACGTCGACGTCTCCGCCAACGCCCTGCTGCGGATGGTCGCGGCCGGCACCCTGGACGTGGCGTTCGTCCACGAGGTGGAGGGCTACCCGCTCCGGCTCCCCGAGGACCTGGAGATACGGGTGCTCCTCGACCGGGAGCCCCAGTTCGTCTCCCTCGCCCTCGACCACCCGGCCGCCACCGCCCCGGTCGTCGACCTGACCGATCTGGCCGCCGACCGCTGGATGGTCGACCCCAGCGTCGACGGCGAACGCGACGGCCTGCGCCGGGTGCTGGCCGCGGCGGGCCTCAACCCCCCGCTGCTGCACGGTGATTACCTCACCGCCTCGTCCCTGATCGTCATCGGCGAGGCGGTCGCCCCCTGCCAGCCCACCTCGGGCCCCCGCGACGACATGGCCATCCGGCCACTGCGGGACGACCCGCTGGGTGTACGGCTGCTGCTGGCCGCCCGGCCCGGTCTGAGTGAATTCCCGCTGCTGTACGCCGACTTGGAGGCGGCCTACCGCGATGCGGCGCTCCGGGCGGCGGGGTACCGGGAGTGGCTGCGGCGGACGGGGAGTCCACTGCTGGCGGCCACTGTCTGAGCGAGCCGGCCGGATGCCCCGGACCGGCACATGAACCGGCACATGAAGGGGCCCCGCCACGACGGGGGAACGTGGCGGGACCCTCCTGAGCTCGCGTGCCCCGGAGGCGAGAGGGTATGCACGGGACGACGGAACTTTCCCGGCACTTGCCCGGCACCTTCCCGGCCGGTCCTCGCAGCCGGTGTCCGACCGCCCGGGTCTACTGCTCCTCGCCGTCCTCGGGCTCGGGGTCGTCGCCCATGATGTCGCGCAGTTCCGACTGGTCGCGCAGTGCGTCCGCGTACTCCTGGCCGTACTCGTCCTTCGACAGCCGGTCGCAGGAGCTCGGCCTGACGATCTCCTGGTCCGGGTCGAGCCGGTTGCCCAGCGCGTCGTTCAACGCGTCCGCGCACGCCCGGGCGGCCGGACTCCTGTCCTTGAGCCCGGCGGTGGGGGACGAGGTGGCGGACGCGGTGGCGGCGTCGGTGGGGCGGGGCGGCGAGGGGCCGTCGTACGGCGCGGAGGAGCAGGCGGTGGTGAGGGTGGCGAACGCGGCGAGCAGGAGGGCCGAAACCGCGGTACGTGTGGTGCGCATGGTCCAGGGTCTCTCCCGGCACGGACGGGCGTACACCCTCATCGACCAGCCGCGACACCCCTGTGGCGGACCTGTGACGGACGGGCCCCGCCCCGCCCCTACGGCTTGCGGAGCAGCGTGATCCCGTCCTTCTCCACCACCTGCACATACCCGTGCTCGCGGTACAGGCGCATCATCCGCTCGGTGCGGGCGACCGGGCACGGCACCTTGACGGTCGGATCGGTGCGGTCCACGACCACCCACTGCGGCGGGTCGGCCGGGAGGCCGGTCGGGTGCGCGGGGTCGGGGCCGGTGCCGTAACAGACCAGTCCCACGGTGGTACGTGAAGTGAGCATCGGCGCAAGCCGGTTGGAGGAGGCCACCAGGCTGCCGTCCGGGATGCGGTCGAGGATCTCACGGGCGACGGTGACGTGTTCGGGCGTCCGCCAGGCCGACGGCAGCACCAGATCGTGCAGCGGATACACGGCCGCCGTGACGGCGGTGAACGCCGCGGAGAAGGCGAGCGCCCGCCGGCGCCGTACCCCCGACAGCAGATCCTTCCGCCGGCTCAGCACATCCACGAACCCCGCGAAGAGCACCGGCATCAGAATCGCGCTGTAATGAAAACCCGGCGTCCAGTAGTGCTCATTGCCCGCGACGAACCGCCACCCCAGCGTCGGCGCACACAGCAACAACAACGGAGACCGTACGCCGTAGAACGCCACCGGCGCCGCCAGCATCAACAGCAGAAGCCACTTCATCGGCGGCCAGAAAGCCCCGAGCGCGAGACTCAGCACATTCCCCGAGGGTGACGCCCCGTCCCCGGGAATCTGCCCCCAATAGGCGAAAGCCCCACTGGGATTCATCGCCGGAAGCAGCACCAGCATTTCGACGGCACTGCCCGCCGCCCCCAGTACCACCACGGAAATGCCCAGCCCCAGGCGGGAATTGAAGTCCGCCGGCACCGTCTTCGCGGCCCGCCGCTCCCGCACCGCCTGCAAGGCGATGTACGCCCCCACCGCCGACCACGTCAGCCCGAGATCCTCCTTCACCAGCAGCAGCGGAGCCGCCCACAGCGCCCCCGCCCACCACCGCCGCTGCCCCAGCGCCACCGCGCTGAACGCCAGCAACGGCACCGCGAAGGCGATCTCGTGGAAGTCCTTGGCCGCCGCCGAGACGATCCCCCAGGACGCCCCGACCCCGCTCCCCACCACCAGCGCGGCCACCGGCCCGACCGCCCGGTGCGCCCACCGCGTCAGCGGAAAACACGCCAGCGCGAGCAGCGCCGACTGTGCGACAAGAAGAGTGATCCCACTCGGAAAAATGCGATAGAACGGCGCCAGCAGCACCAGAATCGGATGAAAGTGATCCCCGAGCAGATTGAACCCGGGCCCCTTCAGCTCGACGATCGGCGCCCGCCCCTGCGCATAACCCGCAACGGCCTGCTCGAATATCCCGAGGTCGAACCCACCGTTGAGCATCCGGTCATTGCGAAGAATCGCCACCACCGAATAGAGAACGAAGAACAGCACGGTCAGCGACCACGCCATCCTGTCCGGTCCGGGAAGTCGCCTCCGCAGCGCCGGTATCCGGCCCTCCGGTATTCGCCCGCCCACCGCCCACGCCGGTATGCGCGCGGCCCGCGCCCCGCTTTCCCGAACCGTCGCCGCCACCTCTGTGCCCCGCTCCCGCTCCGCCGTACCCTGCCAGGTCGCCAACGTACGGGGCCCGCCGAAGGGTTTCCAACTTCCATGCGGACTCCCGCACGAAAAGACCGCACCCGGTCCGCCGTGAACGCCGGGTGCGGCGTCCTGCGGACCGGGTGCGGTCAGTGGGGTGTCCCGGGGGACGGCCCGGGGGGACCCGGGTGAAGGTCAGGCCTTCTTGGTCTCCCAGAAGATGCGGTCGATCTCGGCGATGAGCTCAAGGGCCTTCTCGCCGGTCTTCGGGTCGGTCGAGCCCTTGGCGGCCGAGAGGGCCTTCAGGGTGTCGTTGACCAGCTGGTGGAGCTGCGGGTACTTCTCGAAGTGCGGGGGCTTGAAGTAGTCGCTCCAGAGCACCGAGACGTGGTGCTTGGCAAGCTCCGCGCGCTGCTCCTTGATGACCACGGCGCGCGCCTGGAAGTGCGCGTCGTCGTTGGCGGCCATCTTCTCCTGGACGGCCTTGACCGACTCGGCCTCGATACGTGCCTGGGCCGGGTCGTACACGCCGCAGGGGAGGTCGCAGTGGGCGCTGACCTTGACCTTGGGGGCGAACAGGCGGGAGAGCATAAATCGCATCCTTCCTCGTGATCGTCTTCTCAAGAGGGGAGATTACTCCGTGAGCGACGCGTTTTTGCGAGTGCCCCCATGGGCCTACGTCAAAAGTCCGGGGTCACTATGGGACCGGGGGCTGGTGAGGATGGCGACCGGGAGGTGCCGCAGATGACGGAGAGTGGGCAGGTGCCGGGCGGGCGTGAGCGGGAGGCCGCGCCCGGGCAGGAGTCCGGGGCGCCGCTGGGGATCGCCGAGGTGATGGGGCGCTCGATGGTGCCCACGCTGCTGCACCGGGACCAGGTGCTGGTGCATTACGGCGCTCAGGTCCGACCGGGTGACGTGGTGATCATGCGGCATCCGTTGCAGCAGGATCTGCTGGTGGTGAAGCGGGTGGTCGAGCGGCGGGAAGGGGGCTGGTGGGTGCTCGGGGACAACCCGGACGCCGAGGTGGTGGACTCGCGGGCGTTCGGGACGGTGCCGCCCTCGCTGATCCTGGGGCGGGTGCGGGCCAGGTACCGGCCGGTGCAGGCGGGGCGTCAGCGGTCGGTGGGGACGGTGGTCTCGTGGCTGGTGTCGGCGGTGCGGCCGGTGCTGGCGGACCGTTCGGTCTCCAGGCGCTTGCGGGCGCGGTAGGCGGCGACGTTGGCGCGGGTGGCGCAGCGGTCGGAGCAGTAGCGGCGCGAGCGGTTGGTGGAGGTGTCCAGGTAGGCGTTGCGGCAGGGGGCCGCCTGGCACAGGCCCAGGCGCTCCGCGCCGTGCTCGGTGAGGTGGAAGGCCAGCCCCATGCAGGCGATCGCGGCATAGCCCGCGGTCGCGTTCGAGGGGTGGTCGGCGAGGTGCATGTGCCAGTCGGGCCGGCCGTCGTCCTTGCGGGTCTCGTGGCCGGAGATCTGCGGGCTCACCGGGAATTCGAGGAGGAGGGAGTTGAGGAGGTCGACGGCGAGGGTGTCGTCGTCGGTGTCGGCCGCCTCGAAGACGGAGCGCAGCCGTGCCCGTACCGAACGGAAACGGGTCACATCCGCGTCGGTTGCCCGGCGGGCCGCCTGCTTGTTGTTGCCGAAGAGGTCGCGGACGGCCTCCACCGAGGTCAGGACGTCCTTGTTGCGGACCGGTTCCTCGGTGTTCACCAGGCGCACGGCGTAGTCCGCGTAATAGGCCAGTTCCACTTGTAGTCCTTACCGGGGCGGTCTAGTCTCGGTGTGAGCTCGGAGTAATGGGTGTTTCTGGTTCGAGGGTATTACGAGGTGAGTGGTTTCCATGGCTGACGTGACGGACTGGAATGCCTGGCAGGCCGGCTGGGACCGGCAGCAGGAGTGGTACATGCCCGACCGCGAGCAGCGCTTCGGGGTGATGCTCGACATGGTCGAGGCGTTCGTCGGGCCCGAGGCGCGGGTGCTGGACCTCGCGTGCGGTACGGGAAGTATTACGAGCAGGCTGCTCCGGCGGTTCCCGAGGGCGACCAGTACGGGTGTCGACCTCGACCCGGCGCTGCTGACGATCGCGCGCGGCACGTTCGAGGGGGACGCGCGGGTGGAGTTCGTGACGGCGGACCTGATGGACCCCGAGTGGCGCGGCAAGCTGCCGTACGAGAGTTACGACGCGGTGCTCACCGCGACCGCTCTGCACTGGCTGCGGCTGGGGCCGCTGGCGACGCTCTACTCGCAACTGGGCGAACTGGTGCGGGAGGGCGGGGTGTTCATCAACGCGGACCGGATGAAGGACACCACCACGCCCCGGATCAACGCCGCCGAGCGGGCGCTGCGGCACACGGGCATGGAGCGGGCGAAGGCGGAGGGCGTGCTGGACTGGGGGCAGTGGTGGCAAGTGGCCGCCTCCGCGCCGGAGTTGGCGGCTGCGACGGCCGAGCGGTTCGCCCTCTTCGGGGAGCACGCGGACGGCGAGACCCCTTCGCTGGACTGGCACGCCTCGACACTGCGCGCGGCCGGGTTCGGGGAGGCGCGGGGAGTGTGGGCGTCGCCGTCGGATTCCATGGTGCTCGCGGTCAAGTAGTGGGGTGGTGGTGGCCTTGCGGCAGGTGCGCGGAAACGGTGCGGTGCCGGTTGTGTGAGGGCGGCGGTCTTGGCCGGAAACTTGGGGACAGTGGCTTTCCATGCTCCTTCGGGAGTCCTTCGGGGAAAGGCACGGACATGAAATTCCGGTCGCTGAAAATAGGCGCTGCGCTGATCGCCGCAGTCGCCGCCACCCTGGTTACCGGTTCGCCGGCGAGTGCCGGTGGAACCAAGACCTGCAATGCCGACTTCGGCTATATCTACGACATCTGTTTCGACGGGTCCAACGACAGTTTCATCGTCAACGACCTGGTCGCGGACGGCGAACGAGCCGTTGTCGTCTGGGCCGCACGTGACGGTTCGGGCAAGAAGGGGCAGTGCGTCGACGACAACGGTGCGCTGAACAGCCCGAAGGTGTGCGACCACAACTTCAACGAAGGTAACCAGAAGGTGGTCTTCTTCCACGGGATCACCCAGAACGGCCCCCGTGGCAAGGCGCACAACATTTCGTGGCAGTACACCGGGTACATCACCCCCAGGTAGACCTCGCGCGCACCCGCGTGACCGCATGCGCGTGACGGAGGCGGTGAAGGATGCTCCACCATCCCTCACCGCCTCCGGCGTGTTCCGTGTGCTGTCCCGGTGGGTCAGCGCAGGTACGTCGTCCAGCCCTGGCCCGGCACGTACACCTGGTGGCCGCGCTTCTCGATCTTGTCCTTCGAGTTGCAGGTGGCCTTGCTCGACCCCGACGTCACCGTCGCGCCGTACTTGCGTGTGCGGTACGAGGTCTCGGTGTAGATGCACCCGAGATAGGCGCGCACCTTGCGGCCGCAGGGGTTTTTGGTGACCTTGGCCGTGTACGACCTTCCGCTCGTCGAGCCGGAGGTGCTGACCGTGCAACTGGGGTCCGCCTGGGCGGTCGCCGTGAGCACCGGAACGCTGCTGAAAGCCAGTACCGAAACGACACCGGCCAGAATGCTTCGCCTGAACCTCAAAGAAATATCCCCCTTGATCTGTGGAGTGATCCGTGGACTGCGGGCGCGGTGAGCATAGTTGCGCGAGCAGCCCGGATCCGTGGAGATCAAGGGGGAATTCCGTCAAGAGGTGGCGCCCTTTACTGGAACGACCTAAAGCACCTTCGAAAGGAACGACTTCGTGCGGTCGTGCTGCGGATTGGTCAGTACGTCGCGCGGGTTGCCGGATTCGACGACCACGCCCTCGTCCATGAAGACCAGCGAATCGCCGACCTCCCTGGCGAAGCCCATCTCGTGGGTGACGACGATCATCGTCATGCCGTCCTCGGCGAGCCCGCGCATGACGTCCAGGACGTCACCCACCAGCTCGGGGTCGAGGGCCGAGGTCGGCTCGTCGAAGAGCATCAGCTTCGGTTCCATCGCCAACGCGCGCGCGATGGCGACGCGCTGCTGCTGGCCGCCGGAGAGCTGGGCGGGGTAGTTGCCCGCCTTGTCGCCGAGGCCGACCCGGTCCAGGAGCTGGACGGCGCGGGCCCTGGCGGTCGCCTTGGACTCGCCCTTGACCTGGACGGGGGCCTCGGTGACGTTCTCCAGCGCCGTCATGTGCGGGAAGAGGTTGAAGCGCTGGAAGACCATGCCGATGTCCCGGCGCTGGAGGGCGACCTCGCTGTCCTTGAGCTCGTACAGCTTGTTGCCCCGCTGCCGGTAGCCGACCAGCTGTCCGTCGACCGACAGCCGGCCCGCGTTGACCTTCTCCAGGTGGTTGATGCACCGCAGGAAGGTGGACTTGCCGGAGCCGGAGGGGCCGACCAGACAGAACACCTCGCCGGTGGAGACCTCCAGGTCGATGCCCTTGAGGACTTCGAGGCTGCCGTACGACTTGTGGACGTTCTCGGCCTTCACCATGGTGCTCATCGGACGCTCCCACTGCCGCGGTTGCCAAACAGGTTGGCCTTGATCTTCTGGAAGGGCGTGGCGGGCAGCGACCGCAGTGAGCCCCGGGCGTAGCGGCGCTCCAGGTAGTACTGGAAGACGCTGAAGACGCTGGTCATCACCAGGTACCAGATGGCGGCGACGAAGAGCATCTCCATCACGGCGTACGACGACGAGCCGATCGTGGACGTCGAGCGCAGCAGCTCGTTGTACGTCACCGCGAACACCAGCGCCGAGGTCTTGAGCATGTTGATGAACTCGTTGCCGGTCGGCGGCACGATCACCCGCATCGCCTGCGGGATCACGATCCGGCGCAGCGTCTTGGCGTGGCTCATGCCGAGCGCCTGCGAGGCCTCGGTCTGGCCCTCGTCGACGGCCAGCAGGCCGGCCCGGCAGATCTCCGCCATGTACGCGGCCTCGTTGAGGCCCAGGCCCAGCAGGGCGCACAGGAACGGGGTCATCACGTCCGTCATCTCGTCCTTGTAGAGCGGACCGAGGTTGAGGACGGGGAAGATCAGCGCCAGGTTGAACCACAGCAGCAGCTGGAGGTAGACCGGCGTCCCGCGGAAGAACCAGATGTAGGCCCAGGCGACACTGTTGGTCACCGGGTTCTTGGAGAGCCGCATCACGGCCAGCACGACGCCGAGGACCACGCCCATGATCATGGCGAGGATGCTGATCAGCAGGGTGCGTCCGGCGCCCGCGACCACGGTCTCGTCGAAGAGCTTGTCGGGGACGGCGTGCCACTGGATGTCGCCCTGGGAGAACGAGAACCCGAGCAGGAGCAGCAGCGCGATCACGATCACGCCGCTGACCCAGCGCCCGTAGTGGCGTACGGGGATGGCCTTGATGACCTCGGCCGGGGAGGAGGACGGGGTGACCGTCGTCGACGCCGTCGCCGGGGTGGAGGACCCACCGGGGGGTGCGTCGGCGGGCTCCTTGCTGAACTTCTCAGTCATGACGACTGCCCTTCAGTGGTGCGCAGGAAAGTGGTGCTCAGAGGTACGGTCCGGCCGGCGCGCGCACGGGGGAGTGCAGGGGGCGGGCGCCGGGGAGTGCCGGGCGCGCGCACCGGGAAGTGCCCGGGGCGCGCACCGGCCGGACCGCTCGTCCGGACTACTTGCCGCTGTTGATGGCCGCAGCGTCGATCGCGCCGGACTCGGCGCCCCACTTCTCCAGGACCTTCTTGTAGGTGCCGTCCTTGATGAGCGCGTCGACGGCCTCCTTGAGGGCGTCGCGCAGCTTGGTGTTCTTCTTGTCGACGGCCAGGCCGAACGGGCCCGCCTCGAAGGGCTCGCCCACGAGCTCGAAGTACTGGCCGCCACCGGCCTTCTTGACCAGGTCGGCCGCCACCGGGGAGTCGTTGACACCGGCCGCCGCACCGCCGGACCGCACCCGGGTCTGCGCCTCGGTGTCGTTCTTGAAGGACTTGACGTCGACGGCCTTCTTGCCGCCGTCGGTGCACTTCTTGGACTGGTCCTTCACGGCGGTCTCGTACGTGGTGCCGATCTGCACCGCGACGACCCGGCCGCACAGGTCCTCGAAGGACTTGACGCCCGTCGGGTTGCCCTTCTTGACGTACACGGCGGTGCCGGCCATGAAGTAGTCGACGAAGTCGACGCCCTTGCCGAGCTTCTTGCCGTTCTCGTCCAGGCCCTCCTGGCGGGACTTGTTGTCCGTGATGGACGACATCGCCAGGTCGTACCGGCCGGTGTTGACACCGGTGATCAGGGTGTCGAAGTCCGCGTCGGTCAGCTTGACCTTGACGCCCAGCTTCTTGCCCAGCTCCTCGGCGAGGTCCGGGTCCACACCGATGATCTTGTCGCCCTCCTTGGACTCCATCGGGGCGTACTCGGCGTTGGTGCCGATCTCCAGGACGCCCTTCTTCTGGACGGTCTCGGGGAGCTTGGAGAACAGCGGGCTGCTGTTGCCGCCGGCCTTGTCGCCGCCGCCGGAGTCCTTGTTGCCGTCGCCGCCGCCGGTCTGGTCGCCGCAGCCGGTCAGGACCAGGGCTCCGGCGACCGCGAGCGCGCCCACCGCGGCTATTCGGGAACGAGCGGCCGTGCGGCGGATGGTGCGTGCGGTCATGGAGGTCCTCCGGCAGATGAGGGTATTTCGTTCCGGGTTGCCCGAAACTTCATGTCTGGGCTATTTGCCCGGCATGTCCGGGCGGATCGCGGCGATCGAGCACGCGGCTCTGGGTGGTACGACCGGGGTGCGACCAGGTGTGATGAGCGCATCTTGCCATTCGGACCCGCTCAATAAGGGCGCCGGTCATGTCAAAATCAGATAACGGGTGATCCCCGCAAGCCGACGGCCCTCTTCTCAAGGCGGGACTTTGTGCGGGAAGTTGGGCATCCGGCGGGACGATCTGCGGTGCGTCTCGCGATATGGGCACATCACAAGCCGCGTAACGGGACAAGGTCTTGACTTGTGCGGAACTTGTCCGACATCCCGGCATGAGTCATCCCACAACGTCTCCATGACCTGCCCGTATTCGGTCACCACCCCGATACGGACTCGTCGTCGATGTGCCCCGTCCGGTAAGAAGGACCCTTACACCCCTCATCCGGGGCCCAGGGCGCGTGTGCGGCGCGCCCGCGCGTTCGCACCTCCCCCTGCCGGGTCGGGCCAACCGACCGGCGCAGGGCGCGAACGCGGACCCGCCCACCCCTCCTCAACCAGGAGTGGCCACCCTCAACTGATGAAGACTTAAGGGGTAAATGAAATGGCAGCGGAGATCGTCAATCCCGAAACCGGTACGGGCACGGGGCCGGATGAGCCCTTCGACCCGGCCTTCGCGCTCCACCGCGGCGGCAAGATGGCCATCCAGGCCACCGTCCCGGTGCGCGACAAGGACGACCTGTCCCTCGCTTACACACCCGGTGTCGCCAAAGTGTGCACCGCCATCGCCGAGCAGCCGGACCTGGTCAACGACTACACCTGGAAGTCGAACGTCGTCGCCGTCGTGACGGACGGTACGGCGGTTCTGGGCCTCGGTGACATCGGCCCGGAGGCCTCCCTCCCGGTCATGGAGGGGAAGGCCATCCTCTTCAAGCAGTTCGGTGGCGTCGACGCCGTCCCGATCGCGCTCGCGACCACCAGCACCGACGAGATCGTCGAGACCGTGATCCGGCTGGCCCCCTCCTTCGGCGGGGTCAACCTGGAGGACATCTCGGCGCCGCGCTGCTTCGAGATCGAGCGCCGCCTCCAGGAAGCCCTGGACATCCCGGTCTTCCACGACGACCAGCACGGCACCGCCGTGGTCACCCTGGCCGCCCTGCGCAACGCCGCCCGCCTGACCAAGCGCGAGCTGGGCGAGCTGCGCGCGGTCATCTCCGGTGCGGGCGCGGCCGGTGTCGCCATCGCCAAGTTCCTGCTCGAAGCCGGTCTCGGTGACGTCGCCGTCGCCGACCGCAAGGGCATCGTGAGCACCGACCGCGACGACCTCACCCCGGTCAAGCGCGAGCTGGCCGAGCTGACGAACAAGGCGGGCCTGTCCGGCTCCCTGGAGTCCGCCCTCGCGGGCGCCGACGTCTTCATCGGTGTCTCCGGCGGTACGGTCCCGGAGCCCGCGGTCGCCTCGATGGCGCCCAACGCGTTCGTGTTCGCCATGGCCAACCCGAACCCCGAGGTGCACCCGGACGTCGCCCACAAGTACGCGGCGGTCGTCGCCACGGGCCGCTCGGACTACCCGAACCAGATCAACAACGTCCTCGCGTTCCCCGGCATCTTCGCGGGCGCCCTCCAGGTGCGGGCCACCCGCATCACCGAGGGCATGAAGATCGCCGCGGCCAACGCGCTGGCGGACGTGGTCGGCAACGAGCTGGCCCCCGACTACGTCATCCCCTCCCCGTTCGACGAGCGCGTCGCCCCGGCGGTCACCGCCGCGGTCGCGACGGCCGCCCGGGCCGAGGGCGTGGCGCGGCGGTAGTCGCCGCCGGCCGAGGTCGTACGTGTACGGGCCGGGCCCGTGCCCCTGGTTTCCACCGGGGCACGGGCCCGGCCCGTATTCGCTTGTGGGGTAGGGCACTTGGGTCGGTGCGGGAGGCCCGCGCGCGCCTATACTCCCTGTTCGCCCGGCAGGGGCGGGGTGCGCACTGACACGCGGGGGAAGCATGGCGGAGTTGCAGGAAGCGTCCGGGCTGGTACTGGCCTGGGGGATCGCCGGCATGGCCGTGCCCGCGCTGGTGGTGCGGACGGCCTCGCTGCCGCTGCTGACCCGGGCCCAACAGGCCACCCGCGTCCGGGAGCCGGAGATCCGGTCGGGCCGGGTGTCGCCCTGGGGGCTGCCCGGCGCCGCTCTGGCGGATCTGGTGCTGGGCCTGGTCTGCGCCGTCGGTCTGACGGTGTGGCTGGGCACCCGGTCGGTAGTCGGCTTCGAGGTGATGGTGAGCCCGGTCGAGATGCCGAACGTCGACCAGCTCCAGCGGATGTTCGGCCTGGGGTTGGTGCCCGCCCGCATCGCCTTCTACAGCTTCGCCGTCCCGGTGCTGCTGCTGTGGCTGCTGCTCTGGTTCCTGACCCAGCGCAACGTACGGATGGTCGGGGTACCGACTCCGGACGGCCCGGTGGGCGGGGTCCGCGCGCCCGGGCCCCGGCTGGCCGCCGCGCTCGTACTGCGCCTGCTGCTCGGGGTGTTCGCGCCGTTCGGCCTGGTGGTGGCGGCGCTGGCGTGCCAGATCGTGGCGGCGCTGGTGAGTTCGCGGGTACGGTCGACGCCGGTCGCCGTACCGGGTGCTCCCGCCGCCGGGTCTTTCGGTGCCGCGCGGCCCTTCGCGCCCGTCGCGCCGAACCCGTACGCGCCCACCGCTCCCGCCGGGCAGCCCGGCACCCCGCCCGCGCCCGCCTTCGCGCCCGGCGGCCCCGCACCGTACGTGCCCACGCAGGCCGCCGTCGCCTCCCCGGTGGCGTACCAGCAGTTGCATCCCAACGAGCCGCGTTCGCTCGCCGGATACCAGTTGCTCGGCCGGATCGGGGCCGGTGGCATGGGAACGGTCTATCTCGCCCGCCGTGAGGGCTCAGCGACCCAGGTCGCGCTCAAGACCATCCATCCGGAACTCCTGGACCACGCCGAACTGTTGAAGCGGTTCGAGCGGGAGGCGGAGGTGCTGGCGATGGTGCCGGGGGCGTACACCGCGCGGGTGCTGGACGCGGGGGTGGACTCCGGTCGGCCGTATCTGGCGATGGAACTGCTGGACGGGCGGCCCCTGGACGTACATCTGCGGGAGCAGGGGCCGATCACTTCGCCCGAGGCGCTGCGGGCGCTCGCGCTCGCGCTGGCGATGGCGCTCTCCGGGGTGCACAAGCTGGGGCTGGTGCACCGGGACCTCAAGCCCGCCAACATCATGCTGACCACGGCGGGGCCCCGATTGCTGGACTTCGGGATCGCGGCACTGGTGGACGGGACCCGGCTGACCCGTACCGGCGGCGGCCCGGGAACCCTGACGTACATGGCGCCCGAGCAGTTCGGGGATGAGCCGGTGGGGACGGCCGCCGACATCTGGGCGTGGGCGTGCTGTGTGGTGTGTGCGGCGCACGGGGCGAGCCCGTTCCAGGCGACCAGCACGGGTGCGGTGATCCGGCGGATCGTGGACACCGGGCCCGAGGCAGCGGCGCTGGCCGCCGTACGGGCGCTGGATCCGGCACTCGCGGCGGCCGTGGAGCGGGCGCTGACCACCGACCCGGCCGGCCGGCCGAAGGACGGGGCCGCGCTGGTGGAGCTGCTCGGGGGTTCCACCTCGGACGTACGGGCGGAGATCACCCGGGGCTGGCAGACCATGGTGGTCTGAGGCGAGCGGCCCGAGAGGGCGCGGGCACGGTCCGAGGGACGTGGCTCACACCCGTTGGCGGTTCCGCCGTGACCCCGGTGCCGCCTAGGGTCGGGGCCATGTTCGCCGCATACGCAGCCCGCATCGACCGTGACCAGCCGCTCAACGGACTTGAGTTGGGGGAGCGCCCGGAGCCGGAGTCCCGGCCCGGGTGGACCACCGTGACCGTGCGGGCCGCCAGCCTCAACCACCACGACCTGTGGTCGCTGCGCGGGGTGGGCATCACCGAGGACACCCTGCCGATGATCCTGGGCTGTGACGCCGCCGGGATCGACGAGGACGGCAACGAGGTGGTCGTGCACTCCGTCATCGGCGACACCGGTCACGGCGTCGGACCGTACGAGAAGCGCTCCATCCTCACCGAGAAGTACCAGGGCACCTTCGCCGAGCGGGTCACCGTGCCGGCGTGGAACGTGCTGCGCAAGCCCAAGGAGCTGAGCTTCGAGGAGGCCGCCTGTCTGCCGACCGCCTGGCTGACGGCGTACCGGATGCTCTTCAGCAACGCGGGGGTACGTCCCGGTGACGCGGTCCTCGTCCAGGGCGCGGGCGGCGGTGTCGCGACCGCCGCGATCGTGCTCGGCAGGGCGGCGGGCCTGCGGATGTACGCCACCAGCCGGGACGAGGCCAAGCGGAAGCGGGCCGTGGAACTGGGCGCGGTGGACGCCTTCGAGCCGGGCACGCGGCTGCCGCAGCGGGTGGACGCGGTGATCGAGACCGTCGGCGCGGCGACCTGGTCGCACTCGGTGAAGTCGCTGCGGCCGGGCGGGACGCTGGTCATCTCCGGTGCCACCAGCGGCCAGAACCCCTCCGCAGTCGAGCTCAACCGGATCTTCTTCCTGGAACTGAAGGTCGTCGGCTCGACCATGGGGTCGAAGGACGAGCTGGAGGATCTGCTCAGCTTCTGTGCGGCGACGGGCGTACGTCCGGTGATCGACCAGGTGCTGCCGCTGGACCGGGCCCGCGAGGGCTTCGAGCGGATGGCGGGCGGGGACCTCTTCGGAAAGATTGTGCTCACCGGGTCTTGAGAGTCGGGTGGGGGCACTGTTTGATCACCGGCACCTGAACTGCCTGCCTGTTCGCCGGAGGAGTCGCCCCCATGCGCAACACGTACGCAAGAACCGCAGTCGCCGCCCTGATGGGCGGAGTGCTGTTGGCGGCAGGGGGACTCGCTGCCCCTGCCGCACACGCCGCACCCGCCCCCGCGCCTGCCGCATCCGCCGCTCCCTCGCCCGCTGCCGCCACCGCATCCGCCGCCGCCATTTCGGACATCCCCAGGCTGACCGACGAGCGCGGGCGGGTCCTCACCCTGCGCGGCTGGAACGTCGAGGACAAGACACATCGCGGCGAGGACGCCCTCAGCCTGATCACCGAGAAGCACTTCCGCGACATGAGCCGCCAGGGCTTCAACTTCGCCCGCCTGCTGGTCTTCTGGGACGACCTGGAGGCCAGGCGGGGCGTCTACAGCAAGCCGTACCTCCGCAGAATCGAGCGGATACTCGACTGGGCGCACACGTACGGAGTGCGCGTCCTGATCGACGGCCACCAGGACGTCTTCGGCCCCGCCTTCGGACACCGTGGCATCCCCGAGTGGGCGACCCGCACCGACGGGCTCCCCTTCGAGCGCAACCCCGACGACTGGTTCTCCGAGTACTTCCAGCCCGCCGTGCAGCGCGCCTTCACCCACCTCTACGAGGACGCCGACCTCCAGCGCGCCCAGGCCGCCGTCTGGAAGCTGCTCGCCGACCGCTTCGGCGACCACCCGGCCGTCATCGGCTACGACTTCCTCAATGAGCCGATGGGCGAGCTGAAGGAGGGCGAGGACCTGCCGACGGCGGCCCGCCGGATCGAGCGGGACCAGGTCACCCCGATGTACAACCGCCTTGCCGCAGCCGTCCGTTCACAGGACCGGCGGAAGTGGCTGTTCGTCGAGCCGACGCCGATCGTCGGGGAGGGGGTGCCCACCGGCCTCGGCAGGATCAAGGACCCGAAGGTGGTGTACGCCCCGCACTTCTACAACACCGCGATGGAGGCCGGCGCCGACTACGACCCGAAGGCGGGCTGGATCGAGGCCTACGAGGCGGCGGTGACCGCCTACCCCAAGCAGCACAAGCTGCCGGTCGTGGTCGGCGAGTGGGGTCCGCTCAACAACGACGGCCCGAACATGGGCCGCTTCTACGACGACGCCCTCGCCTCCTTCGCCCGCTACAGCTCCGGCTACGCGGGTTACGTCTGGTGCTACGGCGGGGGCTACTGCGCCGTGGACCGGGCGGGAAAGCTGCGCGGTCACAAGGCGAAGACCGTCGAGCCGTACGCGGCGGCGGTGGCGGGAGAGGTGTCCACGTCGGCGTACGACCCGGCGAAGGGCGTGTACTCCCTTGCCTACCGCGCGGGTTGGAGCAGCGGAACCAGCGAGATCTCGCTGCCCGCGAGCGAGAAGGGGTGGCGGGTGAGCGTGCACGGCCGGGCATGGAGCGGGACCAGCCAGGTCGGCCCCGACCGCGCGGAAAAGATGCGCGTGTACGCGGTGCCGGGTGCGAGGGTCACGGTGACCGTGCGGCGCAGGTGACGAATGGGGTACGTGTGACCAGAGATCTGACCACTCCGGAAGGGCTCGTGCTGCGGGCCTGGACGGAGGCCGACGCCCCCGTCCTGCTGGCCGCCTTCGGCTCCTCGCCCGAGCTGGCCCGGCAGGCGGGACGGCAGGTGTCGGGACCCGACGACGCCAGGGAGTGGGTACGGCGCAGGGCCGCTCTGCGGGCCGAGGACGCGGCGTACTTCTTCGCCGTGACGGACGGGGCCGGCGGCGCGCTCCTCGGGAACGTCGCCGTCGGCTCGGTGGACCGCGCGCACGACAGCGGCTGGGTGTCGTACTGGACGGTGGAGCCGGCCCGGGGGAGGGGCGTGGCGGCGGCGGGCGTACGCCGTCTCACCGACTTCTGCTTCGGTGAACTCGGTCTGCACCGGCTGGAGTTGGGGCACCGTACGAACAATCCTGCCTCCTGCCGGGTCGCCCTCCGGGCCGGTTTCGCGTCCGAGGGCATCGAACGGGGCAAGCTCCGCTACGGCGACGAGCGCTACGACGTCGAACGCCACTCCCGCCTTTCCACCGACCCCGTCAATCAAGGTTGACACGCTCGCTCTCGTCAACCATCATTGACGCATGAGTGAAGCAACCGACCTCGCCGGCAAGGCGGGCGACAGGGATCCACGGGTCGGGCTGCGTGCGGTGGCCGCTCTGCGGCGGCTGCTGGAGCAGTTGGAGGCCGTGCAGGTGCGGGGGGCCCGTAGTCAGGGCTGGTCGTGGCAGGAGATCGCGGCGGAGCTGGGTGTCAGTAAGCAGGCCGTGCACAAGAAGCATGGAGGGCGATGATGTTCGAACGGTTCACGACGGAGGCGCGGAGCGTGGTGGTCGAGTCGCAGGTTCACGCGGCGCGGCTGGGCTCCGACACGATCACCGAGGAACACCTGCTGATCGCCCTGCTGGCGCAGGCGGGTGAGGCAGGCGCGGCGGGGTCCGCCGCCACCGCCCTCACCGCCCTGGGGCTGACCGGCCGCCGCGAGGAGATCGAAGGCTCGCTCGCCGCGACGCGGCGGCGCGGCGGGGTGTCGCAGGCGGAGGCGGACGCGCTCGCCGGGATGGGCATCGACGTCGACGCCATCGTCGCGAAGGTGGAGGAGACGCACGGGGAGGGTGCGCTGGGCCGGGGAGGCAAGGGCAGGCGCTGGCTTTCGTCGGGGCACCGGCCGTTCACGCCCGGTGCGAAGAAGGTTCTTGAGCGCTCGCTGCGGGTGGCGCTGGGGCATGGCGACAAGTACATCGGCGGGGAGCATCTGCTGCTGGCGCTGGTGGCCGCGCCCGGAGCGGTGGCCGAGGTCCTGACGGAGTTCGGCGCAGAGTACGGGGAGGTGGAGCGGGCGGTGTTCGGGACGGTCGAGTAGGGCGCCGGGCGTGGAGCGGGCGGGCGTTGTCGGACCCGGGGGCTAGGGTCTTCGGCAACGTTCGCCGCCTGCCGTACGCCGTCCGTTCCGGAGGTCCGCCATGTCGTCCGTACCCGCACCCGTCGAGTTCGCGCCTGCCGGATCCCCGGTGGACGGTCCGGTCACCAAGATGGGTGGCCGGCCGGCCTGGCTGGAGGTGGCGCAGTGGCCCCTGTCGCGCGGGAGCGGCGCACCGATGGAGTTCCTCGGGCAGTTCGCGCTGCGCGGCGGCGGGCTCGGCTATCTCTTCATGACCGCCGGGGACGGCGACGGCACCTTCGAGCCCGAGGGCGGCGAGAACGCACTGATCATTCAGCCGGGCGGCCGGATCCCGGACTTCCTGGCAGACGTACGGGAGGAACGGTCCGGCCCGACCGTCGCCCAGGACCACCTTCCGGTGATCGGGGAGGCCGACCCGGAGGCGGAGTGCTGGCAGTTCCTGGGCGGGCCCGGGGTGGAGCCGTTCTGGCTCCAGGGCGAGGAAGTGCCGGGCGAGGGCTGGGAGTTGCTGGTACAGCTGGACTCGACCGCCCTGCCCTTCCACGTCAACTTCGGGGACGCCGGCATCGGCTACGCCTTCCTGTCGCCGGACGGCAAGGAGGGGCGCTTCCTCTGGCAGTGCACATAGCCGCACGCCACCGAGCGACCGTGCGTCAAGGCGCGCCCTGACGCGTGACAAGGAGCTTTTGAGATGACCAGCAAGTTCACCGAGCTCGCCATCGACTGCGCCGACCCCGACGGCCTCGCCCGCTTCTGGTGCGCGGTCCTGGACTACGAGGTGCAGGACAAGGACGAGGACGGGGTGGTCACCATCGGCTCCCCTGCGGTGCCCGAGGGCAAGGACCGCCCCGGTCCGGTGCCGCCGACGCTCACCTTCGCGCGCGTACCCGAGGGCAAGACCGTCAAGAACCGGCTGCACATCGACGTCAGCCCCACCGACAGGGAGCAGGCCGATGAGGTCGCCCGACTGCTCGCGCTGGGCGCCCGGCCCGCCGACGTGGGCCAGGGCGGGACGGCGAGCTGGGTCACTCTCACCGACCCGGAGGGGAACGAGTTCTGCGTCCTCGCGGGCCGGTGCCCCTGATGGGCACTTCGCACGGCGCCCACCGATGAGTTCTTCCCCCGGGCCCGGTCCTACCTGATGACACCACCACATCGGGAAGCGCCGGAGGATCGCAATGAGTGAAAGCACCCGCGTCACCCAGGTTGCCACGGTCGGGATCGCCGTCTCCGACCAGCAGAAGGCCCTGGAGTTCTACGTCGGCGAGCTCGGCTTCGAGGTACGGCGGGACGCCCCCTTCGGGCCGGGGCGCTGGATCGAGGTGGCACCACCGGGGGCGGCCACGACCATCGCTCTCGTCCCCACGGGGGTTCCGGCCGGTGTGCGGCTGACCACCGCGGACGCCGGGGCCGCGCACACGCAGCTGCGCGCACGCGGCGTCGACACGGACGAGGAGGTCCTGCGGATGGGGCCGGGGGTGCCGCCGATGTTCGCGGTGCGCGACCCGGACGGCAACAGCCTGATCCTCATCGAAGGGGCCTGAACGGGGAGGGTGCGGCCCACTCGTGCCGCACCCTCCCCCCACTCCTCGCGTTCTCGCGCCGGTCAGTCCTGCGGACCTCGCAGCAGTCGGCCGACGTGGGCCGCCGCGGTCGCCAACCGGGCACGGGATTCGGCCAGTTGGGCGTCCGTGACGCCGTGGTCGCGGGCCGCGTCGCGGATGTCGTCGCGGAAGCGGTCCAGGAGGCGGTCCAGTTCGCGGGCCGGGTCCGAGCCGGGCTTCGCGTCCTCGTGGGCCCAGTCCGGGAGGGCGTCGGCGGGGACGGAGTCCTGCGGGGTACCGGAGGGGCCCGACGGCTTGGTCAGGTCCGCGCGCTCCACCGTGATGTCCGGCGCCTCCGAAGGGGCCTCCGACGGCTTGCTGCCCCAGCGGCCGAAGTCCTTGCCGAAGTCCTTGCCCAGGTCGCGGCCGATCTCGCCCAGCACGTCGCGCACCGCGGACGGCCAGTCGCCCTTGGCGACATGCGCGCGTACCTGCTCCTCGACCTTGCGGGCCGCCTGCTGCATGTGCTCGCGGGCGCGCTCCGAGGCCTCCTTGGCCTGACGGCGGGCCTGCTGGGCGTCCTCGCGGGCCCGGCGGGACTCGTCCTTCGCGCGGCGGGCCTGCTCCTTCCACTCCTGGCGGGCCTTGCGCATCTCCTCCTTGGCCAGCCGCCACGCCTCCTTGTCGCCCCAGGGGCCGCCCCAGTCACCCGGGCCGCCACCCGACTCCTTGGCGCCCGCACCGGCCGCCCCGCCCGAAGCCGCCGCCTGCTCGCGCATCTCACGGCGCAGGTCGCCGGCGGCACCCCGTACATCGGCACGGATCTCGGCGGCCAGCTCGGACACCGACTCGCGGATCTCCAGTTCCAGGTCGGCCAGCTCGCCGCCGCGGCCTGCCAGTTCCTCGCGGCCCGCCTCGGTGATCGAGTAGACCTTGCGGCCGCCCTCGGTGGTGTGGGTGACCAGGCCCTCGGCCTCCAGCTTGGCCAGGCGCGGGTAGACCGTGCCGGCCGACGGGGCGTACAGGCCCTGGAAACGCTCCTCCAGGAGCCGGATCACTTCGTAGCCGTGCCTCGGCGCCTCGTCCAGCAGCTTGAGCAGGTAGAGGCGGAGACGGCCGTGGGCGAAGACGGGAGCCATGTCAGAGGACCTTTCCGGTCGAAGGAGCGTCGTCGGAGGGCGGGGTGTCCGAGGGGGCGCCCGAGGGAGGCGTGTCGGACGGGGGAGCGGCCGGCGCGTCCGCCGGTACGTCGTCGTGGGGCGGGCGGCGCAGCAGGGCGATGGATCCGGAGACCGTCGTCGCGCGCAGCTTGCCCGCACCCGTGCCGAGCGTGCCGGTGATCTTCTTCTGGGCCCAGCCCCAGGCGCTCGGACCGCCGTGCGAGGAGGAGCCGCCTCCGCCGGACACCCGGAGGTCCTCGAAGGCGTTGGAGACCGTGCCGCTGGTGGTGTTCGCCTCGACCTTGGCGTCCGCCGGGTGCGGCAGCCGGATCGCGATCTCGCCGGAGACGGTGGTCAGGGCGATGTCGGTGGGGCCGTTCTTGGTGTCCACGTCGATGACCATCGCGCCGCCGACCGACTCCGCCCGCACGGACGAACCGGCGCAGTCGACCACCGTCAGATCTCCCGTCACCGACTTGAAGCGCAGATCGCCGGTGAGGGACTGGGCCTCGACGTTGCCGGAGGCCGTGTCCGCGCTCACCGCGCCGGTCAGTCCGGTCAGGGCGACCTCGCCGGTGACGCTCCGCACCTTGGTCGCCGCACGGACGCCGGAGACCACCGCGCTCGCGCCGACCACTCCCACATCGACCCGCGCGCCGGCCGGGACGGCCACCGTGACGGTGGCCCTGCGCTGCCAGCTGCGCTGGTCGAAGAGCTTGTCGAACTGCTTGAGGAAGCCCTTCCAGGGCAGGTCCTCGTAGGTGACCGTGAGCTTGCCGTCCTCGTGCGTGACGACCAGCGGCGGTCCGTCCAGCTCGGTCACTTCGAGGCGGGCGGACGGCCCGTCCAGCGGTCCGTCCGTGCCGACGACATTGACGGTGCCATTGACGACGCGCACGCTCAGCGAGGTCACGGGCGCGTCGAAGTTGAGTTTCTGCGGTTCGGTGACGGACCACTCGGACATGGTGATTCCTTCCCCAGTCAGTCTTCCCCGTGGACGCAACATATCGCGTCTTCTGCTCAACACGATATATCGCGGTTAGGTGAAGTCAAGGTAAGGAACGGAGGAGCGCGAGAGGTGGGGGTGGGGGATTTGGCCTAGCGTGGTCGTTATGTCACAGCCGGTCTCTCCCTCCGTACCCGCCGTCGGGGCCACCGGGGCCCTGCTCCTCTGCCGGGCTCCCGTCGCCGACGTACGCCCAGCGGCCCATCTGCTGCGCGAGCGGATGCTGCTCGCCCCGGCGGGGCACGGCTGGAGCGTGCTGGTCCCGGAGGGCAAGCCGTGGCTGGCGACCGACAGCGCGCCCGAACCGGTCGACCGGGTCCTCGCGGGCTGGGCCACCGCGCTCGCCGTCAGCACCAACTGGCCGGTGCTCGCCCTGTGGTGGGACCCGGACCGGGCCGGCTACTCACTGGCCGCCGGATTCCGGCGGAGCGTGGGGTACGAGTGGCTGTCGGACGGCACGCCCCTCGGCGAGGACGAGGCGATGCGCAGCTTCGCGGTGCGGCTCGGCCTGGACCCCGTGCACGACATGGAATCCCTGGAGGCACTGGCCAGGCCCGACAGCGACGCCGACGCCAGGGCCAGGCTGCTCGGCCTGGTCGCCGTACTGCACCGGGCCGGCCTCGCCCTGCCGCCGGGCCTGACCCCCGGCGAGAGCGCCGACCGGCTGCGGGAGGCGGCCAGGGTGGGCCCGGGGGCGGAGAGCGTGGAGTGGGCCGGCTGGCGGGACGCCCTGCGCGCGGAGCTCGACCGGGTCGATCACAGCCCGCTGGGCGAGTGGGTGCGGGGACCTCGCGCACGCCTGGTCGGAGCGGCCCAACTGGCCTGCGGCGCACCGCTGTTGCTCTGGGGGATGCGGCGCGGCGGCGCGGGCTGGGCGGTCGCGGGCGGGCTGCTGATGGCGCAGGGGGCGGCGGGACTGACGTACGACAGGATCAGGGCGCGGGGGTAGGACCTCCCGCACGGCTGCCCCGGGGTCTCCCTGTCGCAGGGGCCCCGCTGCTCGCCGTCGTCGTCCTCCGGCTCCCTACTCGTCCTCGTCCTCGTCGTCCAGCCGCGCCAGCCACGTCGCCAGCCGCTCGATGGGGACCTCGAAGTCCGGGTTCAGGTCCACGAACGTACGCAGCTGCTCGGCAAGCCACTCGAAGGTGACCTCCTCGGTGCCGCGCCGCTTCTCCAGCTCTTCGATGCCACGGTCGGTGAAGTACATGGGGAAAGGATAAAGCGGACCTGGGTGTCGTGTTTCGCGCGGGATTGCCGAGCGGAAGGTTCCGGATCCGGCCCTGACCCGGTGACTTCCACGGGCTGCCCGGCAACCGTGACGGCCGGTAACCTCGTCGCAACCCAAGAGAACGAGCGCGCACGGCAGTTGGGGCGAACACGGGGGGTCATCATGGGCGGCGGAGTCCGCGATGCCTGAGGCCGGACAGTGGCCGGCCGAGCTCGCCGGGGCCGGAGGCACGATTTCCCCGACCTTCCGTGTCACCGGCCTGTGCCGTACCCGCTACCGCTACTTGCCCGCCACCCGCCTCGGTCGCGTCTTCGCCACCACCGCACTCAACCTCATCCGCATCGACCGGTGGCTGACCGGCACCCCGCTCGGCGGCACCCGCACCTCCCGCCTCGAAGCCCTCACGCTCGCGGCCTGCCAGCCCGAATCACGCCTTCCTCAGCCGAGTCCTTCACGCCGGTGGTGAAGCGAATCAGATGACCGGGGCGCGGAGCGCACCGGATACGTGCGGGGCCAGGGCAGCGATGCGAAGCGTCGCGGCATCCGTTTCGGCATCCGGCGGAGCCGCACCGGTGGTGCGAGGTGGAAGGGTGCGCAAGGTTACGTGAGTTCACCGGATCGGGTGATCGGTCAGGGATATACCTTCGAGTGGGGTGCGGGTGTCCAGGCTCCGGTGTCATGCAGATACGGTATGCCTTCCAGCTCGAACCGACCCCGTTCCAGGAGCGGTTGCTGGCACGGGTGTTCGGCTGCGCCCGGGTGGTCCACAACGACGCGCTCGCACTGCCGCCTGCACGCCCAGGTCCTCGACAAGAACCACGGCGAAACCCTCATCGCCGAACACAACCTCGCCCTGTGCATGCGCCGCGACGGCAACCTCAACTACGCCTGCGCCCTGATGCGCAAGGTCCGCGACCGCATCATCCACCGCCGCGGCCCCGCCCACCCCGAAGCGCTGCTGGTCAGCGCCGACTACGCGATGCTGCTGCGCGACACCGGCGACCTCCCCGGCGCCCGGGCGATCGCCGAGGACACCCTCCAGCGGTACGCCGCCCAACTGGGCCCCGCACACCCCTACACGGCCGGCGCCGAGGACAACTGCGCCCTGGTCCAACGCGACCAGCAGGAGCACGCCGCCGCCCTCACCCGCTCCGAACGGGCCCGCACCACCATGGAGACCGCCCTCGGCGCCGACCACGTCTGGTCCGTCGGCATCGCCATGAACACCGCGTCCGCACGGGCGGCAGTGGGCGACACCGAAGGCGCGGCCACCCTCGGCCGCGACGCCCTCCAGCGGGCCCGCGCGGCCGTCGGCCCGCACCACGTCCTCACCCTCAACATGGCCTCCGGCCTCTCCCAGGACCTCCGCTCCCTGGGCCGCACCGCCGAGGCGGACCACATCCTCGCGGACGCGGTCACCCACCTCACGGCCGGCTTCTCCGAGGAACACCAACAGGTCCAGCACATGCTGGCGGGCCGCCGCCCCTACTGGGACTTCGAGCCGCAGGTGATCTGAGTACGCACACTCATGTGCCGCGCCAGGCGTGCCCCAAAGATGTGCACAGGACGAGAATCCCAGCCAGAAAGAAGCACCCATTCATGAGCCGGGCCCTGCAACTGCGTGCCGCCACTCCCGAAGACCTGGACTGGATCCACGAGTTGAGACACCGGGTGTACGCGACCGAACTCGGGCAGCACGCGCCCCACCCCACCCAGCGCCTGCACGACGCCCTGGACGGCGAGAACGTCTACCTGGTCGCGGCCCGGGGCCCGGTGCGCATCGGCTTCGTCAGCCTGACACCGCCCTGGGCGGGGCGGTACGGACTGGACAAGTACCTCACCCGCGACGAACTGCCGCTGCTGTCCGAGGGCGGGGTGTTCGAGGTGCGCATCCTCACCGTTGAGCCACGCTGGCGGACCACCTCGGCCGCTCCGCTGCTGATGTACGCGGCGCTGCGCTGGGTGGCCTCCCGGGGCGGCCGCCACGTGGTGGCGATGGGCCGCACCGAACTGCTCGGCATGTACCGGGCCGTCGGGCTGCGCCCCCTGGGCCGCACCGTCCGCAGCGGGGCGCTCACCTTCGAGGTGCTGGCGGGTGAGGTCGCCGACCTCACCCGGGTCGCGACGGGCCGGTACCCCACAGCCGTGCGGCGGATGGGCGCCGCCGTGGACTGGCAACTGGACATGGAGTTCGCCCCCCGGGCCGACGGCTGCGAGCACGGCGGCGCCTCCTTCTCCGCCATCGGCCCGGACTTCCGCACCCTGCACCGCCGCCACGAAGTCGTCTCGGCCGACGTCCTGGACGCCTGGTTCCCACCGGCCCCCGGTGTCCGTGCGGCACTGACGCAAGACCCGGACTGGGCCGCCCGCACCTCCCCGCCCGCCGACGCCCAGGGGCTGCGGGCGGAGATCGCGGCGGCGCGGGCCCTGCCCGAGGACGCGGTCGTCACCGGCGCCGGCTCCTCGGACCTGATCTTCCGGGCCTTCGGTCAGCTCCTCACCCCGGAAAGCAGGGTGCTGCTGATGGACCCGGGGTACGGCGAGTACGCCCACCTCACCGAGAAGGTGATCGGCTGCACGGTCGACCGGTTCCGGCTGTACGCCAAGGACGGCTGGCGCATCGACCAGGAACGGCTCGCCGAGGCCGTCGCACCGGGGCACTACGACCTGGTGGTGGTGGTCAACCCGAACAACCCCACCGGGCGCCACCTCCCCGCCGCCGCCCTGCGCACGCTCATCGCCGCGGCCCCCGCCCGGACCCGCTGGTGGATCGACGAGGCCTACCTCGGCTATGTCGAGCAGAACGAGTCGCTCGCCCCACTGGCCGCCGTGAACCCGCGGGTCCTGGTCTGCACCTCACTGTCCAAGATGTACGCGCTCTCCGGGATGCGCGCCGCCTACCTGGTCGCCGAACCCGCCCTCGCGCAGCGCCTGCGCCACTGGACACCCCCGTGGAACGTCAGCCTCCCCGCCCAACTGGCCGCCGTCGCCGCCCTCCGCGACCCGGACCACTACCGCGAACAGTGGTCACGGACCCACGACCTCCGCCGCCGGCTGGCCGCCGCCCTGACCGGGGCGAACGAGGGCCTCGTGGTCGAGGAAGGAGTGGCCAACTTCCTCAATGTGACGCTGCCGCACGACGGACCGAGCGCCGCCCGGCTGGTACGGGAATGCCGGCGCCACGACGTGTATCTGCGCGACCTCTCGCCGCTCTCGCCCCAGTACGAAGGGCGCACCGTACGCATCGCCGTCCGGGACGAACCGGAACAGCAACGGATCGTCACCGCCTTCGCAGCGGCACTGCGGGCGCTGCACCCGGCCTCACCGCTCGACGCCGCGCACCCGTCGGACGCCGCGCACCTGTCCCCGAGCCCGTCCCTCGAATCCGCCCGATGACCACCACCGTCGCTGCCCTCGCCCCCGTTCTCGGTGGGGCGCTGGCCGTCGGGGGAGTGGCCGTTGCCGCGTCCCGGCGCCGCGAACTGCTCCTCCGGTGGTGCGTCTGGGCGGTCGCCGTGCCGCTGGTCACCGCGGCGTTCTGGTGGGGCCCGCCGGGAATCGCCTTGCTGGCCCTCGTGGTGGGTGTGGTCGCCGCCATCGAGTTCGGCGCCCTGACGAAGCTGCCGCGTACGGACACCGCGGTGCTGGCCGCGGCCGTGGCGGGCACCGTACTGACCGCCTGGCTGGCGCCCGGTCAGGAGCTCCGGGCCGGCATTGTCGGAGCGCTCGCCGTGGCGGCCGTCCCGCTCCTGGCCGCCGACACCAAGGACGGCCTGCGCCGGCTCGCGACCGGTCTGCTCGGCCTGCTCTGGCTGAGCTCGCTGGCCGTACTGATCCCCCTCGGGGCAACCGCCCTCGCCCTGTTCGTGGCGGTCTCCGTGGCGGACATCGCCGCCTTCTTCGCGGGCCGGCACCTGGGCGGACCACGGCTGTCGCCGCTGTCCCCGGCCAAACGCTGGAGCGGAACCCTGGCGGGAGCCGCGGCGGGCGTCGCCGTCCTCGCCGCCCTGTCCGCCCTGACCTGGCCGACGGCCCTCGCGGTGGCGGTCGGCGGCCCGGCCGGTGACCTGGTGGAGTCCATGGTCAAGCGAGGCGCCGAGGTGAAGGACTCCGGCAACTGGCTGGCCGGCGCGGGCGGCCTGCTCGACCGGATCGACTCGCTGCTCCTCGCGCTGGTCGTCGTGGTGGTGCTCGGGTTCTGACGCCGTACCGGAAGGGCCCGGCCCCGCGAGGTTCCACCTCGCGGGGCCGGGCCCTTCAGCTACGTACGCGCACACCTCGGCGCACGCGGCCTGCGACGCACGACTCAGGCGTCGAAGACCTCGTTGCACAGTGCCTGCTGCTCGGCCTGGTGGCGCTTGGCCGAACCCACCGCCGGGGAGGACGAGTGCGGACGCGAGATGCGCCGCAGCCGCTCGCCGTGCGGGATGTCCGCGCCGACGGCCAGGTCGAGGTGGTCGATCAGGTTGAGGGCGATGAAGGGCCAGGCGCCCTGGTTCGCCGGCTCCTCCTGGGCCCACAGGTACTTCTCGGCGTTGGGGTACTTGGCGATCTCGGCCTGGAGCTCGGCACCCGGGAGGGGGTACAGGCGTTCCAGGCGGATGATCGCGGTGTCCGTGGCGCCGCGCTTCTCGCGCTCGGCCTCCAGGTCGTAGTAGACCTTGCCGGCGCAGAAGACGACCTTGCGGACGGCCGCAGCGTCCACCTTGGCGTCGCCGATGACCGGTCGGAAGCCGCCGGTGGTGAACTCCTCCGCCTTGGACGCCGCCGCCTTCAGACGCAGCATCGACTTCGGGGTGAAGACGATGAGCGGCTTGTGGTGCGGGTTGTGGACCTGCCAGCGCAGCAGGTGGAAGTAGTTCGACGGGAGGGTCGGCATGGCGACCGTCATGTTGTTCTGGGCGCACATCTGGAGGAAGCGCTCCGGGCGGGCGGACGAGTGGTCCGGGCCCTGGCCCTCGTAACCGTGCGGGAGGAGCAGGGTGACGCCGGACGTCTGACCCCACTTCTGCTCGGCGGAGGAGATGAACTCGTCCATGACGGTCTGCGCGCCGTTGACGAAGTCACCGAACTGGGCTTCCCAGATGACCAGCGACTCCGGGCGGGCCAGCGAGTAGCCGTACTCGAAGCCCATCGCCGCGTACTCGGAGAGCAGCGAGTCGTAGACGTTGTAGCGGGCCTGGTCGTCCGAGAGGTACTGGAGCGGGGTGTAGTCCTCGCCCGTCTCCTGGTCGACGAGGACCGCGTGACGCTGACCGAAGGTGCCGCGGCGCGAGTCCTGGCCCGCCAGGCGGACCGGGGTGCCCTCCATCAGCAGGGAGCCGATGGCGAGCGTCTCGCCCATGCCCCAGTCGATGGTGCCGTCGGAGACGGAGGCCGCACGGCGCTGCATCTGCGGCATCAGACGGGGGTGGACGTGGATGTGGTCCGGGATGTTGACCTGCGACTCGGCGATCCGCTTCACGGCCTCCTGCGAGATCGCGGTGGTCACTGCCACCGGGAACTCGGCCTGGGGGTCGCTGTACGGGGCGGCGGCGGGGGCCGAGGTGGCCTCGCGGACCTCCGCGAACACCTTCTCCAGCTGGCCCTGGAAGTCCTGGAGCGCCTGCTCCGCCTCTTCCAGGGTGATGTCGCCGCGACCGATCAGGGACTCGGTGTAGAGCTTGCGCACCGAGCGCTTCTTGTCGATCAGGGTCACCATCTGCGGGTTGGTGAACTGCGGGTTGTCGCCCTCGTTGTGACCGCGGCGGCGGTAGCAGATGAGGTCGATCACGACGTCCTTGTTGAACGTCTGGCGGAACTCGAAGGCGAGCCGCGCGACGCGGACCACGGCCTCCGGGTCGTCGCCGTTCACGTGGAAGATCGGCGCCTCGATCATGCGGGCCACGTCGGTGGCGTACATCGAGGAACGCGAGGCCTCCGGGGCGGCGGTGAAGCCGACCTGGTTGTTGATGACCACGTGGACGGTGCCGCCGGTGCGGTAGCCGCGCAGCTGGGACATGTTGAACGTCTCGGCGACGACACCCTGGCCGGCGAAGGCCGCGTCACCGTGCAGGGCGACCGGCAGGACGGTGAAGTCCGTGCCGCCCTTGTTGATGATGTCCTGGCGGGCGCGGGCGATGCCTTCGAGGACCGGGTCGACCGCTTCGAGGTGCGAGGGGTTCGCGGCCAGCGAGACCTTGATCTGCTCGCCGTCGAGACCGGTGAAGGTGCCCTCGGCGCCCAGGTGGTACTTGACGTCGCCGGAGCCGTGCATCGACTTCGGGTCGAGGTTGCCCTCGAACTCGCGGAAGATCTGGGCGTACGACTTGCCCACGATGTTGGCGAGGACGTTCAGGCGGCCGCGGTGGGCCATGCCGATGACGACCTCGTCCAGACGCGACTCGGCGGCGCTGTCGATGACGGCGTCGAGCAGCGGGATGACCGACTCGCCGCCCTCCAGCGAGAAGCGCTTCTGGCCGACGTACTTGGTCTGCAGGAACGTCTCGAACGCCTCGGCCGAGTTCAGCCGGCGCAGGATGCGCAGCTGCTCCTCGCGCTCCGGCTTGGAGTGCTGGCGCTCGATGCGGTCCTGGAGCCACCTGCGCTGCTTGGGGTCCTGGATGTGCATGAACTCGACGCCGGTGGTGCGGCAGTACGAGTCGCGCAGCACGCCGAGCACATCGCGCAGCTTCATCAGGGTCTTGCCCGCGAAACCGCCGACGGCGAACTCGCGCTCCAGGTCCCACAGCGTCAGCCCGTGCTCGTTGATGTCGAGGTCGGGGTGCTTGCGCTGCTTGTACTCCAGCGGGTCGGTGTCGGCCATGACGTGGCCGCGCACCCGGTAGGAGTGGATCAGCTCGAAGACGCGGGCGGCCTTGGTGACGTCGTCGTCGTGCGAGGCGTCGATGTCCTTGAGCCAGCGGACCGGCTCGTAGGGGATGCGCAGCGCCTTGAAGATCTCGTCGTAGAAGTCGCTCTCACCGAGCAGCAGGTTCGCGACGTTACGGAGGAACTCGCCGGACGCGGCGCCCTGGATGACCCGGTGGTCGTACGTCGAGGTGAGGGTCATCACCTTCGAGATACCGAGCTTGTTGAGGGTGTCCTGCGAGGTGCCCTGGAACTCGGCGGGGTAGTCCATGGAGCCGACGCCCATGATGACGGCCTGGCCGGGCATCAGACGCGGGACCGAGTGGACGGTGCCGAGGCCACCGGGGTTGGTCAGCGAGACCGTGACGCCGGTGAAGTCGTCCATGCCGAGCTTGCCGTCGCGGGCCCGGCGGACGATGTCCTCGTACGCCTGCCAGAACTCGAAGAAGTCGAGCGTCTCGGCCTTCTTGATGCCGGCCACCACGAGCTGGCGGTCGCCGTTGGGCTTCACCAGGTCGATCGCGAGACCGAAGTTGATGTGCTCCGGCTTGACCAGGGTCGGCTTGCCGTCCTTCACCGCGAAGGAGTAGTTCATCGACGGCATGGCCTTGATGGCCTGCACCATGGCGAAGCCGATGAGGTGGGTGAAGGAGATCTTCCCGCCCCGGGCGCGCTTCAGGTGGTTGTTGATGACGATGCGGTTGTCGAAGAGCAGCTTCACCGGGACGGCGCGCACGGAGGTGGCCGTGGGCACTTCGAGGGAGGCGTTCATGTTCTTCGCGACGGCGGCGGAGGGGCCGCGGAGCGTCACGAACTCGGGGCCTGCGGGGGCCTCGGTCGCGGGCTCGGGCTGCTTCGCGGCGGCCGGCTTGGCAGCCGGGGCGGCGGCCTTCGGCGCGGGTGCGGCGGCTGCGGGCTTGGCGGCCGGAGCGGCCGGAGCGGCCGGAGCCTGCGCGGCGGGCTGCGCCGGGGCCGGAGCGGCCGGGGCCGCGGGGGCGGCCGGAGCTGCCTGAGCCGGTGCGGCCGGAGCCGCGGGGGCGGCCTGCGCGGGGGCTGCCTGCGCCGCCGGGGCCTGTGCGGCGGGTGCGGGCTTCTCGGCCGTACCGCCGGTGGCTCCCGGCTTGTAGTCGGCGAAGAAGTCCCACCAGGCGCGGTCGACGGAACTGGGGTCCTGGAGGTACTGCTGGTAGATCTCGTCGACGAGCCACTCATTGGGACCGAAGGCCGCGGCAGGGTTCTTCCCCTGCCCGTCCGGATCGGTGGACGAGAGGCTTGAGCTACTGGGGGACTGAGACGACACGGCGTTAACCGCCCTCTTCCGCTTCGCAAGGTGGTGGACAGCGGAAATAAAGGCTACGCCTCCCCGGCCGCGAGATGCAGACCGGGCGGGCCATCCGTCGCGTAAGTCACATCGGAGAGCTGGTTTCGGCGCGCGTTTTGGCGGGAAACAAGCGTGGTTCCGTTGTGACCGGGCGTCAGCCGGGTGTGAACGGGGTGCCGAGCCGGGTGCATCCGGCCGAGGATGCGACCTTTGCTCCCGCATCCTGGCAGGACGGACGCAGAACGTCCGTTTCTGGTTCGAACCCTACGTCAACCGCGCGGGCGGACGTTCCCCGGAAGGCTGACCTGGATTCGGCAACCACGTTCTGATTCGGCCACACCGATGTGGCCACCGTGGAGATCGACCGCCCAGCGCGCGATGGCCAGGCCCAGGCCCGTACCGCCGTCACTTCCCGACGAGGGCTTGGCGGGCGCCTTCCCCTGATTGAAGCGTTCAAAAACCCGGTGCCACTCCGACTTGGGTATGCCGGGCCCCTCGTCCAGGACTTCAAGCTCCAGGCCTTCCGGCAGCTCACCGCGCCGGGCCCGCACCGTCACCCGCCCGTGCGGAGGACTGTGCTTCACCGCGTTGTCGATCAGGTTGGCGACCACCTGGTGCAGCCGTGCCTGGTCCGCGTGCGCGGTCAGCTCGGGCGGGGAGACATCCAGGTGCAGATGTACGTCCTTGCGCGTGTGGTGTCCGGACCCGGAGACCAGCCCGCGCTGCGCGGCGGCCAGATTGGCCTCCTTCAGCACGCCCGACAGATACGGCCACACCTCGAAACGGTGCGCCCGCAGCGGGACGACGCCGTTGTCCAGTCTGGCCAGATCCAACAGGGTCTCCACCAGACCGCCGAGCCGCTCGGTCTGCTTGAGTGCGGTCCGCATGGTCTCCGGGTCGGCGGCGACGACGCCGTCCACCACGTTCTCCAGTACGGCACGCAGCGCCGCGATCGGCGTACGCAGTTCGTGCGAGACGTTGGCGACCAGTTCCTTGCGGTTCTGGTCGACGGCCTGGAGCTCCTCCGCCATGCGGTTGAGCGTGGTGGCCAGCCCCCCGAGCTCGTCCCTGCGGCCCTCGCCGCCGACCCGCCCGGTGTAGTCGCCCTGCGCCATCCCGGCCGCGACGTCACGCATCTCGTCCAGTGGTTTGGTGAGGTTGTGCGCCACGAACTGGGTGATCAGCATCGACGCGATGATCGAGAAGACCGTGATGAAGCGCAGCTCGGTCTTGGTGGCCAGCGCCACCATCACCAGCCCCGTGGTCAGCGCCACGGACACCACCACGAGCGCGACCAGCTTGGCCCGGATGGTGAAGGGCCGCAGCGCGATGAGGGGACGCAGCGCGAAGAGCCCCTTGCCGAGGATTCCCCGGCTCAGCAGCGGGTGCGTGCGGATCCGCTCACCCAACGGCCGGCTTACCCGCTGCCCGCAGTCCGGGCACCGACGGGCCGGGCGCGACGACTCCCGCCGCCCCGCCGCCGAGCGCCGCACAGCGGCCCGCTTCGTACCGGCCGCACTGCTCACGGCGCCGGGGTCTCCAGCGCGTAACCCACACCGTGCACGGTACGGATCCGCTCCGCACCGATCTTCCGGCGCAGTGCCTTGATGTGGCTGTCGACGGTCCGGGTGCCCGAGGCGTCCGCCCAGTCCCAGACCTCCGCCAGCAGCTGCTCCCGGGAGAGCACCGCCCGCGGCGTGTTCGCCAGACAGACGAGCAGGTCGAACTCGGTGGGAGTGAGGTGTACGTCCTCGCCGTGCACCCGCACCCGGCGCTGCGCGTGGTCGATCTCCAGCTCGCCGAGCCTCAGGATGCCGCTGCGCGGAGTGGCGGCGGCGATGGTGGCCCGCTCGACCCGGCGCAGCAGCACGTGCACCCGGGCCGCCAGCTCACGCATGGAGAACGGCTTGGTCATGTAGTCGTCCGCGCCGACCCCGAGCCCGACCAGCATGTCGGTCTCGTCGTCACGTGCGGTGAGCATCAGGACCGGGACCGGCCGCTGTGCCTGCACCCGGCGGCAGACTTCGAGGCCGTCGAAGCCCGGGAGCATGATGTCGAGGACCATGAGGTCCGGCTGCCAGGCCTCGGCCGTGTCGACGGCCGCAGGGCCGTCACCGGCCGTCTGCACCTGGAAACCCTCGGCCCGAAGCCGGGCCGCGATGTTGTCCACGATCGTTGAGTCGTCCTCGACGACCAGTACCCGGCGCTGTGCACCGGGCGTGGCCGCGAGTCCGTTGTGGCTGGTGTGTGTCTGCTCCATCGCCCCGCCCCTGGAGTGCGTTCGTAAGATCTCGCGGTCAGATGAGCAGCGTAAGCGCACTGACCAGCCCACGGCTACGCGCTGCGAACAACGGACCGGGTACGCAACCGGTACTCACCGGGCAAGTCGGGCTTCTTCGCCGAATCTTGCTGAATCCGACATTCCGCAATGACTCTTCGTAAGTCCGGGCGCTGCAACTCGCCCTGAGCACAAGGAAGTAGACGTTGCGTAGGCAAGGTGTCCCGCTGTGTTGCCACAGTGACGCGTAGTTCACCCGAGGCATGGTTGTACATCCATCCGTGGGGAACCTGTGAATGTTCTCTCCTGTGCGGGGTCCTGGGTACGGGACCGGGGCCGCCGGCCCCGCACCGAGGGGGTCGTCAGGCGCGCGGGGCGCCGTGCTTCACGTAGTTCTCCAGCTCGCGCAGCTCACGCCGGCCGTCGACGGAGGTGCCGTACGTCCGGTCCCAGGTGATCGGCGCGACGGTGATGTGGTTCCGGTCGAGCAGCCAGGTCTGGTCGGCGTCCGCGCGGGACTCGTCGCACTCGCCGCCGGTCTGCGGCTTGCCCACGCAGAGGCCGAGGGTGATGTCGAAGGAGTCGCCGTTGTTCTTCTGCGCGTAGTCGTGGAAGACGGCCGCACCGTTGCCGACGCGGGTCCAGACCGGGGCCCTGGTCGGCTCGCCGTTGGTGGTGTCCGGGTAGTCGACCTTGACCGCGAACTTGCCGGTGAGCAGCCGGTGGTGGCGCATCCCGGCGAGGAACCTCGCCCCGAACTCCGCCTCCTTGCGGTACGTCGCCACCGGGAAGGCGGTGTTGCCGGCGTCCCCCTCCGCGCTGAACGCCACCGCCGGGACCTCCTGGTCGATGGCGGCCACGGCGGCACCCACCGTGCCGGAGTCGTTCACGCTGGCGGCGACGTTGGGCCCGGAGTTGATGCCGGTCAGCACCACGTCCGGGTCCTCGGTCCAGCCCGCCTTGGCCTTCAGCCCACCGCGCAGCGCCAGCTTCACGGTGTCGGCCGGGGTGGCCGACGGGGTGTCCTTGCCGCACGGTCCTTCGGCCAGGCACACCCCGAAGACGGGGGAGCCGGACGGGGTCCCGGCGCAGTCCTTCTCGTAACCCGCGGGCAGCGTGGTGCGCTGCTGCGCGGTCAGTACGCCGCCGTTGGTGACGGCGGTGCCCTTCCCGGACTGGACCTGCCAGGGGGCCATCACGACGACGTCCGCGCCCGCGTCACACATGGCGCGGCGCAGCTCGTAGAGGCCGAGGCCGTCGGAGTTCGAGGGCTTGGCGGCCTGCATGCCGTCGTCGTTGGAGATCAGGACGCGCATTCCGGCGAGCGGCTTGGCGGGCCCGGTGGGGCTGCCGGGCTTCCCGGGCTTCCCGGGGTGCTTGGCGGAGGAGGTCGCGGCGGGCGCCGCTTCCTTCGGTGCGCCGGTGGCGCCGAGGCCGGTGACGACGAGGCCCGCGGTGGTCAGTGCGAGGAGAGTGCGACGTGCGGAACGCATGGGATGGCGGTCCCTTCCAGGCAGGGGTACGGGGTGGAGGTCCGGCCCGCGCGGAAAGGGGACAGCGCGCGAGCGGCGGCGTGGAGGGCGTACGCGCACAAGAAAGGGCCCGGGACCCGGCCCCCCACAGGCGGGCCCCGGACCTGGGCCCGCCTGTGGCGACGGGCCCGGCGCGGGACTGTTCAGGAACCCCGCGCGGTCTGGTGGGAGAAGCGTCCGGTCAGATCTCCAGGCCGTGGCCGTAGGCGAAGACCGGGTTCTCGGTGTCGTTCGGCACGTCCGGGCGGGCGGCCTCGACGGCGGCCATCGAGCGCGGCAGCTCGAAGGGCAGCCGCCCCTCGGCCCTGGCCCGTCCGAAGGCCACGTCCAGGAGGGCCGCGTCGCTCGCGCCGAAGTCGGCGATCACGGCGGCGGCGTGCTCGGCGATCTCGGGGATCACCGCGGCCCGCTCCAGGTTGATGCCGACCAGGGTGGGCACCGACTCCAACAGGGCTACGATGCGTGCCAGTTCGTCACCCTCGAAGGCCAGCGTGCCGGAGTGGAAGAACGACTCGAACCTGTTGGCGCGCTCCTCGTAGGGCGTCCGCAGCCGGATCACCGCGAAGTCCGCCCCGGCCGGGGTGGCGACGACCTCGCCGTACTCGGCGGCGACGGCGGCGTCCACGTTCTCGACGTAGAGCTTCGGCCGCCCGGAGAGGGGGAGTGCCGACGCACGGTTGGACAGGACGGTCAGCGAGCGGCGCTGGGCGGCCGCTCCGGCGGCCTTGAAGTCGGCGCGGCCGACCGTCTCGGCGGCCAGGTCCACATCGACGTAACGCCGCTCGAAGAGACCGAGCACGAACTTCTCCGTAAGGATGCGGCGCACCGAGAGGTCGATCCGCTCCTCGGAGATCTTCCCTTCGCGCACCAGCTCCACGATCACCTCGGGGCAGGCCTCGCCGCCGAACTGGTCGCAGCCCGCCTCGATCGATCTGGCCGCCAGCTCCGGGCGGGACAGGTGCTCGACGCCCCAGGCGCGGGCCGGGTGCGGCTCACCGAAGATCTGCGACTCGCTGAGCAGGCCCCAGTCGGTGCAGACGATGCCCTCGAAGCCCAGCTGATCCCTCAACAGCCCCTGCACGACACCCTTGTTGAAGCCGAAACCGACCTCTTCCCAGTCGGTGCCGACCGGCTGCCCGTAGTACGGCATCATCTGCGACGCACCGGCCGCGATGGCCGCCTTGAACGGCTCCAGGTGGTGCTCGCGCATCCCGCCCGGGTACACCTGCTCCTTGCCGTGCGCGAAGTGCGGGTCCTCGCCGTCCTTCTGCGGGCCGCCGCCGGGGAAGTGCTTGACCATGGTGGCGACCGAGTCCGGGCCGAGCCGCTCGCCCTGGAGGCCGCGCACGTACGCCTGGACCAGCTCGGCCGTCACCTTGGCGTCCGAGCCGAAGGTGCCGTTCTGGCGGGACCAGCGGGGCTCGGTGGCCAGGTCGATCTGGGGGTGCAGGGCGACCCGGAAGCCGACCGAGAGGTACTCGCGGCGGGCGATGTCCGCGAACTCCTCGACCAGTGCCGGGTCGTTGATCGCGGCGAGACCGAGCGGCTCCGGCCAGGCGGAGAAGGCGCCGGCGTTGAAGGAGGCGCCGACGTTGTCGGTGAAGGAGTGGCGCGGGTCGGTGGAGAGGGAGACCGGGATGCCGAGGCGGGTGCTGGCGGCCATCTCCTGGACCGCGTTGGCCCACCTCGCCATCTCGCGCGCTCCGTAGGTGCCCAGGAGGTTGAAGTGGGTGAGGTGCTTGCCCTCGATCATCTCCGGGGTGGTGTACGGCAGCATCGAGCCGTCGGTCTCGGTGACCAGCGTGCCGTCCGCGTTCATCATCAGCATGTCGTGGAACATCTGGCCGGCCTTCTCCTCCAGCGTCATGCGGGGGAGCAGGTCGTCGACGCGCTGGTCGGCGGTGAGGCTGGGGTCCTGGTAGGGGTGCATGGTCGACGCTCCTGGGAGGTGAAGAGGGGTGAGGGGGAGGGAAGTTGAGGGCTGCGGGACCGGTTACGCCGTGGACCTGATGAACCGGGAGGCGATCGCGCCGCCCGCCGCGCAGAGCCCGCCGAACAGGAACAGCGCCCCGTAGTTCTGGCCGCCGTCGGCCGAGCCCGCGCCGATCGCGAGGATGAACGGCGCCACCATCGGCACCAGCGACTGCGGGAAGGCGATCGCGATATTGAGCACGCCCATCCCCTGGGCCGAACTCTCCGGATCGGGCAGCACCTTGGCGGCCAGCGCCATGTCCACCGACAGATACAGCCCCTCGCCGAACCCGAACACCGCCATGGCCAGCAGGAACGTCCCGTACGACGCGGTGAACGCCATGGTCCCGAGCGCCACGGCCACCAGTACCGCCGAAGCCAGCACGAACGGCTTGCGCTTCCCACTGCGGTCGGAGAGCGCCCCGCCGAGCAGTGACCCCGCCACCGTCGCGCCGACCATGATCAGCGTCCCGGTGAACATCTTCGCCGCGACCTCGCCGCGGCCGAAGCCGAGCCGGTCCATCAGGAAGTACACCTGATAGCTGGTCACACAGGAGTCCGCCACGAAGATCATGACGCGGCTGCTGAAGTACCGGGCGAAGTCCGGGTGCTTGCGCGGGTCGATCCAGAAGGACCCGAGGAAGTCCTTCGTGCGGTACGGAGGGAACGCGCCCGGCGCGGCCGGCCGGTCCTTCATCACCAGCGCCAGATACGTCACCGACGCCAGCCCGATCAGCCCGGGTACCAGGAACGCCGGCAGCAGCGACCCGTGGAAGAGCTGCGCCAGGAACGACCCCAGCACCATCGCCACCGAGATCATCATCCCGACGAAGCCGGACACCCGGCCCCGCTGATGTTCCGGAATCAGGTCCGGAAGGCAGGAGGCGAGGGCACAGAGCGCCGCGTTGCAGCCGAGCTGGCACACCGCCCAGCCGAGGGTGAGCACCGGTACGGAGTCGCCGAGCGCGACCACCGTCAGCCCGGCCAGCGCCACCGCCATCCCGCCCAGCAGCCAGGGCCGACGGCGGCCGAAGCGGCTGGTGGTGCGGTCGGAGAGGGCACCGAAGAGCGGGTTGCCGAGCATCGCGAGGATCGCCCCGACGGAGAGCACCAGGCCCAGGCTCGCCCCGCGTTCGCTCTCCGGGACCAGCTGCGCGATGCGCAGGGCCAGCGTCACGATGACCGGGGTGAGGACGGTCAGATACAGCCCGAGCTGGGCGAGGGCCAGTCCGACGACGAGGGAGCGAGGGGCATTAGTGACACGTGTCACTGACGCGCCTGAAGTCGCCTCGTTGCGGTCGATGACCATCGTGAACTCCGGGGGGAGGGGGTGCCGTCGGCCTCGGTGCCGACCTGCGAGCACAAGCTAAACCCGAAAACCGAGTACCCACTAGGTTTCCGTTGTGTTGCGTGGATCACACCCGGAGGCGGGCGCGCGCGGGGTCGTCCTAGGGTGGCTCCATGACAGCGAGCACGGGCCGCACGACCCGAAAGAGCGCAGGTCGGGGCAGCTACGCCGTGGGCGAGGCGCGCCGTCAGCAGATCCTCGACACGGCCATCGAGCACTTCGCCCAGTGGGGCTTCCACGCCTCCTCGATGGCCCGGATCGCCCACGACTGCGAGATCACCCAGGGCGGACTGCTGCACCACTTCCGCAGCAAGGAGGACCTGCTCCTCTCCGTCCTCGCACAGAGCGAGCAGCACGACATCGAGCAGCTCTTCGCGACCGACCCCGACACGGTCGCCGAGGGCATGGAGGCGGTCGTCCGCCTCGCCGAGTCCAACACCCGGCGCCCCGGCCTGGTCCGGATGTTCAACGTCCTGGTCGGCGAGGCGGGCAACCAGGGGCACCCCGCCCACGCGTACTTCCGTGCCCGGTACGACCGGGTCCTCGCCCACACGGTGGGGGTGCTGCGGGCCGGGGCCGACCGGGGCGAGGTCCGCCCGGACGTCGATGTGACGGCCTTCGCGCAGGAGCAGATCGCGGTGATGGACGGACTCCAGTTCCAGTGGGCGCTGGACGCGTCCGCGCTGGACATGCCGGCCCTGCTGCGGGCCTACCTGGACCGCACACTGCGGCACATCACGGTCGACGGGAGCGGGTTGCCGTCGGCGGGGGCGCCGGGCTCCGCGTGAGGGTTGTCGATTCCCGCCCCCTGACGCCCTCGCACCTGTGAAGGTTGCCTCGCACGGTATCAATGTGAGGTGAGTCATAGACGTGCCGGGATCCGTGCGGGGAAGGTGAGCGTTGTCTGCATCAGGAGGAGTTCGCGGACCGGGGCGGCGTCCCGGACCGGAGGCCCTCTCCGCTCCAGCAGCAACACGCGAACGAACGCGAAAGACGCGGCCGAGGGACACGGGCGTGGCTTGACGATTCCGGCCGCACGCCTCCGGGTGCGACGGCCGGGGGAATGGGGCCTCACGCAGTGCACCGCGCCACGAACACCGGCCGGCCCGGCCGGCCGGCCATGACCACCGCCGCGCCCCCCTGCTTCCTGCCGGGCCGGCGCACCGCGACGCCCAACGGCACGCTTCCCCTCACCGCACGCGGACCCGCCCCGGCCCGCACCGCCCCGGCCCCCGTCGCCCCGGACGCTTCCACCCCTCGCGGGGGCGTTGCCTCCGACGCCGTGCCGGATCGCGCCCGTCCCGGCACGGTGGCCGCCCGCTCTGGCCGTGCGGCCACCACTGCCCCGGACCACAACACCCCCGGCACGCACGCCACGGCCCCGGGCACCTCCACCACCCCGGGCACCTCCACCACCCCGGGCGTCCCCACCACCCCGGGCACCTCCACCACCCCGGGCGCCCTGGGTGCGCGCAACGACCCCGGCGCCCACCCCCAAGGCCCGCCGCCCAGGCGCTGGCACCTCTGGCATCTGCTGCCGACCCCCACCGGCACCCCCTTCACCTTCTGTTACGCCCTGGTGCTGGTCGCCACCTCGCTCTACGCGCAGCTCGGCGACCCGGCCACCGTCAACGCGATCCTCCGCGCCTCCAGTACCGATGTCGCGCACCTCACCAGCACCCCCGTCCTCGCCCTGGTCGGCAGCGCCCTCTGGGTGGCGGGCGGCCTGGCCTCCCCGTACGCCCTCGGCTTCCTGGTCGTGCTCACCGCGCTGGAGCGCCGCATCGGGGGGCTGCGTACCGCAGGGGTCTTCGTCTTCGGGCATGTGGTCGCCTCCCTCGTCACCGAGATCCCGGTCGGCATCGCCGTCTGGACGGGGCACCTCCCGGAAACCTCCCTGCACCGCCTCGACTTCGGCATCAGCTTCGGTCTGATGGCGTGCGTCGGCGCACTCGCCGGGGTGCTGCGACTGCCGTGGCTGCGCTGGGGACTGCTGGGCGCCGTCGCCCTCGTACTCCTCCAGGACCTGATCGCGTACGCCGACCCGCTGACCGCACTCGGACACCCGCTGGCGCTGTGTCTGGGGCTGGCGACCTGGCCGCTGGTGCGCCGCTGGAAGGCGCGTCGGGCGGCACCCTCGTACCTCTAGCGCCCGCCGCCCTCCAGCGCCCTCCGGGGCGCCCGGAGTGTGACGTACGTCTCGCATGATCCACCGATGAGTTCGCGCCCTCCGCGAGGTCGTACGGGTGACAGTCGGACCTACGGAGGGCTCTTCCCGTGTCGTACATCCAGAAGCAGCTTCAGCACGCCGTCGACGAGCTGGTGGAGTCGGGTGCCGAGCGCGGTGTCCAGGTGTCCGTCTACCGGCACGGGCGGCCGCTCGCCGAGGTGGTCGCGGGGGTCGCCGACCCGGAGACCGGCCGCGAGGTTCTTCCGGGCACGCCCTTCTACAACTTCTCGATCGGGAAGGGCGCCACCGCGACCGTCGCCCATGTGGGCGTGGAGCGCGGATGGTTCGGGCCGGCCGGGTACGACACCCGGGTGGTCGAGCTGTGGCCCGAGTTCGGGGCCCACGGCAAGGGGGAGGTCACGCTGCGGCACATCCTCACGCACTCCGCCGGTGTCCCCGGCGTCCCGGCCGGAACCACCGTCGCCGACGTCTGCGACTGGGACACCATGTGCGCGGGCATCGCCGCCTGTGAGCCGTGGTGGGCGCCCGGCACCGCCGTCGGATACCACGCCTACACCTTCGGATACCTGGTCGGTGAGCTGGTGCGCCGGGCCACCGGCCGTGGCATCGGACAGGTGCTCCGCGAGGAGATCACGGCTCCGCTCGGGGTCGCCGACGAGCTGTGGTTCGGGATGCCCGAGGCCGAGCAGCTGCGTCTCGCCCGCCTGGAGGACGGCCCGTCCGGCGACTTCGACATGAGTCAGCTTCCCGAGGACATGCCCATGCTGAAGGCCTCGCCGGTGCACCTCTTCCCGTCCGCCGACTTCGGCAACCGCCCCGACGTACTGGCCGCCGACATCCCCGCCGGTGCCAAGACCTCGGCGCGCGCGATCGCCCGGATGTACGCCGCGCTGCTCGACGAGGTCGACGGTGTACGCCTGCTGTCCCCGGACCGTACCCGCGAAGCCACCACCCTCACCGCCGGCGGCACCGACCAGGTCTTCGGCAACGAGTCCCGCTGGGGCCTCGGCTACAGCATCGGCCTTCCCGACGGCGCCACGGAGGGTGCCGGAACCGTCTTCGGCATGGGTGGCGCGGGCGGCAGCTGGGCCGGCGCCGACACCGCCACCGGCACCTCCTGGGCGATCACCAAGAACGTGCTGAGCGCGGACTTCGCCACGGCGAACCGTCTGACGGAGATCATTCGCGCCGCATAGAGCCCGCACGAGGGGAAGCAGGCAGGGCCCGCACGAGGGGAAGCAGGCGGGGCCCGCACCGGTCCGGTGCGGGCCCCGCCCGTTTCGCAGCCTGCGTCGAAACCCCCGGTCTCAGACCCGGTCCGCCGCGATCAGCACGTACTGGAAGGAGCCGTCCCGGTAGGAGTTGATGAAGGCCTCCTCGATGCCGGTGACCAGGGAGGACGTGGCGCGCAGCTCCCAGTAGGGGAGGGTGTCGGGGGTGAGGTCGATGACGGCCTGCGGGACCAGGCGGTTGTCGGCCATCGCCTTGAGGTACTCGCGACGGGAGTGGATGTTGCACTCGAAGTGGGCGTTGATCTGGGAGACCCACTTGGAGGGCTGGCCGTAACGCGGGTTCCAGCAGCCGGTGATGGTGACATAGCGGCCGCCGCGCTTCAGGACGCGGGAGTGCTCGGCGAAGAGGTCGTCGAGGTCGACGTACATGGTCGACTCGTTGTTCCAGGAGGCGGTGGCGGTGCCCGTCTCGAAGGGCATGTCGAGCATGTTGCAGACCTGGGCGCGGACGTGGTCCTGGATACCGAGCTCCCGGGCCCGGCGGTTGCCGAACTCGGCCTGCTTGGCGGAGAGGGTGACGCCCTCTGCGCGGCAGCCGAAGCGCTGGTGGGCCATGACGGAGGAGCCGCCGCGTCCGCAGCCCGCGTCGACGACCGTGTCCTCGCGGCCGACGGCGCCGAGGTGGTCGAGCAGGACCTCGGACTGGGCCGACTCCAGCCGGTGGAGTTCGGCGATCAGCCGCTTCTCGTACTCGCTGTCCTGGGAGTCGCCGAGCGACTCGTGGTCGATGTCGCCGATACCGTAGTGGTGGTGGTACAGCCCGTCGACGTCGCCGAGGCGCAGGTTGACGGGCCTGGCTTCCTGGTCCCAGTAGCGGGCGATGTCGCCCTGATAGGGCGAGGCGGGCGACGGGACGGTGGTGCCGGTGGCGATGTCGGTGCTGGTCACAGTGGTGTGGCTCCCTTACCAGAAGTCGGGCAGGCTGTAGCGGAAGGTGTTGGTCCGGTGCCAGTAGTGGTTGCCGTCGACCCAGACGGCCACGCCCCTCAGGAAGCGCAGCAGGCTCGGTACGGGGCAGGCGGCGGCCAGCGAGGCGGCCTCGGACTCGAAGGTGTGCATCAGGTCGTTGTGGACCTCGATCGCCTTGAGGTAGGCGTCCCTGTCGGACATCCCCTCGCGTTCGGCGATCACCACCGGGAGGTTCAAGTGGCGTCCCGGCGCGGCGAGTTCCTTGGTGTAGGAGTAGAGGTCGTTGACGAGGGTGGTGGCGTTCCCGGCCAGTGCGATGACCCGCTGGGTGTCCGGGCGCGCGTGGAGGTGGGCGGGCAGCTCGTATCCGCCGACGGTGTCGGTGATGGTGGGGCACGGACGGAAGTTGTTGAACTGACGCATCGCCAGGTATTCCCACACCTCCGGCACGTGGTCCTCCTGGGACCACGCCGCCTCGGCGAGATAGCCCAGGTGCAGCCGCGCCATGTCATGCCGGTACCGGTCCGCCTGGGCGGCGCTGGCGTCCTTGAGGAAGTACGTCATGGCCGAGTGGTACGCACGGCGGGGCGCGTCCGACCCGAGTGACTCGACCCATGGGGGTGCGTACTCCTTCGTGGTGTGCAGCGGGTCGAGAGCGGTGTGCGCGAGCAGCAGCCGGCTGCCGAGGCCGACGGGGGAGCCGCCGTGGTCCTCGCAGTAGCAGTCGTCCAGCGCGTTCTCCGCGACCATCAGCCGGGTGGCGATCATCAGGTGGTCGACGCTGGGCGCGTCCGGGTGGCAGGCCACCATGTACTTCCCGACGGAGAAGCCGTCGAACTGGTCCTGCCACTGGGCCGGAACCGCCTGTACCTCGTCCACCGCCCACGCCTTGATCCGGCGCCCGACCTCCGCCACCCGCGCCTCGTCGGGCGGCAGTACGGGGTGGTGGTAGAGCCCGGGGATGGCGGTCCCCTCCTCCGTGTCCGGCTCCGGCACCTCGGGTAGCGGCACCGGCGCGGATGGCTCCTTCTCCGGTACGCCGCCCAGTTCCATCCGCAGTCCGCTGGTGCCCAGCCCACTGGGGCCGCGCAGCAGGCGCTCCAGATGCGGGGGCGACTGCGGAGGCACGGGGGGCGGGCTCGTCCGGGGCAGCGTGGGCCCGGCATCGGACATGCGTAACTCCTAGCGTTGCGCGGTGGGTTGGGGCAGGGAGGGCCGGCCCGGCGCCGTACGGCAGACACGGGCCGGACAGCCGGCCGGGCGACTGGCCGGCCGACCTGCCCGCTAGCTGCTCCGCCTGCGGAAGATCTGCACGTTCTCCAGCACACCCAGCGCATCCGGCAGCAGTACGGCGGCGGAGTAGTACGTGGTCACCAGATACGAGATGACCGCCTGTTCGCTCATCCCCATGAACCGCACCGAGAGCCCCGGTTCGTGCTCCTCCGGCAGCCCGGTCTGCCGCAGCCCGATCACCCCCTGGCTGTCCTCGCCGGTACGCATGGCGAGGATCGAGCTGGTGCCCTCCTTGCTGATCGGGATCTTGTTGCAGGGCAGGATCGGCACCCCCCGCCAGGCCGGAACCTGCTGGCCGCCGAGGTCGACGTGGTCCGGGTAGAGCCCGTACGCGTTGAAGCCGCGCCCGATGGCCGCGATCGTCAGCGGATGGGCGAGGAAGAGCTTGGTGCCGCGCCTGCGGCAGAGCAGATCGTCGAGGTCGTCCGGGGTGGGCGAGCCGCTGTGGGTCTCGATCCGCTGCTTGAAGTCCGCGTTGTGCAGGAGCCCGAACTCGCGGTTGTTGACCAGCTCGTACTCCTGGCGCTCCCGCAGCGCCTCGATGGTGAGGCGCAGTTGCTCCTCGGTCTGGTTCATCGGCCCGTTGTAGAGGTCGGCGACCCTGGAGTGGACGCGCAGGATGGTCTGCGCGACGGAGAGTTCGTACTCGCGCGGGCGCAGCTCGTAGTCGACGAAGGCGCCGGGGATCCGGGCTTCCCCGACATGTCCGGCCGACATCGGGATCTCGGCCTCGCCGTGCTTGGTCTGCCCGCGCTGCCCGCGCTCGGCGAACCGCGCCAGGTGCGCCCGCAGGGCGGGTGACTGCCCGGTTACGTCGTCGAAGTCCGACCGGGACAGGGTGAGCAGCGTGCCGGAGGTCTCGGCGGTGGCGGTGGCGTCCCACAGGGGGTCGGTGCCCAGCAGGGCGTCGGCGCCGAAGTGCGCGCCGTCCGCGAGCACGCAGACGCCGGTCTCCTCGCCGTACTTGCCGAGCGAGGTCCGGCTGATCCGGCCGTGCGCGATCAGCTGCAACTGCTCCTGCGGCGTGCCCCGTTCGACCAGCACCTCACCGGCCCGGAAGTCCCGCTGCACGCACCGGTCGGCCAGCGCGGTCAGTACCCCGTCGTCCTCGAAGCCGCGCAGCAGGGCGAGTTCGCCCAGCTCGCGGGGGACCACCCGGACGTCGCCGCCGTCCTGGAAGAACTCGATGCGGCCGTCGCCGACGGTGTAGTTCAGCCGGCGGTTCACCCGGTAGGTGCCGCCCGTGGTCTCCACCCAGGGCAGCATCCGCAGCAGCCACCGCGAGGTGATCTCCTGCATCAGTGGCGCGGACTTGGCCGTGTGGGCGAGATTCCGGGCGGCCGCGGTACTCAGACTGGACTGCGCGGGCAGCGCGGCCCGGGCCTCCTGAGTCTCCTGGCCGGTCTCAACGGTCATCGGGCGGGTGCTCCTTCGGGAGGAGGGCAGGGGCAGAGGGTGCGAATGACGTGGAATCCGTCCAGATCCACGGGAACGCTAGCCGCCGGTGCCCCCGGATCGCCCGGAGAGGCCGTTGAGTTAATTCGATGCAGCGATCTTGGTGTGCGAAAGGTTTATCCGATGAGAGGGCGGGAGTGGCTTGATGTGTACGTCAGTTGAGCCCGGGCAGCGCCGCGATCACCCGGTCCAGCTCGGGGATCTTCTTCATGCCGTCGGTGGCGACCTCACGGCCCTGGTAGATCACCGCGGTGGTGATGCCGTCCCTCACGGGCGGGTCGGCCATCGACACCCGGGGCAGCCGCGCGAAGCCGGAGTCCGCGAGGGCGTCACGGAGTTCGGCCAGCTCGGCCTTGCCCATCCGCCCCTTCTTCGGGGCCTTCTTGCGGTCGAGGGTGGTGTACGTGCCGTCACCGTTCACCAGGACACTGCGGAACCGGCCGTCGATGCCGCCGGTGGCGGTGGCGGAAACGAGGCGTTCGCCCTGTGGGGGGAGGGAGTTGGTGGGTGGGGACGAGGGTGCGGGGGGAGTGGCGGGTGGGGTGGAGGGGGGCTGTGAGGTGGGAGGCGCCGAGGGCGTACGGCTCTCCTCCCGCGACGAAGTGTCGCCACCACCGGGCGACTTGCCCGCCTCGGCACCCCCGCCCTGCCCGCATCCGGCCATCAGCAGCCCCGTACACAGGACCGCCGCCGCTATCGCTGCACCACGTCCACCACGTCCACCACGTCCACCACGTCCGCGTCGCATGTTGCTCCCGTCGTGTGCCGTCCGTACCGCACCAGTAGGTGCGACAACTCCTTGACGTATCCGCGCACTTCGCGGTTCCCCGTGCCTAGGGGGTGCCGTCCGGGACCGTACGGAAGACCCCGGTCAGCGGCGACACTGTTTCCCAGCCGAGCGTGGTGTAGAGCGCCCGGCCCTCGTCCGACGCCCCCAGCACGCAGTCCTTTGCCCCCTGCTCCGCCGCGCACGCCTGCAACGTCCGCATCACCAGCGTCCCCAGCCCTTTGCGCTGATGCACCTTGTTCGTCTCCACCTGGTCGATGCCCGCCGTCCGCCCGACGACCGCGACCTGGCCGCGCACGCCCAGGCTTCCGTCGGCGGCGAGGATCAGCACCTTGGTCAGGCCTCCGCGGGTCCAGATCCGGCGGGTGAAGCCCGTCGGGACGTCCGGGACGGCCGCCTTCGGGGGCAGCGGGAGCGTCATCACGTGCCCGGGCGCGTCGTACTCCCAGCCCTCCACCATGTACGGCGCCAGCACCTCCGGCGCCTGCACGCACTTGATCCAGGTCCCCGGGGCCGTGTCCGCGCGCAGCAGCTTGCGCACCGTCGCCTCCTCGGAGGCGTGGCCGTCGAAGAGGACGTGCCGGGTGACCGCCTGCGGCAACCCGATGTCGATGCTCACGCCCCACGGCTGCGGCACCGGATCGGCGGTGGCGCGCGAGAGCGCCCAGCAGTGGACCCAGGCGTGGGCGGCGTCGTCGACGGTGGCGAAGGCCATGGTGCATCCCCTGTGGACTGCGGAAGTCCGGTAGAAGTAATAGTCAGTACTGCTGTTCGTCTATTACATCGAACCTCATGCGCCCCCGTCGATCCCTGATCGCTCACAGCGAACACGAATCGGGGCGGGTTCGGGAACACCAGGAGGCTCACATGCATTGAGTCGGTATAGCTCAACTTCACTGCCCAAGGGGAGATCATGGCATCGACGTCCACACCGCTCACCCTGCCCGTGCTGCCGCTCGACGACGAGGTCGTGCTGCCCGGAATGGTGGTGCCGCTGGACCTGTCCGACACCGACGTACGGGCTGCGGTGGAGGCCGCACAGGCCGCCGCGCACTCCAGTAGCAGCAAGCCGCAGGTACTCCTTGTTCCACGCATCGACGGGACGTACGCGAGCACCGGCGTGCTCGGCACCGTCGAGCAGGTCGGCCGCCTTTCCGACGGCGACCCCGGCGCGCTCATCCGTGCCCGCGGCCGCGTCCGCATCGGCGCGGGTACGACCGGCCCCGGCGCCGCACTGTGGGTGGAGGGCGTCCGGGTGGACGAGTCCGACCCCACTGTGTCCGATTCGAATACAGCCCTCCCCGGCGCTGTCGCCGAGCTGGTCAAGGAGTACAAGGCGCTCGCCACCACCTGGCTGAAGAAGCGCGGCGCCTGGCAGGTCGTGGACCGCGTCCAGCAGATCGAGGGCGTCTCCGCGCTCGCCGACAACTCCGGTTACTCGCCCTTCCTCACCACCGCCCAGAAGATCGAACTCCTGGAGACCGCCGACCCGGTCGCCCGGCTGCGCCTGGCCCTGGCCGCGCTCAGCGAGCACCTGGCCGAGCAGGACGTCGCCGAGACCATCGCCAAGGACGTCCAGGAAGGCGTGGACAAGCAGCAGCGCGAGTTCCTGCTGCGCAAGCAGCTCGACGCCGTCCGCAAGGAGCTGAGGGAACTCAACGGCGAGGCCGAGGGCGAGGAGTCGGACGACTACCGGGCCCGCGTGGAGGCCGCCGACCTGCCCGAGAAGGTGCGGGAGGCCGCCCTCAAGGAGGTCGAGAAGCTGGAGCGTTCCAGTGACCAGTCCCCGGAGGGGTCGTGGATCCGGACCTGGCTGGACACCGTCCTGGAGCTGCCCTGGAACGAGCACACCGAGGACAGTTACGACATCAGGGGCGCCAAGGAGATCCTCGACGCCGAGCACGCCGGCCTGGACGACGTGAAGGAGCGCATCACCGAGTACCTGGCGGTGCGCAAGCGCCGTGCGGACCGGGGGCTGGGCGTGGTCGGCGGCCGTCGCGGCGGCGCGGTGCTCGCACTGGTCGGCCCGCCGGGTGTCGGAAAGACCTCGCTCGGTGAGAGCGTCGCGCACGCCATGGGCCGCAAGTTCGTCCGGGTCGCGCTCGGCGGCGTACGCGACGAGGCGGAGATCCGCGGACACCGGCGTACGTACGTCGGAGCACTCCCCGGCCGGATCGTGCGTGCCATCAAGGAGGCGGGCTCCATGAACCCCGTCGTCCTGCTCGACGAGATCGACAAGGTCGGCTCCGACTACCGGGGCGACCCGGCCGCGGCCCTTCTCGAAGTCCTCGACCCCGCACAGAACCACACCTTCCGCGACCACTACCTGGAGGTCGAACTCGACCTCTCCGACGTGGTCTTCCTCGCCACGGCCAACGTCCTGGAAGCCATCCCGGAGGCCCTGCTCGACCGGATGGAACTGGTCCGCCTCGACGGCTACACCGAGGACGAGAAGGTCGTCATCGCCCGCGACCACCTCCTCCCTCGCCAGCTCGACCGGGCGGGCCTGGAGCCCGGCGAGGTCTCCCTGGAGGAGTCCGCGCTGCGCAAGCTGGCCGGCGAGTACACCAGGGAAGCAGGCGTGCGCAACCTGGAGCGCGCGGTCGCCAGGCTGCTCCGCAAGGTGGCCGCCCAGCACGAACTCGGTGACCGGGAGCTGCCGTTCAGCGTCCGGGACGGCGATCTGCGCGAGCTGATCGGCCGCCCGCACCACGTCCCGGAGTCCGCCCAGGACCCGGCCGAGCGGCGCACCGCGGTACCGGGTGTGGCCACCGGGCTGGCCGTCACCGGCGCGGGCGGCGACGTCCTCTTCGTCGAGGCCTCGCTCGCCGACGCCGAGACCGGAGGTTCGGGGCTGACCCTCACCGGTCAGCTCGGCGACGTGATGAAGGAGTCCGCGCAGATCGCCCTCTCCTTCCTCCGCTCGCACGGCGCCGAACTGGAGCTGCCGGTGCGCGACCTGAAGGACCGGGGTGTGCACATCCACTTCCCGGCGGGCGCGGTGCCCAAGGACGGGCCGAGCGCGGGCATCACCCTGACGACCGCCCTCGCCTCCCTCCTCTCCGGCCGGCTGGTCCGTACGGACGTGGCCATGACCGGTGAGGTCTCGCTGACGGGCCGGGTACTGCCCATCGGCGGCCTGAAGCAGAAGCTGCTGGCCGCCCACCGGGCAGGCACCACCACGGTGATCATCCCCAAGCGGAACGAGGCCGACCTGGACGACGTCCCGGCCGAGATCCTCGAAAAGCTGGAGGTCCACCCGGTGACCGACGTCCGCCAGGTGCTGGAGATCGCTCTGGCTCCGGCGAGGGTGGCGGTGGAGCAGGTGGCGGCGTAACCCCACCCGGGCCGGCGGGTCGTCCGACCGGCCTGCCGGTAGGCCAACCGGCAGGGGCCGTAAGGGAATTGTTCCCTTGCGGCCCCAGTCGTTGTATGTGGCATGCATCACCGCGCAAGTCCCGCGCTTCGTTGCGGCCGCAGGCCCACCATGATCCGCATGGACATCGGAATCACCCTGCCGCAGTACGGCTCCCACGCCCGCGCGGACCTTATCGCCCCCTTCGCCCGTGACGCCGAGCAGATCGGCTTCGACTTCTTCTGGGCCGGCGACCGCTCGCTCACCCCGGTCGAGCCCAGCGACGTCTATCCCGGCCACACGCCGGAGAACCCGTATCCCCGCGCGTACACGACCTTCCTGGACCCGCTGACCGTGCTCACCGTCGCGGCCACCGCCACCACCCGCGCCCGGCTGGGCACCAGCACCCTCAACGCCCCCTGGTACCCGCCGCTGCTGCTGGCCCGCAGCCTCACCTCGCTGGACCGGCTCAGCGGCGGCCGACTGGAACCCGGCTTCGGCGTCGGCTGGCTGCGCGACGAGTACACGGCCGTCAACGCGGACTGGAACCGGCGCGGCAAGCACCTGGACGAGATCCTCGACCTGCTCGCCGCCATCTGGACCCAGAACCCGTTCGAGCACCAGGGCGCGCAGTGGACCGTCCCGCGCTCCCACATGGACCTCCGCCCGGTCCGGCCCGGCGGCCCCCCGGTCCTCCTCGGCGGTTTCACCCCGGCCGCGATGCGGCGGATCGGCCGCCGGGCGGCGGGCTGGGCGGGCGTCCTCCTGCCGGACGCCGCCCACACGGCACTCTGGTCGATCGCCCGGGGCGCGGCGGAGGAAGCGGGCCGCGACCCGGAGTCGCTGCGCCAGCAGATCCGGGTCAATGTGCTGCCGGGGCAGTCCGCCGAGGAGGTCGCCGCGGTGCTCCGTTCGGTACGGGCGTGGGGCGCGGACGGCGCCTTCGTCGAACTCCAGCAGGCGACCCGCGAACCGGCCGAGGCGCTCGAACTCGGCGCGAAAATAAGGGAGTTGTTCCTCGAAGGCTGATCAGCTGGCGGGTGCCCACCGGTCCCGGGCCGGTATCGACCGGGACCGGCCAGGGACCGCCGAGGGGCCCCGTGCAGTGGATCGCGCGGGGCCCCTCGGCGTACACCTGCCGGATCACTTCCGGCGTTCGGTCAACTACCGCTGCCGTAAGGCCTGGTGATGGCCTCCAGGCCGTGGCCCGCCGGGTCCGGGAAGTAGATTCCACGGCCGCCGTCGTTGTGGTTGATCTCGCCGGGCTGCTTGTGGTGCGGGTCGGCCCAGTACTCGATGCCCTTGGCCTTGATGCGGTCGAAGATGCCGTCGAACTCCTCCTCGGAGACGAGGAAGGCGTAGTGCTGCGACAGGATCTCCATCCCCGCGGGGAAGGTGGCGAAGTCCAGGTCGATGTCGTTGTCGAGCTTCACCTGGATGAACGGGCCCCACTGCGGGCCGACTTCGAGACCGAAGATGTGCGCGAAGAACTCCGCGGATTCCCGGTTGTCCCGGGCGAAAACGATGGTGTGGTTCAGCTGAACTGCCATGAGTGAATGCCTCCAGAAAAGGGCACTCTCGGGCTACCTCCATGTCCCACCCAGCCGGTGGCCGACACGCGATGCCGTCGGAAGAGAAGGTAGGACAGTGATCCGGGATCTGTCCAGGGTGATCCGCCCGGCTCCGAGTGATCCGCGTCACGCCAGCCACCCCCTCGCCGACGCCTGCGCCCCCGCCTGGAAGCGGGTCTCCGCGTCCAGCGCGTCCAGCAGCCGGGAGATCCGGCGGCGGGCGGTGTGCACATGGACGCCGAGTCGGCGGGCGATCGCCTCGTCCTTGAGTCCGGCTGCCAACAGGCCCAGTAGTTCCCGCTGCTGGCCTGGAACGGGGTCGGTCTCGGTGGGCGGCTCGGTGGTTCCGCTGAGCGGTATGGAGCGCTCCCACACCGACTCGAAGAGTGGCAGCAGCGCGTTGCGGAGCAGTGTGTCGCCCACCACCAGGGCGGAGGCGGTCGGATCCCCCGACTCGGTGGGGGGCAGTATCGTCACCCGGCGGTCGACGCCGATGAGCTTGGTCGGGACGCCGGAGGTCACCCGGGCGCGCAGACCGCGTTCGGCGAGGGCGGCCAGTGACTGCATCCGGCCCGGATAGGAGAGGCCCTCGCGGTCGATCACCGCGCGGACCACGACACCCCGGTCGAGCAGCGTCTCGATGTCCAGGGCGGGCGGACGCTCCGGATGGTCCTCGTCGGCCATCACGTACGGCGGCCGGTCGAGTATCACCACCTCCTGCTCCGCCCCGGCGAGCAGCGACTGGGCACGCTCGCCGATCTGGCGAGGTCCGGTGACGATCTCGATGCCGCCCTCGGAGGCGGCCGGCGAAGAGGCCGTGAGTCGTCCCGCGATCCGGTCCGCGGACATCATCAGCTGCTCCAACTCGGCTGACTGGTTGTGGAGTTCGGCTTGACGGCGGTGGATGAGTGTGCGGATCGCGGCGGCCGGGGCCGCCGGTTGCGGTGTTCCGTCCTGCTTCTCAATGGTGAAACCTGATGCTTCGAGGCTGGTCAGGGCCTCGGCTATGCGCGGAGCGGGGACTTCCAGCAGGGATCTCAACTCGTCGGCGGTGCTTGCGCGTTCCCTCAGGAGCGCCTCGTAGACACGTCCCTCGACCTCCCCCAGGCCGAGGCTGTGCAGTTCTTCCCCCTCGATCATGGGCCGAATTCTTTCGTGTGCACAGCATGCACACAAGTGTGCGTGTCCACATCTGAACACTTGGGAAACATTGCCGACTTGAACACACAGCGACTTGCATGGCCCTGCCCGACAGGACCGGGCCCAACAGGCCCGGGAACCGTCCGTACCGTGGGAGGGGAAGCGTGCACAAGACCCGAGTGCGTGCAGCGAGACAGGCCGGCGGGACCACCGCAGGCACAGGTATGTCCAGAGGCGCCGGTATATCCCGGGGAACCAAGGGAGTGGGCGCGCTGCTCGGCGCCGCCGCCCTGCTGGCCGGCGTCGTACCGGCCGCCGTGGCCGCCCCCGCCGCCCCCTCGGCGCCCGCAGCCGAGGTGATCCCCGGCACCGACACCGCGACCCCCGCCCTGGTCGACGGCATCAACGAGCCCGCCAAGTCCGGCAGCGCCGCGGCCGCCGCCGTCGGGCACCTCGCCGACAAGCAGAGCCGCTACCGGATCGGCAACCCGGGCGCCAACCTCAAGGCCGTCTCCGCGCAGACCGGCAAGGGCGGCACCGAGACGGTCCGCCTCCAGCAGAAGTACAAGGGCATCGACGTCCTCGGCGGCCAGTACGTCGTCCGGATGGAGAACAAGGCCGGAAAGCGCGCCGTCGTCGGCACCTCCGGCAAGTACTTCACCGAGCTGGACACGGCCACCACCTCGACCGTCTCGGAGAAGACCGCCGTCGAGCGCGCCGTCGCCGCCGTCAACCGCGAGCTGAGCGGCAAGAACCTCAGTCTCAAGGACGTGCGCAAGGCCCAGGGCCAGAAGTCCAGGGCGGCCACCGCGCTCACCGGCAGCGCCGGCAGGCTCGTCGTCCTCCCGCAGGGCAAGGGCGTGCTGACCCGCCAGGTCACCGTCAAGGGCAACCACCCGGTGACCGGCGAGGCCGTGCTGCGCCAGGTGTTCATCGACGCCAGGGCCGGCTTCCCGGTCCTCCAGTACAGCAGCATCAAGACCTTCGGCAACAAGACCGCGAAGGGTGCCGCGCCCAAGGCCGCCGCCGCGAAGAAGGCGGCCGGCGTCCTGGACGCGGGCGACGCCACCGGCACCGGCGTCAAGACCGACGGCACCAAGGTCGACCTCAACCTGTACTTCAACACGTCGCGCAAGGAGTACACCCTCAGCGACTACGTCCGGATGAAGCCCACCAGCGGCAACACCATCACCACCTGGGACGCACGCGGGGTCGAGGCCGAAGACGCGGCCGGCAAGTGGCCGTCCGGCATCAAGGAATTCGGCTCGCCCGTCCAGGACTTCGGCAAGGACGCCACCGACGCGGGCGCCATCGACGCCCAGTGGGCCGCCACCCAGGTCTACGACTACTACAAGGCCAAGCACAACCGCGACAGCCTCGACGGCCGCGGCATGACCATCAACTCCCTGGTGGGTGTCACCAACGGCGGCCAGCCCTGGGTGAACGCCTTCTGGGACGGCCAGAAGATGGTCTACGGCGTCGGCGACGACGAGTACAAGCCGCTCGCCTCCGACGTCGACGTGGTCGGCCACGAGATGACCCACGGCGTCGTGGAGAACACCGCGAACCTGGTGTACGCCGGTCAGTCCGGCGCACTCAACGAGGCCGTCGCCGACTACTTCGGCAACGCCATCGACACCAACGCCTCCGGCACCTCCATGGACGACCCGGAGTCCGGCCTCCTCGGCGAGGACCTCTGCCGCACCCTCTCCAAGCGCGAGTGCGCGCTGCGCGACCTCAACGACGGCCGCACCACCTCCAAGGACTTCCTCGGCGTCGGCTACAACGTCGACAACGGCGGGGTGCACCTCAACTCGACGATCTTCTCCGGCGCCCTCTGGGACATCCGCCAGGACCTGGACAAGGACCTCGCCGACGCCATCGTGTACAAGGCGCTCTCCGAGTACCTGACCCCGCTGGACGGCTTCACCGAGGGCCGCAACGCGGTCATCGCCGCCGCCAAGGATCTGAAGGCCACGGCGAAGCAGCAGAACGTCATCAAGCGCTCCTTCAACGCCCACGGCATCGTCCCGGGCTGGGAGGACGCGATGGGGATGGACTCCGACACCCTGCTCGGCAAGCTCAACACCGCGGGCACCGGCGCCGGAGCGGGCGGTGGCGCCTACGCCGTCTCCAAGTCCGACGACGAGGGCTCCGAGCCGTACTCGGTCCACGTCGGCCGTACCGACGGCAAGGGCGCCTCGAAGGTGATCAGCCCCAACGACGGCCGCTACCACGTCTACCCGGCGACGGACGGCAAGAACGTCGTCTGGGCGGCGTACGGCACCACCAGCATCGACGTCCTGGTCCGTCCGATCGCGGGCGGCCCGGCCAAGAAGATCTGGTCCTCCTACACCAACCTCTCGGGTCTGCGCATCGACGGCGACCTGGTCGTCTGGGAGGAGTACGACCCCTTCGGCGGCCGTCACGCCGCGTACAAGAACCTCAAGACCGGTGAGCAGGCGTACGTCGACGGAGGCCGCTACCACCTCAGCTCGGCACTGCCCTCGGTGAAGGACGGCAAGGTCGCCTACGCCAAGCTGTGGCCGGTCAACGGCGAGTACCAGCTCGACGTCGAGCTGCTGGACACCAGGACCAGGAAGACCAGCATCCTGCCGCAGAATGCGGTCGTCGACAGCCTCGGCCAGACGGCCGTCTCCAAGACCCACGTCTCCTGGCTGGTCGACGAGGTCGCCTTCGGCCCGATGGCGGTACGCCGCGCCAACCTGGACGGCACCAAGCTGATCGACCTCAGCCCGGAGGCCGGTGACAAGGCCCTCTACGCCTTCGACCTGACCGCCTCGGAGACGGCCGTCACGGTTAACTCCCAGCTGCCTGACACCCAGTACCGCAACGAGACGCTGCCGAAGCTGTGGCAATTCGACGCGGCGGGCACCCGCGAGGGCGAGCGCGTCTCCTGCAACCGCGGCGACCAGTCCTACGCGTCGGCCGACACCGGCTCGCGGGTGGTCTGGATCGACGGCACGACCAGCAACACGGACCTGGTGGTTCGGGACCGTGCGGCGGGCCGCTGCTGACGGCTTGCGGAGGGGCGCGACGCCTTGCGCGTGACCGCGATGCGGAGTAATCCGTAGAGCACCCCGGGAAGTTATCCGGGAAGCCCTTCACGAAGCGGACCCCCGGTGCCCGTGCGCCGGGGGTCCGTCATGTGCCGTGCGTGCGGCCGTCCTGTGTGTGGTGGTCGTGCGGGCGGCTGCCGTGTGTGCGGGGCGGATCAGCCGTTGGCGAGTGCCTTCACCCGGTCCAGGGCGCCGTTGAACCTGTTGTGGTCACCGACGGTCGGGCCCGAGGAGGTGTACTGCCACATCGTGTACGTGCCCCAGCCGGCCGGGAGTTCACCGACGGTGCTGTTGTAGCGGGCCACCCACAGCGGGTTGCTCGCGCCGAACCCGCCGTAGTTGCCGGTGCAGCTCTTCCACCAGGTGGTCGCGGTGTAGATGACCGCGTCGCGTCCGGTCCGTGCCTTGTAGGTGGTCAGGAAGTCCCTGATCCAGGCGACCATCTGGGACTGCGTCTTGCCGTAGCACTGCGCCCCGTACGGATTCCACTCGATGTCCAGCGCGCCCGGCAGGGTCCGCCCGTCGCGCGACCAGCCACCGCCGCCGCTCGCGAAGTAGTTCGCCTGGGTGGCGCCGCTGGAGTTGTCCGGCAGCGCGAAGTGATAGGCCCCGCGGATCATGCCCACGTTGTACGAGCCGTTGTACTGCTGCCCGAAGTAGGGGTTCTTGTACGAGGTCCCCTCGGTGGCCTTCACATAGGCCCACTTGACCCCGCTGGACCACAGTGCGGACCAGTTGACGTTCCCCTGGTGGCTGGAGACGTCCACGCCTTCGGTCTGGACGGCGCGGGGCGCGCCGGGCGGCAGGGGGCCCTGCCCGTCGTGCTCGATGACGCCCATGCCCATGTGGGCGGAGCCGGGCGGGGGAGTGGAGGGGGAGGGGGAGGGTGCCGGGGCGGCGCCGAGGGTGGCCACGAGTGCGGCTGTCGCGGCGACGCCCACGGCGACGGATCTTGCTCCTGCGGATCTTGCTCTGAGCACGTGCATTGCGTGCCTCCGAAAGATCGACAAAGCGACTGGAGAGACCTTGAGGAAGAGAAGCTACGCACGTAGACCCGTGCGGCGGAAGGGGGTCTCTGTGCCGACATTGGTCCACACCTGCGAAATACTGGACGAACTGCGACGATGCCCGTCGCTGAAAGTTCCCGGGTCACTCCGGAGTTGACGTGACGGACGACAGGAGATGGACGGGTGGATCAGGAATTCCTCGCGCTGGAGAGGGAGTTGGCGCTCTTTCTGCGCCGGGCGAGGGCGCAGTCGGGCGTCCTGGCCCGTGAGGTCCACCCGGACCTGGAGCCCGCCGCGTACGGCCTGCTGGTACGGCTGGACGAGGCGGGCCGGCAGCGGGCGACGGAGCTGGCGGGCTGGTTCGGGGTCGGCAAGGCGACGATGAGCCGTCAGCTCCGGGCCCTGGAGGACCTCGGCCTGGTCGCCCGCGAACCGGACCCGGCCGACGGCCGCGCCTCGCTGATCCTCCTCACCGAGGAGGGCAGCGCACGCTTCCGCCGGGTCCGCGACGCCCGGCGCGCCAGCTATGTACGGAAGCTGTCCGACTGGGATCGCGCCGAGGTCGCCGAACTGGCCAGGCTGCTGCACCAGTTGAACACCAGCGCGGAGTCCTAGCGGGACGGTGTGCGGGGGCGTCCTGCGCGGGGGTGTCCTGTGCGGGGGCGTTTCGTACGGCGCGGAGTACGTCGCCCTCCCCGATACGGGCCAGCCCCTCCCCGTACACCCCCTCCCCGTACCGCCCCTCACAGCTCCGCGTACACCACCGCCGCGTCGTCGTGCCGCTTGCTGCGGCCGGACGGGGTGGAGGCGTGCTCCAGCTCCCGTACCCGGTCGATCAGCCCCTGCGCCCCCTCCTTGCGCAGCACCCCCATGGAGCCCGCCCAGTCGCCCGCGTGGAAGGTGTCCACCCAGCGGGTGACCCCGTCCGTCATGGCCGCCACCGCACGGACGTCGGAGCGGGAGGTGGTTCCCGTGACGGCCCGTTCGGCCACCGCGGGGTCGGCGGCGGCGGTGAAGAAGCCGCCGGGGGCGTTGCGGTAGACGTCCGCCGTCGCGTGCGACCGGAGCGCCTCGCGCGGGACGCGGTCCAGCCGGTCGTCCAGCACCACCCGTACCGTTCCGTCCGCCGCCTCGATCAGCAGCGCCGAGTCCGAAAGCACCAGGTGCTCGACCTGCTCCGCACCCCAACGCACCAGGACCACCGTCGCCTGAGGTGTACGCACGTGAGAAAGGTCACATGTGTCGCGGTGGGCCTCGGCGGTGCGTGAGATGGCGGCGGCCAGCAGCTCCGGAAGGCTCAATTCCGGCCGGGAACCGGACAATTCGATCAACGCGCCGCCCAGTCGTGCGGTGAACCACGGAACCGAGTGCACACACCCCGTCTCGAAGGGTGGCGGAGTGACGCCGTCCAGGACGACCAGGGTGCCGCCCTGATCCCCCGATCCGCCGGAGCCCGCCGCAGGCAGTGCCACGGACGTCCAGTCCTCGTTGGGGCGTTCGGGGCTTCCGGGGGCGGTGGCGAGTTCGATGCGCATGACGGCAAGTCTGCCGGAGTCGAGTGCGCCAGCGGGTGGTGGCGCGAATTGGCCCATACCAGCAGGTCAGCTGCCAGGATTCGGGCGGAATGATCTGTTCCGGGAAGCTGCGCGGGGGCATCCTGCCAAAGCCCGCGCCGAACTTCCAACCGGCTCACCCGGCAGGCGGCTGACGGACCGTGACCGGAGTTGGTTGCCAACTCCCGAGTGATGTTCACTCGTTCGGGTGGCGGGTCGGTTGATGCGCGCCTCCCTCCCCAGGGCGCTGGAATGGTCGAAAGCTGAATCGGGAGTGGGGGGTGGGGTGCTCGGTCCGTACGCACCTGATGTACCAGTCGTCACCTCGGCCAGCTGGGCGGACGAAATACAAGGATGCGAGCACCGGTGCAGAACAAGCGGCCTCGGGGCGGCAGTGGCAGTGAAGGCCCTACGGGCGGGACGCCGGAGCACGCAGCTGGAACGCCGCAGTGGCCGGCCCAGCCGCACCCGGCAACACCGTCTTCCGGGCAGACCCCACTGACACCGCCCTCGTCAACGGCCCCCGCGTCGGGTCCCGCACCGTCGGCCGGTCCCTCGGGGCCGTCCACGCAGTCGGTACCCGGACCGTCGGCCCCGTCGCCGAAGGCGAAGAAGAAGTCGCGCCCCAAGCGGGTTCGCAGCCGGCTGGTCGCCTCGGTGGCGGCCGTCGGTGTGATCGTGCTCGCCGCCGGAGCCCCCTCCCTCGTCACCTCCTCCGACGAACTGACCCGCTCCCAGCGCCTTCTGGACCTCGCCGAGCTCAACCGGCAGGCCCTCGCCCTCGCCCACTCCCTCGCCGACGAACGCGACGACACCACGGCCCGCACGGCCGCCGTCCGCACCTCCGGCAGCAGCGACAGCGGTACGGGCGGCGACAGCGGCACGGGAGACAGCGGTACGGGCGGCGGCGACAGCTCGACCAGCCGCGACAAGGGCACCGCCCTCGGTGACCGCACCGCCCGGGTCGACCGGCAGATCGCCGAGTTCATCGACCCCGCCGACGCGCCCGCCGCCGCCCCGGCCGCCCTGCGCGACGCCCTCGCCAAGATCCCGGCCGTGCGCCGCGCCGCCCTCGGCGAGGACGCCGCCGCTGGTACGGGGGCCGCCGCCATCACCCCCCTGGACACTCACAAGGCGTACACCGAGGTCATCGACCAGCTGCGCGCCCTCACCCGCGAGCTGGCCCGCAAGACCCCGCCGCGCGCGGGCGGTTCGGGCGCCGCGCCCGCCACCCTCGGCAACGCCGTCGAGCAGGCCACCGCCTCGCGCGGGCTGCTCGTCGCCGCCCTGTCCGTGCCACGCTCCACCGGCACCACCAAGGTCGACCCGATCACCGGGCTGCGCGTCCGCGTCGAGGGCACCAGCAGCACCCGTACCCGCGACGCCCTCAGCGCCGCCGCCCAGCAGGCCCGGTTCCGCGAGGTCGCCGCACTCGCCGACTTCGACCTGGCCGCACCGGTGAAGGACCGCGACTCCTTCGCCGCGACCGTCTCCGGCCCCGAGGTGAAGACCGCCGAGCGCTATCTGGGCGCCCTCACCGACCAGCCCACGCTCTCCACCTCCGAGCGCCGGCTGGACGCGGAGCGCATCGGGTCCACACTGACCCCCCGGATCGACCGGATGCGCGGCGCCGAGGCCGCCCTGGCCTCCGCCCAGACCGAGAGCCTCGCCGCCCTGCGCGACGACGACGTCTCCGGCCTGGAGCTGCGCATCGCGCTGCTCGCCGCCTGCTTCCTGCTCGCCGTCGGCATCTCCACCGCTGTCGCCCGCACCCTCACCCAGCCGCTCGCGGTACTGCGCCTGGGCGCCGCCCGCCTCGCCGCCGACCCGCAGAACGAGGAGCCGGTCCGCTACACCGGCCGCAACGACGAGTTCGCCCAGGCCGTACGGTCGCTGAACAGCCTGCACGCCAAGGTGCTCGCCCTCGGCGCCCGCACCGAGGAACTCGCGGGCGAGAGCGACCACCTCGCCGGACAGCGCCACACCCGGGACGCCGAACACCGCTCCCTCGCCGCCGAGCGCGATCAACTCGCCGCCGAATGCGCAGAGTTGGTGGCCCGCGCCCAGGACGCCACCGTCAGGCTCGAAGAGCTGCGGGCCACCGTCCAGTCCTCCTTCGTCAAGCTCTCGCTGCGCACCCTGGGCGTCGTCGAGCGCCAGCTCTCCGTCATCGAGAGCCTGGAGGAGCGCGAGCAGGACCCCGACCGTCTCGCCGTGCTCTTCAAGCTGGACCACATGGCCACCGTGATGCGCCGCCACGGCGAGAACCTGCTGGTGCTGGCCGGTAGCGACCACGGCGTCGGACACCCCGGGGCGGTCCCGCTGGTCGATGTCACCCGTGCCGCGATCAGCGAGATCGAACGGTACGAGCGGATCACCCTCCAGGCCCTCCCGCCACACTCCCAGGTCGCGGGCTACGCCGCAGACGACCTGAGCCACCTGCTCGCCGAACTCCTGGAGAACGCCACCTCGTTCTCGCCCCCGGACACCCATGTGCAGCTGTCCGGCTGGCTGTTGGAGAGCGGTGAGATCATGCTGTCGGTCCAGGACGGCGGCATCGGGATGGCCCCGGACCGGCTCACCGACCTCAACTCCCGGCTGGCCGACCCGGCGACGTACACCCCGCACGGCCACGGGGACGACCCCGGCCAGGGTCTCGGGCTCCAGGTCGCCTCCCTGCTCGCCGCCCGGCACGGCGTCCGCATCCAGCTGCGCGAGCAGACCCAGGGCGGCATCACCGCCGTCGTGGTCCTGCCGAAGGCACTGCTGCCGGACGAGCCCCCCGCCGTACCCGCGCACCTGGAGAGCCTGCACCAGCTGCCGGGCCAGATCGCCGAGAACAACTCCAATGTGCTGCCGGGCCGGGCCCTCGACCAGGACCCGCTGATCGCGGTCGCGGAGAAGGCGGTCGAGGAGGCGGCAGCGGCGGAGGGTGCGGCGGGAGCGGCGGACGAGGCTGCGGCGGACGAGCACGTGCGTACGCCGGACGACGTCACGCCCGTACGCCAAGAGCCCGTACGCCAAGAGCCCGTACGCGAAGAGCCCGTACGCCAAGCGCCGGCACCCGAAGAGCGTGAGATCGACCAGCCCACGCAGGAGTTCCGCCTCCCGAAGCAGACGCCCGCGCAGGTGCCCGAGCCGACGACCGTCCAGGCGCCCACGGCGGCGCCGGCCCCCGCGCCGGAGGAGCCCGCCGCGCCCGTCGTCACCGGCAAGGGGCTGCCCAAGCGCACCCCCAAGGTCGTCAAGCCCGCGTCGGACGCCACGCCGCAGCGCACCACCGGTGTCGACGCGGACGCGCTGCGCCGTCGCCTGGGCGGTTTCCACCAGGGAGCCAAGGAGGGGCGGCGGGACGTCGAGGAAGAGATCGCAAGTAGTGGTAACAACGGGGATCACGGGGTAAGCGGGGTAACCGGGGAGGCCGGTGACCTGACCAGTTCCGGCGGAACCAACACTTCCAAAGGGACCGCACGTACCGAGACCGAGGGGGACACCGTCGAGGAGGCACGCAGTTGACCGCGTCGATCACGTACCGGCTGAGCAGTGAAGCCCGGAACCTGCACTGGCTGTTGAGCAATCTGGTGGAGGAGGTGCCCGGCCTCGTCTCCGTCGCCGTCGTGTCCTCCGACGGACTGCTGCTGCTGTCCTCGGACCCCGACCACATGCTCCCGGACACCGCACCGGCCCTGGTCAGCCCCAAGGGCTCCACCGCCGACCTGGCCACCATCGTCTCCGGCCTCGGCTCGCTCACCATCGGTGCGGCGCAGCTGATGGAGGGCGGCGGCGTCAAGCAGACGATGGTCGCCATGGAGTACGGCAGCCTCTTCGTGATGTCGATCAGCGACGGTTCGCTGCTCGGGGTGCATGCCGCGCCCGACTGCGACATGAGCATCGTCGCGTACCACATGGCGCTCTTCGTGGGCCGGGCCGGACACGTCCTCACCCCGGAACTCCGCAGCGAGCTGCGCAAATCGATGGAGAGTGCCAGTTGAGCCCGCAACGGGTCGCTTCGAACCCCCACCTCCCCGGCCCCGCTCTCCCGAGCCCGTCCCTCCCCGGCCCCTCCCTCCCCATACGTGGCGAGGGCCGCCGCCCCGCCCGCGTCCGCCCGTACTCGATCACCGGCGGTCGGACGCGCTTCACCCGCGTCCTGCTGGTGGAGACCTTCGTGGCGGCCCTCGAAGCGGCCCCGGAGCGGCCGGAGCTGACCGGCCGCACCCCGGGCAGCCGGGTGGCCCCCGAGATGCAGGCGATCGTCGAGATCTGCCGCCGGATGCGGACCGTGGCCGAGATTTCCGCCCTGCTGAAGATGCCGCTGGGTGTGGTCCGGGTGCTGCTGAGCGACCTGGCCGACCAGGGAAAGATCCGCGTGTACGGAACCGGCCACGGTGCCGGCCGCCCCGATCGCGCACTGCTCGAAAGGGTGCTGAATGGGCTCCGTCGCCTCTGAGGCCGCCGTAGGAAGTCTCTTCTCCACAGCCGGGAAGACCGGGAAGGCCGGGCACGCCAAAACGGCCGGGCAGACCGGTCGAACCGCTCCGCCCGAGGACGAACAGAACGTCCCCGCCTGGCAGTTGGACCACACCCGGGCCCCCACGGCCACCAAGATCGTGGTGGCGGGCGGCTTCGGCGTGGGCAAGACCACCTTCGTCGGCGCGGTCTCCGAGATCACCCCGCTGAAGACCGAGGCGGTGATGACCACCGCCAGCGAGGACACCGACGACCTGTCCGACACCCCGGACAAGACGACCACCACGGTCGCCATGGACTTCGGCCGGATCACCCTCGACGACGACCTGGTCCTGTACGTCTTCGGCACGCCGGGCCAGCAGCGGTTCTGGTTCATGTGGGACGACCTGGTGCGCGGCGCGATCGGCGCCGTCGTCCTCGCCGACACCCGCCGCCTCACCGACTGCTTCCCCGCCCTCGACTACTTCGAGAGCTGCGGCATCCCCTACATCGTGGCCGTCAACCACTTCGAGGGCACCCCGTACTACGAGGCCGACGACGTCCGCGAGGCACTCACCGTGCCCCCGCACGTCCCCGTCACGGTCATCGACGCCCGCAACAGGATCTCCGTGGTCGAAACCCTGCTCTCCATGGTCGGCCACGCCCTCGACGCCACCCCCGTCTAACCTCCCCTTGAAAGAGCCACCCACCCCATGCGGAAGATCCTCATAGTCGGAGCCGGCCAGTCCGGTCTCCAGCTCGCCCTCGGCCTGCAGTCCCAGGGCTACGAAGTCACCCTGATGTCGAACCGCACCTCCGACGAGATCCGCTCCGGCCGGGTCATGTCGACGCAGTGCATGTTCCACACGGCCCTCCAGCACGAGCGTGACCTCCAGCTCAACTTCTGGGAGTCCCAGGCCCCGCGCATCGAGGGCGTCGGCGTCTCGGTGGCCGCCCCCGACGGCTCTCGCCCGATCGACTGGGTCGGCAAGCTCGACGGCATCGCCCAGTCCGTCGACCAGCGGGTGAAGATGGCCGGCTGGATGGACACCTTCGCCCAGCGCGGCGGCCAGCTCGTCATCCACGGTGCGGCCGTCTCCGACCTGGACTTCTTCTCCCGGACGTACGACCTGGTGATGGTCTCCGCCGGCAAGGGCGAACTCGTCCAGCTCTTCGGCCGCGACGCCTCGCGCTCCCCGTTCGACGCCCCGCAGCGCGCGCTCGCCGTCAGTTACGTCCACGGCCTGGGCCCCCGCCCCGAGCACCCGGACTTCGACGCGGTCCGCTGCAACCTGGTCCCCGGCGTCGGCGAACTCTTCGTGATGCCGACCCTGACCCTCTCCGGCCGCGCCGACATCCTTTTCTGGGAGGGCGTCCCGGGCGGCCCCATCGACGCCTTCAAGGGCGTCAAGGACCCCTCCGAGCACCTCGCGCTCACCCTTGAACTCATGGAGAAGTTCCTCCCCTGGGAGTACGCCCGCGCCACCAAGGTCGAACTCACCGACGCGGGCGGCACGTTGGCCGGCCGCTACGCCCCCACCGTCCGCAACCCGATCGGCCGCCTCCCCGGCGGCGGTCTGGTCCTCGGTGTCGCGGACGTCGTCGTCGCCAACGACCCGATCACCGGCCAGGGCTCCAACTCGGCCTCCAAGTGCGCCGCGTCCTACCTGGACTCGATCGTCTCGCACGGCGAGGGCGACTTCGACGCGTCCTGGATGCAGTCCACCTTCGACCGCTACTGGGACACCGCCCAGCACGTCACCAAGTGGACCAACGCCATGCTCGGCGTCCCCCCGGAGCACGTCCTCAACCTGATCGGTGCGGCCGGCCAGTTCCAGCCCGTGGCCGACCGGTTCGCCAACGGCTTCGACGACCCGGCCGACTTCGACAACTTCTTCTTCGAGCCCGAGAAGACGAACGCGTACCTGGCCTCGGTCGCCGGAGCCTGACCCGGGCCTCGCGACAGGCGTTCGAGCAGGAGGGGCAGGGCACTTCCCACCGGAGGTGCCCTACTCGGGCGCCGCCTCCGCCCCGTAACCCGCGTCGGACCCGCCGCCGCCCACGGTGCGCGCCGGCAGATCCGGCGGTACGTACGACCGGAGCGGCGCCAGCTTCGGGTCGGGGCGCACCGCGCCCAGGACGGGGTTGGCGGCGATCGGGGAGATCTTGACGTGGGCGCCGGGCCGGGGCGCCTGGACGACCCGGCCGTTGCCCAGGTAGATCGCCACATGGGTGGCCTTGGGGAAGTAGATGACCAGGTCACCGGGGCGCAGGGCGGACAGCGGGACCCGGGGGAGCAGCCGCCACTGTTCCTGGCTGGTGCGCGGGATGGTGCGGCCCGCCGCCGCCCAGGCCTGCTGGGTGAGGCCGGAACAGTCGTACGCACCGGGCCCCTCGGCCCCCCAGACGTACGGCTTCCCGAGCTGCCGCACGGCGTACCTCAGCGCCCGGTCACCCTCCCGCGAGGGCGCGCGCGACGCCCGTACGCCGCCGGGCCCCAGCGCCCCCGAGGCGACGAACGACTGCTGGGCGCGCTCGGCCGTACGCCCCTCCAGCCCGGCCAGATCGGCCAGTTGCCCCTCCGTCATGGAAGCGAGCAGCGCCTCCACCTGCCGCAGCCGCGCCTGCACCGCGTCCCGCGCCTTCCTCTGCTTGACGGCGAGCGCCTGCTGGACGTCCAGGGCACCGCGCGCCTTCGTCGCCAGCTCGTCGGCCTTCTTCTCGCCGGTCTCCAGCCGGGCCACCTTGACGGCCCTGGCCGCCGCCGCCCGGCGCAGCGCATGGCCGTGCGTCAGGGCGTGCTCGGGATCGCTGGAGGTGAGCAGCCGTACGAAGGAGGAGTAGGCGTAGTCGCTGCGCCCCTTGTACTGCTCCCGGGCGAGCTGCCCGGCCGCCCGGCGGCTGTCGGCGAGGGAGTCGCGCGCCTTCCCCAACCGAGCTGTCAGCGATGACACCTGGGCCCGCTGGGCCTTGAGCTTCTCCTCGGTGGCGTTGAACGCCTCGGTGGCTTCCTCGGTCTCCTGGTAGAGCGTGCGCAGAGAGACGAGGAGCTGACCGACTCCGGCACCGGCACCGGGTTCCGCGAGAATGTCGGGGCGGGCGTCGAGTGCCGCGCCGGGACCGATCCCAGGGGTGTCGGCGAAGGCGGAGTCCGACGGGTCCGGGTCGCCGGGGGCCGCCGTCGCGCTTGCGGTCACCGCCAGCACCGTCGTGGCTGCCGCCAGTACCACGGCCGTCGTCAATTTCGCTGACATGCCCTCACCTCCGCTACCACGCCGGACGGGAGGCCCGGCTCAGCCCGATGCTGGGCGCATGGCGGGAGTGGCACCCGCCGGGTGGGCGGGGTGGCGGAGCTCAGTCACCCTTCCCGGGTGAAGTGGGGCCGCCCCCGGCGTGGCGGGTGGACTTCGTCCACGGCCACTTCGGGGTCCACGGCTCGCGCCCCTCGGGGACGTACACGTACTTCCAGCCGCGTTGCAGGCCGAGCCGCTTGGTGTAGCCGACGGGGATGCGCTCGTAGGCGTGCACGGTCGGCGGACCGCCGGCGGAGTCCGGCACCGGGACCTCGTACCACTTCGGCGGATTTCCGGTCGGGCCGGTCAGCACGGACAGTGCCCGGCCGTCCAGGGGGCCACCCACGAAGGGGGTCTTCTCGCTTCTCACCGCTCCAGTGTCCCAGTACGAGCGGTCCCGGCGAGGGAGCGGTGCGAGAGAGCGTCACAGCAGGTGAGCGGCCTCGGTGAGCATCGGGAGCACCCGGCGGACCAGCACCCCCGCGGCGCCGTCGGCCCGCTCCAGCTCCAGGGCGGCACGGGTGACCTCCGCCGTCTGCGGGTCGGTGGCCGAGGTGGCGGTGAGCAGGGCGACGAAGTGGTCGACCATCCAGCCGCGCAGCTCCACGAGCGGGGGCTGCTTGCCCTCGTCGAGCCAGATCAGGGAGGCGGCCTCCACCGCGGAGATCCAGGTGCGGACCATCATCCGCAGCCGGGGGCCCGCGCTCTCCGCCACCCCCAGATGGAGCAGGATCTGCTCCGCGGCGGCCCGCCGCACCCCGTCCACGGTCGCGGTCGTCCGGGAGGTCTCCACCACACTGCCGCCCTGGAGCAGTGCGCTGAACCCGGTGTCGTGGGTGTCCACGAACGCCAGATAGCGGTCGAGCGCGTGCGACAGACGCTCGGTGAGCGGTCCGGTCTGCGGTTCGGCGAAGCAGAGCGTCAGCTCATCGGCGGCGGACCGCAGCGCGTCCTCGTACAACTGGACCTTCCCGCCGGGAAAGTAGCGGTAGACCAGCGGCCGGGAGACCCCCGCCGCCTCCGCCACGTCATCGATGGAGACGTCCTCCGGGGCCCGGTGCGCGAACAGTGTCAGGGCGACATCGATGAGCTGACGACGACGCTGCTCCACGCTGAGGCGGCGGTACGCGGGGGAGGAGGCAGCGGTGGTCATGCCTGGCAGCGTAACCGGGGTGTGGTGCATTGCCCCGGTGGGCGGCCCCCGAAGGAGCCGCCCCACCCCGGCCCCGCCCGGCCGACAGCCCTACTTGGCCAACAGCCCCGAGCTCACCCACAGTCGGCGCCCGGCCCCGCGGAGCACCCCGATGTCGTCGAGGAAGTCCGTCAGCCTCCGGGACCCGTTCTGCATGACCTCGGTACGGTGACCGCTCGCCTTCACCTGGGCGATCGCCTCGCGCCGGTCGAGCCCCACGTTCTCGTACACCCGGGGGTTGATGAAGCAGGTGGAGAACACCCGCGCCGCCTCCCCGCAGCTCAGCCGGGTGAACTCCTGCTCCCAGCGCGGCGCGGTCACCATCTGGCGGCGCAACTCCTCACGGGCGTACCGGACGTGACGCGCCTCCTCGATGACGTGGATCCGCGTCACGCCCCGCACCAGCGTCTGGATCCGCTCGTCCGGGAAGGTCAGCCGCTGCATCCAGTCGAGGATCTCCTCACCGAGGAGGGTGGCCGCGAAGGACCCGGGGGTGGTCGAGACCGTCTTCAGTACGCGCGCCAGGTTGTGGTAGACCCGCGGCACCGGGTACGCCGGTGCGCCGCCCTTCTGGATCATCCTGGCGAACATCATCGAGTGCCGGCACTCGTCCGCGATCTCGGTGAGCGCGTACCGCACGTGGTTGCTGGTCACCGACTTGTCGTAGATGTGGCGGACCAGCAGCTGCATCAGGATGATCTCGAACCAGATGCCCAGCGACGCGATGGCCGCCGCCTCGTGCCGGGCCAGCTCCATCCGCTGGTCCTCGGACATCTTCTTCCACATCGGGGTGTCGTACAACGACACCAGCTCCGGCGGCCAGTACCACTTGCCCTCGTCGGCCGGGGCGTCCCAGTCGAGTTCCTTGTCGGGGTCGAAGGAGTGCTTGGCGGACGACTCAAGCAGACGCTCGGCCACCTGCTCGCGGTCCTTGAGCATGCCGAGTGCGTCGCGGAGGGCGGTGAAGTCGGTCTCGCTCGGCTCGGTCGTCCTGGTCGGCGCGGTCGTCATCTTCGGAGCACCTCGTGTGTGGGTTACCGGGGGTCACTTCTTATGAGACTCCTTGTCAGCAAGGCCGTCAATCCCCTGCGCAACACTTGTTGACCGTTCGTCTACCCGCGTGTGAGCCTGCCAACTATCGTCACGAATCCGGCCGTTGTTGAGGCGAAGGGGTCGCGCATGTCGACACACGAGCTCTACACGAAAAGCCCGGGAGAATCGGTCTGGCAGGTGCCCGCCACTGGTCAGGCCCGGTTCAGCTGGGAGTACGACGAGGGCCGCGAGCGCCTCCTCGCCCTCTACCAGAAGGGCAAGGACAAGCAGTGGGACGGCGCGACCCGCATCGACTGGTCCGCCGAGGTCGATCCGTACGACCCGCTCGGCACCCCGGACGAGGCCCTCAACCTCTACGGCACCCGTCACTGGGACAGGATGACCGACAAGGACAAGGGCGACCTGCGCCGGCACTACTCGTCCTGGCAGTTCAGCCAGTTCCTGCACGGTGAGCAGGGCGCGATGGTGTGCGCGGCCCGCATCGTCGAGTCCGTCCCCGACCTCGACGCGAAGTTCTACTCCGCGACCCAGACCATGGACGAGGCCCGGCACGCCGAGATCTACTCACGTTTCCTGCACGAGAAGATCGGCATGCTCTACCCCGTCAACGACAGCCTCCAGGGCCTCCTCGGCGACACCCTCCGCGACTCCCGCTGGGACATGCCCTACCTCGGCATGCAGGTCCTCATCGAGGGCCTCGCCCTCGCCGCCTTCGGCATGATCCGCGACACCACCACCAAACCCCTCCCCAAGCAGATCCTGGCCTACGTCATGCAGGACGAGGCCCGTCACGTCGCCTTCGGCCGGATGGCACTGCGCGACTACTACAAGCAACTCACCGACGTGGAGCGCAAGGAGCGCGAGGACTTCGTCATCGAGGGCTGCTACCTGATGCGCGACCGGCTGCGCGGCGTCGAAGTACTGGAGAACTTCGGCATCCCCAAGCAGGAGGCCGAGGAGCTGAGCGAGCAGTCCGAATTCCTCCACCTGTTCCGGAAGCTGCTGTTCAGCCGGATCGTGCCGTGCGTCAAGGACATCGGGCTGTGGGGCGAGCGGCTCCAGCAGGCGTATGTGGACATGGGCGTCTTCGAGATGGGTGACTCCAACCTGGATCTGCTGATGAAGCAGGACGAGGAGATCGCCGAGGAACTGGACCGCGAGCGGTTCGCGGCGGAGGAGAAGGAGCGGGTGGAGGAGGTGCGCGAGGCGATCGCGGACGGCGAGGAGCAGGGGGAGTTCAGGGAGGCGGGGCACCGGCCATGAGCCGGAACGGAAATGGCGGTGCGGCCCCCGCCCCCGCCGGGCACCATGCGTACATGACCCAACACCCGGACGTGAGCCAGGATCAAGCGCCGCCCCCGACCCCGGGCGCGGCCCCGACCCCGGGCGCGGCCCCGCCCCCGGGCGCGGCCCCGCCCCCGGGCGCGGCCCCGCCCCCGGGCGCGGCCCCGCCCCCGGGCGCGGCCCCGGACACCGCCGCCGCCCGCGCCAGCCTCGAAGCCCTCGCGCTCGGTGACGCCTTCGGGGAGCGCTGGTTCCCGCTCTTCCGGTTCCGGGAGGGCCTGGTCCCCGACAACACGTACGAGGACGTCCGCGCCCGGCGCCTCCCCGCAGGACCGCTCTGGCACTGGACCGACGACACCGCGATGGCCCTCGCCCTGCACCGGGTCCTCGTCCAGCACGGCACCGTCGACCAGGACCGCCTCGCCGCCTGCTTCGCGCTGACCTTCGACGCCGACCGGGGCCGGGGCTACGGCCACGGCATGCACGTCCTGCTCCCCGAACTCCTTGTTCACCCCGGCGACTGGCGCACCCTCGCCCCCACCCTCTTCGAGGGCGGCAGCCTGGGCAACGGGTCGGCGATGCGGGTCGCACCCCTGGGCGCCTGGTTCTCGTACGACCTCGAACTCGCCGCCCAGCAGGCCGAGTTGTCTGCCGAGGTGACCCACTCCCACCCCCAGGGCATCGCGGGAGCAGTCGCCGTCGCGGTGGCGGCGGCGCTGTCCGTACGGGGCGAACTCTCCCTCCCCGAGATCGCCCGCCGCACCCCGCCCGGCGCGGTCCGCGACGGCCTCCTCAAGGCCGTCGACCTGGACCCCGCCACCCCGCCCTGGAAGGCGGCCGACCTCCTCGGCAACGGTCAGCGCATCCGCGCGGACGACACGGTGCCGTTCGCACTGTGGACCGCGGCCCGCCACCCCGACGACCTGGAATCCGCGCTGTGGGCCACGGCGGAGGGCTTCGGCGACGTCGACACGACATGTGCGATCACGGGAGGAGTGGTCGGGGCGCGCACCGGGGTCAGCGGGATGCCGGGGGAGTGGCTGGAGCGGCGGGAGGCGCTGGGGTAGTGGTACCGGGGGCGGGGAAGAGGCTGTTCAGTGTGAACACCGCGTCGGTGGGCCCGAGTTCACGCAACGTCGTCAGCCGCTCCTCCGCCTCCCCGACCGTCGGACGGTGACCCGCCGGCACCCACCACAGGGCCGCCATCGCCTCCTGCATCCGCTCGAACCACTCGTACCGGCGCTTGAGGAGCTCGCGGTGCCGTCCGGCGTACATGAACGCCTTCAGCGCGTCCACGTTCCGCCACACCGACATGTTGATGATCAGCCATTCGTCGCCGAAGACACGCAGTTCCGTCGCGTCCCCGTCGTCCGTCTGGAGGCGCCATATGAAGCCGTCGGAGGCGTCCGCGACCGCGTTCACCGGGTCGAGACCGTCGACGAAATCCTTCAACTCCGGTGACGTCAGGGGGTACTTGAGGCGGGCGATGTTCACCTGGGCGAGTGCGTACGCAGAGGTCGAAATCATGGGCCGAACGTAGCGGCGGCCTTCGCCAGCAGCGACTCCGTTCCGAACTCCGAGACGACCTGGAGGCCCACCGGGAGCCCGCCTCGGGTGAACCCGGCCGGAATGCTGATCGCCGGATGCCCGCTCACATTGAACGCCCAGGTCAACGCGGTCGAATAGCGGCCGTCCGGGCCGTCGTGACCGTGCGGGGGGAAGGGGGTTGTCGGGGTGAGCAGCAGCCGGGTGCGGGAGAAGAGCTGGTCGAGGAGCCTGTCGTTGTCGCGCCGCAGGGCGCGGGTGGCCGCCGTTTCCTGCTCGCCCCGGATCGCGAACCAGGCGTCCTTGGGGTCGCGCAGCGCGAGGCCGGGTTCTTCCTCCAGGCGTACGAGGCGGGCGGCGGCCCGCTGGGCCACGGCCACCACTTCGGGGTCGAGGTCCTGACCGGCGAAGCCCAGGTCGGGGGACCAGATGCCGGTCGCCGGGAGGGGACCCGCCTCCTCGTACCGCTTCGGCACGTGCCGAAGATACGCCGCCAACTCGGTGGCCGAGCGGGCCAGGACCCCTGCGGTGGCCAGGCCCGTCCGGTCCGGGGAGGGGAGCAGACCGCGTGAGGTCTTCAGGCCGAACACGCCGCACCAGGCGGCGGGGATGCGCACCGAACCGGCGCCGTCGCTGCCGGTGGCGAGCGGGACCATACCGGCCGCGACGGCCACCGCGGAACCGGCCGAGGAGCCGCCGGGGGTGCGGTCGGGGTGGTGCGGGTTCAGGGTGCGGCCGTGGGCGCCCATGCCCCAGGTCTGCCAGTACGTGCCGGGGGCCGGGACCGAGGTGGCGCCGATGGGAACGGCACCCGCGCCGCGGAGCCGCCGGGCCGGGTGGCTGCGAATCCCGTTGTGGCCCTTTACCGCGAACGGGAGGCCCGCCAGGGGGAGTTGAGGGTCCGGGGTGGCGGTCCGGGCCTGCTCCTCCCATACCTCCAGGAACGCGCACAGCTCGGGGTCGAGTGCGGCGATCCTGGCCAGGGACTCTTCCACGGTCTGCATGCGGCCATTCTCCCTGGCGAGGGGAGCGGGGCCGCCCACCGCACGACCGCCCACCGCAGGACCGCCCACCGCAGGACCGCCCACCGCAGGACCGCCCACCGCACCACCGCCTACCGCACCACCGCCTCCATCACCGCCTTGGCGATCGGGGCTGCCAGGCCGCCTCCCGAGATGTCGCCCCGGCTGGCCGCCGCGTCCTCCACGACCACCGCGACGGCGACGCCCGAACCGCCGTTCTCCGGCTGGGCCCACGAGATGAACCACGCATAGGGGGTGCCGGAGTTGTCGACTCCGTGCTGCGCGGTGCCGGTCTTGCCGCCGACCGTGACGCCGGGGATCGCCGCGTTCGTGCCGGTGCCGTTCTCGACCACGTCGACCATCATCCGCTGGAGCTGCATGGCGGTGGCCGGGTTCATCGCCTGCCGGTAGGAGCGGGCCGCGGTCTGGGAGACCAGGCTGCCGCCCTCGGTGGACGTGCTCTCCACCAGGTAGGGCTTGTAGAGGTCGCCGTTGTTGGCGACGGCGGCCGCGACCATCGCCATCTGGAGCGGTGTCGCACGAGTGTTGAACTGGCCGATCGACGACAGCGCCACCTGGTCGGGGCTCATGTCCGTGTCGAAGTTGCTGCGGGCGACCGCCGGCGGAATCCTGAGGCCGGCGTCATTGAAGCCGAACCCCTCGGATGCCTTCACCATCCCCTTCAGCCCCACCTCCACCCCGAGTTTCGCCATCACGGTGTTGCAGGAGACCCGGATCGCGTCCGCCAGCGAGGCATCCGCACAGCCCGTGGCCTCATTGGGGAGCTCGGTGCTCGTGTGGGGCAGCAGATAGGGGTCGGGGGTGTCGGTCGGCGCGTCCGGGTCCGTCACCGTCCCGGTGTCCAGCGCCGCCGCAGCCGTCACGATCTTGAAGGTGGAGCCCGGGGGATAGGTCTGCCGGATCGCCCGGTTCAGCATCGGCTGACTGTCCAGCGCGTTCAGCCGCGCCCACTGGTTCTCCACCGCCTTCCCCGTCCCGGACAACAGCTCCGGATCGTACGAAGGACTGCTGACCAGCGCGAGAATCCGGCCGGACGAGGGCTCGACGGCCGCCACCGCGCCCCGCCGCCCGCCGAGCCCGTTGTACGCGGCCAGCTGGGCGGCGGCCTTGATGGTGGTCGCCACCTTCCCGCCGGGCTGCTGCTCGCGGGTGATCTCGTTCCACATCGGCAGCGGCGCGAGCATCGGATCGGTGCCGGAGAGGATGTCGTCCTCGGTGCCCTCGATGAGCGTCGTCCCGTACGTCTGCGAGGCATGGCCGGTCACCGGGGCGTACAACGGCCCCTGGGTGTAGGTCCGTTCGAAGCGGAGCTGCTCGCCGGTGTCCTTGGAGCCGGTCACCGTGCGGTCCTCCACCAGGATGTTTCCGCGCGGCTGGTCGTAACGGACGATGGTCTTGCGGCGGTTGGCCGGATTGTTGTCGAGCGAATCCGCCTGGAAGACCTGCACCCGGGTGGCGTTCAGCAGCAGGGCGACCAGCAGCAGCAGACAGCAGGCGGCGGCCCGTCGGATGTACTTGATCACGGCTTCTTCTCCTCCAGCTTCGCCGCCCCGCCCCTGAGTTTCCCGAGCACCTTCGGTTCCTCGGCCTCCTGCTCCTCCACCGCCGCGATCTGTCCGGTCTCCGCCGCCGTCGGGCGCGGACTGCGCGCCGAGTCACTGACCCGGATCAGCAGCGCCACGATGATCCAGTTGGTGACGACGGACGAACCGCCCTGCGCCAGGAACGGCATCGCCATACCGGTCAGCGGAATCAGCCCCATCACCCCGCCCGCGATCACGAACACCTGGAGCGCCACGATCGACGCGAGCCCGATGGCGAGCAGCCGCCCGAACGGGTCGCGCAGGGCGAGCCCCGCCCGATAGCCCCGGGCGACCAGCAGGGCGTACAGCAGGAAGAGCGCGGTCAGTCCGGCCAGCCCCAGCTCCTCACCGGCCGTCGCCAGGATGAAGTCCGACTTGGCGGCGAAGCCGATCAGGATGGAGTGGCCCAGGCCCAGGCCGGTGCCGAGCATCCCGCCGGCCGCGAACGCGAACAGCGACTGGGCGAGCTGGCTGGGGCCGTCGCCCGCCTCGATGGAGGCGAAGGGGTGCAGCCAGTCCATGACCCGGCTGTGCACATGCGGCTCGATGGACCCGACGGCATACGCGCCGACGGCGGCGAGCAGCAGGCCCACCGCGATCCACCCGGTCCGGCCGGTGGCGACGTACAGCATGATCACGAAGAGCCCGAAGAAGAGCAGCGAGGTGCCGAGGTCGCGTTCCAGGACCAGCACCCCCACGCTCAGCAGCCAGATCGCGACGATCGGTCCCAGCACCCGGCCGGTGGGGAGCTGGAGGCGCTTGAAGAGGAAGGTGCGGCCGGTGTAGGCGAGGGCGTTGCGGTTGGCGGCGAGGTAGGCGGCGAAGAAGATCGCCAGCAGGATCTTCGCGAACTCGCCCGGCTGGAAGGAGAATCCGGCGACCCGGATCCAGATCTTCGCCCCGTTGATGGCCGGGAAGAAGATCGGGATCACCATCAGCACCAGGGCGGCGGCGCAGCAGAGGTAGGCGTAGCGCTGGAGGACGCGGTGGTCGCGGAGCAGCACGACGACCGCGATGAACAGTGCGACTCCGAGGGTCGACCAGGTCAGCTGGGTGAACGCGGCCTGGTCGTTGGGGGTTTCGAGGTCCAGGCGGTAGATCAGGACCAGGCCGATGCCGTTGAGGAGTACGGCGATGGGGAGCAGGAGGGGGTCGGCGTAGGGGGCCCGGAAGCGGACCGCGAAGTGCGCGAGCAGGGCGAGCACGCCCAGGCCGGCGCCGTAGCGGAAGGCGTCGGGCGGTGCGGTGCCGGTCTTGCCGAGTCCGGCCGCGATATATCCGAGCATGGCGATGAGGACGCCACCGACGAGCAGCGAGAGCTCGACGCCGCGTCGCTTGGGGAGGCGGAGATCGGGTGGGAGCGCGTCCGTCATGCCCGGCAACGTAGCAAGCGTTTGGAGTGAATGTCCGTATATGTCACGGGGGTGGCGAGGGCGTCATCCGGGACGCCCCCGCCGACTCCGCGCAAGGCTTTTCGGTTACGTCGGTTCCGTGCGCCTCTCGGGCGCCTGCGTCAGGTGCTAGCACCAGCGCGGGGTGTGGCCGCCCTTCGGCACGATGTACTGGGCGGAGCCCCAGGCCCAGGTGCCGTCGGTCAGCAGATACCAGTGGTCGTTTCCGTCGACGTGGTCGCCGACGGTCTTGCAGAAGATGTGGACGGTGGCGCCGTACGGCTCGGTGCGGATGATGCGGCTGCTCCGGGTGGGCTTGTCGCGCAGCCTGAGTCCGGACTTGGCGGTGACGCGGCCTTCGGTGTGCCGGGGGTGCTGGGCGGTGCTGGTTCCCGTCGCGTCGCTGCTGCCGGAGCTGTCGGTCTCGGCCAGAGCGGGCGTGGCGGCGAGCGTGGCGGTCAGCGCGCCCGCGGCGACGTACAGGAAGGTCCTCTTGAGCTTGAGCATGCTGCCTCCTAGGGGAGGAGGGGTGGCGCCCCGTTGCGGGACGCAGCCCTCAACTCGCTTGATCCACCCTAAAATCACTACTTATTGATCGCAATGCGTCACTTTGTGTTGCTATGAGCGGTTTGGTGAGGCTTCGGGGCTGTCGGGCACGCCGCCGTCGTACTCGGGCAGTACGAGCGTGGCGACGGCCCCGCCCTCCGGGGCGTTGCGGAACGTCAACCGCGCCCCGATCACCTCCGCCTGGCCCACCGCGATGGTCAGGCCGAGGCCGAGCCCGCCCTTGCCGCCGCCGGCCTCGGTACGGAAGCGCTGCGGGCCGTGCTCCACCAGATACGCCGGATAGCCGTCGCCGTGATCACGCAAAGTGACGGTCGGTCCATCGACGGTCAGCATCACGGGGGAGCGGCCGTGCTTGTGGGCGTTGGCGACGAGATTGCCGAGAACGCGCTCCAGCCGGCGCCGGTCGGTCTCGACGCGGACGCTGCGGAGGATGCGGACTTCGGTGGGGGGATCGCCGGTGCCGGTGTCTGTCGTGGGGGTCGTGCTGCTCGGGATGCCTGCGGCCCGTACCGCGCGGACGGCCAGGGGGCCCAGGTCGTGCACATCCAGCTCGACCTGCTCGGCACCCGAGTCCAGCCGCGAGATCTCCAGAAGGTCCTCGGTCAGCCGCCGCATGGTGGCCACCCGGTCCTGCACCATCTCCGAGGGCCGGCCAGGCGGCAGCAGCCCGGCGGCGGCGGTCAGCCCGGTGAGCGGAGTACGCAGCTCATGGGCGACGTCGGCGGTGAACCGCTGCTCGCTGAGCAGCTTGCCCTGGAGGGTTCCGGCCATGGTGTCGAGGGCGCCGGAGACGATGGCGACCTCGTCGTGATGGCGGCCGAGGTCCTGGTTGCGGGGGTCGTTCACCCGGGCGTCGAGGTCACCCGCGCCGATCCGGCGGGCGACCTGGGCGGTCTGGTGCAGTCTGCGGGTGACCCGGGTGACGGCGAACGCGCCGACCAGCAGGGTCGCACCGATCGCCAGCACGGACGAGCCGAGAATGGCCCGGTCGAGGCCGACGATCGTCTCGACGCTCGGCCGGTAGTCGAACGCGACGGCCAGCGCCTTCCCGTCCGCCGGACGCGCGGCCCACATCCGGGGCCGGCCCTCCAGGTCGTTCTCCACCATGGTCCCCTGCTGCCCGTCGAGGGCGAGCGCCCGCAGCGAGGACGGCAGCCCGGGGAGATCGAGCCCGGTGCCTGGCGGCAGGGTCTCACCCGCCTCGTACGCCTCACTGGCCCGCTCCAGCCGGTCCAGCGACTTCTCGCGGGCCTGCTCGACGGTCTGGTGCGTCACCGCCACATGCACCAGAGCACCCAGGAAGAACGCGAGCGCGCAGCACATCACGGTGAGGAAGGCCAGCGCCTTCCAGGTCAGCGACGCGGTCCAGGCGGGAAACCGCAGCCGTACGCGGCTCACCGCGCACGCTCGTCTGCGGAGGTGGGGCGGCCGGCCGGGGGGTGGCGGGGGTCTGTGGGGCTGCGGGGGGCCATGAAGGGGGCTGGTGGTGCGGTGCGGCCCGGGGGTGCGGTGTGGTCGGAGGGCGGGGTGTGGCCGGAGGGTGGGGTGCGGTCGGAGGGAGAGGTGCGGCCGGAGGGAGGGGTGTGGCCGGAGGGTGGAGTGTGGCCCGGCAGTGTGTGGTGGTCCGGCATCGCGTGGTGGCCCGGCTGCGCGCCGTCGGCGGGCTTGGCGTCGGGGCCGGGCTGCTTGCCGTGGGGCGGCCTTCTGAGGTGACCGGCTGCCGGGGAGGTGTCCCGGCGGCGGGTTCCCGGGGTGGTGTCCCGGTGCCGGTCCTTGCGCGGTTCGGCGTGACGTCCGGAGGCGGTGCCGGTGCGGGGGCCGGTGCGGGGTCCGGAGTTGCGGTCCGCTTCCGGTCGGCCGCCTCGGCCGTGTCCTGGCTGAGGTTCGGTGCCGGGGCGAACGTCCGCCCGCTTGCCCGGACCGGTGGCCGACCCCTTGCCCGGTCCGGCCTTCGGCCCTGCGTACGGCCCTGCGCCCGGCCCCGTACCCGGGCCTCTCCCCGAGCCGGGACCCCAGTCGGAGCCCCAGCCGGGACCCCGCTCGTGTGCGCGCCACGGGCGCGCTCCCTGCCGTGGGCCCTTCGGCTCCCGGCCGGTGTGCACGATCTGGTCCTGGGTGGCGAGCATGGCGTGCTGACGGGCGTCCCAGGTCCAGGTGGTCCGGTACTCGTAGTCCGCGATCCCGGACGGCACCCGCAGCATCAGGTCCCGGCCCGCGAACGCCACGCTGATCACGGCGTCCGAGGTGCCCATGATCCGGGTCAGCCCGCCCTTCTCGGCGAGATACGCCCGGAGGGCCAGCTGGCCCTCCGGCATGGTGATGCCGAGGATCAGCTCGTCGCGGCCGTCCCCGGTCAGATCGCGGTAGTACGGCGGCAGCACCGGGCACTGCTCGGGCTTGGTCCTGCACGCGCGCAACTGGGTCACCGTCCGCGCGTACAGCCCGTCCGGTCCGCTGTACGTGTCGGGGTGCGCGGCCACCTCCGCCAGCACCACCGCGACCGGGTCGGCCTTGCGCACGTCCGCGTCCGGCAGCCTGATCCCTTTGGCCGTCTCCGTCTCGGCCTCCCCGGCGTCGAAACCGGGGGTCTTGGCGGGCGGCAGGGTCGGCCACAGCCGCACCGGGCCTGCCGCCGTGGGCGCGGCCCCCGCGCTCTTCAGCTCACCCGCCCGGCCGCACCCCACCAGGGCACAGGCCAGCACCACCATCAGGGCCAGGCCCGGGGCACGGCGAGGCAGGGCGCCGCCGGACTCCGGTCTTCGGACCGTTCCCCGGCGCCCCCGGCCTGGATCGGCGCGGCGACGGAACAAGAACTCCCCTTCCTGTCGGCCTCTACTTCACGAGGTCGGCGAAGAAGATGATGTTGTCGGAGCGATGGCCGTCACGGATCGGTCCCCCACAGGTGAGGAGGCGCAGCTCCGGACGGTCGGTCTTTCCATAGACCTTATTAGTGGGGAAGTTCCTTTTGTCCACCTGTTGAATCTCGCGGATCGCGAACCTGGCGGTACTGCCGTCCGCCCGGCTCACCTCGATCGCGTCCCCGACCTTCATTCTGGCGACATGGCGCATCAGGGCCGGACCCCTGGCGGTGTCGTAGTGCGCGACCAGGATCGACGCCCCCTTCTCGCCGGGAGTGACCGCGCCGGTGTACCAGCCGGGCTTCTCGGCGTCGGCGACCGACGGAACCTCCAGTTCCTGGTGCTGATCGAGCCCGAGGTCAAGCATGCTGTGCGTCCTGACGCCCGCGGCCGGAATGGCCAACCCGGTCGGCCGTGAGGCCCTGAGCGGATCCGCCGCCCCACTCCGCCCGCGCCCGGACTCCGCCGCGACGTCCGTGACCTTCACATCCGGTGCCGGAGCCGAGAGGGAGCGCCTCCACCGCAGGCGGCGAGCCCACCGACGAGGGCCAGCACGAGAACGCTCACGGTCGCGAGCCCGATCGTGCGGCGCCGCGACGGTTGCCGGTACTTGCTGGACCTGGGCAGCGTACTCATGCAGTGAATCCTAAATGTCCGCTATTACGAAGATTCACTGTTCACGCCACAGCCCCCGCCCCCCATCGCTCCTCCTCCGCACTCCTCCTGCTCACTCCTACTGATACGGGTTCTGCCGCTGAGGCATCCCGCCGGGTCCCTGCCCGTGCGCCGGATGGCCCTGGCCCCCGCCCTGCCCCTCCTGCGCCTGGAGCCGCTCGGCCTCCTCCTGCTCGACCCGCCGCTCGGCCCCGCAGAAAGTGCACTGCGTGACGTACTTCGTCGAGACGGGGAACAGCGGCACGAAGAACAGCGTGAACTTCGTGACCCTCTTCCGCAGCGAATGCGCCGCCGGGTTCCCGCACTGCCCGCACAGGAGCATCAGCATCGCCAGCTGATACACGTACCCCTTGGTCCCAAAAATGATCACCACAACCCCCAATCCCCGCCCTATACAAACCGAACGCCCCCCACCCCCACAAGGTTCCCACCCCCGCCCCCACCCCTGGTAGCCCCCTTGGGTGGCGGGGCCGCCCCCGGGGGCGGAACGGGCGGGCAAGGGGGCGGCCCCCGACGGAGTCGCACCCCACCCGCCCCGGCCCACCCCGACCCCGTACCCCTCCCGATCCCGCCCCGCGACCCCGGCCCCCACCAGGGGCCGATGGGGACCCCCCCCATCAAATCCCAGCCAACTCCCCCCATCCCCCGCCCACTTGTTGCCTCACCCACCCCCCACCTGCTCCCATGGACCCCATGGGGTGATGCACGATGAAACCACTACGAGTAACACCCGCCCACGGCCCCCACGGGCCCCGCCTCTACGTCAACCTCCCCACCGGCCGCACCCTCGCCTGGTACGACCGCGACACCGGCCGCGTAAGCCTCCTCGCCGAAAGCCGCCGCGAGGAAGTCCTGACCGCGCTGGCCCCCTTCGTCACCGGCCCCCTCACCGTCGGCCCACCCCCCGTCCCCACCCCCGCCGACCTCGTACGCCTCTCCCTCCACCCGGACGACGACCTGGCACCCAACCGCCCCGGCGAAGCCCTGCACGCCGCCCTCGGCGACGTCCCACCGGCCCGCCGCTTCCGCCAGGACCCCCGCCGCGAAACCCTCGCCGCCCTCCAGCGGATCGGTGACGAACTCGACACCCTGACCCACGCGGGCTGGCGCGTCCTGCACTCCCTCCCCCTCCCCGGCCACTCGTTCCCCGGCCACTCCCACCTCGACCACCTCCTCATCGGCCCGGCCGGCATCCTCACCGTCCACACGCTCCCCGCCCACCGCCGCCACTTCCACCTCGACGCCCCCGCCACCGCCCCCCACCTGCGCCGCGCCGCCCACGACGCCGAACGCGCCTCGCTCGCCCTCGCCGCGGCCGTACGCCCGGTACTCGCCGTCGCCGGAGCCTCCCGTATCGACGGCGACCCACCCTCCGACGACGTACTCCTCCTGCGAGAAGGCACCACCGACACGACGCTCGCCCACCTCGGCGGCGTACTCAAACCCGCCGACATCGAGTCCCTCTACGCCTCGGCCCGCAACCGCCACACCTGGCTACACGCCTAACCAGCGCACCCACTCCCACCCACCCCCACCCCCACCCACCCCCACCTCCCTCACCTCCGCGGCAACCTCCCCGCCCGATTCAGATTCAGCAGCGGCCCCAGCAGATCCCCATACCTCTCCAGTCGTACGGCGATGTCCTGGGCCCGGAACACCAGCGAGTCACCGCCCGCCGCCCCCGACCGCCCCTCCGCCACCTCCTCCCACGTCACCGGTGTGGAAACGGTCGGCTCCCGCCGCGCCCGCAGCGTGTACGCCGCCGCCGTCGTCTTCGACGCGGAGTTCTGGCTGAAGTCCACAAACACCTTCCCGCCCCGCAGCGCCCGCGCCATCCGATGTACCACCAGCCCCGGAAGCTCCGCCTCCGCCTCCACCGCGATCGCCTTCGCATACTCACTCACCCGCTCGGAGGGCGTCGGCTCCAACGGCACCAGCACATGCAGCCCTTTGGACCCCGAGGTCTTCACCCACGCCCCGAGCCCGTCCGCCCCCAACCGCTCCCGGAGCCACAGCGCCACCTCGCAGCACTCCACCACCGACGCCGGCTCCCCGGGATCCAGATCGAAGACCATCCGGTCGGCCACCCCGGGAGACTCCGCCCGCCACTGCGGAACGTGGAATTCCACCACCAGGTTCGCCGCCCACATCAGTGACGCCAGATCGCTCACCAGCACCTGCCGCGCCCTGCCCTCCTCCGACCGGCGGGTCACCTCCACCGTTTTCACCCAGCTGGGCTTGCCCGGCGGCGGATTCTTCGCGAAGAACTTCTCGCCCTCCACCCCGTCCGGAAAGCGCAGGAAAGACATCGGCCGGTCGTGCACATGCGCCAGAAACGCCCCCGCCGTCGTGGCGACGTAATGCAGCACCTCACCTTTCGTGGTTCCCGTAGCCGGATACAGCACCTTCTCCAGGTTGCTGAGGGCCAATCTCCGACCCTCCACCTCCGTCATCGGCGACATAGCATAAGAATCCCACCGAAAGGGACCACAGGCATGAGATCGATCTGGAACGGCGCCATATCCTTCGGCCTGGTTAGCATCCCCATCAAGCTGTTCAACGCGACCGAGAACCACTCCATCTCGTTCCGCCAGATCCACACTGCCGACGGCGGCCGCATCCGCTACCGCAAGGTCTGCGAACTGGACGAGCAAGAAGTCCAGAGCTCCGAGATCGGCAAGGGGTACGAGGACGCCGACGGCTCGATCATCCCCCTCACGGACGACGATCTGGCCGCCCTCCCGCTCCCCACCGCCCGCACCATCGAGATCGTCGCCTTCGTCCCGCTGGCCTCCATCGACCCCCTCCAGATGGACCAGGCGTACTACCTCTCCGCCAGCGGTGTCCCCGCGGCCAAGCCGTACACCCTGCTCCGCGAAGCCCTCTCCCGCAGCCGCAAGGTGGCCATCGCCAAATTCGCGCTGCGCGGCCGCGAGCGTCTCGGCATGCTCCGCGTGGTCGGCGACGTCATCGCCATGCACGGCCTGCTCTGGCCGGACGAGATCCGTCAGCCGGAGGGCATCGCCCCCGAGGGCGATGTCACCGTCCGCGACGCGGAACTCGACCTGGCCGACACCCTGATGGACACCCTCGGCGAGATCGACCTCACCACCCTCCACGACGACTACCGCCAGGCCGTCGAAGAACTCATCGCCGCCAAGTCCGAGAGCGGCGAAGCCATTTCCCCGCCCGCCGCCGAAAAGACCGGCGGCGACGCCCAGGTCCTCGACCTGATGGCCGCCCTGGAAAACAGCGTCCGGGCCGCCAAATCCTCGCGGGGAGAATCTCAAACCACAGCCAAGATAACCGAGTTGAAGCCCGGCAAGAAGGCTGTAGCGAAAACGACCAAAGCCGCAGCGAAACGAAACACGGGCTCAAAGTCGGCAACGAAGGCGGCGAAAAAGGCTACCCCTGCAAAGAAGGCGGCCCCCAGGAAACGCACTACGGCCTAAACGGTGTGCGGCCAGAAACTGACTTCGAAGCCGGCCCTGCCACGCACCGGTCCGCCAGGTCCAGCCCGTGACCTGCCACAGCCCCGCGTGCGGCAGCGCTCTACGACGTCTCCGGGCTGGGCAGGTTCAGGCCGAGCGCAACGAGAAAGGAGCTGGGGTTCCGGTGCCACGACACCCGCAGTGCCTCGCGCGCCCGGGTGCAGGCCACGAAGAGCAGGCTCAGTTCGCTCTGCAGGTCATCGCGGTGCTGCTGTGCGTCCACTTCCTCCGCAGTAATCGCACTGGGCATGGGCACCACGCCGTCGCTCACCCCGGCGACTGCCATGCAGCGAAACTCCAGGCCTTTCATGCGGTGCATCGTGCCGATCCGGACCCCTTCGCCTGTGCCTGGTGACCTGCCGAGGAGACACGTAGGGTGCCCGGCCTGCTCCAGGGCGTATGCGATGTCCAGGCCGAACCGGCCGTAACGGACGGCAATTCCGATTTCCCGCGGGGAGATTCCGTTGCTGGTCCACTCGGCGACTTGGGCAACCAAGCCGGACAGTTCCCCGCTCTTGTCGGTCGCGCCACCCAGATCGGGACGTGCCCCGCGAAGAGTTGACCGATAGCCGATCAGGGAGTTGTCACCACTGTCCGGGTCGTCAGCCTGAATGCCTGCGAGCAGGTCGGTGGACCAGGTCAGAATCTCCTTGGTGGTCCGGTAGTTGATGCGGAGCCGGTGCGAGCGGCCGGTCACTGAGATGCCGAGGCTGCGCAACGATGCCTTGTTGCCGTAGATGCGCTGGTGGGCATCACCCGTGATGAACAGGTCATCAGGCCCGGGCTTGACCGACGCCCGCAGCAAGCGCCACTGAGCGGGGTGGAGATCCTGGGCCTCGTCGATCACCACATGTCGGTACGGCAGGTCTTGGCCGCGCTCCTCCAGCAGGCGGGTGGCCTCGGCACACACTTGGAGGAACGTCCATTGCCCGGTCTGTCGCAGCTCGTCGGTGAAGGCCTCGACGGCCCGCCACACTTGCGCACGTTTCAATGGGCTGAGCGCAGTTCCCCGTCCGGAACGTGTCGCCCGAAGGTAAGCCTCTGCGGAGCGCAGGTCTTGGGCCAGCACGACATGCCGCCACTCCTGGTCGAGGAAGACAGCGCTGAAGTCGATGTCCGGCCGCTGTGCGATCGGTGCCCAGCGTGCGAGGGCGTCGCGGTCGCGGACTATGTGCAGTGGTCCATCCCGGTCCTGCCGCACCACCTGATGGGCGAGCGCGTCCACGTTGAGGACCTGAATCTTCGCGCGCAACCGGGCGTCCGGCACAAGTAGTTCCAGGCTGCGGAGGAGCTCGGCGGCGAGATCTCGGGTAAACGTCGTCAGGAGGATAGATCTGTCCGCCGCGTCGCTGGGTAGCTGCCGGGCCAGATGCAGGGCACGGTGTAGAGCCACCACCGTCTTGCCCGTGCCGGGCCCACCCAGCACCCTGGCTGGGCCTCCGTACGAAGGCCGGTAGGCGATCCACCGCTGGCTGGGGTGTAGGAACACTCGCCAGGCGTCGAAGGGCTTCGACAGGATCTCCATCAGCTCGTCGGGTCCCGACACGAGGGCGATGGTCCCCTGCGAGCGGGCCATGGCGGCCGACAGCGCGTCCTGTGGTTCGTCGACCGACGGCTGTTCGTGGTCCGGTGCGGTGTCTTTCTCAATAGGGGGAGGGACAGGCTTCCCTCGCTGAACCACGACCACTTCGCGCCACACGGCCTCCGGGTCCATGCCCGCAGCCAGCCCGGCCAGCACATCGTGCTGCTGCTCCGGGAGGATTTTGTGCAGCGCATCAAGGTGCGCCTCAGCGCTGAGACTTCGTACCAGAGGCAGCAGATCCGCGTCGATCCCGAGCCGGAGCAGTTCCTTGTCCGGGACGTGTGCGAACAAGTGGCGGGCGTCCACCGGCGACTGTACGGCTATTCCTGCGGTTGCTTGCTGCAATGCCGCGGCGTCGCGCAGCTCGATGCCTTGGGTGGCGGAGTTGATGGTCACCCGGTGCTTGAGCGCCCAGGCGATCGCGTCCTCGTGGGGGAGAACTTTGAGGAGGAGGAAACAGTCCCGCGCATCGAGGGTAAGGACCACTCCCCGCATGGACGGGTCGATCTGGATGGTTCTGATGCGAGGATCGAGAGCGTTCGTCAACTTTGTCAGTGGGTGCGCGGCCGGATCCTGCTGGAACCTTCCCAGGACTTCATGAACACGCTTCTGGACGTGTCTTTCCAGCCTGGCGAACTCCATCAGGAAGTCCTTGTGGATTCCCAGCGTCGCCATTCCGTGATCCCCGTTCATCAGGTTCGCCGATCTCCCTGGTCACCGTACCTGGATGGAGGACAATGGCGAATCGGTCCCAGACAAGTCGGCGGAGGACAGTACGTGCAGGCTCGGGAGATCACCTTCAGCAAGCTCGTCCAGGGTGAGATGCAACTCCAAGTCCCCCTCTACCAGCGCACATACAGCTGGGAAAAAGAGCAACTCCAGCAACTCTGGGATGATGTCGGCGAGTTGGTCGAGGATCGCCTCGAAGGCCGACCTGCGGCTGCACACTTCCTAGGCTCTGTCGTGCTCGCTCCGGAGAAGCCTGCGGTAGGCGGTCTTCAGCGGTGGATCGTCGTGGACGGTCAGCAGCGCCTTACCACTCTCATGCTCGCCTTCATCGCCCTGCGTGACCGTCACCGCGAGCGCGGAGCGAAGAAGAAGGCCGACCGCATCCACGACCTGATGCTGGTGAACAGCTACCAGGACGGCATCGGCCACTACCGACTGCTGCCGACCCAGGCGGATCGGGACGCTTTCACGGCATGCATCGACTCGCTGCCCAAGGCCGGAGGCCCGGGCAATGTCGGCGCCGCATACCGCTTCTTCCTGGGTGCGCTTACCGAAGGGGAAGAAGAGGGCGGCGAGGCGTGGGTGGACGCGGTGGAGACCGCGCTGGGCAGCCTGCTCTCGATTGTCGCGATCACCGCCGATGAGGGCGACAACGTCTACCGGATCTTCGAGTCGATCAACAACACCGGAGTCGGACTCAGCCAGAGTGACCTGCTGCGCAACTACCTCTTCATGTATCTACCGAACCGGGGCGAGTGGATCTACCGGAACCTGTGGTTGCCCATGCAGGAATTGCTCGGGCCGGCCCGACTCGAACTGCTCGTTTGGCTCGATCTCGTCGTCGGCGGCAACAGCAGGGCGAAACAGAGCGAGATCTACCGTGACCAGAAGAAGCGGCTGGAGCCGCTGAGCGGGGACGAGGAAGCGCTCAAGCAGGAGATCGCTAAGCTCGCCGGGCGGGCCGAGCGACTCATGCGCATCCTGGAGCCCGGCACAGAGACACACCCGGAGCTGCGCGAGATCCTGGAACGGCTGTCCCGCTGGAGCGGGCAGACCCACTACCCGCTCGCCCTCTACTTGCTGGACCGACTGGACGCAGGACGGATCACCGCACCGGAGGCGGCACAAGCACTGGCCTACGCCGAGAGCTATATGGTCCGCCGCCTCCTGGCCGGCCTCTCCACCACGGGAAACAACCGTGTCTTCATGGAACTTCCCAAGGAGCTGGAGAAGGAGGAGTCTCCGGCACAAGCCGTGCGTCGGCTTCTGTCGAGGAACAAATCCGGGCCGCGATTCTGGCCGGGCGACGACGACATCCGCAGGGCGATCAGGGAGAGGCCGTTCTACAAGTCGGGCCGCAGCGTCCAGCGGTTCCAGGTGCTGCGCCGCCTGGAGGAGAGCTACGGCGCCAGCGAACCGGTCGACTTCGCCAAGGCCCGGCTGACCATTGAGCATGTGCTGCCCCAGCAGCCCGCACAGCAGTGGTACGACCTGCTGGCGGAGGAGGCGGGGGACGGGGAAAGCCCGGTGGAGATCCACTCCTCGCTTGTCCACACACTGGGCAACCTCACTCTCTCCGGCGACAATGCGCGACTGTCGAACCACCCCTTCCGGCGGAAGCAGGAGATCCTGGATTCCAGTGCCCTGCGGATGAACCAAAGAATCGCGGCGGAACCGAGGTGGGGCCGTACAGAAATCCTCGCCCGCGCCGATGACCTGGCGGACAGAGCGCTTGCTTTGTGGCCCGGCCCGCTCGAAGGGGCGGCACACACCGACGACGAGTGGCCCGGCTGGAAGGAACTCCGCGCGGCCCTCCTCGCGATGCCCACCGGAACCTGGACCACCTACGGTGATCTCGCGGCGCTCATCGGGACTCACGCGATCTCGGTCGGCAACCACCTGGGAACCCGGCGTGGACTGTACGGCGCCTATCGCGTGCTGACGGCGGACGGACGGATCGCGGACGGCTTTCGCTGGCCGGACGACCAGCACTCCGGAGACCCGAGGGTGCTCTTGGAAGCGGAAGGCATTCCCTTCGACACGGCCGGCCGGGCACGTCGTGCCCAGCGGTTGGACACCGCCGAGCTGGCCGCCCTCCTTGGCCGAGACGTGTCCGCGGAGGCCACGCCGGCACCGGGCGGCGACGCGGACGCAGAGCGGCACACCGCCGCTGCTCGGTTCGAGTCGCTCCTTCGCGAGAACCAGACCGCGGCGACTGCGGACAGGTTGCTGCAAGTGCTTGCTGTCTGGGAAGAGCAGGGCGGCCACCGTGCCTACGGCGCCGCGAACGAGACCAGCTGCTTCCCCACCCTGGAGGTGGTCGGCGCCTTCGACACGCGCACGCTGTGGCCGCTCGCGATCTATCCGGTGACGGGCACCGTCGAAGTAGTCTTCCAGCACCTGAAGCGTCGCCCGCCCTTCGACGACGAGCCGTTGCGGCGTGAACTTATGGACCGCCTGAACCAGATCTCCGGGATCGACCTGGCCGAGGCAAAGCTGGATCTGCGCCCGTCCTTCCCGGTGGAGGTGTTCGCCGATCACGGTGCGGAGATCGCCGGCGTCATGGAGTGGTTCGTTCACACCGTCGCACTCGCGGAAGCTCGGCGACCGTTGGCGGAAGACCCCACTAGGTGACCAGGGTGGCGCCGCAGGAAGGCACGGTCACAGGGTGGGCTGCCACCCCCTGGGGTAGCTTGGCAGGGTGACTGCCCAGGCCATCGAAGAGGTCCGTCTCACCGCGTTCAAGAGCTTCCGCGATGAGACGTTCCCTCTTGCCCCGCTGACCGTGCTCATCGGCCGCAACAGCAGCGGAAAGTCGAACGCGCTGGACGGGCTGGAGGTGCTCTCCCGGCTTGCGCGCGGCGAGGACATCGTCGAGGCGCTGGAAAGTCGGCGAAGTTCGTCGGGACCTGTCCGCGGAGGGCTCGCCGGATGTGTGCCGCACGGGTCGGACAGGTTCTCCCTGGGATGTACGGTCCGTACCGAGCTCGGGCCAGTGACCCTGGACGTGACGGTTCAAGTGGAACCCGAGGTACAGATCGTCGAGGAACGGCTGTACGGGCCCACGGCCAAGGGGCCCCGGATGGTCCTGGAGAGTGGCGAGCCCAGCCCTCACCTCGGCGACCTCCAGGCCACCTGGCACAACGGCAAGCCCGGACGCAATCCGAGCGCCCCGTTCCGCAGCTCGCGTCTGCTGACCTCCCAGCTCCCACTGCGGGCCGGTGGCGAGACAGAGGGGGAGCGGGACAGTATCTGGTGCGCCGAGAGCATGTTGTCCGCGCTGTCGAGCGTCTTCCACCTGGACCCCGTACCGCATCTGATGCGTCAGTACGTACCCGCGCGCGACAACAACCTGCGACGTACCGGAGAGAACCTCTCGGCCTCGATCGGTTACATCCAGCGCAACAACGAGGACCTGTTCGGCCGGCTGGTGAAGCTGCTGCAAAGGCTCGCCGACCATGAGATCGTACGGCTCGCGGTGACCAAGTCGGAGCTGGGCGATGTCATGCTCGCGCTGGATGAAGGCGTGCTGGGGCTGACCCCGGCCCGGGAGATGAGCGACGGAATGCTGCGCTTCCTCGCCGTCACCACCGCCCTCCTCACCGGGGAGCGCGGACTCGACCTGGGGTCCACCACGATGACCACCAGGGAGTCCACCGAGCGGTCACTGATGCTGGTGATCGAGGAGCTGGAGAATGGCCTGCACCCATCGCAGGCGTCCGAGGTCCTGCAGCTCGTCCAGCAGGCCAGCGCGGACAACCGGACACAAGTTCTCATCACCACGCACAGCCCCGCCCTCCTCTCCGCACTCGACAGCTCCGACCACCAGGGCGTCGTGGTGTGCCGACGGGACCGGGTGTCGGGCACGAGTAGGCTGACCCGGCTAACGGAGCTGGACGGGTACCCGGCAGCGATGGCGGCCGGGCCGCTGGGTGAGGTGGTCACTCAGGGAAAGCTTCACGAACGTGAGCAACAAGGCCGTGACTACACGGAGTTCGACCGGCTGCTGGGAATCGGGTGAGCGTGGCGCGCAGGGTGGAATTCGTCGACACCTCGATTCTCTGCAATCTGCTCTCGGTGCCCGGCAAGTGCCAGGACCGGGACAAAGTGATCGTGGAACTCAAAAGCAAGCGGGAGACCGGCGGCTGCGACCTGCTGCTTCCGGTGACCGCGATCATCGAAACGGGCAACCACATTGCGCAGTTGAGCGACGGATACCACCGTTTGAAGTGCGCGGAGAGGTTCGCCGCAGTGCTTCAGACAGTGATCGAAGGACGCGCTCCCTGGGCGCTCAACGAGGTCGAATGGGACGCGGCGCACCTCACCACCCTGCTCGCAGGTGGTGAGACGGGCAGCACTCTGGTGGAACACGCTCAGGGCAAGTTGGGTTGCGGCGATCTGAACATTCTCATCGAGCGCGACCGCTACCTGGCCAGGACGTCGGGAGTGACGGCGACGATCTGGACGCTGGACGTACTGCTGGCAGCGTACGCCTGACCGGGTTCTCCCGCCCGAGGACTAATCCAGAGCAGCCGCCAGGAACGGGCTCGGAGCCCCGTGCCACGACACACTCAACGCCTCCCGCGCCCGAGTACAGGCAACGAAGAGCAAGCTCAACTCGCCCAGCAGATCCTCCTGGTGCTGCTGCGGATCCCGCTCGACCGGTGTCACCGCATTGCGCATCGGTACGACACCGTCGCTGACGCCACAGACCGCCACACAGCGGAATTCGAGCCCCTTCATCCGGTGCATGGTGCCAATCCGCACACCGCCCGAGCCGCCTGCTCCGCCCGTCCTCGGGGCCGTCCCGAGCACCTTGGCGGACAGCCCGGCACCTTCGAGCGCAAGGGCGATGTCCTTGCCCAACTGGATGAAACGTACGGCGACACCGATCTCCTCCGGTGCTACACCGGCCTCGGTCCACTCCCTGACAACGGCAATCAGCCGCTCGATCTCTGCGGCCTTGCTCGGGGATCCCGAGGTGCGGGGCACCGCGCCGTGGAAGGTGGAGCGATACCCCGACAGCGACTCGTTTCCACCGTCCATGTCGTCTACGGCGGCAAGGGATTCGCCGGTCAGCAGGGCGGTGCTCCAGGCGAGAATCTCTTTCGTGGTGCGGTAGTTGATACGCAACCGGGTGGAGCGGCCGGTGACGGAGATGCCGAGGCTGCGCAGCGACACCTTGTTCCCGTAGATCCGCTGGTACGTGTCGCCCGCGATGAACAGATCGTCGGGCCCGGGGGCGACGAGCGCCCTCAGGAACCGCCACTGCGCCGGGTGCAGATCCTGGGCCTCGTCCACGATCACATGCCGGTACGGGGCCTCGTCACGCTTGGCCATCAGATCGGCGGCAGCCGCGCACACCTGGAGGAAGGTCCACTCGCCCGCGTCGCGGAGCTCCTTGGTGAAGGCCTCGATCGCGCGCCAGACCTGGGCCCGCTTCAGCGGGGACAGCGCGGTCCCGCGCCCCGTGCGTGACGCCTTGAGGTATGCCTCCGGCGCGCGCAGGTCCTGGGCGAGGACCACATGACGCCACTCCTGATCGAGAAAGACATCCGCGAATTCAATCTTCAGACGGCGGGCCATCCGGTTCCAGCGGGCCGTAATGTCCTGGTGGTTGTGCACGATTTTCAGATGGGCGCCACGGCCCTTGCGCACGACCTCGTTGGCCAGTACGTCGACATGGGCCACCCGGACCTTGGCGCGCAGCCCCTCGTCCGGGATCAAGAGGCCCAGGCTGCGCTGGAGATCCGCGGTCAGGTCCTTCGTGTACGTGGTCAGCAGGATTGACCCGTCGGGGGCGTCTGCGGGCAGCCGCCGAGCCAGATGGAGCGCCCGGTGCAGTGCGACCACCGTCTTGCCCGTACCTGGGCCGCCGGTCACCCGTGCGGGTCCCTTGTAGGAGCGCCGGTAGGCGACCTTGCGCTGGCTGGGATGGAGGAAGATCCGCCAGGCGTCGAAGGGTCGGCCCAGGATGTCCATCAGCTCGTCAGGGCCGGACACCAGCGCGATACGCCCCTGGGATCGGGCCATCGCCTCCGACAGCTCGTCGTGCGGGCCCGCCGACTGCTCCACGACGTGAGCGGTGCTCACCTGCTGCGACACGGACACATCCGTGGCCGGAGAGTCCCGCTGGACCAGGACGACCTCCCGCCACACGTCATCCACCGACGTACCCGCCGCAAGCCCGGCCAGTACGTCGAACTGCTGCTCCGGCATGACCTTGTGGAGGGCATCGAGTTGGGCCTCGTCGCTCAGCGCCCTTACAAGAGGAAGCAGTTCCACATCCACCCCGAGCCGCTGCAGGTCAGCGTCGGAGACTCCGGGGAAAAGTGGCTGCTTCGCGAACTTACCTCCTTCCCCGGCAAGTTGACGCACTCCGGCAGTGGCCCGCTCCAGTGCCACATCGTTGCGCAGCTCGATACCGAGGGTGGCCGAGTTCACCGTTGCCCGGTGCTTGAGCGCCCAGTCGATCGCATCGTCGTGGGGCAGGACCTTCAGCAGCAGAAAACTGTCACCGGTCTCCGGGGCCAGCACAACTCCGCGCCAGAACTGGGTGACCCGGATCGTCCGGATCCGTGGGTCCCGGGCCTTGGCCAGCTTCTCCAGGTGGAGCCCGGCATGGTGGTGCTGCTCGAATTTGCCGAAGACCTCGTGCACCCGCTTCTGGACCGATTTCTCCAGCCTCGCGAATTCCAGCAGGAAGTCCTTGTGAATCCCGAGCGTCGCCATGCGCGCCCCTCCATGTCGTGGGCCGGCGGTTGTCCTTGATCAGCGTACGAGGGATCTTCGTGGCCGTAACACGAAACGAGGGACAAACCAGCCCCGCACAAGGCCGAAACCCGGTCTTCCCGTGTCATCGGCACTCCGATAGCCTGCGCGCGCAGTGATCGGTGTGTCACTCCGGGCGTAGGACGCAAGTGTGCGACGGATGGCCCTCGGACGGGGACGCGGGGTCCATGGAGCTCAACAACCATCAGGGTTGGTACGGAGAGACGTTTGTCGCAGCCATCGCCGCGGCATCCGGATTTCAAGTGGCGGTGCCCTACCCGGACATCGGCAAGGACCTCATCCTGGGCCGCAACGACGATGACGACGATCCGGACCGGGATGTCCAGATCGCACTCCAGGTCAAGTCCCGGCGGGTGGACCAACTCGACGGCAGCGGCGACTTCAGGGTTGTTCTGACCCGCGAGCAGTACAAGCGGCTGTACGGCCGCCGCCAGGTCCCTGTCTACTTGGTCCTCGTGGTGGTACCCCGGGACCCGAAGGACTACGCGGTGGCCGAGCCCGGTGGGCTGCGGCTGTACCACTCGGCCTACTGGGTTTCCTTGCGCCACCTGACACCCCTGCCGCGCCAGAACGGGCAGGGCAGCGTGACTGTCACTGTGCCGCGCGACAATCTCCTTACGGGGAGTGTCCTGCACGACTTCTTCGACCAGGCGTGTGAGGAGGTGGCGAGCGATGAGCCCATCGGGGGTCGCTGAGGGAGAACTCGAAAAGCTGCGTCCGCGCGACGTGGCCCGGTATCTGAGCGGGCGCGGCTGGTCACCCGCCGGCCGGGTCCGCTACAGCCAGCGCTGGACGCTTGCCGCGAACGGGCGCGAGCACCGGGTGCTGCTTCCGCTGGAGCAGGACCTCGCCGACTACCCGGACCGTATGGCGGATCTGCTGGAGGTGCTCTCCGCCCTGGAGGGCCGGCCGGCTCTTTCTGTTCACCAGGACCTGCTCCTCGGCGACCTGGACGTCCAGTACATCCGCACGACACCGCCCAGCCCTTCCGGGACGATCCCGGTCAGCGACGGCGTGCTCGCGGTCACCAGTGCCCGTGATCTCCTGCTGGCGGCGGCATGCGAGGAGGTCCAGGGTGAGCGGCGGGCGGTGCAGCCCCGGCGCAAGCCGCAGCGGGCCAAGGACTTCATGGACACCGCCCGCTTCGGCCCGAGCCAGGCCGGGAGCTACATCATCACCGTCCAGGTTCCGCTGCCGTCCACCTCTGCGGGCTCGCTCTTCGAGGAGGACCCGGACCAGGACATCACGCCCGCCCCCTTCGAGCGTCAGGTGTCACGGCGGTTGTACGAAGCGGTGACCTCGGCGCGCCTCACCGCGGCCGAGGCATCCGAGGCGGACGACTTTCAGCCGTTCGAGGACGCGGTGTCCGACGGCGTATCGGCCGACCTGTGCGAAGCCCTGGTGGGTCTCGCCGGGGAACGCAGGCGGCCGTTCGACATCAGTTACGCGTGGTCGCCACGGTGGGCCCTGCCATACCGCACCTCGCGCACTGAATTCCCGGCCCATCTCGTCTCGGTGCTGAAGGAGGGCGCCCAGGACCTGCGCCGGCACGCCCCTCAGCAGGGGGTGACCCTGGTGGGCCGGACCAAGACGCTCAAGCGGGTGGGAGATATAGGCCCCGGTGAGATCACCATGGAGGCACGACAGGTCACCGACACAGGCGATCTGTCGGGACAGCTGAGACAGGTCCATCTACGTCTCGACGAGTTCGACTACGACCGGGCCACCACCGCGCACCGGGACCGGGTCGACTTGAAGATCACCGGAGACCTGGCGCGGAAGGGCAATTATTTCACCCTGGCCAACATCAGCAGTTTCGATGTCCTCCCCGACTGGACGTGAAGGCCGTGAGCTGAGGAAGTCGCAGGCGGGAGGGGCACGAGGGCCCCCTTCGCTGCGTGTTTGAATGTCATGGATCGATGGATTTGTCCTACCCGTGGATGGGTCGGACAGCGAAGGAGCGCAGGAAGCCGATGACGTCGTCGCCGAGCACGGACCTGGCCGGAGTGGGACGTGGCAGGAAGCGTCGCCGCGACACGGAGGACGCCTCCGCTCTGCCGGAGATCAACGACCTGGTAGAGGTCAGGGGTCAGCGCTGGGTCGTCGCCGATATCGACGGCGCCCCCGCCGCCCCTGCCGCAGATGGTGTGGTCCCGCGCGGCACCACCCTGGTCTCCCTCAACAGCGTCGAGGACGGCCACTACAACGACTCCCTCTCCGTGATCTGGGAGGTGGAGCCGGGCCGCCGCGTCCTGCATTCCGGTTCGCTGCCCGACGTCGCGGCCGGCGACTTCGACCCGCCCGAGCGCCTCGCCGCCTTCCTCGACGCGGTCCGCTGGTCGGCGGTCACCTCGGCAGACGTACGCACCCTCCAGGCACCCTTTCGCTCGGGTGTCGCCGTCGAGCCCTACCAGCTGGAGCCGGTCTCCCGCGCGGTCGCCGCGCCCCGGGTGAACCTGCTCCTCGCCGACGACGTGGGCCTCGGCAAGACCATCGAGGCGGGCCTGGTCGCCCTGGAGTTGATCCTGCGCAACCGCGCCCACCGCGTCATGATCGTCTGCCCCGCCGGCCTTACTGTGAAGTGGCGGGACGAGATGGCCGAGAAGTTCGGCCTCGACTTCACGGTGGTCGACTCCGAGGAGTGTGCGCGCCTGCGCCGCACCCAGGGCAGCGCGGCGAACCCCTTCAACATCCACTCTCTGACAATCGTCAGCCTGCCCTGGCTGCGCGGCCCCAAGGCCCAGCGCCTGCTCGCCGAGGTACTGCCCCCGGACGACGACGAAGCCACCCGCACCAAGCGCGCCTTCGACCTGCTGATCCTCGACGAGGCCCACCACGTGGCACCCTCCGCGCCCAAGCAGCGCTACCCCGTGGACTCCCAGCAGACCAAGCTGATGCGCAGGCTCGCCCCCCACTTCGAGCACCGGCTGTTCCTCTCCGCGACCCCGCACAACGGCTACCTGGAGTCGTACACCGCACTCCTGGAGATCATCGACGGCCAGCGCTTCGCCCGCGGCGTCGACCCCGACCCGGCCGCCGTCAAGGACACGGTCGTACGCCGCCTGAAGACCGACATCCGCGAACCGGACGGCTCCCGCCGCTTCCTGGAGCGCGCCACCACCGCGCTCCCCGTCGAGTACACGCCCGAAGAACGCCGTATCCACGGCCTGCTCACCGAGTACGCGGCCCTGCGCCGCCGAAAGCTGGCAGCCCGCCACAAGGGCAGCCAGAAGGCCACTGACCTGATCACCCTGCTGCTGAAGAAGCGGCTGTTCTCCTCCCCGGACGCCTTCGCCCGCACCATCGCCGTCCACCTGGAGACGCTGCGGACCAAGAAGCAGCAGGCGGCCGACGAGGTGGAGGCGTGGCAGGACACCTTCTTCGAGGACATCGCCGCCTACGACGACGAACTGCTCGCCGAGGCCGAGGACGACGCCCTCTCCCGCTCCACCACCCTCCAGCCGGTCACCGATGACCAGGAGACCGCACTTCTGGAACAGATGCAGGACTGGGCGCTCAAGCACCAGGCGCAGGCGGACTCCAAGGCCCGTGAACTGATCACCTATCTGAAAGCTGTCTGCCTCACCAACGACGGCAAGGGCCGTTGGCAGAACGAACGCGTCGTCGTCTTCACCGAGTACCGCGACACCCAGATCTGGCTCCAGTCCCTCCTGCGCGACCAGGGCCTCGGCGGCGACCGCGTCGCCCTGCTGCACGGCGGCATGGACGCCGAGGACCGCGAGCTCCTGCGCCTGGCCTTCCAGGCCGAACCGGCCGAGAACCCGGTCCGTATCCTGATCGCCACCGACGCCGCCAGCGAGGGCATCGACCTCCAGCGGCACTGCCACCGCCTGGTCAACTACGACATCCCCTTCAACCCCAACAAGCTGGAACAGCGCATCGGCCGCATCGACCGTTACGGCCAGCGCAAGGCCCCCGAAGTCGTCCACTTCATCGGCAGCGGCTACGAGAAGTCGACCGACAACTTCGAGGCCGACCTCGAATTCCTGGCCCGCGTCGCCATCAAGGTCGCCCGGATGGAAGAGGACCTGGGCAAGGTCAACGCCGTCCTCGCCGAAGCCGTCCAGCGCCGGATGACCGGCGACATCTTCGACTTCGCCGTGGAACAGGCCGAGGCCCTCGCCGACCGCAAGCCCGGCCGCCGGGGCGGCACCGTGGCCCCCGAACGCGACGTACAGGCTCAGGCCCAGCGCCTGCGCGTCCAGGTCGAGGACACGGTCCAGCGGCTCGGCATCACCCCCGACAACGTCGCCCGCGTCGTCTCCACCGCCCTGCCGCTCGCCCGCCAACAGGACATCCTCCCCGCGATCGACGACCGCGAGGCCGCCCCCGGCTGCTTCGAGGTGCCCACCCTCACCGGCTCCTGGGAGCGCGCCACCCAGGGCCTCGCCGACAAGCTCAACCCCGAGGTCCAGCGCCTGATCACCTTCGACGCACAGACCGCCAAGGGCCGCGACGACCTGGTACTCGCCCACCTCGGCCACCCCCTCGTCGCCATGTCGACGCGCCTGCTGCGCGCCGCCGTCTGGAACAAGGACCAGACCGGTCTCGCCCGCGTCTCGGCCGTCGTCTCCGACCACCCCGAACTGGAGACCACCCTGGTCGGTGCGTTCGCCCGCTTCGTGCTGGTGGGCGCGGACGGGGTCCGGCTGCACGAGGAGGTCCTCCAGGCGGGCGGTTGGGTACGCGGCGGAGGCTCAAGCCCGGGCAGCGGCACCGGATCCAGCGAGGCCACCCGCTTCGCCCGTCTGGAGCGCAACACCACCCTCCAGGAGATCCTCGGCGGCGCCCTCGCCGACGGCATCAAGGCCTCCGACCTCGTACGCAACCGCCTCACCGAGGCCTGGCCACAGGTCCAAGGCGGTCTGGAACAAGCCCTGTTGTGGCGTGCGGGCAACCGCCGCTCCGCCCTCGAAGGCCGCCTGGAGAACCGCCGCCGCGAGGAGACGGAACGTATCGCCGCCAATACGGACGCCTTTGCCGCGTCCCTGCGCGCCGCCATCGGCAAACCGGCCCACGAGGAGGGCCAGCTGGAGCTGGTCTTCGAGGAGGCCACCCAGCAGCGCCGCGACCGCGAGAACTGGGAGAAGCGGCTCACCGCCCTGGAGAGCGAGCGGGAGCGCGAGTTCGCCTCGATCGCCGCCAGGTACGCGGACCCGAAGCCACTCCTGTTCCCCGTCGCCGTCGTCTTCGTCGTACCCCGCCGGGAGGCAGTGAAGTGAGCACCACCGCACGGAACTTCAAGGGCCGCCCCCGCACCGGCCCGCCATTGCCAGACGGCAAGCAGCAGCACCTCGACTGGCTGAGCCTCGTCGACATCTCGGGCCCGTTCCTGACCTTGCCGGTCCTGCTGAAAGTCTGGCCGCAGCTCGACGCGATCGACAAGCCGATGCGCACCAGGCTCCGTTACGAACACGGCGTCTGGCAGTCCGCCCCGGCAGCGGGCCAGTCCGACTGGATCGACTTCCTCCTGCGCGAACTCCTTGGCTGGGGCGACGCGTTGCACCAGTGCGAAGCCCTGACCGAAGCCCTCGCCGTGGACTTCCCCGAGCACGAGGAACGCGTCACCCCGACCTTCGCCCTCCTCACCCCCGGCAGTACCGGCGAGGGCGACGTCAAGTCCCTGGCCGCCGACTGCGCCCTCCTGGGCATGACCGTCCCGTCCGGCCAGCACCCCGCCCAGCGCATCCCCGGCTCACCCTGGTCGGCAACCCCCATAGACCGCATGGCCCACCTGTGCCGACGTCACGGCGTCGAACTCGGCCTGGTCGGCGACGGCCGCTGGTGGGCCCTGGTCTGGGCCCCCGTCGGCGGTGTCACCACCACCGCCGTCTTCGACACCGTCGCCTGGACCGAACAGGCCGAACGCGTCGTCGTCCGGGCCTTCCTCTCGCTCCTCTCCCGCCACCGCTTCTTCGCGGTCGAGGACGACGAGATGCTGCTCCCGCTCCTGCGCCAGTCCCTCGACAACCAGGAGGACGTCACCGACGCCCTCGGCGTCCAGGTCCGCCAGGCCGTCGAACTCCTCGTCGACGCCATCGGCCGCGCCGACCTGCGCGAACGCAAGGCCAACCGCCGGGGCCTCGCCGACGTCGCCGCCCACGACGTCTACCGGGGCGCGGTCGCCGTCATGATGCGCACCGTCTTCCTCCTCTTCGCCGAGGAACGAGGCCTGCTCCCCAGCGACAACGAGCTGTACGTCTCCGCCTATTCGGCCGGCCGGCTCTGTGCCGACCTGGAGCGGCAGGCCCGCGAGACCACCGAGGAGGACCTGGAGCACACCACCGCCGGCTGGCACCGCCTGGTGGCGCTGTTCGGTGCGGTGTACGGCGGCGTCGACCACCCCAAGCTTTCCATGCACGCCTTCGACGGCTCGATCTTCGACCCCAACTCCTTCCCCTGGCTGGAAGGCCGCGGCACCGGCGAATCCGACCCGACCGAACCCCTGCCGATCGACGACCGCACCGTTCTGCACATGCTCCAGTCCGTCCAGCACGTCTGGATCGGCACGGGAAAGAAGAAGGAACGCCGCACGCTGTCGTTCCGCACGCTCGACGTCGAGCAGATCGGTTACGTCTACGAGGGCCTGCTCTCCTACCAGGGTCTGCGCGCCGCAGAGACGGTCGTCGGCCTGATCGGCAAGCCGGGCCTGGAGGCGGAGGTTCCGCTCGCTGAACTGGAGCGAATGGCCCGTGAGAATGCGGGAGTTGACGCGCTGGCGGCAGCGCTCGCGGATACGTACAAGGTCACGGGTATCGGTACGGTCCGTGCCTTGACCAAGGCGTTGTCCTCACCCGCCCCGGACGCCCGCGCCAAGTTTCTCGCCACTACGAGTGCGGATGCCGATCTCACGGACCGCCTCATGCCGTTCGCGGGCATCACGCGTGTGGACCTGCGCGGGCTGCCCGTGGTGATCCGGGCGGGTGCGCTGTACGTCACCGAGTCGGCCCTCCGCAAGAACACCGGCACCCATTACACCCCCAAGTCCCTCGCCCAGCAGGTCGCTGACGGTGCGCTGGAGCCGTTGGTGTACGAGCCGGGACCGCTCCAGACCGCCGACCGCTCGCAGTGGAAGCTCAAGTCCTCCACCGACATCCTGAAGCTCAAGGTCGCGGACATCGCGATGGGCTCGGCGGCGTTCCTGGTGGCGGCCTGCCGTTATCTGGCCGGTGCGCTGGTGGAGGCGTGGAGCCAGGAGGGCGACCTGCGGGCACAGACCTTCCTGGAGGAGACGGTCGGCCGGCTCTCCGCCTCGGCGGTGGACGCGGAGGCGGACCGGGTGATGGTGGAAGCGCGGCGGCAGGTCATAGAGCACTGCCTGTACGGCGTTGACATCAACCCGATGGCCGTGGAGATGGCCAAGCTGTCGCTGTGGTTGGTCTCGATGGACCCGGAGCGGCCGTTCACGTTCCTGGACGACCGGCTGGTGGCGGGGGACTCGCTGCTCGGGATTACTTCAGTGGAGCAGTTGGAGGCGATGCACCTGGATCCGGTGCGGGGGCGGCGGATTCATGGGGACGGGATCGACTTCACGGGTGGTGTGCGGCGGGTTGTAAGTGAAGTCGCTGATGAGCGAAGGAAGTTGGCGGGCATTCCGGGGACGGACCTGGAAGCGCTGGGCGTGAAGCGGGAGCTGCTGGAGTCGGTACGGGCGAAGACCCGGCGAGCCGGGGTGTACGCGGACCTGGTGGTCGGTGCCGCGTTGGCTTCGGCGGGGCGGGGCGAGAAGGAGGCGGACCGGCTTGCGTTTGAGGCGGTGGCGGCTGCGCATGCGGTGGCGGATGCGGGGGGTGACGAGGAGCTGGCGGGGGAGCGGCTGGCGGAGGCGGAGGAGCTGGCTCGGGGGTGGCTGGCTACGGGGCAGCCGGTGGATGGGTTCGAGCGGGAGCCGGTGCATTTGCCGTTGGTGTTTCCGGAGGTTTGGGAGGAGAGGGGTGGGTTTGATGCGGTGGTGGGGAATCCGCCGTTCTTGGGAGGGAAAAAGCTGACGGGCGCCTTCGGTGGGGCCTACCGGGAGTACTTGGTTGACATCTTGGGAAGGGGGGCCCGGGGGCACGCTGATCTTGTCGCGTACTTTCTGTTGAAGTCGCATGACCTGTTGAATGCGAGCGGTAACACGGGGTTGGTCGCTACTAACACCCTCGCACAGGGAGATACTCGGGAAGTTGGACTTGAACAATTGGTGGCTTCTGGCACTTCAATCCGTCAGTCGGTGAAGAGTAGACCGTGGCCGTCGCGAAGTGCTGTTCTTGAGTACTGTGCAGTATGGACAAGCCTTGCGGTGGTGGAACAGAGTGGAGTGAAGCTAGCGGATGGGGTTCCAGTAAAGGGGATCTCGCCGTCACTGGATGAGGTGTCGCGCGTAACGTCAGCAGCAAGACGGCTGGCCGAGAATCAAGGGTTTTCATTCGTTGGCTCGTATGTGTTGGGGCTCGGTTTCATGATGTCCCCGGATGCGGCAAAAGAGCTTATTGCGAAAGAACCTCGCTACAGTGAAGTGTTGTTCCCGTATCTAAATGGCCAGGATTTGAACTCGCACCCAGAAAGCATTGCAAGCCGATGGGTGATTAACTTCCATGATTGGAGCGAAGAGCGGGCCAGTAATTACGAAGATGTCTTCGAGATTATTCAACGTGAGGTGAGGCCTGAGCGGCAACGCAAGAAGCTGGATGGAAGCTTTGCTCTCCGACCCCCCCTTCCGCAGCGCTACTGGCAATATGCCGATAAGCGTCCGTCGATGGTGAAAGCTATCTCGGGATTGGATAGAGTGCTCGTCCTGACCCGTGTGAGCAAGACGGTAATGCCAGTTATGGTGCCAACCGGGCAAGTGGTGAGTGAGCGGATGGTCGTCTTTGCGACGGATGACTTGGCGATGCTAGCGGTATTGAGTTCTGCGCCACATTACTGGTGGGCAATTAGCCGAAGCTCCACGTTGAAAGCCGACCTGAACTATGCCCCATCGGATGTGTTTGAAACGTTTGTGACTCCAGGGCTAACTGCTGATCTGCGGGTTTTGGGCGAGCGTCTGGACCTACGTAGGCGAGACCTGATGCTTGCCCGAAAGGCAGGGTTGACCGCCACGTACAGCCTTGTGCACGACTCCGCATGTCAGGACCCCGGCATCGTCGAACTTCGTGCGCTCCACAAAGCCATCGACGAGGAAGTAGCACGTGCCTACGACTGGCACGATCTGCTCGACCAGCCCGGCGGGCTCGACCACGGTTTCCACGAGACCCGCCAAGGTGACCGCTACACCATCGGCCCCGTAGTCCGTCAGGAGATCCTCGACCGGCTCCTCGAAGAGAATCAGCGGCGCTACAAGGCCGAAGTCGAGGTCGGGCTGCACGACAAAAAGGGTGGGGCCAAGAAGAAGGCCGCCCCCAAGAAGAAGGCGGCGGACTACGGCGAGATGCTGCCGGGGCTCTGACGGATGAGGGGTGGGCCAGGAGCCCCCGGCCCACCCCTCACGCCCGTGCGGTCAGGCCCGCGCGGCGAACTCGACGAACATGGACCACTGTTGAGGCACGACCGACAGGACCGGCCCCGCCGTCACCTTCGAGTCACGGACGTGGACGGTCGCAGGGTAGGACGCAACCTCGACGCACTGGCCGCCTTCGGCGCCGCTGTAGCTGGAGGTACGCCAGTTCAACGCGACCTCAAGGCATTCGCCCCCCTCCGCACCGCTGTAACTGCTCTTGAACCAAGCCAGTTCCCGCCTGGCGTTGGTGGTCTCCTCGGGGTTCATACCTCTCCCAGCAGCTTCTCGATGAAGGTCAAGGACTCACTCGGGGTGAGAGCTTGCGCTCGGATGATCCCATAGCGCGACGCGAAGGCTTGTGCCTCGGCAGGCTCGGTCACCATTGAACTCCTGCCCTGCGTCTCGGTGTAGGCCACCTGGCGACCGCCCGAGCGCGTCAGTACGGTGAACGCACCGTCCACTCCCGCGTTGTCCTCGCGGTTGAGCGGCATCATCTGGATCTCGACGTTGCGATGCTGCCCGACCAGCAGAATTTGCTCCAACTGCCCCCGGTATACCGCTCTGCCTCCGTACGGGCGGCGCAGTACGGCCTCGTCGATGACGAAGCTCAGTAGCGGCGCAGGCCTGCGGGAATAGATCTCCTGCCGCATGAGCCGGGAGGCAACGCGCTGCTCAACGACTGCGTCCTCCAACAACGGGCGCCGCATGGCCAGCACGGCACGTGTGTACGCCTCGGTCTGAAGAAGTCCGGGTACCGCCTGGTTCGCGAACACCAGCAACTCAACGGCCAGGCGCTCCAAGCCCGCCGCATCCCGGAAGAACGCCGGATACTGCGCCCGCTCCACCTCCTCCTTCATCTCCTTCAGCGCCCCACCCGCGTCCACCGCCTCATCCGCCCGGTCGATGAACCTCGGCGGCGGAATCCTCCGCCCCTGTTCGTACGACGCGACCGTCGACGCCGAGTACCCCGTCCGCGCCCCCAACTCCGCCCGCTCCATCCCCACCCGTACCCGCAGACACTTCAACTGCCGCCCGAACACATGAAGAATCTCCATGCCGGGCTCCCGCTCCCGCTCCTCCTGCCCCTCGTCCTGCCCGTCGCCCCGCACCACTCCGCCGCCGTCGCCCACGCCCGCTCCTCCGACCCGGTCACGCCCACCGCCACGTACAACCACCGCCACACCCACGTACAACCACTCGTGGTCACCCCGTCACTCCTGGTCAACGGTACGTCGCGACCACCACGGTTGGCCCATGAACAGCACATTCCCCGCAGCTCAACCGGCCACCCCTGACCACGAGTTCGTCCTGTGCTTCACCTCCTCGCCCCGAGGTGCCCGCCTCGCCCGCCGACTCGTCTCGCACCGCCTCACCGACTGGGGCCACCCCTACGACTCGCCCCTCAACGAAACCCTCTCCCTCCTCACCGCCGAGCTGACCGGCAACGCCGTCACCCACGGCCACGTCCCCGGCCGCGACTTCCACCTCAGACTCACCGCCACCATCGATGGCACCTACCGCATCGAAGTCACCGACACCCGCACCGAGAAGCGCCCACCGGAGACCGCGCAACTGCCCGCCCACCCCACCGCCGACTCCGGCCGTGGCCTGCTCCTGGTCTCCTGCCTCGCGGACGACTGGGGCTGCACCGAACGGCCCGCCGGGTCCCCGGGCAAGACGGTCTGGGCCGTCGTGAAGGGTGCTCCTGGGCTAGGTCTCGTCGAGTGATAGGTGGGACGGGTGGAAGAGCGCGGGGTTCTCCTCCTCGTACCGGCTGAAGTTCAGCTCTAGGAGCCGGTCGAGGATCTCCTGGCGGACCACGGGCCCGATGGTGTGACGGACGCCTTGACGGGTGTCGTGGAAACCGTGGTCGAGCCGGCCCAGCAGGTCATGCCAGCCGTAGGCGCGAACGACTTCCTCGTCGATGGACCGATGAATCGCGCGGAGTTCGACGATGTCGGGGCCCTGGCAGGCAGGGCTGTGTACGAGGTTGTACGTGGCGGTCAGGCCTGCGTTGCGGGTTCGCATCAACTCGCGGCGGCATGAGTCGAGATGATCGCCCAAGGCGCGGAGTTCGCCGGTTGGGGCGGGGCGAGGGAAAGTCGCGAATACGTCTGAGGGCGTGTACCGAAGGTCGCCCTTCAAGCTCGACGCCCGGCTGATGGACCACCAATAGTGCGGGGCGCTGCTGAGCAGCCCCAGCATGGCGAAATCATCTGTGGCGAAGACGCCGAGCATGTGGGAGAACACCTGGTTGTTCGGCACCATCATCGGCATCGCGACCTTGCTCACCAGGGCGATGGTGATCAGTCGGTCCAGCCCCTCGATGGCCTTCACCATCGACGGGCGCTTCTCCCCGAACTGCCACCAGAAGTCCCGGTACACCTTCCGCTTGTTCGTGTCGCGCTCCGGTTTCACCGTGAGCAGGACCTGCTCGTACACCTCCGGATAGAGCTTCGCCCGCTCCTTGCTCCAGTCATGGAAGTTGATTACCCAACGGCTGGCGGCACCTCCTGGGCGTGAGTTGAGGTCCTGCCCGTTCAGGTACGGAAAGAGCACCTTCTCGTAACGGGAGTCCTTGGCTACGAGTGCTTGCGCGGCCTCGGGCTGCATTGTGAAGCCCAGCCCCAGGATCGTCGACCCTTGGAACGCCAGCCCTCGGTTCTCGGCCAAGCGGTGCGGCTTTCCGGCTACCCGTGACTCAGGGGTCAGTGACGAGGTGAGGTGGGCCCCATCCGCGCCCAAGGGAGCGTGACCGGCCCAGACCACGCGGTACTTCAGCTGCGCGCCTTTCAACGGCCAGAGCGCACTCTCCGTTGCCCGATGGATAGTTCCCCCTCGCGCCACGATCTGGTCGAGCCCGACCTCTCGGGTATCTCCCTCCGCGACGGTATCGGTGGCGATCAGGCCCATGTGGCCGTGCCGGTTCAGCAGGTCGTTGGTCCGGAGCATGAAGTACGCAACAAGATCTGCACTCCCACGGACACCTCCACCGATGCAGGTGACCAGAAATTCCCGATACGGGGTACCTGTAGTCCCAGTGATCTTCTGGCCTCCCAGGAATGGCGGATTCCCCACCACCGCGTCGAACCCCCCTGCGCGGAACACTTCCGGAAACCGCAAGGGCCAATGAAAACAGGGTGATTCATCCCCATACTCCTTCAGCGCCGCACGCAGCCACTCATCAACCCGACCGCGAGCCCGCCGCGCCAACTCGGGCACCGCCCCAGGAGCCGCCCGAGCCATGAGACGAGGAGTGTCAGCCGCCGCGATCGACGCCCGGTCCAATTCCACCTTGCCACGATGGAGATGCGCCAGCGACGCACCGACGATCAGATCACCGAAGAGACTGGGCAATTCGGTCGCGGCCTTGGCCTCTTCGAGAAGGCGCCGCTTCTTGCCGAGATCCGCAAGCGTGCGCCCCGGAATCCCAAGAATCCGATCCCGAAGTCTCCCCGCCTCCTGAACCCCCGCACCGAGCCCCGTAAGGAACGGCACCGCAGAAGTGAAATCCACCGGACTCTTGGCATGCAGTGCACGCCCTGCCGCCGGCACCAGGTGCATCGCCTCTATCTGCTCGTACGACGTGATGCCGAGCAGCGAGTCACCAGCCATGATCCGGTCATCCAGGAAGGTGAACGGCATCCCCGGTTCGACGGTGTCCAACCACAGGGCGAACTTGGCGAGCTCGACCGCGAGCGGGTTGATGTCCACCCCGTACAGACAGTTCTCGGCGATCTTCCGCCGTGCCCGGATCATGAAGAGGTCATGGGTCTCCGGCCTGGCGAGACCGAGCGAGTCCGTATCCAGCTGCGACTGAATGCGGTCCCGGGACGCCTCGTCGCCCTCGATCGCCCAGGCCTCCACCAGGCGTTCGGCGAGGTATCGGCAGGCAGCGACCAGGAAGGCGCCCGAACCACACGCGATATCAGCGACCTTCAGCCGGAGGATCTCGGCACTCGTCCTGAGCCGCCACGCATCCTTGTCCGGAGTGTCCAGCGGGCCGGGGGAGTAGACCAGGGGCGACAGCGCGTGCTCGACCACCTCTGCCGCCAGGAATTCGGGCGTGTAGTGCGCGCCGGTCGCTTTGCGCTGCGAGGAGGCGGCGAGGTGCAGGCCACCGGCCGGGACCACGACGGGCAGTCCGCGCAGATCCACACGTATGAGTCCATGGAATGGCAGGAGACGCTCGGTGAGTTGTGCGTCCCCTCCGGTGGCAGAGAGGAGCTGCCGGCGGACCTCGCCACGGCCCGCTTCCGGCGGTGGCGCGAGAAGCCCTTCGAGTTTCTTGGCGGTTCCGATACCCGACTGGCCGTACGCCTTGTGCAGGGCGGCAGCCAAGCCGGAATTTGCTGGGCCCTGCCCGCCAACTGATTCCGCAGCGAGCCGCTCCAACTCCCGCAGCGGAACCTGCTGTTCCAGCCCCTCCTTCCCCACCAGCCCCACCATCGGTTCAGCCGCGCGATATCCCTCGTACGCGAGCAGCCCCTCGTAGACGTGCCCGATCTGCGCGATCGACAGATCCCTGAAGGTGAGCTTCCGGACTTCGGCCGAGCGGCCCCTGCCCAACTTCACGAACTGCACCGCCCGCAGCATGTGCAGCACCGTGCGGTCGTCAATGGGCAGCGGGCCGAGGCCCCGGGTTTCGTCACCTTCGAGCCAGACGTACTTATCGGGCCGGAAGAGGCTCCCGTCGTAGCCCCCGATCTTCAACGCCGCGTGTTCCACGCCTGCATACACGGCGTGGAAGAGTGCGACCAGGCGGTGCCACGCGGCCGTGGAGTGCTCCAGGTCCTCCTCGCTGGTGTCGCGGGCACGCTGCTCCAGGTCGGCGCAGAGGCCACCGGCCGAGTACCCCTGGGCGTACACCGGATTGTCGGCCGGCAACAGCCCCTGCTCCTCCGCGAAGAAGGCGAACAGGATGCGCATCTGGGTCGCCAGGGCGGCCTGGTACACCTCGGAGGCGTCGGTCCGCCCCAACCCCTCGCCGCCCGCTGCTCGTTGGTCGGCGTCGAGCCTGCCGATCGCCGAGACCAGGAGCGACACCGCTTGCTGGACCTGGCGGCCCAGCGAGTCGGTGATCTGCTGGCTCTGGTCCTTGACGCCGGTCAGCAGGGCGGCGAGCGTCTCGTCGTCGGGAACGGCGAAGAAGCGGCGGCGGTGCAGCAGCGACACGAACGCCCGCACCGCCGTCCGTTCGGCGCGGGCGGGCCAGTCGGCGGAGTCGAAGGTCACCGTGGTCGTCGGCTTCTGCCGGGGCGCGTGGACCAGGGTCCACCATCTGCCCGAGGTGGCGAGGCCCAGTGGGACACCGTGGCTGCGGCACAGTACGGCGAGCCGGTCGACGGGAGTGGCCACGGTCGCCGAGCCGGGGACACGGGAGGTGGGCACGGTGTCCGGCGGGCAGACCAGGCCGAGAAGCGCGGGCTCGGCGGCGGTGCCGTCCGGCGGGACGAGGATGAAGGAAGGAGTGAGGGGTTCCTGATGATCGGAGCCGCCCAAGGCCGAGGAGGCCAGGGCCGCCAGGGACTCCGCATCGCTGCGCAGCGCGTCCCCCCAGCCGAGCAGATCGCCCAGTACGAAGTCGATCCACGGCCGGTGTTCCCGTACCACCGCCTCCTGCCACTCACGGTGGGCAAGCCGCAGCCCGTCCCGCATCGGCCTGTCGAGGGCATCGAGCTGTGGCCAGACACCGTGGAGGGTCTCCATGTCGGGGAGGGGCCCGTCCACCGTCACCAGGCCGAGCCACTCCCGATGCTGCGTCCTGCCGTCCGGCTGTGCCCGCCGGTGGGTCGTTGGGGCATGCCTCGTACCGGTACCCATGGCGCCCCCAACGGACAGGTGACGGTGACGTACTGAGATCAAACGGTAGCGATGCGGGACGCGAAGCGACAGGGTGCGGGAAGCGCCCGCACGATCGATTGGCAGGGTCGAATGTCAGTGCCCGCCGATAGCATCCGAGAAGGATCTGCCGCACCGCCGGAACGGAAGAGGAAACCCAGATGCCCAAGGAGTCCGCAGGCGCTCACGCGGGGAACGCCGAAGAGGATCTGCTTCAGCGTGTGCGTGAGGTGCCGCAGACGCTCGTTCCGGCGACGTCGTACGAAGTCCGGGACGAGCTGGGCGAGTTGATCTCCCGGGACCTGCTCGGCCCCTGGGACGGCGACCTGGAGGAGTTCGACCCCAAGGCCGCCGGCCCCAGGGACCGGTACCTGGTGGGAATGCTCGGGCCGAAGCGGACCCTCACCTCTTCGCTTGACGCGGCGGGCGACCAGGCCGACGGCGACCTGGGAGGCGAGGGGGACGGCACGGAGCACGACATGCCGGAGAAGCTCACCACGCAGAACGCCGGGCGGATGTGGGCATCCTCGATGGGGATGATGTTCGCGGTGCCGGAGGACGACAGCACGGGGGCCGTCTCCGTACGGATCCGGTGGGGGCGCTATCACCGCACCCAGGTGCTCACCGAGGACGAGAAAGCCCTGACCACGAAGCCTCTGACCACATGGTCTCGTGAACAGGTCGACATCCCGAAGGAAGTGCGGCTCGACCAGGCCGCCCACCAGGTTCTCGCGCTCACCGCCGATCATCCGGACGCCCCCGGGGTCAGGCTGATCGTGGATGTACGGAGCAGGCCCGACGGGTCGGGCGGCGCCATCCGCGTCGTCGAACTGTCCTTGGTGAATGCGCAGGAGGAGCCCTCTTCGGGCAAAGACACCGCCTGGCTCTTCCAGGCCAGGATCGAGGTCACCGCACTGGACGGGGCCGCTCCGGTCTTCCTGCCCATCGCCGATGTACTGGAGGGGCAGGGCGGCGGCCGGTACGAGGACCCGGAGGAGCAGCACCTCGACCTGCTGTACCGCAACCAGCTGAGCCACGCGCGAGGGCGCAACGTCGCGGTCGAGGTTACGCCGGAGGAAGGCACCCGGAGGGCCAAGGCGCTGGCCACTACCTGGCTGCCCGTGCACAACGTGCCCGCGACCCTCGCCCCGTCGGCGAAGGACGCCCCACATCTGGCCGGCCTGGAACTGTCCATGGACCGGCTCGCGATCCTCGAACCGGCAGAGCTGTCCGACGCCCTGGCGCCTCTCGCCGACGGATACGCGGCCTGGTTGGAGGAACGCAGGGCGCAGGCGGAAGGGCTGCCGCCCGCCCTGCGGGACCGGGCCCTCGCCGCCATCGACGCGGCGGGCGACGTATCCGTACGGATCACTCTCGGTGTGGACCTGCTGAAGGACCCCGACCACCCGGAGGCCTTGGAAGCGTTCCGGTTTGCCAATGAGGCGATGGCACTCCAGCGTCGGCACACCGCCGTCGCGGCACTGCGGGAGGACGAAGGGCTGGGGTTCGCCGAGGCGAAGGCGGTGATCGACGGCAAGGGGGAGGAAGCTGCCTCCTGGCGGCCGTTCCAGCTGGCCTTTGTACTGCTGAATCTGCGGGCGCTGACAATTCCAGGTCTTGAGGAGCGGGAGGCCGGGCCGCAGGCCGTGGTCGACCTGTTGTTCTTCCCGACCGGTGGTGGAAAGACCGAGGCATACCTGGGGCTCGCAGCCTTCACCTTCGCCATCCGCAGGCTGCAAGGTGTGGTCGGCGGCGGTGCGGACGCCCGCAGTGGCGAAGCCGGTGTCGCCGTACTGATGCGTTACACGCTGCGGCTGCTGACCGCCCAGCAGTTTCAGCGGGCCGCCGCTCTGGTGTGCGCGGCGGAGGTGCTCAGGCGCGAGAAGTACGGCGCCGGAGATCTGCGTTGGGGCGAGACGCCCTTCCGGATCGGGCTGTGGGTCGGCCTCTCCGTATCGCCCAACAGCTTTGAGGACGCGAAGAACCAGGTCGCCGAGGCCAAGGAGTCCGGTGACGGACGCGGTGCCAAGGTCCTCCAGACCCTGGCCTGCCCCTGGTGCGGTACGGCTCTCAGCGCGCAGCGGGACCTCCAGGTGGACGAGGACCTGCGCCGGGTGCTCCTCTACTGCGCCAACGGCGAGGGCGAGGCGGCCTGCCTCTTCTCGCGGCGGCGCTCCCCGCGCGAGGGGCTGCCGATCCTGACCGTCGACGAGGAGATCTACCGGCTCACTCCCAGCCTGCTGATCGCCACCGTCGACAAGCTCGCCCAGCTGCCCTGGCGGGGCTCCGCGGGCATGCTCTTCGGACGGGTCTCGCGCCGCTGCCCCCGGCACGGCTACCGGCACGCCGACCTCGACGCCCGCACCAAGTGCGTGGACAGCCACAACGCCAAGGGCAAGCTGCCTGCGGTGACCAGTCAGGCAGTGTCCCGGCTGCGCCCGCCGGACCTGATCATCCAGGACGAACTCCACCTGATCTCTGGTGCGTTGGGCACCACTGTCGGACTCTTCGAAGCGGCCGTGGACGAGCTGTGCAGCTGGCCGGTATCGGATGGGTACGGTGGAATCCGCCGGGCGGGCCCGAAGATCGTGGCGTCCACGGCCACCACGAAGCGGGCGGCGGACCAGATCCTGGGGGTGTTCGCCCGTAAGGCGGCGATCTTCCCGCCGCAGGTCATCGATGTCGAGGACACCTTCTTCTCCCAGCAGGTCCCGCTGTCGAAGGAGGCTCCCGGGCGGCGGTACATGGGTGTCTGTGCGCACGGGACACGGCTGAAGGCCGCCGAGATCCGGCTCGCGGAGATCCTGCTCCTCGCCGGACAGACCCTTTTCGACAAGTACGGCCGTGCGGCCGACCCGTACATGACGTTGGTCGGCTACTTCAACGCGACCCGTGAACTCGCCGGAATGCGGCGGCTGCTGGACGACGACATCGTCACCCGGGTGCGGGTGCACGGCCGACGCAAGGGGCTCTCCGACCGGGGGACCCGGTCGGGCATGCTCACCGTGGAGGAGCTCACCTCCCGTATCTCCTCCGGCCAGATCACCGAAGTGCTCAAGAGGCTGGAAGTCCCCTTCGACGAGGAGCAGCAGACCACGCTGCGACGGCGTGCGTTCTGGCAGGAGGTCGCCGAGTCCAAGAAGCACAAGGTGCGGCTGGACGCGGCCAGGCTGCCCCTCCTGAACGAGGGAGCGGGCGGTATCGACGTGGTCCTCGCCACCTCGATGCTGCAGGTGGGCGTGGACGTATCGCGGTTCGGGCTCATGGTCGTGACCGGGCAGCCCAAGCAGACCGCCGAGTACATCCAGGCCTCCTCCCGCGTCGGCCGTGACGCCAACCGCCCCGGCTTGGTCGTCACCCTCTACAACTGGACACGGCCCCGCGACCTGGCGCACTTCGAGGACTTCGACAACTACCACGCCACCTTCTACCGACGGGTCGAAGCACTGTCCGTCACTCCCTTCGCCCGCCGCTCCCTGGACCGTACGGCTGCCGCCGCCTGGATCGCCGCCGTACGCAACACCGTGGAGGACCACTCGCGCAACGCGGACGCCTTCGACGTCGACCTGCACGGCCCGGAGGTGGCAGACGTCACCGCCCGCTTCCTCGACCGCGCCGAGACGGTGGCTGGTGCACGGGCCCGCGGCTATCTCTCCGAACGCATCGAAACGCTCAAGGACCGCTGGGAGACCGAGAAGGAATCCCACGCCCGGCTCGGCTACGAAACCGGCAAGTGGAACGGTCAGCAACTCGTGGGCCTCCTCAAGAGGGCGGGCAGCGGCAGCTGGGACGAGCTGACCGTGGCCCAGTCCATGCGCGAGACCGAGAACGAGATCAACTTGCTGATGCCGGGAACCGGAATGTTCGACGTCACGGGAGGGGCCCCGCCGTGGGCCTACGCGGGAGGCGGCGGCGGTGCGGGCTCCGGGGAGTCCGAGGAATCGGGGGACATTCCCGAGGGTGACGAAATGGGCATGACACTGGACCTCACGGCAGCAGCGGCAGGGAAGAAGGCAAAGCGATGACGGACACCGGCCAGTACCGCCGCCGGGTGGGCGCCGTGCGCCCCAGCCACCTCATGTTCACCAGTGGCGTCGGCGCCCTCGTCGACCTGCCCAACTTCGCTGTTCTGACCCGTGGTATCGACGACTGGGACTACAACGCCTTCGAGCCGACGGATCTCAAGGAACCGAGGCTGCTCCAAGCCGTGAACCGCCTCTACGGCGACCCGACGGGCGAATCGGTCAAGCAGCTGCGGCCCGCTCCCTGGATGGACGGCCTGGACCACGACCCCAACGGGCAGGCGTCCCGGGTGGGCGTGCCCGTACAGCCCTTCCCCCAATGGCTGCGCTGCACCGTCTGCAATGAACTGAACGCGCTCGACTCCAAGATCTTCAAGTTCGAGAACTCCCAGCCCCGCATGCCCGACCGGGCCCGCTTCTACCACGACAACTGCACGGGCAAGCGCGGCAAGAAGCCTCTGGCCGTAGCCGCGCGCTTCGTCCTGGCCTGCCGCGCCGGACACCTCGACGACTTCCCGTACGTGTCCTTCGTGCACCGGGGTGGCGATTGCCCGAAGGCCGACCGCCCCCGCCTCCAGATGATCGACCACGGCGGCAACCAGGCGGCCAACGTCAAGATCAAATGCCTGTCGTGCGACAAGGACCGCAACATCCGCGACGCGATGGGCAAACGCGGCGAGGACAACCTCCCCGGCTGCCGGGGCCGCCACCCGCACCTGGCCACCTTCGACGCCAACGGCTGCACGGAGCGCCCGAAGCCACTGATCGTCGGCGCCTCGAACCAGTGGTTCGCCCAGACTCTGAGCGCGCTGGCCGTACCGCCGACCAACGGGAGCGCGTTGGCCGGCAAGGTCGAGCAGCTCTGGGGCGAACTCGAGAAGGTGACAAACCCGGGCTACCTCGATTTCGCCTGGGGATTCTCCCAGTTCAGCGGCCTGCACCAGTGGAGCAAGGAGGAGGTGTACGAGGCGATCGAGGCACACCGCGCGGAACTGGCAGGCGCGACCGAGACCGACAGCTCCGCCTACCCCGACCTACTCACCCCGGAGTGGGAGATCTTTACCGCATCGAAGATTCCCGAGCACAGCAACGACTTCGCGCTCAACCCGGTCGACGTACCTGCCGAGTTGTCGGGCGTCTTCTCCCACATCGTCCAGGCCGAACGCCTCCGTGAGGTGCGCGCCCTGACCGGATTCACCCGCCTCGACGCACCCGACCCGGACGATCCGGACCTGGTCGCCCGTGCCCCGCTCTCGCGAAGCCGCATTCCCAGCTGGGTGCCGGCCAGCGAGGTCCGCGGTGAAGGCTTGTTCCTTCGCGTGCCCGAGGATCTGGTGACCGCCTGGGAGCAGCGTGTCGAGGACTCGGCGGCACTCAAGGCCCACCGCGCGGCGTACGTGGAGTTCCGCAAGAACCGCTACTCCGGACGGGTCGAAGGTGTCGACGATCCGATGCGCGGTTGGCCCGGAGCCCGCTACATCGCCCTGCACACCCTCTCCCACCTCCTGATCCGCGCGATCTCGCTGGAGTGCGGCTACTCCTCGGCCAGTCTTTCCGAGCGGATCTACGCGGGCCGAGAGAACGACCTGCGCACCGGCATCCTCATCTACACGGCGGTCCCCGACGCCGAGGGAACGCTGGGCGGCCTGGTCGCACTCGGCGAGCCCGACCGGCTCACCAGGATCGTGAACCGGGCGCTGGACGACGCCGAGCGCTGCTCGTCCGACCCTCTGTGCTCCGAGCGGCTGCCGCACCCGCCGGAGGACTTCCTGCACGGCGCCGCCTGCCATGTCTGCCTCTTCGTGTCCGAGACGACCTGCGAACGCGGCAACCGCTTCCTCGACCGCAGGTTCATCGTCCCCATCGACGCGCCGGAACTGGTCCTTCTTCAGAGGGCCAAGTGAACAACCGGCACTTAGAGGCGGCAGCGGCGAAGGTGGTGGCCGACCAGGGGCCGGACGCTTTGCGTGTCATCGCCGAGGGGATCGGGCAGGGAAAGGCCCGCAGCACGATACTGACGGCCCGTGCGGTGTCGGGCTTTGCGGAAGCGGCAAAGGAGCTGCTGGACGCCCGAGCCGCCGACGCCGTACCGGACGTACAGGCCGAGGCATATCTGCTCGGCCTGGCGGCCGGATACGCCCAGCGGCAGGCCGAGCAGGACGTCTCGCTCGTATGGAGCGGACCCTCCTCGCCTCGGGTGCCCGTCAGGGCCACCGACCGCGCCCTGCTCACCGACGTCGTGGCCCAGGCCCGCTCCGAACTGATCCTGATGACCTATTCGGCACAGCCCTACGCTCCGCTGACCGAAGCACTGGGGAAGGCGGTGGCCAGGGGAGTCTCGGTCGACGTGGTGGTCGAGACCCTGCAGGGCGCGGGAAGCGCCCTGCAGGGTACGGAACCCGCTTCGGCCTTTCTCGCGGTGCCTGGAGTGGTGGTCTGGCACTGGCCGCCCGCGAAGCGCCCGGAACCCGGAGCGAAGACTCACGCCAAGCTCGCCGTGGCGGACCGCAGCATCCTCCTGACCACCAGCGCCAACCTCACTCGTTCCGGTGTCTCCAGGAACATCGAGGCCGGTGTACTGGTCCGGGGAGGCAGCACTCCGACCCGAACGGTCGAACACATCCGTGAGCTGCAAAGCGCAGGCATTCTCCAGCGCTACTAACGAGGGCCGGGAGTGCATGGCGAACCTACTTACATGGTCTCTATCCACGGGACGCGGCTGGTAGTCGGCTTCTCTGACACTTTTCGGTAGCACCGCGAACGCGATCGTTCACCCGGGGCACCGCAACTCCACCCACCCTTCAGCCGGCCGCCTCCGCCCCCTCGGCCACCGCACCGCCCGGAGCGTTCCCGGAGGCGGCCATCCGGGCCCGCCCCTTCCGCCCCGTCTGAATCGTGTACGTCATCAACCCGGCCAGCACCACGAACGGCATCACCGACGAGACCCCCACCATCGTCGACGTCTCCAGCACATAGGTGAGCGCGATCCGCACCACCGCCTCCACCAGGAAGGCGACACCCCACACCACCGTCAACTTCCGCTGACTGGCCCGGAATCCGGGATACGCGTCCCACAGCCCGTTCCACCGGGCGATGCCCTCGGCGGACCCGTCCGTCGCGAACTTCCGCCCGAAATAGAACATCATCGGCCGCTTCAGGAACAGCGTCACCAGATAGGCCAGCCCCAGCAGCCCCGTCAGCGCCGAGTCCTTCACGAAGACCATCTTCTCGCTGTGGAGCGCGAGCGCACTGACCGCCCCCAGCACCAGCACAATCAGAATCATCACGCCGAACTCGTCGATCCGGCGATGGATTCCGTAGAAGATCCCCACCTCGGCCAACGGCCACCCGGCAATCAGAAAGAGCGCCGTGACCGGCTCCATCCCACCGTCCGTCAGCACCCCGTACGTCACCCACGGCAGCAGCACGCTGAACACCAGCGTCGGCCCCCAGTTCAGAAGCACGGACTTCATCCCTCACAACCCCCAAGACCTGCACGCCACTTGAGGTCCACCACCGCAGACCCGCGCGTAGCCTAAAGACGCACCAAGTCCGCACACCGGGGCTTTACCGCCCCCATTCCCCGACATGACCGCACCATGGACGAACACCACCGGGCGGGACGACACGGGCACCACAAAACGACGAAGGCCGGACCCAGAAAACTGGGTCCGGCCTTCGTACTCGGCACTTCTGTTGAAGTGCCCCCGGCAGGATTCGAACCTGCGCACCCGGCTCCGGAGGCCGATGCTCTATCCCCTGAGCTACGGGGGCGTGTCGCACGGTGTGTCGGCGACGTGGTGAACCTTACCAGCTCCCCGCAGGTGCCCGTGAACAGATATCTGCACGCCCCGCACGTCAGCCGGTCGCCGGCGCTCCCCTTCCGTGCCCGGGCCGGAAGTGGGCAAAACCCGGACGCGGCGAGAGAGTCCCACCTACTCTCGAAGGGTGTCGGGCGCGTTCGGCCGGGTCCTTGTCGTCGATGACAACAAGGTCATCAGGCAGCTGATCAGGGTCAACCTCGAACTGGAGGGCTTCGAGGTGGTGACCGCCTCCGACGGTGCCGAATGCCTGGAGATCATCCACCAGGTGCGCCCCGATGTGGTCACCCTCGATGTGGTCATGCCGCGCCTGGACGGGCTCAGTACCGCCGCCCGCCTGCGTGACGACCCTCGCACCAGCCGGCTGCCCGTGGCCATCATCAGCGCGTGTACGCAGTACGAGGTGGAGAGCGGCCTCGCCTCCGGGGTGGACGCCTTCCTCTCCAAGCCCTTCGAGCCCGCCGAACTGGTGCGGCTGGTGCGCAGGATGGCGGGTCAGGAGGAGCCGCCGTCCGTCGACGGCAGGCACGGCGGCGGGTTCGGCCGGCCCGCCAGGCCCCGCTGCTGAATCCGGCCACGGTGCGTGGAGCCATCCGCAATAGGAGCGAATCAAAGGTTTGAACCGGCTCAGATGCTGAAACCGGTTCGCGGACGGCCCCCCTTCCTGACCTAGGCTTGGCCCGTGACCCCCGCAGAGCTCTCCCACACCGTGCTGCGCGCCGTGCGCCGCGCCGTCGAGGAGGACGTACTGCCCGCTCCGGTGCCCGAGCGGGCCGCTGTCGAGCGCACTCGGCCGGGTGGCAGCGGGGACTACGCCAGCAATGTGGCGCTGCGCCTGGCACGGACCGCGGGAAAGCCTCCGCGCGAGGTCGCCGAGCTCCTGCGGGAGCGGCTGACCGGTGTCCCGGGCATCGCCGCCGTCGAGGTCACCGGCCCCGGCTTCCTGAGTTTCACGCTCGACGCGGATGCGGGGGGGCGGACCGTACGGGAGCTGACCGAGCGGGATCTCGTACGGAGTGACGCCCTCCGCCTCCCCGCGCCCGACCCCGCCGCGCTGGCCCGGCTCGGGGATGACGCCGCCGCGTGGGGCGCACTGCTCCCCGCCCCGGACACCGAGCTGCTCGCCCAGCACGAGCGCAACCCCCTCTTCCGGGTGCAGTACGCGCACTCCAGGTCGCGGGCCCTGCGACGTAACGCGGCCGACCTCGGATTCTCCGCGGCGTACGGGAGCGGCGTCGACGCCCCAGAGCTGATCGGGCTGCTCGGCGCCTACCCCGTAGAGCTCGAAGCGGCCGTCCGGCTGGGCGCCCCCGAGCGCGTCGCCCGGTACCTGGTCACCCTCGCCGACGCCTTCGTCCGGTACCAGGAGACGCGGCACGTCCTGCCGTCCGGCGACGAGAAACCCTCGGCCGCCCACCGCTCCCGGCTGGCAGTCGCCGAAGCCGCCGGGACGGTGCTGGCCGGCGGCCTGTCCCAGCTCGGCGTCAGCGCACCCGTTCACCTGTGATGTGAGTGAGAGAAGAACATGAGCCGTTCCGCCCACCCCGCCGGGCCCCGCCACGCCGACGTCCTCACCGAGGGCCACTACACCGCCCCCGCCGAGGACCTCAACGTCCTCGACGAGAAGGTCTGGGCGCGCACCGTCAGCCGCGGTGAGGCGGGTGTGGTGAGCGTCGGAGGAATCGAAGTGACGCGCCTGGCCGAGGAGTTCGGCACCCCGGCGTACTTCCTCGACGAGGCCGACTTCCGTGCCCGCTGCCGCGCCTGGGCCGACGCCTTCGGCACCGAGGCCGATGTCTTCTACGCGGGCAAGGCCTTCCTGAGCCGGGCGGTCGTGCGCTGGCTCAAGGAGGAGGGGCTGAACCTCGACGTGTGCTCGGGCGGCGAGCTGACCACGGCGCTGGACGCCGGAATGCCCGCCGAGCGGATCGCCTTCCACGGCAACAACAAGTCGGTCGAGGAGATCACCCGGGCCGTCGAGGCCGGTGTCGGCCGGATCGTTCTCGACTCCTTCCAGGAGATCGTCCGGGTCGCGCACATCGCGCAGGGCCTCGGCAAGCGCCAGCGGGTGCAGATCCGGGTCACGGTGGGCGTCGAGGCGCACACCCACGAGTTCATCGCCACCGCCCACGAGGACCAGAAGTTCGGCATCGCGCTGGCCGGGGGGCAGGCGGCGGAAGCGGTCCGCCGCGCGCTCAAGCTGGACGGCCTGGAGCTCATCGGCATCCACTCCCACATCGGCTCGCAGATCTTCGACATGGCCGGCTTCGAGGTGTCCGCGCGGCGCGTGGTGCAGCTGCTCGCCGAGGTACGGGACGAGCACGGCGTCGAGCTCCCCGAGATCGACCTCGGCGGCGGCCTCGGCATCGCCTACACCTCCGAGGACGACCCCCGCGAGCCCCAGGACATCGCCAAGGCACTCACCGAGATCGTCACTCGCGAATGCGAATCGGCAAAGCTCCGCACGCCCCGCATCTCGGTCGAGCCGGGCCGCGCCATCGTCGGCCCGACGGCCTTCACGCTGTACGAGGTCGGCACCATCAAGCCCCTCGACGGGCTGCGGACGTACGTCAGCGTGGACGGCGGCATGTCGGACAACATCCGCACCGCGCTCTACGACGCCGAGTACAGCGTGGCCCTCGTCTCGCGCCGCTCCGACGCCGAGCCCATGCTGGTACGGGTCGTCGGCAAGCACTGCGAGAGCGGCGACATCGTCGTGCGGGACGCCTTCCTGCCCGCCGACACCGCCCCCGGCGACCTGCTCGCCGTGCCCGCCACCGGGGCGTACTGCCGCTCCATGGCCAGCAACTACAACCACGCACTTCGCCCGCCGGTCGTCGCCGTCAAGGACGGCGCGGCCAGGGTGATCGTCAGGCGCGAGACCGAGGAAGATCTCCTGCGGCTCGATGTCGGCTAGTGAAATCCATGTCTCACTCATTGGACGGGGGGAAGAAACTCCCGTCCGGTGAGTGAGACTGGTCAACACCGTAAGAAGTATGAGGAGTGAGGTCGGATGATGCGTACGCGTCCGCTGAAGGTGGCGCTGCTGGGCTGTGGTGTGGTCGGCTCAGAGGTGGCGCGCATCATGACGACGCACGCCGACGACCTCACGGCGCGCATCGGCGCCCCGGTCGAGCTCGTCGGTGTGGCCGTACGGCAGCCCTCGAAGGTCCGCGCGGGCATCGACCCCGCACTCATCACCACCGATGCGACCGCCCTGGTCAAACGGGGTGACATCGACGTCGTCATCGAGGTCATCGGTGGCATCGAGCCGGCCCGCACCCTGATCACCACCGCCTTCGAGCACGGCGCCTCCGTCGTCTCCGCCAACAAGGCACTCCTCGCCGAGGACGGCGCCGCACTGCACGCCGCCGCCGAGAAGCACGGCCGGGACCTCTACTACGAGGCCGCCGTCGCGGGTGCGATCCCGCTGGTACGTCCGCTGCGCGAGTCCCTGGCCGGCGACAAGGTCAACCGGGTCCTGGGCATCGTCAACGGCACCACCAACTTCATCCTCGACAAGATGGACACGAGCGGAGCCGGTTACTCCGAGGCACTCGACGAGGCCACCGCCCTCGGGTACGCCGAGGCCGACCCGACCGCCGACGTCGAGGGCTTCGACGCCGCCGCCAAGGCCGCCATCCTCGCCGGGATCGCCTTCCACACCCGGGTCAAGATCGGCGACGTACACCGCGAAGGCCTCACCGAGGTGACCGCCGCGGACATCGCTTCCGCAAAGCGGATGGGCTGCACCGTCAAGCTGCTCGCCATCTGTGAGCGGGCCGCCGACGGGCGGTCGGTCACCGCGCGGGTGCACCCCGCGATGATCCCGCTGACCCACCCGCTGGCCTCAGTCCGCGAGGCGTACAACGCGGTCTTCGTGGAAGCGGAGGCCGCCGGTCAGCTCATGTTCTACGGCCCCGGCGCGGGCGGCGCGCCCACCGCGTCCGCCGTTCTGGGCGACCTGGTCGCGGTCTGCCGCAACAAGCTCGGCGGCTCCACGGGCCCGGGCGAATCCGCGTACACCCGCCTCCCGGTCAGCCCGATGGGCGAGGTCGTCACGCGGTACCACATCAGCCTCGACGTGGCCGACAAGCCGGGCGTACTCGCCCAGGTCGCGACGGTCTTCGCCGAACACGACGTGTCGATCGACACCGTCCGCCAGTCGGGGAAGGACGGCGAGGCCTCCCTCGTCGTCGTCACCCACCGCGCGCCCGACGCCGCCCTCTCCGGGACCGTCGAGGCGCTGCGCAAGCTGGACACCGTCCGAGGTGTCGCCAGCATCATGCGTGTTGAAGGGGAGTAAGGACCCATGACCATCAAGGGCACCCACCAGTGGCGCGGCATCATCGAGGAGTACCGGGACCGTCTCCCGGTCACGGCCACGACGCCGGTCGTCTCGCTCGGCGAGGGCGGCACACCGCTCGTTCGTGCGCAGGTCCTCTCCGAGCGCACGGGCTGCGAGGTGTACCTCAAGGTCGAGGGCGCCAACCCGACCGGTTCCTTCAAGGACCGCGGTATGACCATGGCGATCACCCGCGCCAAGGAGGAGGGCGCGAAGGCCGTCATCTGCGCGTCGACGGGCAACACCTCCGCGTCCGCGGCGGCCTACGCGGTGCGCGCCCAGATGGTCTGCGCCGTTCTGGTCCCGCAGGGCAAGATCGCGCTCGGCAAGATGGGCCAGGCGCTGGTCCACGGCGCGAAGATCCTCCAGGTCGACGGAAACTTCGACGACTGCCTGACGCTGGCCCGCTCGCTCTCCGACAACTACCCGGTGGCGCTGGTCAATTCGGTCAACCCGGTACGCATCGAGGGCCAGAAGACCGCCGCCTTCGAGATCGTGGACGCGCTGGGCGACGCCCCGGACATCCATGTCCTCCCGGTCGGCAACGCGGGCAACATCACCGCGTACTGGAAGGGCTACAAGGAGTACGCGGGCGACGCGATCTCCACCCACACTCCGCGGATGTGGGGCTACCAGGCCTCCGGTTCGGCGCCCATCGTCCGCGGCGAGATCGTCAAGGATCCTTCCACGGTCGCCACCGCGATCCGGATCGGCAACCCCGCGTCCTGGGACTTCGCACTCGCCGCCCGCGACGAGTCCGGCGGTCACATCGACGAGGTGACGGACCGTCAAATTCTTTCCGCCTACCGCCTGTTGGCCGCTCAGGAGGGTGTCTTCGTGGAGCCCGCCTCGGCCGCCTCGGTCGCCGGTCTGCTGAAGGCCGCCGAAGAGGGCAAGGTCGACAAGGGGCAGCGGATCGTCTGCACGGTCACCGGCAACGGCCTCAAGGACCCGGAGTGGGCGACCGCCGGAGCGCCGCCCGCGACGGCCGTCCCGGTCGACTCCGCCATCGCCGCCGAGAAGCTCGGGCTGGCGTAAACGCCGTACAGCGGCATCGGCGAGGCCCCGTAACAGGACATCGCCACACGTAGGGGCACAGGAAGGCACGCGACACGCATCGTGCGCCTCCTGTGCGCCCTATGTCCTCACAGAACCTTCCTTCGATAGGCTGTACCGAACCCGACCCGCCGCATATGCCGCGGTGTTGCCGCCGACAGGCCCGGGCGCCGCAGTTTCGAAGCGAAGTAGCGAAGAACCGCAGTAGGTAGCGAAGACCCGCAGTAGTAGCGAAGAACCGCAGTAGCGAAACCGCAAGTTCCGCAGTGACCACCAACCCCGCAGCTACACAAGGAGATCGTCGAGCGATGGCCGGTCCCGCATTCCGAGCCGCCGCCGTGCGCGTGCGCGTCCCCGCCACCAGCGCCAACCTGGGGCCGGGCTTCGACGCCTTCGGCCTGTCGCTGGGTCTTTACGACGACGTGGTCGTGCGAGTCGCCGACTCCGGTCTGCACATCGACATCGCGGGCGAGGGCGCCGATACGCTGCCCCGCGACGAGCGTCACCTGCTGGTACGGGCCATGCGCACCGCCTTCGACGTGCTCGGCGGACAGCCGCGCGGCCTGGAGATCGTCTGCGCCAACCGCATCCCGCACGGCCGCGGCCTCGGCTCCTCCTCCGCCGCCATCTGTGCCGGCATCATGGCCGCCCGTGCGGTGACCATAGGCGGCGACGCCAAGCTCGACGACGCGGCCCTCCTGGAGCTCGCCACCGAGATCGAGGGCCACCCCGACAATGTCGCCGCCTGCCTCCTCGGCGGCTTCACCGTCGCCTGGATGGACGGCGGCGCGGGCCGCGCCATCACGCTCGACCCCTCGGATTCCATCGTTCCGGTGGTCTTCGTTCCCTCGAAGCCGGTCCTCACCGAGGCCGCCCGGGGCCTTCTTCCGCGCAGCGTCCCCCATGTGGACGCAGCCTTGAACGCCGGTCGCGCGGCCCTCCTCGTCGAGGCCCTGACCAGGCGTCCCGAGCTGCTGATGCCCGCCACCGAGGACCGCCTCCACCAGGACTACCGCACCCCCGCGATGCCCGAGAGTGTCGCGCTGGTGGCCCGGCTGCGCGCGGACGGCGTTCCTGCGGTGATCTCCGGCGCGGGACCCACGGTCCTCGCGCTGACCGATGACTCCGCGGCCGACAAGGTCATGCGGATGGCGGGGGACGAGTGGGCCGCAGGCCGGCTCGGCCTCGACGCCACGGGCTCCTGCGTGCTGCCGCTGGCCCAGCAGGACCCGCAGCAGGACGCGTCCGAATAGGGCCGCAAGCGATTGCCGGTGGAAGAGAGGGGGAATGTTTGTTGGAGCCGGTAGTGTTAATCTCAAGTCTGCATCCGACGCCTTCGCGGCGCGGTGCATGGTGTCCCCTCAGGGACCACTCTTCTTCCGGGAGCCTCCCCAAACTGCCTGAGCAGCCTGCCTGAGCAGTTTTGAGCACGCTCCGGAACCGGCACGACACCCCGCGTTCTTCCCAGAGGGGGCAACTGGGGACTTCGGGTCGGAACCCCACGCACGTTTATCTCCCGCCATTTCCGGCGGACCACCGCCCCGGCACGGTTCTGCAAGAGGGACCGCCGGACAGCACAACCGGTCGCCGAGCCAGACAGGCCGACGTCCGCTCCAGGGAAGGACCCTTCGTGAGCGACACCACCGATCTGATGGGCGTGACTGCCGACAAGAATGTCGACAACGCGTCCGACGCAGGTGCTGCCACCGGCAGTGCCCCACGGCGCCGCCGCTCCGGCACCGGCCTGGACGGCATGGTCCTGGCCGAGCTGCAGCAGGTCGCGTCCGGCCTCGGGATCAAGGGCACCGCGCGGATGCGCAAGGGCCAGCTGATCGAGGTCATCAAGGAGACGCAGGCCGGCGGCGGCTCCGCCCCGGCCAAGAGTGCCGAGAAGGCCGACGCCGAGAGCAAGCCGAAGCGCCGCGCCACCTCCAAGGCCCGTACCGAAGCCGCTCCGGAAGCTGTCGCTCCGGCTGCCGAGAAGTCCGCGAAGGCCGAGAAGGCCGTCGCCCAGCAGCAGATCGACATCCCCGGCCAGCCGGCCAGTGACGACCAGCCGGCCGGTGAGCGCCGCCGCCGTCGCGCCACCGCCGCGGCCGGCAGCCCCGAACAGGCCACCGGCGCAAGCGAGGTGACGGACCGCCAGAAGTCCGAGCCGAAGAGCGACGTCAAGACCGACGCCAAGGCCGAGGCGCAGACCGAAACCCGCGGCGACGCCAAGGCCGAGCAGTCGGCCGACAACGCCGAGGGCCGCCGGGACCGTCAGGGCCGCGGCGAGCGTCAGGGCCGCGGTGACCGCCAGAGCCGTCGCGAGCGCGACCGTGACCGCGACCGCGGTGGCAAGGGCGGCGACGACCAGGGCCGCCAGCAGCGCCAGGGCGGCGGCAACCAGGGCGGTGGCCAGGGCAACCAGGGCAGCCAGAGCCAGGGTGGCGGCAACAGCCAGGGCAACCAGGGCCGCGACAACCGCGACCGTGACAACGGGCCCCAGGACGACGACGACTTCGAGGGTGGCCGCCGCGGCCGCCGCGGCCGCTACCGCGACCGCCGTGGCCGTCGTGGCCGCGAAGAGTTCGGCTCGGACGCCCCGCCGCAGGTCAACGACGACGATGTGCTGATCCCCGTCGCGGGCATCCTGGACATCCTCGACAACTACGCGTTCATCCGGACCTCCGGCTACCTGCCGGGCCCCAACGACGTGTACGTCTCGCTGGCCCAGGTCCGCAAGAACGGCCTGCGCAAGGGCGACCACACCACCGGTGCGGTCCGCCAGCCCAAGGACGGCGAGCGCCGCGAGAAGTTCAACGCGCTGGTCCGCCTGGACTCCGTCAACGGCATGGCGCCGGAGAGCGGCCGCGGCCGCCCCGAGTTCCAGAAGCTGACGCCGCTCTACCCCCAGGACCGGCTGCGCCTGGAGACCGACCCGGGCGTCCTGACGACCCGGATCATCGACCTCGTCGCACCGATCGGCAAGGGCCAGCGCGGTCTGATCGTGGCCCCGCCGAAGACCGGCAAGACCATGATCATGCAGGCCATCGCCAACGCGATCACGGTCAACAACCCCGAGTGCCACCTGATGGTCGTCCTGGTCGACGAGCGTCCGGAAGAGGTCACCGACATGCAGCGGTCGGTGAAGGGCGAGGTCATCTCCTCGACCTTCGACCGTCCCGCCGAGGACCACACCACCGTCGCCGAGCTGGCCATCGAGCGCGCCAAGCGCCTCGTCGAGCTGGGTCACGACGTGGTCGTGCTGCTCGACTCGATCACCCGCCTGGGCCGTGCGTACAACCTGGCGGCCCCGGCCTCCGGGCGCATCCTCTCCGGTGGTGTCGACTCGACCGCCCTGTACCCGCCGAAGCGCTTCTTCGGTGCGGCCCGGAACATCGAGGACGGCGGCTCGCTGACCATCCTCGCCACCGCTCTGGTGGACACCGGATCCCGCATGGACGAGGTGATCTTCGAGGAGTTCAAGGGCACCGGCAACATGGAGCTCAAGCTCGACCGCAAGCTCGCCGACAAGCGCATCTTCCCCGCGGTGGACGTCGACCCGTCCGGAACCCGTAAGGAAGAGATCCTGCTCAACGCCGAGGAGCTGGCGATCGTCTGGAAGCTGCGCCGGGTGCTGCACGCACTCGACTCGCAGCAGGCGATCGAGCTGCTGCTCGACAAGATGAAGCAGACCAAGTCGAACGCCGAGTTCCTGATGCAGATCGCGAAGACCACCCCGTCTTCGAACGGCAACGGCAACGACTAGTAGTTCCGGTACGACGCCGGGGGCCCCGCCATGAGACATGTGGCGGGGCCCCCGGCGTCGTACCCTGCCGGTTTTCCCGCCTCCCCGCCGTTTTCCCGCGCTCCCCGCCGTGACCTCCCCGAGACTTACGACACATCCGTCACAGCGGGTGATCATGGTCCGGAGTGCTGGCGGGGCCGGTGAAAACGCAGGTGGGGGCCGCTAAGAAGGGCTCTTAGATCTCTCCGGAAGCATGACGGGCAGCCCTTGTCGGCAGGGGGTGACACACGGTGCTGTGCAACCCTTCGAGGTGATTCGGCGTCTGACAAGTGACCGATATCTGTCGACAAACCGTGCCTGATCCACCACGGCAGGGGGTACGCGGGCATCCACGAGGGACTGAGGAGCGAATGAGCGACCAAGGCAGGAGCAGCGGCCGAATACGGGCCACCGGCAAGCGCCGCAAGTCACCCACCAAGGGCCGCAAGACCGCGACGACGCTGGCGTGGGTCGCCGCGGGCGTGGTCCTGGTCGGCGGCGGCGGGCTCGGCTGGGTCTACTTCAAGCTCGACGGCAACCTCAAGGGCGTCGACATCAACGCGGCCCTGGGCAACGACCGCCCCGAGGAGGTCGACAACGGGTCGATGGACATCCTGGTCCTCGGCTCCGACTCCCGGCACGGCGACAACGCCCAGTACGGCACGGACGAGGGCGGCGCCCGCTCGGACACCGCGATGATCCTGCACGTGTACGAGGGTCACAAGAAGGCGTCCATCGTCTCCATCCCGCGCGACACCCTGATCACGCGCCCGCAGTGCGTCTCCGACAAGGACGGCAGGACCACCGTCCCCTCCGCCCAGCGCCAGATGTTCAACACGGCGTACGAGGTCGGCGGACCCGCCTGCGCGGTGAAGACCGTGGAGCAGATGTCCGGCATCCGCATGGACCACTACGTCGAGGTCGACTTCACCGGCTTCAAGAAGCTCATCGACGAACTCGGCGGCGTCCCGGTCACCACCAACAAGGCGATCAAGGACGACAAGAGCCACCTCGACCTGCCGCCCGGCACCCATCAGCTCAACGGCGAGCAGTCCCTCGGCCTGGTCCGCACCCGCAAGTCCGTCGGCGACGGCAGCGACCTCGGCCGCATCCAGCTCCAGCAGGCCTTCATGAAGGCCCTGATAGGCCAGGTCAAGGACGTCGGCGTCTTCACCAACCCGAAGAAGCTGTACGACCTCGCCGACGCCGCCACCAAGGCCATCACCACCGACTCCGACCTGGCGTCGGTGAACAGCCTGGTGTCCTTCGCGGGCGGGCTCAAGGGCATCGGCGCCGAGGACATGAAGATGGTCACGCTGCCCGTCCAGTACGACCCCAGCGACCTCAACCGGGTCGTCCCCCTGGAGAAGCAGTCCCAGCAGCTCTGGCAGGCGCTCAGGGCGGACCAGCCCATTCCGGCGTCGGTCACCGAGGGCTCGGCCGGCGACCAGGGTGACGCGGGCAAGATCGTCAAGAGCGGCTGACGTAGCGCTCACGCACTTCCCTCGGACGGGCCCGGAATACATCCGGGCCCGTCCCCGTTGAGACGATTACCTTCGAATTTTGAAGCGCGGGCCAGCCCTGGCAGACTGGTCCGTCGGCCCCGGTTCACGTATCAAGCAATTCCGCGGATACGACCCGGTGCCCTCCCGAAACCTAGGAGTCACCTTGAAGCGCGATGTTCACCCCGAGTACGTCGAGACCCAGGTCAGCTGCACCTGTGGCGCGTCGTTCACCACCCGTAGCACCCTGACCGATGGCACCATCCGTGCCGAGGTCTGCTCCGAGTGCCACCCGTTCTACACGGGCAAGCAGAAGATCCTCGACACCGGTGGCCGCGTGGCCCGCTTCGAGGCCCGCTTCGGCAAGGCCGGCTCCGCCGCGAAGTAGCGAGTCATCGCGCCGGTCCTCGACCGCTCCTCATCGGAGCGGGGGAGGACCGGCGCTTTGTCGTGACGCAGGCGCTCATCTCCACTACTTTTTTGCGAACCCAGGAGCCCGAAGATGTTCGAGGCGGTCGAGGACCTGATCGGCGAGCACGCTGATCTTGAGAAGAAGCTGGCCGACCCGTCGGTCCACTCGGACCAGGCGAACGCGCGCAAGCTCAACAAGCGCTATGCCGAGCTGACCCCGATCATCGGCACCTACAAGGCCTGGAAGCAGACCGGCGACGACATCGAGACCGCCCGCGAGTTCATGGCGGACGACCCCGACTTCGCCGCCGAGGTCAAGGACCTGGAGAAGCAGCGCGAGGAGATCACCGAGAAGCTGCGGCTCCTCCTCGTCCCCCGGGACCCCAACGACGACAAGGACGTCATCCTTGAGGTCAAGGCGGGCGCGGGCGGCGACGAGTCCGCCCTGTTCGCCGGTGACCTGCTGCGCATGTACCTCAGGTACGCGGAGCGCGTCGGCTGGAAGACCGAGATCATCGACGCCACCGAGTCCGAACTGGGCGGCTACAAGGACGTCCAGGTCGCCGTCAAGACCAAGGGCGGCAACGGCGCCACCGAGCCCGGCCAGGGGGTCTGGGCCCGCCTCAAGTACGAGGGCGGCGTGCACCGCGTGCAGCGCGTGCCCTCCACCGAGTCGCAGGGCCGCATCCACACCTCCGCCGCCGGCGTGCTCGTCACGCCCGAGGCCGAGGAGGTCGAGGTCGAGGTCAACATGAACGACCTGCGCATCGACGTCTACCGCTCCTCGGGCCCCGGCGGCCAGTCCGTCAACACCACCGACTCCGCGGTGCGCATCACGCACCTGCCGACCGGTGTGGTCGCCTCCTGCCAGAACGAGAAGAGCCAGCTCCAGAACAAGGAGCAGGCCATGCGCATCCTGCGCTCCCGGCTGCTCGCCGCCGCACAGGAGGCCGCCGAGCGCGAGGCCTCGGACGTACGTCGCAGTCAGGTCCGTACGGTCGACCGCTCCGAGAAGATCCGGACGTACAACTTCCCGGAAAACCGGATCTCCGACCACCGCGTGAACTTCAAGGCGTACAACTTGGACCAGGTGCTCGACGGTGACCTCGCCGCCGTCATCCAGGCCCTCGTCGACGCCGACTCGGCCGCCAAGCTCGCTGCCGCGCAGTAAGCGACGTCACCGAGAAGCGCTCACCGCCCAGCTGTCCCTGCAAGCCGGAGGATCCGGATGAATCTGCTGCTCGCCGAGGTGGCGCAGGCCACCCAGCGGCTGGCCGACGCCGGCGTGCCCTCACCGCGCTTCGACGCGGAGGAGCTCGCCGCGTTCGTGCACGGTGTCAAGCGGGGAGAGCTGCACCGGGTCCCCGACAGCGACTTCGACGCCCGCTACTGGGAAGCCATCGCCCGCCGCGAGGCCCGCGAACCGCTCCAGCACATCACCGGACGCGCCTTCTTCCGCTACCTGGAACTCCAGGTCGGACCGGGTGTGTTCGTGCCGCGGCCGGAGACCGAGTCGGTGGTCAGCTGGGCCATAGACGCCGTGCGCGCCATGGACGTGGTCGAACCGCTGATCACCGACCTGTGCACCGGCTCCGGCGCGATCGCGCTGGCGCTGGCCCAGGAGGTGCCGCGCTCGCGGGTGCACGCGGTGGAGCTGGACGAGGGCGCCCTCAAGTGGACCCGTAAGAACGTCGACGGGTCCCGCGTCGTACTGCACCACGGGGACGCGCTCAGCGCGCTGCCCGAGCTGGACGGCCAGGTCGACCTGGTGATCTCCAACCCGCCGTACATCCCGCTCACCGAGTGGGAGTACGTCGCACCCGAGGCCCGGGACCACGACCCCGAGATGGCGCTGTTCTCCGGCGAGGACGGCCTCGACCTGATCCGCGGCATCGAGCGCACCGCACACCGGCTGCTGCGGCCCGGCGGCGTCGTCGTCATCGAGCACGCCGACACCCAGGGCGGCCAGGTCCCGTGGATCTTCACCGAGGAGCGGGGCTGGGCGGATGCCGCCGACCACCCCGACCTCAACAACCGCCCGCGCTTCGCGACCGCCCGCAAGGCGATGCCGTGAGCAGCGACCCGTACCACCTGATTGCGCACAGCCCGAAGTTCCTGCCCGAGGGGGTCCGTTAAATGGCACGGCGATACGACTGCAACGACGCGACCGACCGCAAGACCGGTCTGCGCGAAGCCGCCTCGGCAGTGCGCCGCGGCGAGCTGGTCGTCCTGCCCACCGACACCGTCTACGGGATCGGCGCGGACGCGTTCAGCAGCGAGGCGGTGGCAGACCTCCTCGACGCCAAGGGCCGGGGCCGCAATATGCCCACCCCCGTCCTCATCGGCTCCCCGAACACCCTGCACGGCCTGGTCACCGACTTCTCCGAGCAGGCCTGGGACCTCGTCGACGCGTTCTGGCCCGGCGGGCTGACCCTGGTCACCAAGCACCAGCCGTCCCTCCAGTGGGACCTCGGCGACACCCGGGGAACCGTCGCCATCCGGATGCCGCTGCACCCGGTCGCCATCGAGCTGCTCACCGAGGTCGGCCCGATGGCCGTCTCCTCCGGCAACCTCACCGGACACCCGTCGCCCGAGACCTGCGAAGCCGCCCTGGAAATGCTGGGCGACTCCGTCTCCGTCTACCTGGACGGCGGCCCCACCCCGGGCAATCTGCCGTCCTCGATCGTCGACGTCACCGGCAAGGTGCCGGTGCTGCTGCGCGCCGGAGTGCTCACCGCGGAGGAGCTCCGCAAGGTCGTACCCGATCTTGAGGTGGCGAGTTGACCGCCCTCTACGGGCGTGGCACAGCAGAAGGCATATCGGGGACCTCCTTCCGTATCCTCCACGTCAGCACCGGCAACGTCTGCCGCTCGCCGATCACCGAGCGGCTGACCCGCCATGCCCTGGCTGACCGCCTGGGCGACCCCGACTTCGGCGGACTGATCGTGGAGAGCGCCGGCACCTGGGGCCATGAGGGCGCCCCGATGGAAGCCAACGCCGCCGCCGTCCTCGCCGACTTCGGCGCCGACGCGGACGGCTTCACCGGCCGTGAGCTCCTCGACGAGCACGTGATCCGGGCCGACCTCGTCCTCACCGCCACCCGCGACCACCGCGCCCAGGTCATCTCCATGGGCCACAGCGCGGGCCTGCGCACCTTCACCCTGAAGGAGTTCAACCGGCTGGTGAAGGCCATAGATCCGCTGACCCTCCCCGACCCCCTCGAAGACGGTGTGGTCGAGCGCGCCCGCGCCCTGGTCAGGGCGGCCGCCGCGCTGCGCGGCTGGCTGCTGGCGCCGAGCGAGGAGGCGGACGAGGTGTACGACCCGTACGGCGCCCCCATCACCTTCTTCCGCTCCATCGGCGAGGAGATCAACGCGGCGTTGGACCCTGTGGTCACGGCACTGACGGGTGTGCCGGCCAAGCACTGAGCATCAGCCGGTCGGGCCGGGCACCGGGATGCCGGGCACCTGGATTCGGTCGGTCACCGGGCGGGTCGGGCATGACAGCCCTACATTGGGGGACACGCCACTGAGGTCCCCTTCCAGGCCCGGAGCCAGAGATGCCCGCCATCACTGCAACCGCATCAGCTGCCCCTCAGCACGCCCCCCGCCAACAGGTCACACAGCCCACCGGTTACGGGGCGGACTTCGACGCACTGGCCCGCCAGGACCCCGAGATCGCCGACGTCGTACGCGGTGAGGTCGACCGGGCCGCAGGCGGCCTCCAGCTGATCGCCGCCGAGAACTTCACCTCGCCCGCCGTACTGGCGGCCCTCGGCTCCCCGCTGACCAACAAGTACGCCGAGGGCTATCCCGGCGCCCGTCACCACGGTGGCTGCGAGGTCGTCGACGCCGCCGAGCGGATCGCCGTGGACCGGGCGAAGGGCCTCTTCGGGGCCGCGCACGCGAACGTACAGCCGCACTCCGGATCGGCCGCCGTGCTCGCCGCGTATGCCGCCCTGCTCAAGCCGGGGGACACCCTGCTGGCGACGGGCCTTCCCTCCGGCGGGCACCTCACGCACGGCTCGCCCGCCAACTTCTCCGGCCGCTGGTTCGACGTCGTCGGCTACGGCGTCGACGCCGAGAGCGGACTGATCGACTACGACCAGGTGTACGCGCTGGCCCGCACCCACCGCCCGCGGGCCATCGTGGTCGGCTCGATCTCCTACCCCCGCCACCCCGACTACGCCGCCTTCCGCGCCATCGCGGACGACGTCGGCGCCTATCTGGTGGCGGACGCCGCGCACCCGATCGGGCTGGTCGCCGGGGGAGCGGCGCCCAGTCCGGTGCCGTACGCCGATGTCGTCTGCGCCACCACGCACAAGGTGCTGCGCGGGCCGCGCGGCGGGATGCTGCTGTGCGGGGAGGAACTGGCGGAGCGGATCGACCGGGCGGTGTTCCCCTTCACCCAGGGCGGGGCGCAGATGCACTCCATCGCGGCGAAGGCGGTCGCGTTCGGCGAAGCGGCGGGTCCGGCCTTCACGACGTACGCCCATCAGGTGGTCTCCAACGCACGCGTTCTCGCCGACGGTCTCGCCGCGGAGGGTTTCGCGATCACCACGGGCGGCACCGACACCCATCTGATCACCGCCGATCCGGCGCCGCTGGGGCTCGAAGGCCGGGAGGCCAGGGGCCTGCTCGCGGCTGCCGGGATCGTGCTCGACACCTGCGCCCTTCCGTACGGAGAAGGCCGTGGCCTGCGGCTCGGCACCGCCGCCGTGACCACACAGGGAATGGGGGAGGCGGAGATGGCACGCATCGTGGCGCTGTTCGCACTCGCGCTGAGGGGGGAGCGGAATGCGGCGACGGAGGTACGGGAGCTGGCCGGAAGGTTTGCCCCGTACGGAGGCTGAACCGACAGGGAACCACCGACCGGCACCCGAGTGTCCTCAAGCCCATGCCCGCGAAGCTAGTGTGTGGGGCTGAGATGGCCAGCGACAACTGTGGGGCAGCCCGTGCGTGAATACCTGTTGACGCTCTGCGTCACGGCCGCGGTGACCTATCTGCTGACGGGCCCGGTGCGGAAGTTCGCCATCGCGTCCGGAGCGATGCCGGAGATCCGCGCCCGGGACGTCCACCGGGAGCCGACACCGCGGCTCGGCGGCATCGCCATGTTCGGCGGTCTGTGCGCCGGACTGCTGGTGGCGGACCACCTGGAGAGCCTCAACGGCGTCTTCGAGCTGTCCAACGAACCGCGGGCCCTGCTCTCCGGTGCCGCCGTGATCTGGCTGATCGGCGTTCTCGACGACAAGTTCGAGATCGACGCGCTGATCAAGCTGGGCGGCCAGTTCATCGCCGCCGGCGTGATGGTCATGCAGGGTCTGACCGTGCTCTATCTGCCGATTCCCGGCATCGGCATGGTCTCGCTGACGTCCTGGCAGGGCAATCTGCTCGCCGTCGCGCTGGTCGTCATCACCATCAACGCGGTGAACTTCGTCGACGGCCTCGACGGCCTCGCGGCCGGCATGGTCTGCATCGCCGCCTGCGCGTTCTTCCTCTACGCCTACCGGATCTGGTTCCGGTACGGAATCGAGGAAGCCGCCCCGGCCACCATGTTCGCCGCGATCCTGATCGGCATGTGCATGGGCTTCCTGCCGCACAACATGCATCCGGCCCGCATCTTCATGGGCGACTCCGGCTCGATGCTGATCGGCCTGGTCCTCGCGGCCGGCGCCATCTCCGTCACCGGCCAGGTCGACGGCGACGCGATGCGGCTCTTCGCGGGCGGCGAGCGGGCGGCCACCCACGCGATGCTGCCGGTCTTCATTCCACTGATGCTGCCGCTGAGCATCATCGCGATCCCGTTCGCTGACCTGGTGCTGGCCATCGTCCGGCGGACCTGGCAGGGCAAGTCGCCGTTCGCGGCCGACCGCGGGCACCTGCACCACCGGCTCCTGGAGATCGGCCACTCGCACAGCCGGGCGGTACTGATCATGTACTTCTGGTCGGCGCTGATCGCGTTCGGCATGCTCGCCTACTCGGTCCACTCGGCCAGCATGTGGATCGTGCTGCTGATCGTCGCGCTGAGCGCCCTGGGTCTCGTGCTGCTCCTGCTGCCGCGCTTCACGCCGCGGGCACCGCGCTGGATGGAGCTCTTCGTGCCGCCCCGCTACCGGCGCCGGCGGACCCAGGTGGTGGCCTCGTCGAACGACCCCAAGGCCACCGGGGAGGCCGACTCGGACACCCACGGGACGGTGGACGAAACCGACGAAGCGGACCGTGAGCCGGTCCCGGCGGGCGTCAACGGGGCGACTGCGGTGGGCACCCGTTCGCGTTTCAACTGACATAGCCGCGTTGACGTTTACCTCATCGTCACCCATTACCAGACAAAGCGATGACGTGCACTGCACACACGGGCGGAGTCACTCTCATGTGTGACAGCAACCACACTTTCTGGGTAAAGACTGCATCAAATAGTTTGTGATACGGTTCACGAGACCCGGCGACAGAGCCGAAGGACCCTGGTGCGACGGTCCATCGGCCCGAGGACCCTTCTCGATCCGGGCTTACGCTCGTCCATGACGACACCACTGCCCCCACCAAGCAAAGCGGAGCTGCCGCCATGCCGTCCAACGACGTCCGGACACTCCTCCGAACTGCCGTACCTGCCACTGCCGTCGGCGCTGTCGCCGTCCTGGTCAGCGGTCTGGTCGTCGGCGGCGAAGGGGCGATCGGAGCGCTCGTGGGGGCTGCGGTGGCGATCGTCTTCATGGGCGGTGGGCTGGTGGCACTCCAGCTCGTCGCGAAGAAGATGCCGCAGCTCTTCCAGGCCATGGGGCTGCTGCTCTATGTGCTCCAACTGCTGCTGCTGTTCGTCTTCCTGGCAGTGTTCAAGGAAACAGAGCTGTTCGACTTCAAGGCGTTCGGCTTCACGCTGCTCGCCGTCACCCTCGTGTGGATCGCCGCCCAGGCGCGCGCCTACATGAAGGCCAAGATTCTTTACGTCGACCCCGAGTCCGCAGAGGCCGAAAAGCCCCAGAAGACCGGGTCCGCATCGTGAAGGGTAGGGCCGGGATAAATGGCCGTTCGAGATCCTGCTATCGTCCGGTGCCAACTGCGGCACTGCGGGCGCGGGCATCCGAGCTGACGCCTGTCCCAGCGCGAGGCTCGATGCCGAACCGCCCCGCCCAGCTTTTCAAGACCACCAGTCCAGTGCCGACCCGCGGCTTCCTGCCGCGCCGACACAACGAGGTTGCCGTACCTATGCGCCACGCTGAAGGAGCCCGCGGTGAGTGCTGACACAACGCTTGCCTTTGATGCGAGCTGCCACATTTTCACCGGATGCGGGTTCCCGGCTCCGGGTCTCCACACCTTCCTGTACAAGCCGATGTTCGAGGTGGCGGGCTTCGAGTTCACGAAGCCCATGCTGCTCGCGCTGCTCAGCTCGCTCGTTGTCGTCGGCTTCTTCTGGGCCGCCTTCAGCAAGCCGAAGCTGGTGCCCGGCAAGGTGCAGATGATCGGTGAGGCGGGCTACGACTTCGTACGCCGCGGCATCGTTTACGAGATCATCGGCAAGAAGGACGGCGAGAAGTACGTCCCGCTGATGGTGTCGCTGTTCTTCTTCATCTGGATCATGAACATCTGGTCCATCATTCCGCTGGCCCAGTTCCCGGTCCCGTCGCTGATCGCCTTCCCGGCCGGTCTCGCACTGATCGTGTACGTGCTGTGGGTCTCCCTGACCTTCAGGAAGCACGGCTGGACCGGTGGCTGGAAGAACATCACCGGCTACGACAAGTCTCTCGGCTGGGTCCTGCCGCTCGTCGTGGTCATCGAGCTCTTCTCGAACCTGCTGATCCGGCCCTTCACCCACGCGGTGCGACTGTTCGCGAACATGTTCGCCGGTCACCTGCTCATCGTGATGTTCACGCTGGCCTCCTGGTACCTGATGAACGGGATCGGCATCGCCTACGGCACCGTCTCGTTCGTGATGGTCCTCGTGATGACCGTCTTCGAGCTGTTCATCCAGGCCGTCCAGGCTTACGTCTTCGTGCTCCTGGCCTCCAGCTACGTCCAGGGCGCTCTCGCCAAGGGCCACTGAGCCAGCACGACCGGGCCGGCGCACAGCGCGGGCCTCGCCCCCAAGAACCAACAGACGTCCGGTGGCCAACCCCCACCGGTCCGTGAAAGAGAAGGAAGTAACGGCATGTCCGCTGCTCTCGAGCTTGTCAACCTTGCCGCCAAGGACACCGTCTCCGGCAACGTCTCGGCCATCGGCTACGGCCTCGCCGCGATCGGCCCCGGCGTCGGCGTCGGCATCATCTTCGGTAACGGCACCCAGGCCCTCGCGCGTCAGCCCGAGGCCGCCGGCCTGATCCGCACCAACCAGATCATGGGCTTCGCCTTCTGTGAGGCTCTCGCCCTCATCGGCATCGTCATGGGCTTCGTCTACCAGTAAGCCCGGACCGACAGCCAACTACCTTTCACGGAAGGCACTGATGTGAACGCTCTGTTCCTTGCGGCGGCGGAGGAGCCTCAGAATCCTCTGGTCCCGCATCTCGACGAGCTGGTCATCGGTCTGATCGCCTTCGTCATCGTCTTCGGCTTCCTCGCAAAGAAGCTCCTCCCGAACATCAACAAGGTTCTGGAAGAGCGCCGCGAGGCCATCGAAGGCGGTATCGAGAAGGCCGATGAGGCCCGGATCGAAGCCGAGAGCGTCCTGGAGCAGTACAAGGCTCAGCTCGCCGAGGCCCGCCACGAGGCCGCGCGCCTGCGCCAGGAGGCGCTGGAGCAGGGCACTGCGCTCAAGGAAGACCTGCGCGCAGAGGGCCAGCGGCAGCGTGAGGAAATCATCGCTGCCGGTCACGCCCAGATCGAGGCCGACCGCAAGCAGGCGTCGCTGACGCTCCGTCAGGACGTCGGCAAGCTGGCCACCGACCTGGCCGGCAAGCTGGTCGGCGAGTCCCTTGAGGACTCCGCCCGCCAGAGCCGCACCATCGACCGTTTCCTCAACGAGCTTGAGGCGAAGGCCGAGGCTGCCCGATGAACGGCGCGAGCCGCGAGGCACTGGGCAACGCCCGGGAGAGCCTCGACGCGCTGACGGACACCAGCTCCGTCGACGCGACGACGCTGGCCGGCGACCTTGCCGCCGTCACCGCGCTGCTCGACCGCGAGGTCTCGCTGCGCCGGGTCCTCACCGACCCGTCGCAGTCCGGCGAGGCCAAGGCCGAGCTGGCCGGGCGCCTGCTCGACGGTCAGGTCAGCGGCCCCGCCGCCGACCTGGTCAAGGGCATGGTCCGGGCGCGCTGGTCGCAGTCCCGCGACCTGGTCGACGCGGCGGAGGAGCTGGCGAACACCGCCGACCTCACCGCCGCCCAGCAGACCGGGAAGCTCGACAACGTCGAGGACGAACTGTTCCGCTTCGGCCGGATCGTGTCGTCCAACACCGCGCTGCGTTCCGCGCTCACCGACAAGTCGGCCACCACCGCCGCCAAGAGCGAGCTGCTCCGCAGCCTGCTCGGGGGCAAGGCCGAGCTCGTCACCGAGCGTCTGGTCGCCCGTCTGGTCACGCAGCCCCGTGGACGTAGCCTGGAAGCGGGACTCGAATCCCTCTCCAAGCTCGCCGCGGAGCGCCGCAGCCGGATGGTCGCGGAGGTCACCTCCGCGGTGCCCCTCACCGACCAGCAGAAGCAGCGCCTCGGCGCGGCCCTCGCCAAGATCTACGGTCGCGAGATGCACCTGAACCTCGACGTGGAACCCGAGGTCCTCGGCGGGATCCAGATCCGCGTCGGCGACGAGGTCATCAACGGCACCGTGGCGGAGCGCCTCGACGAGGTCTCCCGGCGGATGGCCGGCTGACGCCGGACACACGTCGCTCAGGACAACGCAGCACCAAGCATTGCCAGCAATAAGCATTGCCAGCGGCCCGGTTGGGCCGCAGAGGATTCCTGGGGGCCGACCCCAGACCCCTAGAAAACTTCGGGCCCAACAAGGAGAGCAGGGAACCCAGATGGCGGAGCTCACGATCCGGCCGGAGGAGATCCGGGACGCACTGGAGAACTTTGTCCAGTCGTACAAGCCGGACGCGGCCTCTCGCGAGGAGGTCGGAACTGTCAGCGTTGCCGGCGACGGCATCGCGAAGATCGAGGGTCTTCCCTCGGCCATGGCGAACGAACTTCTGAAGTTCGAGGACGGGACCCTCGGTCTCGCCCTGAACCTCGAAGAGCGCGAAATCGGCGCCGTCGTCCTCGGCGAGTTCAGCGGAATCGAGGAGGGCCAGCCGGTGCAGCGCACCGGTGAGGTGCTCTCCGTCGGCGTCGGCGAGGGCTACCTCGGCCGCGTCGTCGACCCGCTCGGCAACCCGATCGACGGCCTCGGCGAGATCGAGACCGAGGGCCGCCGCGCCCTGGAGCTCCAGGCTCCGGGCGTCATGGTCCGTAAGTCCGTGCACGAGCCGATGCAGACCGGCTACAAGGCGATCGACGCGATGGTCCCGGTCGGCCGCGGTCAGCGTCAGCTGATCATCGGCGACCGCCAGACCGGCAAGACCGCGCTGGCCGTCGACACGATCATCAACCAGCGTGACAACTGGCGCTCAGGCGACGTGAACAAGCAGGTGCGCTGCATCTACGTCGCCATCGGTCAGAAGGGCTCCACCATCGCCTCCGTGCGTGGTGCGCTCCAGGAGGCCGGCGCGCTTGAGTACACGACGATCGTCGCCGCCCCCGCGTCCGACCCGGCCGGCTTCAAGTACCTGGCGCCGTACACCGGTTCGGCCATCGGCCAGCACTGGATGTACGCCGGCAAGCACGTCCTGATCATCTTCGACGACCTGTCGAAGCAGGCCGACGCCTACCGCGCCGTGTCGCTGCTGCTGCGCCGTCCGCCGGGCCGTGAGGCCTACCCGGGCGACGTCTTCTACTTGCACTCGCGTCTGCTTGAGCGTTGCGCGAAGCTGTCGGACGACATGGGCGCCGGCTCGATGACCGGTCTGCCGATCGTCGAGACCAAGGCGAACGACGTTTCGGCGTTCATTCCGACCAACGTCATCTCCATCACCGACGGCCAGTGCTTCCTGGAGTCCGACCTGTTCAACGCGGGCCAGCGCCCGGCGCTAAACGTCGGTATCTCGGTCTCCCGCGTCGGTGGCTCCGCCCAGCACAAGGCCATGAAGCAGGTTTCCGGCCGACTGCGTCTGGACCTCGCCCAGTACCGCGAGCTGGAGGCGTTCGCCGCCTTCGGTTCCGACCTGGACGCGGCCTCCAAGTCGTCGCTGGAGCGCGGCAAGCGTCTGGTCGAGCTGCTGAAGCAGGGCCAGTACCAGCCGATGCCCGTCGAGGAGCAGGTCGTCTCCGTCTGGGCCGGTACCACCGGCAAGATGGACGACGTCCCGGTCGAGGACATCCGTCGCTTCGAGAACGAGCTGCTGGACTACCTGCGCCGCGAGCGCAAGGAGCTCCTCACCTCGATCGCCGACGGCGGCAAGATGAACGACGACACGCTGCAGTCCATCGCCGACGCGATCACCACGTTCAAGGGACGGTTCGAGACCTCGGACGGCAAGTCCCTGGGCGAGGACGCACCGGCCGTCAACGTCTCCAAGTGACGACGGAAGGGACCTGACTCATGGGAGCGCAGCTCCGGGTCTACAAGCGTCGCATCCGATCCGTCACCGCGACCAAGAAGATCACCAAGGCGATGGAAATGATCGCCGCGGCCCGCATCGTCAAGGCTCAGCGCCAGGTGGCGGCTTCCATGCCGTACGCCGGTGAACTGAACCGCGCGGTGACGGCGGTGGCGACCGGATCCAACACCAAGCACCCGCTGACGACCGAGGTCGAGGCCCCGACCCGGGCCGCGATCCTGCTCATCACGAGCGACCGCGGCCTGGCCGGCGGTTACTCCTCCAACGCCCTCAAGGCCGCGGAGAAGCTCACCGAGCGGCTGCGCGGCGAGGGCAAGGAGGTCGACACCTACATCGTCGGCCGCAAGGGTGTCGCCTACTACGGGTTCCGCGAGCGCAAGGTCGCGGACTCGTGGACGGGCTTCACCGACAGCCCCACCTACGCGGACGCCAAGCGTGTGGCCGGCCCCCTCATCGAGGCCGTCACCGCCGAGACGGCCGAGGGCGGCGTTGACGAGCTGCACATCGTCTTCACGGAATTCGTGTCGATGATGACGCAGAACCCGGTCGAGAACCGGATGCTGCCGCTCTCGCTCGACAAGGTCCAGAAGGAGGAGGGCGCGAAGGAGGAAATCCTTCCGCTGTTCGACTTCGAGCCCTCGGCAGAGGACGTCCTGGACGCCCTGCTGCCGCGATACGTCGAAAGCCGTATCTACAACGCACTGCTTCAGTCCGCCGCTTCCGAGCACGCCGCCCGCCGGCGCGCGATGAAGTCGGCGACCGACAACGCCGGGGATCTCATCAAGAGCCTGTCCCGGCTTGCCAACGCGGCCCGCCAGGCCGAAATCACCCAGGAAATCAGCGAGATCGTCGGTGGCTCCAGCGCCCTCGCCGACGCGAACGCGGGGAGTGACAAGTAATGACGACCACTGTGGAGACGGCCGCCGCCACGGGCCGTGTTGCCCGTGTCATCGGCCCTGTCGTCGACGTGGAGTTCCCCGTCGACGCAATGCCGGAGATCTACAACGCCCTCAAGGTCCAGGTCGCCGACCCGGCCGAGGACGGCAAGCTCAAGACGCTGACCCTGGAAGTCGCCCTGCACCTGGGTGACGGCCTGGTTCGTGCGATCTCGATGCAGCCCACCGACGGCCTGGTCCGCCAGGCTCCGGTGACCGACACCGGCGAGGGCATCACCGTCCCCGTCGGCGAGATCACCAAGGGCAAGGTGTTCAACACCCTCGGCGAGATCCTGAACAAGCCGGAGGCCAACGCGGAGGTGACCGAGCGGTGGCCCATCCACCGCAAGGCCCCCTCGTTCGACCAGCTTGAGTCGAAGACCGAGATGTTCGAGACCGGCGTCAAGGTCATCGACCTTCTCACCCCGTACGTCAAGGGTGGAAAGATCGGTCTGTTCGGTGGTGCCGGTGTCGGCAAGACCGTGCTGATCCAGGAAATGATCTACCGCGTGGCCAACAACCACGACGGTGTGTCGGTGTTCGCCGGTGTCGGTGAGCGCACCCGTGAGGGCAACGACCTCATCGAGGAAATGGCCGAGTCCGGCGTCATCGACAAGACGGCGCTTGTCTTCGGTCAGATGGATGAGCCGCCGGGCACGCGTCTTCGCGTGGCCCTGTCCGGCCTGACCATGGCGGAGTACTTCCGCGATGTGCAGAAGCAGGACGTGCTCTTCTTCATCGACAACATCTTCCGCTACACGCAGGCGGGTTCCGAGGTCTCCACGCTCCTCGGCCGCATGCCGTCCGCGGTGGGTTACCAGCCGAACCTGGCCGACGAGATGGGTCTCCTCCAGGAGCGCATCACGTCGACCCGTGGTCACTCGATCACCTCGATGCAGGCGATCTACGTCCCCGCGGACGACCTGACCGACCCGGCGCCGGCCACCACCTTCGCCCACCTGGACGCGACGACCGTTCTGTCGCGCCCGATCTCGGAGAAGGGCATCTACCCCGCGGTGGACCCGCTCGACTCCACGTCGCGCATCCTGGACCCCCGCTACATCGCGGCGGACCACTACGCGACCGCGATGCGTGTCAAGGGAATCCTTCAGAAGTACAAGGACCTCCAGGACATCATCGCGATCCTCGGTATCGACGAGCTGGGCGAAGAGGACAAGCTCGTTGTCCACCGCGCCCGTCGCGTCGAGCGGTTCCTGTCGCAGAACACCCACGTCGCCAAGCAGTTCACCGGCGTCGACGGTTCGGACGTACCGCTGGAAGAGTCGATCCGCGCGTTCAACGCGATCTGCGACGGCGACTACGACCACTTCCCCGAGCAGGCGTTCTTCCTGTGCGGTGGCATTGAGGACCTCAAGGCCAACGCCAAGGAGCTCGGCGTCAGCTGACGCCGAGCACCACCTGTAGTGCCGTACGTGTGAGAGGGGCGGGCCCGCCCCGCCCCTCTCCCGTACACCCCCTAGACTTTGACCCAACACCCGGCAGCAGTGCCGGGTGGTGACCCGAGGAGCCACCCTTGGCTGCTGAGCTGCACGTCGAGCTGGTCGCAGCGGACCGCAACGTCTGGTCCGGCGAGGCCACCCTGGTCGTCGCGCGCACCACGTCCGGCGACATCGGCGTGATGCCCGGTCACCAGCCGCTTCTGGGTGTGCTGGAATCGGGCCCGGTGACCATCCGTACGAGCGAGGGCGGCACTGTCGTCGCCGCTGTGCACGGCGGTTTCATCTCGTTCGCCGACAACAAGCTGTCTCTGCTCGCGGAGATCGCCGAGCTGGCCGACGAGATCGACACGGCCCGTGCCGAACGGGCGCTGGAGCGCGCGAAGGAGGCCACCGACGCGGCCGCCGAGCGCCGCGCGGACGTCCGGCTGCGCGCGGTGGCGGGACACTGATCCCGCCTCGCGACGAGATTTTTCCCTCAGCCGCGGCTCGTACTGGATACTTCCGGGACGGGTCGCGGCTGAGGCGATGCGTGAGAAGTTTTCCTGTTTCCGTAGTGGTACTGGATGAGGCGAGGAGGTCGTAGGAGATGATCCTCGCTCTGCTTGTGTGCGGCTCTGTCGTCCTGCTGGTGCTGGTGGGACTCTTTGTCTTCGGGCTGCGACGGAGGCTGATCCAGCGCTCCGGCGGCACCTTCGATTGTTCGTCGCGCTGGGACATCCCCGAGGAGCTGGACACGTCCGGCAAGGGCTGGGTGTACGGCGTGGCCCGCTACAGCGGCGACCGGATCGCCTGGTTCCGGGTCTTCTCGTACTCGCCCAAGCCCCGCCGTGTGCTGGAGCGTTCGGCCATCGAGGTCGTCACCCGCCGCTCGCCCCAGGGCGAGGAGGAGCTGGCGCTGCTGTCCGACGCGCACATCCTGGGCTGTGTCCACCGGGGTACGCGGCTGGAGCTCGCGATGAGCGAGGACGCGCTCACCGGGTTCCTGGCCTGGCTGGAAGCGGCGCCTCCGGGCCAGCGCGTCAACGTGGCTTAACCGTCCGCGGACGTGACAAAGGCCGGGAAGTCGGGGGCGGACCCGACTTCCCGGCCTTCTCCCGTGGGGGAGCGGGGGGTGTGGAGCAGTGGCTACTTCAGGCCGGAGTCGATCGCGGTCACCAGCTCACCGTTGGCCGTGTCGCCACTGAACTCCCAGAAGAAGGCGCCGCCCAGGCCCTGAGCCTTGGACCAGGCCATCTTGGAGTTGATGGTCGCCGGGGTGTCGTAGCTCCACCAGTTGGTGCCGCAGTGGGCGTACGCCGTGCCGGCCACCGTGCCGTTCGAGGGGCAGCTGTTCTTGAGGACCTTGTAGTCCTCGATGCCCTGCTCGTACGTGCCCGCGGCCGGACCCGTGGCGGTGCCGCCCGGCTCCTTCTGGGTGACGCCGGTCCAGCCTCGGCCGTAGAAGCCGATGCCGAGCAGCAGCTTCTTGGCGGGGACGCCCTTGGCCTTCAGCTTGGCGATGGCGTCGGCGGAGTTGAAGCCGGCCTGCGGGATGCCCGGGTAGGAGGTGAGCGGGGAGTGCGGGGCCGTCGGGCCCTTGGCCGCCCACGCGCCGAAGAAGTCGTACGTCATCACGTTGTACCAGTCGAAGGACTTGGCGGCGGTGGCGTAGTCGGCGGCGTCGATCTTGCCGCCGTCCGAGCCGTCCGCGGTGATGGCGGCGGTGACCAGGTTGTTCGCACCGAACTTGGTGCGCAGTGCGGAGGAGAGGTTGCCGAGGGCGGCGGGACCGCTGGTGTCGCAGGTCAGGCCGCAGGCGTTGGGGTACTCCCAGTCGATGTCGATGCCGTCGAAGACATCGGCCCAGCGCGGGTCCTCGACCAGCTTGTGGCAGGAGTCGGCGAACGCGGCCGGGTTCTGGGCCGCCTGGCCGAAGCCGCCGGACCAGGTCCAGCCGCCGAAGGACCAGATCACCTTGATGTGCGGGTACTTGGCCTTCAGCTTGCGCAGCTGGTTGAAGTTGCCGCGCAGCGGCTGGTCCCAGGTGTCGGCGACGCCGTCGACGGACTGGTCGGCGGTGTACGCCTTGTCGTAGTCGGCGTAGGCGTCACCGATGGTGCACTTGCCGCCCTGGACGTTGCCGAAGGCGTAGTTGATGTGGGTGATCTTCGCGGCCGAGCCCGACGTCACCAGGTTCTTGACGTGGTAGTTGCGGCCGTAGACACCCCAGTTGGTGAAGTAGCCCAGCTTGACCTGGTCGCCGGGGCCGGGCCCCGGGTCGGTGCCGCCGCCAGTGGTCTTGACCGCGACCGAGCCGCTGGCCGGTCCGGTCTGGTCGGCGGTGTCGCGGGCCTGCACCGAGTAGGAGTAACTGGTGCCCTTGGTGAGGGCGTTGTCGGTGTACGTCAGGCCGGTGACGGTGGCCACCTTGGCGCCGTCGCGCAGCACGTCGTAGTTCTTGATGCCCTTGTCGTCGGTGGCCGCGGTCCAGGTCAGCTTGGCCGAGGTGTCCGTGACGGCGCCGGCCACCGGGGTGCCGGGGGCGCTGGGGGCGGCGTCGCCGGGCTGGGTGTCGCCGTCGCAGGAGAGGCCGTTGAGCTTGCAGCCGCTGGGGCTGCCGGAGCCGGTGCCGTTGAAGCCGAAGGTGACGGCGGCGCCGGGGGCCAGGGTGCCGTTCCACGAGAGGTTCTTGGCGGTGACGTGGTTGCCGGAGGTGGTGAGGGTGGCGTCCCAGGCGGAGCCCGCCTTGGTGCCGGTGGGGAAGTCCCACTCCACGGTCCAGGAGGAGAGCGAGGTGGTGCCGGTGTTCTTGACGGTCCAGGAGCCTTCGAAGCCGGAGCCCCAGTCGGACTTCTTGGTGTACGTCGCGGTGGCCGTGGCCACCGCCATCGCGGCGGGCTCGGCCTGAGCGGGGGAGGACAGAGCGGTCATCGCGGAGAGGGGCAGGGCCAGTGTGGCTACCGCGGCCACGATGCGCGCTCTGAAGCGCGAGGTGCGCGGGGGACTTTGGGGGGTTGCAGTGCTCAAGGGTTGCTCCCGAGAGAGAGGTCCGACATGACGGGGGTGGGACCTGCGCCGCCTGGTGAGCACGCCCGTACCGGGGGAGGCATGGTCATGGCGTGCTCACCACTGCAGTGCGGCGAGCGTGCCAAGGTCTGGACCAATCGTCAAGAGGTCTGGACCAGAGAAGGTGAATCCCGTCCCGGGTGTCCGGCAGCTTTCCCTCAGGTGTCGGACTGGAGTCCCAACTCCTGCGCGAGCACGGCCGCTTGCACCCGGCTGCGCAGCCCGAGCTTGCCCAGCAGGCGGCTGACGTGGGTCTTCACGGTGGCCTCCGCCATCCCCAGGCGTACGGCGATCTCCGCGTTGGACAGCCCCTCGCCGAGCCGGGCGAGCACCTCGCGCTCGCGCCGGGTCAGCGGATCCAGGACGGCGGGGTCGGGGGCGTTCTCGTGGGGGACGGGCGCCGGGGTGGCGAACTCGGCGATCAGCCGGCGGGTGACGGCCGGCGCGATCAGGCCCTCACCGCGTGCCACGGTGCGGACCGCTTCCAGCAGGTCCTTGGCCTCGGTGTTCTTCAGGAGGAAGCCGGAAGCGCCCGCGCGCAGCGCGCCGAAGACATAGCTGTCCAGGTCGAAGGTGGTGAGGACCAGCACGTCGGCGAGCTGCTCGGCGACCACCAGCCTGGTGGCCGACACCCCGTCCAGCCGGGGCATCTGTACGTCCATCAGCACGATGTCCGGGCGCAGCTCGCGTGCCAGGCGCACCGCCTCCTCGCCGTCCGCCGCCTCGCCGACGACCTCGATGTCCGGGGCGCTGCCCAGGATGAGGACGAGCCCGGCGCGTACCGCCGACTGGTCCTCGGCGACCAGGACCCTGATGGCTCCCGGGCTTTGGGTGGGGATGCTGCTCATGCTGATGGCTCCGTATCGTCCTCGGCCGGGAGCTGTGCCCGTACCTGCCAGATCTTCGCGCCGTCCTCGGCACTCGCGGGGCCCGCCGTCAGCTCGCCGTCCAGCAGGGCCACCCGCTCCTCCATGCCCACGAGACCCGCACCGGAGCCCGGGGCGCGCGGACCCGGGCGGTCGGCCTCGCCCTCGTACGGGCTGGAAACTGCCACGGTCAGGGTGTCCCCGGTGTGGGCGAGGACGACGGTGACCCGGCCCGGGGAGGCGTGCTTGAGGGTGTTGGTGAGGGACTCCTGCACGATCCGGTACGCCGCCAGCTCGACCGGCGCGGGCAGCCGCAGCCCCTGGGGACGGTGGTCCTCAAGCACGAAGGCGAGGCCGGTGTCGGCGCCGAACACGCGGGACTGGGCGAGGAGCGCGTCCAGGCCGTCGAGGGTGGGGGCGACGGCCGGTTCGTCGCTCTCGCCGCCCTTGCGGAGCAGACCGATCAGGCGTCGCATTTCGGCCAGGCCCTGGACGCTGTTCTCGCGGATCACCGAGAGGGCCTGGAGGGAGGTCTCCGGCTTGTCGATGGACAGGGCGGCCGTGGAGTGGATCGCGATGGCGGAGAGGTGGTTGGCCACCATGTCGTGCAACTCCCTCGCCATCCGCGCCCGTTCGGCGACCACTGCCTGGGTACGGTCCATCTCGGCCAGCAGCGCGGTCTGTTCCGCGCGCAGCCGGGCGGCCTCGGTGGCCTCCCGCTGATTGCGCAGGGTGACGCCGGTGATCGCGGGTGCGAAGGAGACCACCCCGACGATCATGCCGAACAGCAGGGCCTCCGGCGTGCGGAAGTACGCCAGCATGCCGACGGTCGCGGTCAGGGTGACCATCCCGGTGGTGACCGGAATCCGGCGGGCCGCCCGCGCCGTGCCGTAGACCACGGCGGCGTACACCAGGTCACCGAAGATGACGACGGTGGCGAGGTTGCCCCGGGTGAACTGGTCGGCGACCAGGAAGAGGGTGCCGCCCGTCAGGGCGACCTGCGGTGCCGTCCTGCGCAGCAGCTCCAGGCTCGCCATGCCACACAGCGGGACCAGGGTCACCCAGGCCGGCAGCAGGTCGCGGTTGCTCTGGTTGTGCAGGCCCAGGACGTACAGCAGCAGCCCGGCGAGCAGGCTGCACACCGAGAGCAGGATGTCGTCCCGGTGCGGGCGCGGAAAACGGGTCACGCTCACCATCCAACACGGCGTCCGGCGCCCGGGGCTCCCCGTACAGGTGGAAAGCCGACTACATCGAAGGATGCAGCGCGGATTCCTCACTGGCGACGATGACCCGGCAAAGGGGTGTGGGAGATCCTGAAGGAGTAATCGAGGAAGGAATCCGATCATGATCGTCGGCTTGATCATCGCGTGTGAAGTGGCCTTCTGGGTGTTGCTGTTCGCCGGACTCGCACTGCGCTACCTGGCCAAGATGCCCCGGCTCGGGGCGGCGGTGCTGCTGTGCGAGCCGATGCTCGAAGTGGTGCTGCTCGTGGTCACCGTCATCGACCTGCGGAGCGGCGCCACACCGGACTGGAAGCACGGTCTGGCCGCCGTCTACATCGGCTTCACGGTCGCGATGGGCCACCACGTGATCAAGAACATGGACGTCCGGTTCGCCCACCGGTTCGCGGGCGGACCCGCCCCGGTGAAGCCCCCGAAGTACGGCAAACCGCGCATGATCCACGAGTGGAAAACCGCCGCGCGCTGGCTGCTGGCCTGCGCGATCGCGGCCGGGCTGCTCCAGATCGCCATCTGGTACGTCGGGGACGCCGGGCAGACCACCACGCTGGTGGGCTGGCAGAGCAAGGCCGGGATCGTCGCGGTGATCAACCTGATCATCGCGGGCAGCTACACCCTCTTCCCGAAGACCGCTCCGGCGCCGGACCCGGACGAGGAACGGGTCCGGGCCCACCTCGGCAAGTAGCCGCCGGGCGCCCGGCGGTCAGCGGCTCAGCGTTCGCCGCCCGGCACCCACAGGACGTCGCCGACCGACTTGTTGGCCGTCCGGGCGAGGATGAAGAGCAGGTCGGACAGCCGGTTGAGGTACGTCGCGGTCAGCGGGTTCATGGAGTCGCCGTGCACCTCGAAGGCGGCCCAGGTCGAGCGCTCGGCGCGCCGCACCACCGTGCACGCCTGGTGCAGCAGGGCCGCGCCGGGCGTGCCCGCCGGAAGGATGAAGGAGCGCAGCTTCTCCAGCTCCTCCAGGTAGCTGTCGCAGTCCGACTCCAGCTTGTCGATGTACGACTGTTCGACGCGCAGCGGCGGGTACTTGGGGTCCTCGACGACCGGGGTGGACAGGTCGGCGCCCACGTCGAAGAGGTCGTTCTGGATCCGGGTGAGGACCTTGACCACGCCCGCCTCCAGGTTGCCCAGGGCGATCGCCGTGCCGATGGCCGCGTTGGCCTCGTTGGCGTCGGCGTAGGCGGAGATCCGCAGATCGGTCTTGGCGGTGCGGCTCATGTCGCCGAGAGCGGTGGTGCCCTTGTCGCCGGTACGGGTGTAGATGCGCGTCAGATTGACCATGCGTACGAGCCTAGCTACCCCGCGCACCCGCGCCCGTACCAGTGTGATGTCCGTCATGTGAGACGTGACGCGCATCTCTTCGCCGCCCCTGGGGGCTTTCCTGGCGATAGCCTCCGCCACAGGACAACGAACACCCGGTAACCCGCCGCGCTTTCAGAGTTGCGGCGGACCCGGCGTCGGAGCAGCAGTCAAGGGGAGTGTGCAGTGGCCAGGAAGCTTGCCGTCATCGGTGCCGGTCTCATGGGATCGGGCATCGCCCAGGTCTCGGCGCAGGCGGGCTGGGACGTGGTCCTGCGCGATGTGACCGAGGCGGCGCTGACCCGTGGCACCGACGGCATCAAGGCCAGTTACGACCGCTTCGTGAGCAAGGGCAAACTGTCGGCCGAGGACGCCGGGGCGGCCCTGGCCCGGATCACCACCAGCACCGAACTGGACGCCGTCGCCGACGCCGACATCGTGGTCGAGGCCGTCTTCGAGAAGCTGGAGGTCAAGCACGAGATCTTCCGCGCGCTCGACAAGATCGTGCGCGAGGACACCGTGCTCGCCTCCAACACCTCCGCCATCCCGATCACCAAGATCGCGGCCGTGACGGAGCGTCCGGAGCGGGTCGTCGGGGCGCACTTCTTCTCGCCGGTGCCGATGATGCAGCTCTGCGAACTGGTCCGCGGCTACAAGACCAGCGACGAAACGCTCGCCACCGCACGTGAGTTCGCCGAGTCCGTCGGCAAGACCTGCATCGTCGTCAACCGCGACGTGGCGGGCTTCGTCACCACCCGGCTGATCTCGGCGCTCGTCGTCGAGGCGGCCAAGCTGTACGAGTCGGGCGTGGCCAGTGCCGAGGACATCGACATCGCCTGCAAGCTGGGCTTCGGCCACGCCATGGGCCCGCTGGCCACCGCCGACCTGACCGGCGTCGACATCCTGCTGCACGCCACCAGCAACATCTACACGGAGTCGCAGGACGAGAAGTTCGCGCCGCCGGAGCTGATGCGACGCATGGTCGACGCGGGCGACATCGGCCGCAAGAGCGGTCAGGGCTTCTACACGCACTGAGGCTTTTACTGGCACTGATCGAGTGGTGCGGGGCCGTCCGCACCACTTTCACCCCATGGGGTGAATTTCATACCGATTCGCCTTCAGACGGCAACTTCTTCGGCTGTTCGGCAGTCAGTTGAGGGACAGGCAAGCAGGAACCGGCACGCGGGAACCGGCACGCAGGAACAAGAACCGGCACGCAAGAATCCGGCACGCAGAACCGGCACGCAGGCAACAGGCACGCAAGCACTCGTGGGGAGCGCACATGTACATCAGGGGCGATCACGTCGAGCTGGTCGTCGGGGGCCGCCTCGACGTCCGCAGCGCGGCGGACGCCCGTACGGTCCTGCACTCGGCCGTCGACGACGGAGCGGGCGACCTGGTGCTCGACCTGACCGGGCTGGACTCCTGGGACGCCACCGGACTCGGCGTCATCATGGGTGCGCACCGGCGGGCCGGCCGCTGCGGGCGCCGTCTGGTGCTGCGCGGGGTACCGCCGCAGATGCAGCGGCTGCTGGTGGCGACCCGGCTGCACCGGATCCTGGCGATCGAGGGCGGACTCGCGGCGGATTCACTGCCTCGGGTATGAGCTTTTGGGGGTCCTTGGGCCCGGCCGTCGGGGCCTGACCCCGATTGCCACGCAAGGGTTGCCGCGCGGCGCAATCCTGACAGGACTGTGACGTCCCCAAGGCCCCGCGCCCCCCGGTGCTCATAGATAATGTGCGAAGGTCTAGGGTTCGGTCGCCTGCCGCTTGACGAGCCCAGTTAATGGATGCACCCACGTCGGCGGGCACCGGACCAGAAGCGACAGCGAGCGTGCGAAAGGCCGGGAGGGGCAGTTACGCACGCAACGCATCTGGGGGGCTTTGACCATGGACCCGATAAACCGGGGACCTGAAGAGTACGGCCAGGACAACAACGGCAACAACGACGAGCGGGAGGGTTCGCGCCGCCGCGACCCCATGACCCGTGATCTCGGGCCGAGCGCGTCACCCGCGCCGGTCCGCGCTGTCCAGCTCACGTCCGGCGACTTCCTGCTGACCATCAACCCGGTGGACGGCAGCGAGATCGAGCACTGCCCGCCCGGCGAGCGCCCCGCGGCGCCCGTCCGGTACCCGGCCGCCGACCGCGCCGACCTGGCGCGCACCGCCAAGCCGGCCCTGCCGCCCGGGCCCACCACGCCCGAACTGCCGCTCCTGGAGCGCCAGGAGGAGCGCGAGCAACTGGTGGGACTGGTGTCCCGAGGCCGTTCCGTACGGCTGGTGGGCTCCCCGGGATCGGGCCGCACCGCACTGCTCGACGCCGTCGCCGCCGACTGCGCGGACCTCGCGCCGGACGGTGTCGTACGGCTCTCCGGCTACCGGCGTACGCCGTCGGAGCTGCTGCACGACCTGTTCGCGGCGGTCTTCAAGGCGCCGGGGCACCGGCCCGACAGCGATGAACTGCACCGGTATGTGTACGAGATCGGTGCCGTCGTCGTCCTGGACGACCTGGAGTTCGGCGGGAGCGCACTCCAGGACCTGCTGGACGCGACGCCCGAGTGCGCGTTCCTGATCTCGGTGACGCCCGAGGCCGCCGCGCAGTCGCCGACCGGGCTCCTTGAGGACGTGCTGCTCGGCGGGCTCGGCCGGGGTTCCTCGCTGGAGCTCCTGGAGCGTGCCGTGCAGCGGCCGCTCACCGACGAGGAGGCGAACTGGGCGGGCGACCTCTGGTTCGAGTCGGAGGGGCTGCCGCTGCGGTTCGTGCAGGCCGGCGCGCTGCTGCGGCAGCGGGACATCCTGCGCGCCGACCCCGGTGCGTTCGACGAGTACGGGTACTTCACCGAGGCACCGCTGGACGCGCCCTTCGACGCCGAGGACGGACACGACGTACCGCTGCCGACCCTCGCGGAGGGCATGGCCCCGGTCGCGCCGCTGGCGTCACGGCTGAGTGAGTCCGCGCGGGAGACCCTGCGGTTCGCACTGGCGCTCGGCGGTGAGGTGCCGCACCAGGCACATCTGCCGGCGCTGGTCGGGGACACCCACGCGGACGCCGCGCTCGGCGAACTGCTCGGCTGCGGGCTGCTGTCGCCTTCCGGTGCGCGCTACCGGCTGGCCGCCGGGGCCGAAGTGCAGCTCTACGACGCCGGATACGGCGACGACGCTGCCGAGTACGCGCTCAACGCGGCCCAGCACTACGCCTGGTGGGCCGGGCACCCCTCGGTGACGCCGGAGCGGATCTCCGCCGAGGCGGACGCCGTGCTGGCCGCGCTCGGCGCGCTGGTGCCGGGCACCGAGGCGGGGCACCCGAGTGCCGCCGTGCTGCTCGCCCGTACCGCTGCTCCCGCCTTCGCGGCGGGGATGCAGTGGGGCGCCTGGGAACGGTCGCTGCGGTCCGGCGCTGAGGCGTCGCGGGTGGCCGGGGAGGTCGGCGAAGAGGCCTACTTCCACCACGAGTTGGGGATTCTGGCGCTGTGCGCGGGCCGGCTGGACCGGGCGCGGGCCGAACTGGAGACCTCGATAGGGCTGCGCGGCGCCCTCGCCGACAAGCGGGGCACGGTGGCCGCGCGGCGGGCGCTTGCGCTGGTGACGGACCGCAGTGGCGGGGGGCCCGGGCCTGTCGTGGCGGGTGCGGGTGCGTTCGCCGCGGGTGCGGAGTCCGCCTCCCGCTCGCCGTTCGACACTCCCTACGACCCGTTCACCGAGCGTTCGTCGGCGGGTGAGGAGATGCCCGCCGCACGGTACGAGGAGTCGGCCTCGCCGCCCGCGGGGGTGGGGGCGCTTCCCCGGCTCCCGGACGTGGACGAGCCGTTGGTGCACCGGACCGTGGGCTCGGCGGCTGCGGGAGGGCCGCCGTCGCGCCGGTCCATGCTCAGCGGCGCCCGGCGCAACCTGGTCGCCGCAGGGGCGGGCGCACTGCTCGTCGCCGTACTCGGCACCGTGGTCACGCTCGGCGCGACCGGCAACAAGCTCGGCGGCGACGGCGACAAGGTCGTCCCCGGGCAGTCCGCCAACCAGGACGCCGGCAAGGGCGGCCTGGACGCGGACAAGGCCGAGGGCTCCGAGGGCAACGGCTCCGGCGGCGACAACGGCAGCGACGGCGCGGGCGAGCCCGGACTGCCCGCCGCCGACAGCACCAGCCGGGACAAGGACACCCGGTCCCCGGACGACCCGACGTCGACCACACCCCCGGGCTCGACCGGAAAGCCGGACCCGACCAGGCCGACGGACCCGACGACCACACCGGGGAAGCCGACCACCCCGCCGACGAAGCCGACCACTCCGCCGACCCGGCCGACCACCCCACCGACGAAGCCGACCACTCCGCCGACCAAGCCGACGGACCCGCCGACGACACCGGCCCCGGACCCGACGACACCCAAGCCGGACCCGCCGACCTCGCCGGACAAGCCGCCAACGTCGCCGGACGACAAGCCGCCGACCTCTCCGGGCACGGTGAGCGCTCCGGCACCCACGACCACCTAGAGCGCACACGAAGAGGAGAGGGGGGGGGGGGGGGGGGGGGGGGGGGGGGGGGGGGGGGGGGGCCCGCGCGCCCCCCCCCCCCCCCCCCCCCCCCGGCGCGGGGGGGGCCCCCCCCCGGCGCGGGGGGGGCCCCCCCCCCCCCTCTCCTCTTACCGAGAACCGCTCCGGTCAGAACAGCCGCAGCTTGTCGTCCTCGATGCCCCGCATCGCGTTGTAGTCCAGCACCACGCACCGGATGCCCCGGTCGGTGGCCAGCACCCGGGCCTGCGGCTTGATCTCCTGGGCGGCGAAGACGCCGGTGACCGGGGCCAGGTGCGGGTCGCGGTTGAGGAGTTCGAGGTAGCGGGTGAGCTGCTCGACACCGTCGATGTCACCGCGCCGCTTCAGTTCCACGGCCACCGTCGCGCCGTCCGCGTCGCGGCACAGGATGTCGACCGGGCCGATCGCCGTCATGTACTCGCGGCGGATCAGCGTGTAGCCCTCGCCGAGGGTCTCGATGCGGTCGGCGAGCAGCTCCTGAAGGTGCGCTTCCACGCCGTCCTTGATGAGCCCGGGGTCGATCCCCAGTTCATGGCTGGAGTCCTGGAGGACTTCCTCCATCGTGATGATCAGTTTCTCGCCCGCCTTGTTGATCACCGTCCAGACACCGGCTTCGTCGCCGGTGCCCTCCTTGAGGGTGCAGGGCGGGGACATCCAGTTGAGCGGCTTGTACGCCCTGTCGTCCGCGTGAATGGAGACGCTGCCGTCCGCCTTCACCAGGATCAGACGGAGGGCGGAGGGCAGATGGGCGGTGAGCCGGCCCGCGTAGTCCACGGAGCAGCGGGCGATGACGAGACGCATGGGCAGCAACGCTACTCGACGAGACGGGGTGGACGCGATTCGCCCCGTACGACCCCCTTCACAGCGCCCGTGCGCCCCCTGTGCGATGGCCGGTTGTATGCGCAATCCCCTGTCGCGCTGCGGGTAGCGCGCTTACCGTGGATGCGGGAGGTCGTCGTGCGTGCACGCTGCGTCGCCGCTTTCCCTGCCCTGCCCGGAAGACCCCGTCTCTGTGCGGGGTCGCGAGAGGAGAACCCATGTCGCTCGACGTCTCACCGGCTCTGTTGGAACAGGCCGAGCGAGGCGAGGTCGACGAAGCGGAATTCGTCGACTGCGTCCGGACCTCCCTGCCTTTCGCATGGGAGATGATCAGCTCGTTGGTGGCTCAACTGAAGGTCGACGGCGGTCAGTTCGCCGACAACCAGACGCCGCCGCCCAACGAGCAGGCTCGTGGCCAGCTGCTTCGGGCCCTGGCGAGTGACGCCATCCGAGGTTCGTTGGAGCGTCACTTCGGAGTGCGTCTCGCGTTCCAGAACTGCCACCGTGTAGCGGTGTTCCCGCTGGACTCCTCGGTCGACGAGCGGCTCGCCCGCTTCACCTCGATCCGTGGCCAGCTGCTCAACCAATCGCCGGAACTGCGGGACTGCTGATCGTTTGAAGCTGCCGCTCCGGTGTCGCGGGAGGTGTGTTGACACTGACGCCGGGGCGGCAGCTCCCCAGGTAGCCACCCCTCGCCGGGTCCCCGCCCGGCGGTCCGTCCCCGCTCCTGGTGCCGTTCCCCTCCCCGTCGTTCCTTGTCCCCGTCCGCTCGCATTTCAGCTCACGCTCAGGCGAGCAGTTCCCGCACCTCGGTCCCCAGCCGCCGTACGTTCTCCTCCGTACAGGCGAGGTCGCCGGAACCCTCCGTGAGCAGTGCGAAGCGGGTGATCCCGGTCCGCTCCGAGGTCTCTGCCAACCGGTCCGCGGCCAACTGCGGTGTCCCCACCGGGTGCAGGGTGCACAGCTTCTCGGTGTACGCCACCGGGTCGCGCATCGCACGGTGCCTGCCGTCGACGGTCACATGCGCGTCCAGTCCCTGTTTCAGCCAACCGGGCATCGCCTTGGTGAGGGTCTCGCAGGCGTCCGCGGTGGTGTCCGCGATCTGGGCGACCCCGGCGGAGACATGACCGCGCGCACCGGCCTCGATCTCCGACGGCGTACGACCGCAGGCCTTCGCGTGGGAGCGCCACAGCGCGGTCATGCCGGCCTTCTCCTCGTCGCCGCAGTGCATCCCAAGGAGCATCGAAAGCCCCTTCTCCGCGGCCAGTTGGACGCTCTTCGGCGAGGTGCAGGCGACGATCACCTCGGGGCCCGGCGCCCCCTCCAGCTGCTGCTCGGGCCGGGGTACGACGGCGACCTCGCGGAAGCGGTAGCGCTCGCCGTCGGCCGCCACCCGGTCCTCGCGCAGCCAGCGCAGCAGCAGGTCCAGGGACTCCGGGAAGCCCTCCTCGTACGCCTTCAGCCCGCTGCCGAAGACCTCCAGATCGACCCACGGCCCACCGCGCCCGACCCCGAGCGAGAACCTGCCGCCCGAGGTCAGGTGCAGCAGCGCCGCCTGCTCCGCCACATTGACCGGGTGGGCGGTGGGCAGCACGGTCACCGCCGTCCCCACCCTGATCCGGCGGGTGCGGCCGAGCAGCAGCGCCGCCAGCGTCACGGCGGAGGGACAGACCCCGTAGGGGACGAAGTGGTGTTCGGCCAGCCAGACCGAGTCGAGGCCCGATTCCTCGGCGACCTCCGCGGACCGTACGGCCCGGTGCAAGGTTTCTCCCTGTCCCTGACCCGGGAACTGTGCCGCAAGTACAAAAGCTCCAATGTGCATCGCCCTCTGCCTCCCTTTCAGGCTCCCAATCGGCGATCCCCCTCGTGGGGCCACTCCGATCGGGGGCGGCGTCACGGGCCCCGGCACGCGCATCTGCCGCGTTGTCGTCAGTCGCCGACGCTCCGCGTCGACTCCCTCCTCCGCCCCGCACCTGCACGCACCGGACCCCGCTCCTTCACCCGTCCCCGATCGGAGTGGCCCCACTGTCATTAACGTCTGACAAGTGCCAAAGGCACGGGCACGCGCAAAGCTCTTGTGATTTTCCGGCTAAGGGCGCCCCGGGGGTACCGGAGTACCTCCCACAGTGGTACGCCTACCCCTGCCTGATGGGCCTAGGCTGTGGGAAAACCGTCCGCACGGCCCCATGAGGTGCTACGTGTCCCCGCGCCACAACCGCCCCCGAGGCGGCGCCAGTCCGACCCCGAACGGTGGGGGCGGCGGTGACTCGCCGGACCGCTACGGGCTCCAGCACGCGGAGTCCTGGCAGGGGGAGGAGTGGCTGGTACGGCAGGTGAGCGGGGCGAGTGCCATGGGCAAGCGGTACCGCTGCCCCGGCTGTGACCAGGAGATCCCCTCCGGCGTCCCGCACATCGTGGCGTGGCCGGACTACGGCGGCGTGGACGACCGCCGGCACTGGCACAAGGCCTGCTGGAACGCGAAGGACCGCCGCACCACGAAGGTGCAGCGGTCCCGTAACGCGCCTCGTCACTGAGCGTCTGAATCCGCTCGCCGGGATCTGCTTGAACGTCACGCCTGTTGTGGGCCGCGGGCCTCAGAGGTCCCACTTGTTCGCGGCCCAGACGTCACGCTTGTTCTGGACCTCGGCCTAGACGTCACGCTTGTTCTGGCCCAGGAACGCCACGCCGAGGAAGATCGCCACCAGGACGGCCATGATGCCCAGCGGCTCCCAGCCGGTCGGGCCGCCGTCGCCCATCGACGTGCCGTACAGGACGCCGAGCTGGCTGGGGATCGAGTACTCCAGCAGGAACATCTGCACGTCCCGCAGCGACTCCGACATCATGAACAGCGCCATCACCAGCGGCATCAGCACAAAGCCGATCATGATGGTGATCGCGCCCGCCGAGTGCCGGATGAGCGAGCCGACGGCCAGCGAGAGCAGGCCGGTCAGGGCGACGTACGCACTGACCCCGACCGTCGCCCGCAGCCACAGATCGCCGCTCGTGGTGCCGCCGAGAACCGCCGACATCATCCCGGAGACCAGCGCGGTGGCGACCAGCGTGATCGCGAAGGTGAGCAGGAAGAAGACCAGCGACTTCGCCCCGAGGACGCGTGCCCGGCTGGGGCAGGCGGTCAGGGTGGTACGGATCATGCCCGTGCCGTACTCGGAGGCGATGGTCATCACCCCGAGGGTGATCACCGGAATGATGCCGAGCAGCACCCCGACGAAGCCGAACGAGATCGGCGACTCGTTGGACGGCAGCGCGTTCGCGGAGCTGAGCGTCAGGGTGATCAGCGCGCTGATGCCGATGACCAGGCCCACCATCACGCTGAGCGTCCAGATCGTGGAGCGCACCGAGCGGATCTTGGTCCACTCCGAGGCGAGCGCGTCCATCAGTGTCGCGCGGCGCTGCGGCACCGGGGAGACATAGCCGGGGGCGCCGCCGTGCTGCGGAGCGCCGGACCGTTCGTGCTGCGGCGCGGAGAGGGCGCCCTGCTGCTGGTACGGGGTCGAGGGTGTCGTCATCGGGCGTCCTCGGGGGTTTCGCTGCTGGGGGCGTCGTTCTTGGTGAGGGCGGGCGGCGGGGGAGTGGCCGGCGCGGGGGGAGCCTGTGCCGGAGCGGCGTACGGGTTCTGATCCGCCGGTACGGGGGTGGCGGCGGCCGGCGTGCCCGCGGGCACCCCGGGGTGCGGCTGGCCCGGCTGGGGCGGCGGTGGGGCGTACCAGCCGTGCTGCGGCGGGGCCTGCGCGGCCGGGGGCTGACCGCCGGGCATCGGCTGACCGGGCAGCGGCTGTCCCGGCAGCAGTCCGGCGGGCGGGTGCTGCTCGAAGCCGGCCAGCTGGTCGTCGGTGGAGCGGTAGTCCACAGCGGCCTGGGTCATCCGCATGTACGCCTCCTCCAGCGACGCCTGGTGGGGCGCCAGCTCCCACAGCCGCACGTCCGCCCCGTGCGCCAGATCGGAGATCTGCGGCAGCGGCAGGCCGGTGACCCGCAGTGCGCCGTCCGGCTCCGGCAGCACCTGGCCGCCCGCCTCGGCGAGCACCGCGGTCAGCTTGTCGCGCTGGGCGGGGTCGGTCTGCGGGGTGCGTACCCGGGCGAACCCGGCGGAGTTGGCGGCGATGAAGTCCCGCACGCTCATGTCGGCCAGCAGCTGCCCGCGCCCGATCACGATCAGGTGCTCGGCGGTGAGCGCCATCTCGCTCATCAGGTGCGAGGAGACGAAGACGGTGCGTCCCTCGGAGGCGAGCATCTTCATCAGATTGCGGACCCAGAGGATGCCCTCGGGGTCGAGGCCGTTGACCGGTTCGTCGAAGAGCAGCACCTGGGGGTCGCCGAGCAGGGCGGCGGCGATGCCGAGCCGCTGGCCCATGCCGAGCGAGAAGCCGCTGGAGCGCTGGCGGGCCACGTCCTGGAGGCCGACCACACCGAGCACCTCGTCGACCCGGGAGGCCGGGATGCCGGAGAGCTGGGCCAGCGAGAGGAGGTGGTTGCGCGCGCTGCGGCCGCCGTGCACCGCCTTGGCGTCGAGCAGGGCGCCGACCTGGCGGGGTGCGTTGGGCAGCTCGCGGAAGGGGTGGCCGCCGATGGTGACGTGACCCTCGGTCGGTGTGTCCAGGCCGAGGATCATGCGCATGGTGGTGGATTTGCCCGAGCCGTTGGGCCCCAGGAACCCGGTCACCGTGCCCGGACGTACTTGGAAGGACAGGTTGTGCACGGCCGTCTTCGCGCCGTAGCGCTTCGTCAGGCCGACTGCCTCGATCATTCACTAGCCCCATCGACAGATCGTCGGGGCCACGACCACGTGCGGTCACACAGCGATCCGTTTCGCCCCCGTAAGCAGTAGGAGCTTAACCAAGGGGGTGCCGTTCCGGCCAAGAACGAGTGTTCGGGGTGAGGGGTGCTTTGCCTAGGCGTCCCGGCGCTTCAGCACCAGCCAGCCCGCCAGCAGCGCGACCAGCACCCAGAGCACCATGATCCCCAGGCCGCCCCACGGACCGTACGGCGCGGTGTCGTTCTCCGGCGCGACCACCTGCATGATCTTCGTGCCGGCCTGGTCGGGGAGGAACTGGCCGAACTTCCGGGTGGCCTTCACCGAGGCCAGGATCGGCGCGAGCAGGAAGAACAGCGGAATCATGATGCCCAGCGCCAGCATCGGCGAGCGCAGCGCCGTCGTCACACCCATCGCGAAGGCCGCGATCAGCGTCAGGTAGAGCGCGCAGCCGATCACCGCACGCAGCACGTCCGTGTCGCCGAGCTGTGCGTTGTGCTCCGGGCCGAGCGCCGCCTGTCCCACGAAGAACGTCACGAAACTCGTCACCAGCGCGACCCCGAAAGCGAGCAGTGTCGCAATTACGATCTTGCTGGCGTAGAAAGTGCCGCGCCGGGGCACCGCGGCGAGCGAGGTGCGGATCATTCCGGTGCTGTATTCGTTGCCGACCACCATCACGCCGAAAACGATCATTGCGAGCTGGCCCAGAGAGATCCCCGCGAAACTGGTGTACGTCGGATCGGCGAACGCGGTTTCCTTTGCGTCCATCTTGTCGAACTCGCCCTTGACCACCAGGCAGATCAGCAGGCCGAGGGCGAGGGTGACCACCATCGCGAGCCCGAGTGTCAGCCCGGTGGACCGCACCGACTTGATCTTGGTCCATTCCGACTTCAGTACGTTTCCCGCATGCATCTCAGGCCCGCCATCCCGTCGGTTCCGCGCGTGCGTGGTATTCCACCGACTCCGCGGTGAGCTGCATGAACGCTTCTTCCAGCGAAGCCTGCTGAGGGCTCAGCTCGTGCAGCACCAGCTGATGCTGCGCGGCCAGCTCACCGAGCTGCTCCGAGGCGACACCGTCCACCTCAAGGGTCCCGTTACCGGCCTGCACCGCGGTGATGCCCGCCTGGTGCAGCACGTCGAGCAGCCGCTCCTGCTGCGGGCTGCGCAACCGCACGTAGCTGCGGGAGTTGTTCCGGATGAACTCCGCCATCGAGGTGTCCGCCAGCAGCCGCCCCTGCCCGATCACCACCAGGTGCTCGGCGGTCAGCGCCATCTCGCTCATCAGGTGCGACGAGACGAAGACGGTGCGCCCCTGGGCGGCCAGCGACTTCATCAGATTGCGGATCCAGTGGATGCCCTCGGGGTCGAGTCCGTTCACCGGCTCGTCGAACATCAGGATCTCCGGGTCGCCGAGCAGCGCGCCCGCGATGCCCAGACGCTGCCCCATGCCCAGTGAGAAGCCCTTGGAGCGCTTCTTGGCGACCGCGGTGAGCCCGACGGTGTCCAGCACCTCACCGACCCTGGAGGCCGGGATTCCGTTGCTCTGCGCGAGGCACAGGAGGTGGTTGTACGCGCTGCGCCCGCCGTGCAGCGCCTTGGCGTCCAGCAGCGCCCCGACGTACTTCAGGGGCTCGCTGAGGTCCGTGTAGCGCTTGCCGTCGATCCGGACCGAGCCGGCCGTCGGGCGGTCCAGGTCCAGCATCATCCGCATCGTGGTGGACTTGCCCGCGCCGTTGGGCCCGAGGAAACCGGTGACGATGCCCGGACTCACGTGGAAGCTCAGGTCGTTGACCGCGACCTTCTCGCCGTACCGCTTGGTCAGCCCGGTTACCTCGATCATGCGGCCACGCTAAGCGCGCGCGAAGGCCCCCGCCACTGGAGAGCGGCGGGGGCCTTCGGTGACGTACCAGAGGCTGCTGCGGGGTTACGGGGTCCCCGTAGCCGGCCAGGTCAGCCGGATCGGGACCTCAGCGGGACTGCTGGGCCGGGACCCCGCGGGAGATCGGCTCGTCGTCCACCGGGGCACCGGCGGCGGCCACGGCCGCACCGGTCAGCGTCGCCAGCATCTCGCGGACGTTGGTGAGCTGGGCGTTGATCGAGTCGCGGCGGTTGGTGAGCGCCGCCAGCTCGCGCTCGGACTCGCTGCGGATCCGGTCGGCCTTGGCGTTGGCGTCGGCCACGATGTCCTCGGCCTGGCGCTGCGCGGTCTCCACCGTCTGACGGGCGCGGCGCTCCGCGTCCGTACGGAGCTTCTCGGCCTCCAGGCGCAGCTGCTCCGCCCGGTGCTCGATCTCCGCGAGGCGCTTCTCCGCCTTCGCCTGACGCGACGCCAGGTCACGCTCGGACTGCTCGCGGCGCTTGGCCAGGTTCGTCTCGAAGTCCGCGGCGGCCTGGGCGGCCTTGGCGCGGGTCTCCTCGAAGAGGGCGTCCGCCTCCTCGCGCTTGGACTGCGCGTCCTTCTGCGCCTCGGAGCGCAGCTGGGCGGAGTCGCCCTTCGCCTTCTCGACGATCCGGACGCCCTCGTCCTCCGCCTTGGACTTGCGCTCGGCGGCGAACGACTCGGCGTCGTTGCGCACCTGCTGGGCGGCCGACTCGGCCAGCTCGCGGTGCTGCTCGGCGGCGCGACGGGCCTCCTCACGCAGGTCCTTCGCCTCCTCCTCGGCCAGCCGGAGGATCTTCTCGACGCGGGCACCGAGCCCGGCGTACGACGGCTCGGCGTCGTTGACCTGGGCCTGGGCGTTCTGCGTTTCGAGGTGGAGCTCCTCGATGCGCTTTTCCAGAGAGGTGATGCGGGCGAGTGCGCTGTCACGGTCGGCGAGCAGCTTGGCAATGCGGTCGTCCACCTGACCGCGGTCGTAACCGCGCCGCACCTGCTCGAAGCCGTATGGGGAGGCGGAAGTGTCGCTCATGAGGTTCCTGTCGAATGAGACCGGTGAGGTGATAGGGGAATCCTAGGGGCCCAAGCGGCGTGTCATCGAGCCAATGCGGGTTTGATCTGGAGAATGACCCTCCTTTTGAGTGGCAACCAGCCGGAGTGCTTGCCACTCGCAGGGATGAACACCTCGTCAAACCTGGCTGGAATCACAGCTCAATCACGGAATCCCTCCAGTCACCTGAATCACGGGAGACACCGTGGGTTCCGTGCAGATCGCCGTGATCCCGGCTAGCCGTCCGAAGACTTGCCACCCGATCGAGTCCCGCCCGCCGCCACACCGGCCTTGACGCCGCTCGCTGACGAGCCGCCGGCCGGCTTGCCGCCCCCGGACGGTGCCTCGAATGATTCCAACGCCTCAAGTACGTCCTGGACACGGGAGATCTCGGCCTGAATGTCCTCGCGCCTGCGCACCAGGACGTCGAGTTCGCGCTGCCCCTCGGCGACCATGCGGTCCGCCTCGGCCTTCGCGTCATCCCTCAACTTGGTTGCCTCGCGGGTGAGTTCGGCCTTCTTCTGCTCGGCTTCCTTGAGCAGTTGCTCGGCCTTCTTGACTGCCGCGATACGCACCTTGCCCGCTTCCGAACTGGCTTCGGAAACCATCGACTTGGCCTTCTGTTCGGCCTCCGCCTGCTGCTCGGTGGCCGCCTTCATCAGCTTGTCGACGCGCTCGCCGGTGGTCTTCATCTGCTCGGAGGTCTCGCGGCGCGCACGCTCGTGCAGCTCCTCGATCTCGCCCTCCAGGCGGGTCCGCAGCTCTTCCGCCCGCTCCCTTATGGCCGTTGCGTCCCGGCGCGCACCGACCAGGAGTTCATCGGCGTCCGTACGGGCCTGCTCGACCAGCGAGTTGCCCTCCACCTTGGACTCCGAGACCAGCCGCTCGGCCTCCTTGCGGGCCGCACCGACCATCGTGTCGGCCTGCTCCTCGGCCAGCGTGGCGGCGCGCAACGCCTCCTCCTGGGCCTTGGCGACCAACTGGTCGGCCTGCTCGGCGGCGTCCGAGCGCCGCTTGGCCGCGGTCTCCCGCGCCTCGTCGAGCAGCCGGTCCGCCTCCGCCCGCGCCTCGCTGCGCACCTGCTCGGCCGCCGCGTCGGTGTCCTCGCGGTGCTTCGCGGCCTCGGTGCGGATACGCTCGGCGGCCTGCTGGGCGGAACCGACGGTGTCCGCCGCCTCCGCCCGCAGCCGCTCGGCCTCACCGGTCGCGTCCGAGATCAGCTGCTCGGCCTGCCGGGTCGCGTCGGTGACCAGCTTCTCCGCCTCTTCGGCGGCCTGGGTGATGAGCTTGTCGGCCTGCTCGGCGGCGTCCGTACGCCGCTTGTCGGCGGCCTTGCGGGCCTCGTCGAGGACCTGCTCGCCGTCGGTACGGGCGGCCTGGCGCAGCTGCTCCGCCTCCGCCTCGCCCTCGGCCCTGATCCGCTCGGCCTCGCCGCGCAGCCGCTCCGCCTCCTGCTCGGCGGAGGCCAGCGTCGCGGACGCCTGGGCGGCCAGGCGCTCGGCCTCGTCGTTCGCCTCGGCGAGCTTGTGGGCGGCGTCCTGGTCGGCCTTGCCGCGTACCTCCGCCGCCGCGTGCTGGATCTGCTCGGCCTCGGTGCGGGCCTCACCGACCAGCAGGTCCGCCTGGGCGGCGGCGTCGCTGCGGATGCGGTTCGCGTCCTCGCGGGCCTCGGCCCGGGACTTCGACGCCGCTTCCTCGGCCGCCGCGAGTGCGTCGGACGCTTCGGTACGGAGCTGCTGGGCGCGCTCCTGCGAGTCGTTCTTCAGGCGCTCGGCCTCGGTGATGGCGTCGCCCACGGTGCGCTCGGCGAGCGCCTTGGCGGCCTCCGACTCCTCCTGCGCCCGGGAGCGGATACGGGTGGCGTCCTCGCTGGCCCGCTCCCGCTCGGCGTACGCGTCGGAACGGACCCGATCCGCCTCCTCCTGCGCCTCGCTGGTGGTGCGCTCCGCCGCGTGCTCGGCGGCACTGCGCAGCCCGGCGATCTCCTGCTCGGCCTGCTCCTGGAGCCCGGCCACCGAGTCCCGCACCTGCTGCGCGGTCTGCTCGGCCGCCGACACCAGCTCCCCGGCCCGCCGGTCGGCGTCCTCCACCAGACGCTGCGCCTCGTTCTGCGCCTCCTCGACCCGCTTGCGGGCGGAGGCCAGCAGCTCCTCGCTCTGCTCGCGGGCCTGGTTGCGCTCGTGCTCGGCCTCGGCGCGGGCGTTGTCGAGCGTCTCGCTCGCCTCGCGGCGGCGGCGTACCGCCTCCTCCTGCGCGGCCGAAAGGGCCTCGGCGGCCTCGCCGGACACCCGCTCGGCGGCCGCGGCAGCCTCCGCGCGCACCCGGTCCGCGCTCTCCTGCGCCTCCGCCTTCAGCCGCTCGGCCTCCGCGGACGCCTCGCCGCGCAGCCGTACGGCGGCGTTCTCGCCCTCGGAGCGGGACTGCGCCGCGTCGGACGCGGCCTCGGTGCGCAGCCGCTCGGCCTCCTGCTCGGCCTGCGTCTGCAAGGTGCGGACCCGCTCGGCGGCCTCCGCGCGCAGCCTGTCGCCCTCCTCGCCGGCCTCCCGGCGAATGTTCTCGGCCTGGGCGCGCGCCCCGGTCAGCGCCTCCTCGGAGGCGGCCAGCCGCTGCTCGGCCTCGGCGCGCAGCCGCCCCAGCTCGTCGGCGGCCTCGGTGCGGCGGGTCTCGATGGAGCGCTCGGCGTCCTCGCGCAGCGACCGTACGGACTCCTCGGCCTCCGCCTTCGCGTGCTCGGCCTGCTCCTCGGACTCCGCGCGCAGCCGGTCCGCCTCGGCGCGGGTGCGCTCCAGCAGCTCCTCGGCCTGCTTGCGCAGGGTGTTCGCGCGCTCGGTGGCCTCCGAGCGGACCCGCTCGCTGTCGGTGCCCGCGGTGGCCCGCAGCTCCTCGGCGTCGGTACGCGCCTTGGTCAGCAGCTCCTCGGCGGTACTGGCCGCCTCCTCGATCTGCTGGACGGCCTCCCTCCGCGCCTCGCCCCGGATCCGCTCGCCCTCGGCGACCGCCTCGGAACGCAGCTGCTCGGCCTCGCCGCGCAGCCGGCGGGCCTCCTCCTGGAGCTCGACCGTCTTGGCCCGGTACTCCTTGGTGTCGTCCTTGGCCGCGCCCTTGAGCTCGTCCGCCTGCTCGGCGGCGTCGCCACGCAGCCGCTCGGCCTCGGCCTCGGCCTCGCGGCGGATCCGCTCGGCCTCCTCGGCGGCCTTGCGGGTGGTCTCCTGGGCGTCCTGGGACGCCTTGGTGAGGACCTCCTCGGCGGAGCGGGCCGCCTTGGCGAGCTGTGCCGCGGAATCCTCGGCGGCGACGGTGCGTGCCTTGTCGGCGGCCTCGTTGACCAGCCGCTCGGCCTCGGCACGGGCGTCGGCGAGCGCCTGCTCGGCCTCCGCCTTCAGCGCCTCGGAATCCTTGGTGGCCTCGCCGACCAGGCGGGCGATCTCGGACTTGGCCGTACGGGTGCGCTGCTCGTTGACGGACTCGGCGCCGGCGAGCTGCTTGGCGGCGGCGTCCTTCGCCTCGGAGAGGACCTTCTCCGCCTCCAGGCGGGCCTCGCGCAGTGCCGTTTCCGCCTCCTGCATCCGCGCCTCGGCGGTGCGGGACAGTTCGGCAGCCTGCTTGCGGGCCTGGTCGGACTCGGTGGTGGTGGAGGTGCGCAGCTGCTCGGCGTGGGAGGTGGCCTCCTGTGCCTGGGCGGACGCCGCGTTCAACAGGCGCTCGGCGTCCTTGCGGGCGCGCAGCAACGTCGCCTCGGCCTCGCCGCGGGCGGCCTCCGCGTCCGCGCTCAGGCGCTGACGGGCCTCCTCGGCGACCCGGGTGGCCTCGGTACGGGCGGTGGTCAGCGCCTGCTCGGCCTCGGCGCGGGACTCCTCGACCAGCCGGCGGGCCTGCGCCTCGGTACGGGCGCGCAGCTGCTCGGCCCACGCCACGTTCTCGTTGACGTGCGACTCGACGGTCTGCCGGCGCTCGGAAAGCTCCTGGTCCAGGCGCTGGCGGCGGGTGACCGCCTCCTGGTGCAACTCGGCCTGCAGCCGGGCCTGGTGCTCCGCGTGCTCCTGGAGGATGCGCTGGGTCTGGGCGCGGGCGTCGCGCAGCTCCCGCTCGGCGTCGGTGCGGAGTTGGTCCGCCTGTACCTGGGCGTTACGGAGCAACTGCTCGGCCTGGTAGCCGATGTCGGCCGCGTCGTAGGCAGGCCGGGACGCGAGGTTGCGGCGCGCCTCGTGGAGCTTGGCGCGCAACACCTCGACCTGGTAGCCGAGGTCCTCGGCATGCTGGACCGCCTTCTCCCGCTCGGTCTTCAGCCGGTCCATCTCGGCCTCGAACCGCGAGAGATGGTCGGATTCAGCCCGCTGAGGGCTCTCCTGGCGTTCGTAGCCCCGCACTGCGCGGTCCCATCCGTCCCCTGGTCGCAACTGTCTGTCGTGACTCTGTTTGTGGTGAGTCACGCCGTCCACGTCTTTACGCCGTCAACGCCGTGCACCCGCCTGCGTACGGCCCCACCCTGTCAGCGGGCGGGCCTCCGGGGAATGGTGTCAGATCAACAGCGGGCCACAAGTCGCAGGCCCCGATCCCGGCCCCGGCCCGGAACGGCCCACTCTACCGGCCGGGTCGGGCGGGGGTCGGCGGTCCTTGCTCCTCAGTGCTTTTCGGGGTCCTGGGCGGCGGTCACCAGCTCGGTCAGGACGCCGTGGCAGTCCTTGGGGTGCAGGAAGGTGATCCGCGAACCCATGGAACCGGTGCGCGGCTCGTCGTACAGCACCCGAACTCCCTTGCTGCGGATGTCGTTCGAGTCGGCGTCCACGTCCTCGGTGCCGAAGGCGATGTGGTGCACGCCCTCGCCGTTCTTGGCCAGCCACTTGCCGACCGCCGAGTCGGGGCGGGTGGGCTCCAGGAGCTGGAGGTAGGAGGCGCCGCCGTCGGACGTCCCACTGATCCTGATCATGGCCTCGCGGACGCCCTGCTCCTCGTTGATCTCGGAGTGGTGGACCTCGAAGCCGTAGGTGGCGCGGTAGAACTCGACGGTCTTGTCGAGGTCGTGGCAGGCAATTCCGATGTGATCGATTCGCGTCAGCATGCGTCCAGTGCAGCGCGGTTGGACCTGGTTACGCAACGTGCGCGCCGTCACACCGGATGCCCGGTGACGGGCGCTGACCACGTCAGTACATTCAGGTAAACCCTCGTTCACTCCCAACCTCCCAAGGGGCCGTGCCTCATGCCTGGAACTCCCGGAACGAACACCTCCGTCATCGTCGCGGGCGCCCGGACGCCCATGGGCCGTCTGCTCGGCTCCCTCAAGTCCTTCTCCGGAGCCGACCTCGGCGGCTTCGCGATCAAGGCGGCCATCGAGCGTGCGGGCATCGGTGGCGACCAGGTCCAGTACGTGATCATGGGGCAGGTGCTGACGGCCGGTGCGGGCCAGATCCCCGCCCGCCAGGCCGCCGTCAAGGCCGGCATCCCGATGAACGTCCCGGCGCTGACCGTCAACAAGGTCTGCCTCTCCGGCCTGGACTCCATCGCGCTGGCCGACCAGCTGATCCGCGCGGGCGAGTTCGACATCGTGGTCGCGGGCGGCCAGGAGTCCATGACCAACGCCCCGCACCTGCTGCCGAAGTCCCGTGAGGGCCACAAGTACGGCGCGATCGAGATGATCGACTCGATGGCGTACGACGGTCTCACCGACTCCTTCGACGGCATCCCGATGGGCGAGTCCACCGAGCGCCACAACAAGATCCTGGGCATCGAGCGCGTCCCGCAGGACGAGTTCGCCGCGCTCTCCCACCAGCGCGCCGCCGCCGCCCAGAAGAACGGCACCTTCGAGGCCGAGATCACCCCGGTCGAGGTCCCGCAGCGCAAGGGCGAGCCGGTCCTGGTCTCCCAGGACGAGGGCATCCGCGCGGAGACCACCGCCGAGGGCCTCGCCAAGCTGCGCCCCGCCTTCGCCAAGGACGGCACCATCACCGCCGGTACCGCCTCGCAGATCTCGGACGGCGCCGCCGCCGTGGTCGTGATGAGCAAGGCCAAGGCGCAGGAGCTGGGTCTGGAGTGGATCGCCGAGATCGGCGCCCACGGCAATGTCGCGGGCCCGGACAGCTCGCTCCAGTCGCAGCCCTCCAACGCCATCCAGCACGCCCTCACCAAGGAGGGCCTGACCGTCGGCGACCTCGACCTCATCGAGATCAACGAGGCCTTCGCCGCCGTCGCCGTCCAGTCAATGAAGGACCTCGGCGTTACGCCGGAAAAGGTGAATGTCAACGGCGGCGCGATCGCGCTGGGCCACCCCATCGGCATGTCCGGCGCCCGCCTCGTACTGCACCTCGCCCTTGAGCTGAAGCGGCGCGGCGGCGGCGTGGGTGCGGCGGCGCTGTGCGGGGGCGGCGGCCAGGGTGATGCGCTGATCGTGCGCGTACCGGGCAAGTAACCCTCGTGCGTAGTTGATGAGCACGACCCGGGTGAGCACGACGCACTGAGTGAGCGGAGCAGAACGATGCAGGACGTCCCCACGCTGGTCGAGCAGGCCCGGGAGGGCCGGCCCAGGGCCGTGGCCCGGCTGATCTCGCTGGTCGAGGGGGCGTCCCCGCAACTGCGCGAGGTGATGGCGGCGTTGGCGCCGCTGGCCGGCAACGCGTACGTCGTCGGGCTGACGGGGTCACCAGGTGTCGGCAAGTCGACTTCGACGTCGGCGCTGGTGGCCTCGTACCGCCGCGCGGGAAAGCGGGTCGCGGTGCTCGCCGTGGACCCGTCGTCGCCCTTCAGCGGGGGTGCGCTGCTCGGCGACCGGATCCGGATGGCCGACCATGCGTCGGATCCCGGGGTGTACATCCGGTCGATGGCCACCCGTGGGCACCTGGGCGGCCTCGCCTGGGCCGCCCCGCAGGCCATCCGGGTGCTGGACGCGGCCGGGTTCGACGTGATCCTGGTCGAGACGGTCGGCGTCGGCCAGTCCGAGGTGGAGATCGCCTCGCAGGCCGATACGTCGATGGTGCTGCTCGCCCCCGGAATGGGCGACGGCATCCAGGCCGCCAAGGCCGGAATCCTGGAAATTGGCGATGTGTACGTCGTCAACAAGGCGGATCGCGACGGAGCCGACGCCACCGTCCGCGAGCTGAACCACATGCTGGGGCTCGGGGAGTCCCGTGGCCCCGGCGACTGGCGCCCGCCGATCGTGAAGACGGTCGCGGCGCGGGGCGAGGGCGTCGACGAGGTGGTCGAGGCGCTGGAGAAGCACCTCGCGTGGATGGAGGAGCGGGGGGTGCTGGGCGAGCGCCGGGCGGCCCGCGCGGCCCACGAGGTGGAGACGATCGCCGTCACGGCGCTTCGGGAACGGATCGGCGACCTGCGGGGCGACCGACGACTGGGCGCACTGGCCGAGCGCATCGTGGCGGGCGAACTGGACCCGTACACGGCTGCGGACGAGCTGGTGGCGGGGGTCACGGAAGGCTGACGGGGGTACGGCGGGCTGGCGGGGGCCGGGGGCTGAGGCGGGGCTGCGGGCCTCGGGTGGTGCGACCGGGCCACGGGTTCCGAGGCCCGGTCGCGGGTTCCGGCCGGGTCGCAGGGTCCGGGCCGCCGGTGAGTGGACAGTCGATCCGGTCCCGGGCCGCCGGAAAAGCCCTGTCCAAGTTGCTCGGTCCGCTGCTAGCTTGGCGCCCATGATCTTCCCCCGCGGGGTATAGGGCCCGCCCACTCCACGGCTTCGCCCGGCAGTTGTGCCGCGGCGGCCGTGGATTCGGCATGTCTGCCCACCTCCGCACACTTTCCGGGGAATCCTCATGTCCGCACGGCCCTCTCCTTCCGCGACGCCTCCTTCCGTTGCGCCTCCTTCGTACGGCGCAGTCCTGCGCACTCCCCATGCCTCCCGCACCTTCGCCGCCGCACTGCTCGGGCGGCTCTCCTACGGGGTGCTGCCGCTGCCTCTCGTGCTGGCGGTCAAGAACGCCACCGGGTCGTACGCCGCAGCCGGCATCGTCACGGCCGTCTTCGGCGCGTGCAGCGTGCTCCTCTCGCCCTTCCGGGCCGGGCTCGTCGACCGGTACGGGCCGCGCCGGGCGCTGCTGCCGATGTCGTTCCTGTACGCCGCCCTGCTCACCGTGCTCGCCCTCACTTGCCGGGAGCCCGGTGCGCCGGTACCGCTGATCGGCGCCCTGGCAGGACTCGCAGGCTGCTGCTGTCCGCCGCTGGGGCCGACCATGCGGATGCTCTGGGGGCGGCTGATGCCGAACCGGGAGATGCTGCAACGGGCCTACAGCCTGGACGGGGTCGCCGAGGAACTGCTGTTCGTGACAGGTCCTTTGCTCATCGGAATTCCGCTGGTGTACGAGTTCCCGGTGATCGGTGTGCTGATCGCGGCGGGGCTGGTGGTGGTCGGACCGGTCGTGATGGTCGCCTCGCCGCTCGCGGCGCGCGCCGAGGCCGGAGCGCGCGGCAAGGAGGGCGGCGGCAAGAGGGGTGCCCGGGTGCGGATGCCCGGTCTCGGGCTGCCGGTGGCGGTCGCCGCCGGGGTCGGGCTCGCGCTCGGCGGGATCGAACTGCTGGCCGTCGCCTTCACCGAGGAGCAGGGGCGGCCGGAGTTCGTCGGGTGGACGCAGGCCGCGCTGTCGGTGGGAAGCGCGGTCGGCGGGCTCGCGTACGGGGCGGTGGGGTGGCGTTCCGGGGCGCGCACCCGGCTGCCTGTGATCGCGCTCGGGCTCGGGTGCGCGCTGGCGCTCGCCGGGTTCTCGCCCGGGGTGTACGTCTTCGCAGCGGCCGCCGCGCTGGCCGGGCTGTTCATCGCCCCGGCCATCACGACCTCCTATCTGCTGGCCGACGAGGCCGCCGGCGCCGGCTCCCGCACCCGGGCCGGCGCCTGGGTCAACACCAGCCTGAACGCCGGGAGTTCGGTCGGTACGGCGGTGGTCGGGCTGGTGGTGGGGCGGCTGCCGCTGGCGCTGTGCTTCGTGCTGGCGGCGGTGCCGGTGCTGTGCTCGGCGGGGGCCGGACTGTTCCTGCGGGGCGGTCAGTCGTCCGAGCCGGAGTCCGGGCGGGAGTCCGAGCCCGCGCCGGAGGCCGAGCCGGCCGTGGTCCGGTCGTCGTCGCCCGGACCGTCGTCGTCGGAGTTCTGAGCCGGTACGACGGTGGCCTTGGCGGACTTGGCGTCGACGTTCACATCGTGCGCGCGGCCGTCCGCTCCGGCCACCTCGATCTCCCAGCGGCCGTTCTCCAGGTCTGCCTCGGTGACCTTGCCGGGCTGCGCCTTCAGTGCGGCGTCCATGGCCTGCTGGACGGTGACGGGGGCGCCCTGCGGGGCGTTCCTGTCCCGGCCGTCGTTGTCGTCGTCGAGGTGCTGGTTGACGACCTTGGCGCCGGCGGCATCGACGGTCACGTCGTGCCACTTCTTGTCCTTGCCGTACACATCGACGTCCCACTCGTGGCCGTCGTCCTCCAGATCGACGCCGGTCACGGTGCCGGGGACGGCGGCAAGGGCGGCGTCGATGGCCTTGTTCGCGTTCCCATTGACCGAGTTTGCGTCACCACTACTGGTGTTTGCGTTACCACTGCCGGTGTTTGCGTTGCCATCGACGGTATTCGGTGCGGCGGCGGACGTGCCGGCCGCCGGGGCGTCGTCCTGCGGCAGGCTCAGTGCCGTGGCCGTGCCCGCTCCCGCCAGTACCACCGCGGCGGCGGCTGCGATGACGTACTTCCGCTTCAGCATGGGGTTCCCTCCGTCGTGCCGATCTGCTTGCTACGACCACCAATCTGGACCCCCGAGGCTGAACGCCACCTGAAGCCACCTGAAGGCCACTTCAGCTGAGGCCTGCGACTCTGGACGCATGCGCCTGTTGATCGTGGAGGACGAGAAGCGGCTCGCGGTGTCCCTGGCGAAGGGCCTCACCGCCGAGGGCTTCGCTGTGGACGTCGTGCACGACGGTTTTGAGGGACTGCATCTGGCGAGCGAGCATCCGTACGACCTGCTGCTCCTCGACATCATGCTGCCCGGCATGAACGGCTACCGGGTCTGCTCGACGCTGCGCGCCGCCGGCAACGACGTACCGATCCTGATGCTCACGGCGAAGGACGGCGAGTACGACGAGGCGGAGGGGCTCGACACCGGGGCCGACGACTATCTGACGAAGCCGTTCTCGTACGTCGTCCTGCTGGCCCGCATCCGCGCCCTGCTCCGCCGCCGGGGCAGCGCCGGGTCCTCCCCGCTGCTCACCGTCGGTGCGCTCACCCTGGACACCGCCGCCCGGCGGGTGCACCGCGACGGGGACGAAGTCACGCTCACCGCGAAGGAGTTCGCGGTACTGGAACAGCTGGCGCTGCGCCCCGGAGCGGTGGTCAGCAAGGCCGAGATGCTGGAGCACGTCTGGGACTTCGCCTACGAGGGCGACCCCAACATCGTGGAGGTCTACATCTCCACACTGCGCCGCAAGCTCGGCGCCGCCCGCATCCAGACCGTGCGCGGCGCCGGATACCGGCTCGTCGCGGTGGGCGGGACCGGCGCAGTGGACGGGGCGGGGGAGGCGTGATGCGCTCGGTACGGGCCAGGGCGGCGCTCGGCGCCACCGCCGTGGTCGCGGTCGCGCTGATCGGGGCGGGGCTGGCGGTTCTGCTGGTGCTGGTCGCCAAGCTGACCGACCAGACCGATCTCCGGGCGGAGGTGGCGGCGCAGGAGGTGGCCTCGCAGGTGGCGCTGGATGTGCCGTACGCGGAGCTGCAACTGCCCGACAAGGAGGACAACCCGGTCCAGGTGGTCACCGAGGACGGCCGGCTTCTCGCCGCGAGCGAGCGGCTGGAGGCTGTCTCGGGGACCGGCAGCGGGCAGGTGAAGCCGGTCGCGCCCGGTGCGGTCGACAGCGGCGAGGACGGCGACGACCGTGACGACCCCGGCCGGGGCGAAGTCTCCCGCGACGAGCCCCGCTTCACCACCGGCACGGCGACCGTCGACGGCGACACCTCCGACTACCGGTTCGCCGCCGTCGAGGCCACCACCGGTGCCGGCGTCACCGTCACCGTGTACGTGGGCGCCCCGCTCGCCGCCGAACAGGACGCCGTGTCCACCGTGCGGTCCGCGATGCTGGTGGGGCTGCCGGTGCTGCTGGTGATCGTGGCCGGGGTCACCTGGCTGGTCACCCGGCGCGCACTGCGCCCGGTCGAGGGGATCCGGTCCGAGATGGCCGCCATCACCGCCTCCGCGGACCTCTCCCGCCGGGTCCCGGTCCCCGGCACCCGCGACGAGGTGGACCGGCTCGCCGTCACCACCAACGAGACCCTGGCTGCCCTGGAGTCCTCCGTCGACCGCCAGCGCCGCTTCGTCGCCGACGCCTCGCACGAACTGCGCAGCCCCATCGCCTCGCTCCGCACCCAACTCGAAGTGGCCGCCGCCCACCCGGAGTTGCTCGACCTGGACGGGGCGGTCGAGGACACCGTACGGCTCCAGGACCTGGCGGCGGATCTGCTGCTGCTCGCCCGGCTGGACGCGGGGGAGAAGCCCGGGGCGGCGCGGGTGGACCTCTCCGCGCTGGTACGCGAGCAGGTCGCGCAGCGCGAGGGCCGGGACCGGCATCCGGTGTCGGTGCAGGCGCCTGAGGTGGCCGAAGTGACCGGATCGCGCGGGCAGTTGGCGCGAGTGCTCGGCAATCTGCTGGACAACGCGCAGCGCCACGCGGACGGTTCGGTCACGGTGACCCTGCGGGACGAGGACGGGCGGGCCACCCTCACGGTCGCCGACGACGGGGCCGGGGTGCCGGAGGCCGAGCGGGAGCGGGTCTTCGAGCGCTTCGTGCGGCTGGACGACGCGCGCAGCAGGGACGACGGCGGCGCGGGGCTGGGTCTCGCCATTGCCCGGGATGTGGCACAGCGGCACGGCGGGTCACTGACGGTGGGTCAAGTGCTGGGCGGAGGGGCCGAGTTCACCCTCGTGCTACCGCGAATCCAGCGCCCGTAGCGACAGGTATCGGCGGCGCCCGGGACCAGAAGCGCCGGGGCTCAGGGGCGCCCGGGACCAGAAGCGCCCGGGCCCAGAAGCGCCCGGGATCAGAGGCGCCCGGGACCAGAGGCGCCCGGGACCGAAGCGCCCGGGACCAGGAGCGCTCAAGATCAGATCTTGCCGCGCCTGCCGCGCAGCTCCTGCGTCATCGGGGTCAGCGCGGCGCGCAGCTCGGCCAGCTGGTCCGACGACATCGTGTCGAGGAAGTGGCGGCGGACGGATGCCACGTGGTGCGGGGCGACCTGCTGCATGGTCCGGTCGCCGTCCTCGGTGAGCACCGCGTACAGCCCGCGGCGGTCCGACTCGCAGTTCTCGCGGCGCACCAGACCGGCGTTCTCCATGCGGGTGATCTGGTGCGAGAGGCGGCTCTTCGACTGGAGGGTGGCCGCGGCCAGGTCGCTCATCCTGAGGCGCTTGTCGGCGGACTCGGAGAGGTTGACCAGGATCTCGTAGTCGTTGTTGGTCAGGCCGAAGGGCTGGAGGTCCTTCTCCAGCTGGTGCATCAGCAGCTTGCTGGATTCCAGATAGGTGCGCCAGGCGCACTGCTCGGCCTCGCTGAGCCAGCGGGTGGCGGAGTCGTGGGGCGAGGGGCCGCTGTCCATGGTGGGCATGAGGCGATTCTACCCAAGAAGTTGAATGCTGGACAAAATATCCGCGTGCTGCGGGTGTGACGCCCGGCACCCCGGCCGTGACGTCACACCCCGCATGCTACCGCTCACAGCCCGAAGCGACGCTGGAGATCTCCCAGTTGGCCGGGAAGGCGCGGTGCGGACCCGCTCTGTCCCGGTACGTGCCCGCCGCCCGGCACCCCGGCGTTCTGACCGCCGGCGCCGGTGCCGACCGCGCCCACCGTCTGCTCGGCCATCAGCTGCTCGGTCGACTGGAGCAGCACCGTACCCGAACCGACGAACTCGAACTGGTGCTCCTCGCCGGAGGCCCCGCCGATGCCGGTCATCGCGCGCAGGCCGCCCATCACGCCCGTCATATAGCTGTGGTCGTAGTGGTGACAGGGGGAGGGGCAGTCGGCCCAGCCGACCAGGGCCTGCGGGTCGACGCGGATCGGCGGCTCCATGAAGACCACCGGGCCGTTGGAGGCCGCGACGAACTTTCCGGTGCCGATCAGGGTCAGGAAGCCCGGCACGATCGACTGCTTGAGAGCCAGCGTCGGCTGGTAGGCGAGCAGGTTTCCGGCCCGGATGGTCAGATTGCCCTCCTCAAGGTCGAAGGAGTTCACATCGAAGGCGCGGTCGGCGAGCAGCATCTTGCCGCTGCCCTCGGCGACCACCCAGTCACTGGCGTGCAGCGGGGAGTGGAAGGAGGTGCGCAGCAGGCGGTCGAAGCGGCCGTGGCCGATGCCGTTGAACTCGATCTGCCCGTAATAGGCGATCATCTTGCCCTTCTGCAGGAACCACTGGCTCCCCTTGAGCTCCACGCAGAAGGTGTACGGGTTGACGTTGTCGTCGCTCGGGAGGGTGTGCGGGTCGAGCACGACCGGGCCACCGGCCATAGGGGTACTCACAGCTTTTCCTCCGAGGCCTGTACGAACACCGTGCCGTTGCCGGACAGCTCAAGCTGGAACGCCTCGCCGGAGCCGCGCCCCACCATGTCGCGCCAGCCGAGCGCGGTGGACAGCTTGTTGCGTACGTCGCCGTGGTGGGCGACGTACGCCTGCGGGTCGACGTGCACCGGGCGCTGCGGGGTGATCGGCAGCTCGATCACGCCGCCGTGCGCCATCACCGCGACCGCGCCGTGGCCCTTGAGGGTGGTGGTGAACAGGCCCTGTCCGGAGACCTGGCCGCGCACCATGCCCATCACACCGCCCTGCGAGCCCATGAACATGGTGCCCTGGGTGAGGGTGCCGTCGAAGGCGAGCAGCCGGTCGGCCTCGACGTAGAGGGTGTCGCCGGCCAGGTTGATCACCTGGATGTGGTGGCCGCCGTGGCCGAACATCACGGTGCCGCTGCCCTCGACGGTCATCAGCGGGGTCTGCTCGTTGGCCACCCGGCGGCCGATCATCGACATCACACCGCCCTGGCCGCCGGTGATGCTCGGGGTGAAGGAGACCTCGCCCTTGTACGCGAGCATGGCGCCGCGCTGGCTGAACATCTTCTGGCCGGGCGCGACCTGCGCCTCGACCATCCTGGAGTTGACTTCGCGGAACGGCATCAGACGTCGCCCCCGATGGTGTTGCGCTCGCTGGGCTGGACGTACACCAGGCCCTCACCCTCGAAGCGGATCTGGAAGGCCTCGCCGGATCCCTCGCCGATGAAGGTCCGGAAGTTGACCCCCGACTGGAAGGACTGCCGCAGGTTTCCCGTGTGCGCGATGTACGCACCGGGGTCGACCATCAGCGGGTACTGGGAGCTGACCCGCAGCACCACCGCCTGGCCGTCGGAGAGTATGGCCGCCTGGCCGCTCCCCTCCACGGTCGTGGTGAACAGGCCGTTGCCCGTCGCGCCGCCGCGAAGACCGGTGAAGGTCGTGCCGGTGCGCAGCCCCGCGTCGGTGCACAGCAGATTGCTGGACTCGACGTAGAGCTTGTCACCGGTGAGGTTCACCAGGTTGATCTCGCTGGCGCGGTCGGCGAAATAGCACGTGCCGTGCCCCTTCGCCTCCATCACCGTCATCTGTTCGCCGGTGAGGCGCCGGGTCACCATGCCGCGTACGCCTTCACCGCCGCCGGACATCTTCTTGAAGGCGATCTGGCCGTCGTACGCCACCATGGAGCCGTTTTTCGCCTTGACGGCGTCCCCGGTCATGTCGACGGCGAGCACCTTGCTGCCTTGGAGTCGGAACTGAGCCACGTGGTCGAAGGTATCGGGCGGGCGCCCCCGCGACCAGGGTCTTCCGGGGGAGAGGGACCCTGAACGGACCCTGAGCCAAGAGGTGGTAAAGCCGGATGCCACAATGGGCGCAGCTTGTGCGTGCGTTCACAAGATCAGCTTTGCAAGCCCCGCAGACCGCGCCGGTCGCCCCCGGCCCGCCGGCCGCGCAGAACCCGAAGGTGCCTTTCCGTGGACATCAAGACCGCCGCTGCCATTCACCGGCTCCGCCTCGTCTCCATCCCGGAGGCGCTCTCCTTCCCGCTGCTGCTGATCTTCGGTTCGCTGCTCAGCCGTATCTCGGACATCGACCTGGTGATGCCGCTGGGCGTGCTGCACGCGGTGCTGTTCCTGCTCTACCTGGTGATGCTCGCCGATGTGTGGGCCAAGGCGAAGTGGTCCTTCAAGCGGGTGCTGTTCTTCGGCTTCCTCGCGGTGATTCCGTTCGGCGGTCTGTACGGCGACAAGATCCTCAAGCGCGAGGAGAAGGACGGCGTGATCGCCGCCCGCGCGCGCAAGGAGAGCGGGGTCGTCGCATGATTGTCGCCTTCTCCGTCACGCCGCTGGGTGTGGGTGAGGACGTCGGGGAGTACGTCGCCGACGCCGTCCGCGTGGTCCGCGAATCCGGTCTGCCCAACCGCACCGACGCGATGTTCACGTCGGTGGAGGGGGAGTGGGACGAGGTGATGGACGTGGTGAAGCGTGCCGTGGCCGCCGTCGAGGCCCGTGCTCCGCGCGTCTCCGTGGTGATGAAGGCCGACATCCGTCCGGGCGTCACCGACGGTCTGAGCTCCAAGGTCGAGACGGTGGAGCGACATCTGTCGGCCTGACACTGTCGGGCTGAAACACGTGTGGTGAGGTTCTGTGAAACCCCTGGCCCAACGGGCCGGGGGTTTTTTGCTGCCCTGGGATTGAGCGAGTGCTCAAACAGGTATTGAGCACTTGCTCAAAAAGGCGTACCTTACTTTTGAGCAAGTGCTCAAAAGTGAGAAAGCGCAGGTCAGTACATGAAGCAGCTGTACGTCGAGGCGTTGATCCGCGCCGACCAGGACGTTCTGTGGGACCGCACCCAGGAGCCCGGCCAGCACCAGCGCTGGGATCTGCGCTTCACCGAGATCGACTACCTGCCGCCCGTCGAGGGACGGCCGCAGCGCTTCCGGTACGCGACCCGGGTGCTGCCCTGGCTGACCGTCTCCGGGGTCGGGATCGCCGCGGGGGAGCGGCACCGCCCCGACGGCACCCGCACCTCCGCCCTCCGCTTCTCCTCCGCACACCCGCTCTCGCTGCTCGCCGAGGGCAGCGGCTACTGGCGCTACGTCCCCACCGACGACGGCGTCCGCTTCCTCACCGGGTACGACTACCGGCCGCGCTGGGGCGGGGTGGGTGCGGTCGCCGACCGGTGGGTGTTCCGGCCGCTGATGGGCTGGGCCACCGCCTGGTCCTTCGACCGGCTGCGGCTGTGGCTGGAGCGCGGGATCACGCCCGTACGGTCCCTGCTGCACGCGCTGGGCGAACTGGCCGCCCGTACCGCCGTGATGGTGCTCGCCGTCGTCCTGGCGGGAAGCGTGCCGGTGACCGCCGCGGTGCTGCTCGCGGCAGCGCTCTTCCTGCCGCCGCTGCCGGTCACCCCCGCCGCCCGCCGCTGTCTGCGCCGGCCGCCCGTGCCCGTACGCACCCCGTCCCTGCTCGCCGAGCTCGACCGCCAGGAGCTGCCCGCATGAACCCCACTCTCATCGGAGCCGGATCGATCTTCCGCACCGCCATGGGCGGCGAGGTCTTCGCCCGGCTGCACCCCCAGCTCCAGCGGCGCTTCTCGGTCGGCCTGGAAGGCGGCGAGGCCTGCGTCGGGCGGGGCGTGATGGACCGGATCTGGCACGGCGGCCGGTGGGTGCGCCCGTTCCTGGCGCTCGGTGCGACCCGCAACATCCTGGTGCCGCGCGAGGGCCGCGACATCCCCTTCGTCATCGAGAACGTGCCCTACCGCGACTCCTGCGGCCGCGAGACCGTCACCTTCGTCCGCACCTTCCACTTCCCCTACGGCCCGCGCCGGTTCGACGCCACCATGGTGCACAGCCCCGAGCGCGACTGCGTTCTGGACTACCTCGGCACCCACCAGCACCTCGCCAGCGACCTCCACTTCACCGCCGACGCGGCGGGCGGCCTGGTCATCCGCTCGGGCGAGCACCGCTTCCGCGAGGGTCCCCTCGACGTCCGGGTGCCGGACCTGATCGGCGGCGACGCGGAGGTACGGGAGAGCTACGACGAGCGGTCCGGGCGCTTCCGGATCCGTGTCAGGGTGACCAACAGACACGTCGGCCCGCTGTTCGGGTACGAGGGATCCTTCCGGGCCGAGTACCGGGACGTACGGGGCCGTGAACCGCGCCAGGGGCTGCGGCCGATCAGAGAGGAAGCGCGCGCATGAGTTCGGCGGACACCAAGGAGAAGCTGCTGGCCGCGGCGTTGCAGACGCTCACCGAGCAGGGCATCGCGAAGACCTCCGCCCGCACCGTCGCCGCCACCGCAGGGGTCGCCCAGGGCCTGGTCTTCTACCACTTCGGCTCGGTCGCCGAACTGCTCGCCGCCGCCTGCCGCTACGGCGCCGAACAACGCGTCGCCCACTACCGGCCCCGGCTCGCCCAGGTCACCTCCCTCGCCGAACTGCTCGTCTTCGCCCGCGCCATGCACGAGGAGGAGAAGGCCGGCGGCCATGTCGCCTTCCTCGGTCAGCTGCTCGCCGGAGCCCAGACCCAGTCCGCGCTCGCCCCCGCCACCTCCGCGGGCCTCGACCTCTGGATCGAGGAGATCGAGAAGGTACTGGGGCGGGTCCTGGCCAGCAGCCCGGTCGGCGAGTTCACCGACCCGGAGGGACTGGCCCGCGCGGTGGCCGCCGCCTTCATCGGCCTGGAGCTGTACGAAGGCGTCGACCCGAGCGGCGCCGACGCCGCGTTCGGCGCACTGGAGCAACTCGCGGGCCTGGTCGCCGTACTGGAAGAGCTCGGCCCGGTGGCCCAGCGCGCGGTACGCCACCAGCTCCGCCGCAAGACGCAGCGGAGCTGACCGGGTCCCGGTCCCGGTGCCCACCCTTCTGCCTCACTGGCGCTCCCCATTGGCCCTCTCTGAATCGACACGCTCCGATATCTGACCTTTTGTTGGTTTCGTGAGGTATGCGCCTCACGTGACCAGCTTGGAGGCAGTGTGTTGCCGGAGGGCTACGACTACGAGAAGCACAGCCGCCTCGCCGGGCCGCTGACGGACCCGGGGAGCGGCCCCTACACGGTCCAGTACACAAGCCTGCTCTCGAAGGAGCCCCACCGAATACGAGCAGTCCTCCTGATGCTGCTCGCACCGGCCCTCTCGGCGGTGCTGCTGGCCTATCTGATCTGGCCGACGCACTGGACCGAGCGGGAGAACGCCGCCCCCTGGCTGGTCCGCGCCGACTACGTGATGCTCGGCTCGATCGCTTTCATCATGTTCTTCATGCTGGTCAACGTGACGTCGATCGCGCACGCCACCCTGGTCGCCCGCGACCCGGTCCCGGTCAGGGCCGAGAAGAACACGCGGGTCGCGTTCCTGACGACGTACGTCCCCGGCAAGGAACCCCTCGCGATGGTCCGCGCCACCCTCGAAGGTGCGGTCAAGGTGCGCCACGACGGTCCGCTGGACGTCTGGCTGCTCGACGAGGGAGACGACGACGGCGCCAAGGCCCTCTGCGCCGAGCTCGGGGTCAAGCACTTCACCCGCAAGGGCATCCCCGACTGGAACCGGAAGAAGGGCGTCCACCGGGCGAAGACCAAGCACGGCAACTACAACGCCTGGCTGGCCATGCACGGCGGCGACTACGACTTCTTCGCCTCCGTCGACACCGACCACATCCCGCTGCCCAACTACCTGGAGCGGATGCTCGGCTACTTCCGCGACCCGGACATCGCCTTCGTCGTCGGCCCGCAGGTGTACGGCAACTACACCGCCGCCGTCACCAAGGCCGCCGAGTCGCAGCAGTACCTCTTCCACGCCCTCATCCAGCGGGCCGGCAACCGCTACCGGGCGCCCATGTTCGTCGGCACCAACAACGTCGTGCGGGTCAGGGCCCTCACCCAGATCGGCGGGCTCTACGACTCGATCACCGAGGACATGGCCACCGGCTTCGAGCTGCACCGCCGCAAGAACCCGGGCACCGGCCACTTCTGGCGCTCGGTCTACACCCCCGACGTGCTCGCGGTCGGCGAGGGCCCGGCGTCCTGGACGGACTTCTTCACCCAGCAGATGCGCTGGTCCAGGGGCACCTACGAGACGGTCTTCAAGCAGTTCTGGAAGGCGCCCTTCCGAGTTCCGCCGGGCCGCCTCCTCAACTACGGCCTGATGCTGGTGTATTACCCCATGACGGCGATCAACTGGCTGCTGGGCATCCTGAGCTGTGTGCTGTTCCTGTGGTTCGGGGCGTCCGGAACCCAGGTCTCCACCTCCGTCTGGCTGATGCTCTACAGCGACGCGGTGGCCCTCCAGATCTGCCTCTACCTCTGGAACCGCCGCCACAACGTCTCCCCGCACGAGCCCGAGGGCTCCGGCGGTCTGGCCGGCATGGCGATGTCCGCGATCTGCGCGCCGATCTATCTGAAGTCGCTGGGTGCGGCCGTCCTCGGCAGGCGCGGCCGGTTCGTGGTCACGCCCAAGGGCGGCGAGGCCAGCCCCGACCGGCTGATGACCTTCCGTATCCACTTCTTCTGGGCGGCGGTCCTGATCGCCTCGCTGTGGGCGTCCGTGCACTACGACCACACCCATGCGGCGATGCGCATCTGGGCCGTACTCGCCCTGGTCATCACACTCGCTCCGGTGACGATCTGGCTCTGGAGCCGTCGCGCCGCACGCAGTGCGAGCAGGAGCAGCGAAGAGAACAGCCGGGCGTACGTCGATGTGGGCCCCGAGCCGCCGGCCCCGGCCGCCACCGTGACCCCGGCCACCGCGAGCGCCACCACCACCGGAGGGAAGTGACATGGGGTTCCGCCCGACCAGCAGTCCCAAGCCGGGAAAGCCCGGCCGGCCGGAACAGCCGGCCGCCGGCGACCCGAAGGCGAAGGCCGCCAAGCCGCCCAAGAAGCTGAAGAACACCCTGCTCGGCGGTGGTGCGGTCCTCCTCCTGGTCGGCCTCAACGCGCCCGCCGCGCTGGACTTCGCGCAGGACAAGTACCACGCGTACAAGATCGACCAGCCCGGCTACAAGGCCGAGTTCGGCTCCTGGTCGACGCTGGACGTCCCCGGTGACTACCAGCTCAACGCCATCCACGCCGCCCTGCTGCACTCCGGCAAGGTGCTGCTGATCGCGGGCTCCGGCAACGACCAGAAGAAGTTCGACTCCGGCACCTTCGAGACCGTGCTCTGGGACCCGAAGAAGAACACCTTCAAGAAGATCCCCACCCCCGAGGACTTCTTCTGCGCCGGGCACGCCCAACTGCCCGACGGACAGCTCCTGGTGGCCGGCGGCACCGCCCGCTACGAGGTGCTCGACGACAAGGTCACCCGGGCCGGCGGCGGCATGCGGGTCAAGAACGAGTCGCCGGACAAGGCGATCACCCTCAAGAAGGGCACCCGCTTCCGGTCGCCGTCGGGAGTCGAGTACGTCTCCAAGTTCGACGTCACCGTGCCCAAGGCCGAACGCGACTTCAAGATCGGCTACTTCGCCTCAGGCCAGATGAAGCCCTGGGAGACCAAGGTGACGGCCGCCGAGGCACGGGTCTTCGTGGAGGCGGCCAAGGAGGGCGCGGGCGCGCTCACCACCCAGGCCGCGCAGTACGAGGTGCTGGGGCTCTCCGAGAAGGACGCGGACAATGTCTACGGCCTCGCCCAGAAGATCACCACTGAGAAGCAGGACTTCCAGGGCATCAAGGCGGCCTACGAGTTCGACCCCAAGTCCGAGAAGTACGTCCCGGTCGCGCCGATGAAGGACGCCCGCTGGTACCCGACGCTGACCACGCTTCAGGACGGCCGCGTCCTCGCCGCCTCCGGGCTCAACGACGTCGGCGATGTGGTCCCCGGCGACAACGAGATCTACGACCCCAAGACCAAGAAGTGGGGGAAGGGCCCCTTCCGGTACTTCCCGACGTACCCCGCCCTCTTCCTCACCAAGGGCGGCAAGCTCTTCTACACCGGCTCCAACGCCGGTTACGGCCCCGCCGAGAAGGGCCGGGTGCCCGGCCTGTGGGACGTCGGCACCAACACCTTCACCAAGGTCGGCGGCATGACCGACGCCGACCAGCTGGAGACGTCCGCCTCGGTGCTGCTGCCGCCCGCGCAGGACCAGAAGGTGATGGTGCTCGGCGGCGGTGGCGTCGGCGAGTCCGAGAAGGCCACCGGGCGCACCGCGATCGCCGACCTCAAGGCCGACAACCCGGCGTTCAAGACCGGCCCCTCGCTCTCCCAGGGCACCCGCTATCTGTCCAGCGTGCTGATGCCCGACGACAACGTCTTCACCAGCGGCGGCTCCCAGTCCTACCGGGGACGCAGCGCCAGCGACATCTTCAAGGCGCAGTTCTACGACCCCAGGGCCAACGCCTTCAAGGACGCCGCCGAACCCACGGTAGGCCGCAACTACCACTCCGAGGCGCTCCTGCTCCCCGACGGCCGGGTCGCCACCTTCGGCTCCGACCCGCTCTACGGCGACGAGGACAACACCAAGCTCGGCACCTTCGAGAAGCGGGTGGAGATCTTCACCCCGCCGTATCTGCACAAGGGCGGCAAGCGCCCGGTCCTGGAGGACGGGCCCGACTCCTTCACGGACAAGGCCAAGGACAAGGCCACGGACAAGGGCGACTCGGCGACGTACCGCACCAAGGACGCCGACCGGATCGTCAAGGCACGGCTGATGCGGCCGAGCGCCGTCACCCACACCACGGACGTCGAGCAGCGCTCGATCGAACTGGGCCTGAAGAAGACCAACGACGGGGTGACGGTCACGGTGCCGGACGACCGGACGCTGGTTCCGGCCGGCTGGTACATGCTCTTCGTCACGGACAAGGACGGGGTGCCGTCCGAGGCGAAGTGGATCCAGGTGGACTGAGGCGAGAAGTGGGTGGATCCAGGTGGACTGAGGCGGGAAGTGGGTCCAGGTGGACTGACCTGGACCGACTGCGCCGGTTCTAGCGGGACTTGCGCGCCAGCCCCAGCGCGTAGTCCGGCCACCAGGTCCCCGCCGGGGGGCCGCCCCGGCACTCGCCGTCCGAGTCGCCGGGGCGCTTGATCCAGAGATAGGCGTCGAGCAGCGGGTCGCCGGTCTTCTCCGTCGGCGGGGTGCCCAGGGCGCGGCCGGGCGGGTTGCACCAGGAGTCGGCGCGGGCGCCGGGCAGTGGGCCCGCGCCGTTCCGGCTGGAGTCGATGACGAAGTGGGCGCCGCCGAGCAGGCCGGAGAGCTTGGCGCCGTAAGCCTTCACCGGCTCGTCGCGCTGGAAGTTCGAGACGTTCAGCGAGAACCCGTCGGCCTTGCCGATGCCGGCCCGCTTCAGTGGGTCGACCAGCTTGCCCGCATCGGTGATCCAGGCCGGATTCCCGGCATCCAGATACACCTTGGTCCTGGGCTGCCGCTTCAGCCGCTCGATGGCACCGGTGAGCAGGGCGTTGCGCTCGTCGTGGTTCTCGGCGGGGGTGCAGCCGTCGACGAGGTGCGGCACGGCGTCCGGCTCCAGGATGACGATCGCGGGGGCGGTGCCGATGGCCTGGGCGAAGGAGTCCAGCCAGGTGCGATAGGCGTTCGCGTCGTGCGCGCCGCCCGCGCTGTGCTGGCCGCAGTCGCGGTGCGGGATGTTGTACGCGACCAGGGTGACCGTCCGGCCCTCCTTGGCGGCGCCCGTGGTGACCCGCCGGATGTCGGGGGCGGGGCGGTCCCCGGCGGGCCAGTTGGCGACCGGCCGCTCGGAGATCTTCCGGAGCTGGTCGGCGTCGTCGGTACGCCCCTGCTCCGTCCACTCCTTGACCTGGCGGGCGGCGCTGGATCCGGGGTCGACCCAGAAGGGGGAGGTGTTGGCGGGGGGCCCGGCCGACTTCTTGGGGGCCTCCTCGGTCGGATCCGGGGAACCGCACGCGGTCGCCGCGATCAGCGCGCAGGCGAGCACGGAGGCGAGTGCGCCAAGGGTCGACGCAGGTCTGCGGGAAGACCTTCGGGTACGCGAGAACCTTCGGGTACGGGAGAACCTTCGGCCGGACATCCAGCCCCCTCGGGACGACAGCTGACGGGCGGGCACGAAACGCCCAATCGTGACATGGGGGACAACTGATGCGGTGTTGCGACCCGGGCGGGGCGGCGGTCGTGGCGTTGACGCCTGTGGCATCTGAGACACCTGTGACATCCGAGGCTGAGAGACCTGTGACGTCTCTGACGCCTACGGCCCGGTGGCGAGGGCGATGCCCAGCGGGGTGCGTTCGTACAGCACCTGGTGCCCGTGGCGGTGGGACACCAGCAGGCCGGCGTCGCGCAGGGTGGCGAGGTGGGCCGAGACGGAGGAGGGGGCGAGGGCGAGGCGCAGGGCGAGGGCGGAGGTGGAGGCGGGTTCGTCCAGGGAGCAGAGGACCCGGGCGCGGGCGGGGCCGAGGAGCCGGGCGAGGGCTTCGGGGGTGGTGTCCGCCGTCCGCTCGCTCCACAGGCCGCCGATGCCGCGCGCGGGGTAGACGAGCGTGGGCTGCCACGGCGGTTCGAACCCGGTCACCAGGTTGGGCCAGCTGAACACGCTGGGCATCAGGACCAGCCCCAGGCCGTCGAGGGGCTGGCACTCCTCCCAGCCGGTGCGGGTGGTGAGGGTGAGGGTGGGCGGGTTCCAGGTCAGCAGGGGGTGCAGTTCGGAGAAGAGGGATTCGAGTCCGCCTCGGGCGAGGCGGCGGGTGTGGAAGAGGATGTCGGCCTCGAAGAGGGTGCGGATGCGGGGCCAGTCGGGCTCGATGAGGCGGTGCCAGACCTGCTCCAGGAGGTCGGCCAACTGCGCTACTGCGGCGGCGGGTTGGGCGAGCATCGCGCGGCCGGTGGGGGTGTTCGCGGCGCCGGGGGTGCTGGCGAGGGCCCGGGAGATCTCGGCGTGGGCGAGGGCGGGGTCGGTGCGGCGGACGGCGGCGATTTCCTCCTCGAAGGGGGTGGCGGGGCCGAGGGGAGGGGGGCCGATGAAGTTGGGGGCGAAGCCGCGCTGGGGCATGAGGAGCCAAAGAGGGCGGAGGTCGAGTGCCTGGGCGGCGGCGTGGGTGCGACGGAGCCAGGGGAGGTGTTGGCCGTGCCGGTCGGGGCGGCTGAGCATGCGGACGGCTTCCTGGGTCTCCCAGAGGGGGGAGAGGGCGAAGCGGCAGCGGGTCAGGTCGGAGGTGCGGAAGTCCAGGTGGTAGGCCATGGGGGGTCCGGGGGTGTGGGTTCGGGGCCGGCGGCCCGGGGTTCGCCCCTCCCCGCCCCTTCCCTGAACCGCTGGCCGCGGGGCCGGTGGGGATCTGCGGGGGGTGCTTGTGGTTGCTCGCGCAGTTCCTCGCGCCCCTGGTGGGGTTGCGGTTTGTGGAGCCGTGAGGGCAGTCGGCGCGTGACTCAGGATTCGGCTGGAGCCGAAAGAGTACTGCCCGGCCGGCCCCGATGCCACGCTCCAGGCATGGCAGAACCGACAACTCCCGTACCCCCGGAGCCACTTACGGCCACCCCGGAATCCGCGACCGTCCACACCCCGGAATCCCTCTCCGCTCCGGCCTCCTGCGTCCCGGCTTCCTCCGTCCCGGCCCCCACCACCCCAGCCCCCCGACCCGTCCGCTACCTGTCCCTCTTCTCGCACTTCGAGTTCCGCTCGCTATTCCTTGCTCACCTGCTCTCGCTGCTTGGGGTGGTGGTCAGTGAGATTGCGCTTACCGTCCTCGTGTACGAGCTCACCGGGTCTCCACTTCTGTCCGCGCTCACCTTCGCGCTGGGGTTCTTGCCGTATGTGCTGGGTGGGACGCTGCTTTCGGGGATCGCTGATCGCTATCCGGCCCGGCGGGTGCTGGTGGTCTGTGATCTGGTCTGTGCGGGGTGCGTGGGCGTGATGGTGTTTCCGGGGACTCCGGTGGGTGGGCTGTTGGTGCTGCGGTGTCTGGTGGCGGCGGTCTCGCCGGTGTTCTCCGGGACGCGGATGGCCACGCTGGCCGACATCCTGGGGGACGGGGAGCGATACGTTCTCGGTCGGTCGCTCCTGCGGATCGTGTCGCAGGGGTCCGTGCTGATCGGCTTCGGTGCCGGGGGGCTGCTGCTGGCAGTGCTCTCCCCGCGCGGGGCGATCACCATCACCGTGGGCACCTTTCTCTGCTCGGCGCTCCTGCTGCGGTTCGGCACGAAGAAGCGGCCCGCTCGCAGCCGCGGGGAGGGGGAGAGCGGGGGTGGTCTGCTCCGGGACTCGCTCGTTGGCGCGCGGCTCGTTCTCGGTAGTCGCCGGCTGCGCGCGCTGATGCTGCTCTTCTGGGTACCGGCCGGCTTCGTCGTCGTACCGGTGGCGCTGGCGGCGCCGTACGCCGACGTCATCGGGGCAGGGCCCGGCGCCCTCGGGCTGCTGATGTGCGCCATGCCGGTCGGGCACATCGTGGCCGAGCTGTACGCCGGGGCCGCACTCTCCCCGCGCACCCGCTCCCGGCTCGTCCTGCCGGTCGCGGCCCTCTGCCTGCTGCCCCTGCTGGGATACGCCGTCACGCCCGGCCTGCCCTGGGCGGTGCTCGCGCTCACTCTCGCCGGGGTGGGCGGGGCGTACGTCATCGGGCTCGACCAGTGGTTCGTCGAGGCGCTGCCCGAGGAGCTGCGCGGCCGCGGCATGACGCTGCTGACGGCCGGGCTGATGACGATCCAGGGGGTGGGGATGGCGCTGGCCGGGCTGGCCGCCGAGTTCCTCCCGGTACCTCTGGTGGTGACCGGCGCCGGGGCCCTCGGCACGCTCGTCACCCTGCTGCTGATCGCCGAGGTCCGGCGTACCGCCGACAGGCCCGACGTACCGAAGAGCGAGACACTGCGGACCGGCATATGACCGACCGGTAGGGTCGCCCCTGTGCCGAAGCCGCTCAGCCTCCCCTTCGATCCCATCTCCCGCGCCGACGAACTCTGGCAGCAGCGCTGGGGCCCCGTGCCCTCGATGGCAGCGATCACCTCGATCATGCGCGCCCAGCAGATCCTCCTCGCGGAGGTGGACGCCGTCGTCAAGCCGTACGAGCTGACCTTCGCGCGCTACGAGGCACTGGTGCTGCTCACCTTCTCCAAGGCTGGTGAGCTGCCCATGTCGAAGATCGGCGAGCGGCTGATGGTGCACCCGACGTCGGTGACCAACACCGTCGACCGGCTGGTGAAGTCCGGCCTGGTCAGCAAGCGGCCGAACCCCAACGACGGGCGCGGAACGCTCGCCTCCATCACCGACAAGGGGCGCGAGGTCGTCGAGAACGCCACCCGTGACCTGATGGCCATGGAGTTCGGGCTCGGGGCGTACGACGCCGAGGAGTGCGCGGAGATCTTCGCGATGCTGCGGCCGCTGCGGGTGTCGGCGAAGGACTTCGACGAGGCGTAGGCCACGGGAAGGCGTGGGCCACGGGGAGGCGTGGGCCACGGGGAGGCGTGGGCCACGGGGAGGCGTGGGCCACGGGAAGGCGTGGGCCACGGGCCCGGGAGTCCGTACGGGGTGCCTCAAGATCGTCCCGTACGTCCGGTTAGGCTCGACTGCATGAAACGAAGCGTGCTGACCCGCTACCGCGTGATGGCCTATGTCACCGGCGTCCTGCTGATCCTGCTGACCGGTGGTTTCATCGCCAAGCGGCTGCTCGGCATGGACGGCGCGGCGGGCTTCACCACGTTCGTCGGCATCGCCCATGGCTGGCTGTACGTCCTCTACCTGGTCTTCGCCTTCGACCTGGGCTCCAAGGCGAAGTGGCCGGTGAAGAAGCAGCTCTGGGTGCTGATCGCCGGCACCATCCCGACCGCCGCGTTCTTCGTCGAGCGCAAGGTCGTCCGCGAGGTCGAGCCGCTGGTCAGGGAGCCGGGCCCGGTGACCAGCACGGCCTGATAATCGGTGTCCGAACCCTCGGTCCTGCGCAGCGGCAGAGTCCCGCGCAGGACCGAGGACGTTTCCCGGGCCGGCTCAGCCGTACATCGCCACGCGGTACAGGTCCGCCAGTGCGGCGTCGAGCGGATGCGGTTGCAGCGTGCCCGAGGAGTCGAACGTGTTCCACCGCTGCAGGTTCACCGCGACCGCCAGCTGCCGCTCGCCGTCGGCGCGGATCATGGCCAGCGTGCCGCCGCCCCACACCGTGCCGCCGTGGCCCCAGAAGGTGCCCCCCGGGCCGGAGTCCTCCAGCGGGTACAGGCCGAGGCCGTAGTCGATCACCTTTCCCTCCTGTGAGACGACCCGGACGGTACGCCGCATCTCCGCCAGCGACGACGGGGCGACGATCTCGCCGGCCAGCAGCAGGCGGTAGAAGCGGCTGAGGTCGGCGACGGTCGATATCAGCGACGCCGAGGGACCCGCGTACGACATGTCGAAGACGCTGTACTCGTGCGGCGGTTCCAGCATGCCGAACCACGCCTCGTAGAGCCGCGAGTGCGGTCCGTCGATGTGCGCCCCGGTGGGGAATTCGGTGTCCCGCAGACCGGCGCGTGCGATGACGGCGCTGGTGATGTACTGCTCGGCCGTGGTGCCGGTGACCTGCGCCAGCAGTTCGGCGAGGAGCAGGTAGTTGGTGTTGGAGTACAGACCTGGGGAGCCGCCCGGGGCGCAGAAGGGCGGTGCGCCCACGCCCGTCCGGATCAGTTCGACCCGGTCGAACCGGGTGTGCCGGTGGTCGTCCATGCTCTGCGGCCCGGTGTCCGCGAGCGCGGGGAACGCCGCGAAGGAGGGATAGGCGTACGGAAGGTACTCGGCGAGGCCACTCGTGTGGTTGAGCAGCATCCGTACGGTGATCGCGTCCCCGCTCGCCCCGGGGACCAGCTTCGGCAGATAGCGGCCGATCGGAGCGTCGAGCCCGATCTCACCGCTCTCGACCTGGAGGAGCACCGCGGCGGCGGTGAAGGTCTTGGTGACGCTGCCGACCCGGTGCTTCAGATCGGCGGTGACCGGCCGGCCGGTGTCCAGGTCGGCGGTTCCGGCGGCACCGCGCCAGATCTCCTCCCCGGCACGTACTTCGGCGAACAGGCCCGGCATCCCTGCGCGGTGGACGTTCTCGACGGCGGCGGTCAGCTTCGCGGGGTCCAGCGGATTACTCACGGCATGCGTCCTCTCGTATCCCCCGGGCGAGCTTGACAGCGCTCGGCCGAGCGGGGTGGCAGGGCATGAACAGCAGCCAGGACAACCGGAGTTGGGGTGCCGGGCGTGCTCGATTCCCATTATGCACGCGGCGCGTGCAACGCCAAGTGCATTGGTGGGCGCATGAGTTAGGGTGCTCCTCGAAGGGACCCGCGGAGGCGGGGCCCACGGAAGGGGTGCGATGACAGGCCGAAGGCGCTGGTCGACCGAGGAGATCCTCGACGCGGCGGCGGAACTGCTGCGCACGGGCGACGCGGACTCGTTCAGCGTGCGCAAGGTGGCCGCGGTGCTCGGCACCGACTCCTCCAGCCTCTACCGGCACTTCCGCAGCAAGACGGAGCTGCTGCGGGCGCTCGCCGACCGCGTCCTGGAATCAGCCATGGAGGGCTACCGACCCGAGGGTGACTGGAAGCAGCGCCTCACCGCACTGAGCCTGCGTGTGCACGCGGCATTCGGCCAGCAGCCCGCGCTCGCCGCCGTCTGGGGGCGCTACGCGTCCGGCGGCCCCGGCTCCCGGCTGGTCGTCGAAGAGGCGCTCCAGGCGCTGCGGGCCTCGGGGCTGCCCGACGAGGAGATCCCGGTGCGCTATCACCGGATAGCGGTTCTGCTCGCCGCGTTGATCGCCTCGGAGGCCGGGGTCGGCGCCATCGCCCCCGGCGAGTACGAACAGGGCATGGAGCTCTTCCGTGTCACCGTCCTGGGGGCCGACCCCGAACGTTTCCCCGCCCTCGCCCACTTCGCCCGCGACATCCGGCCCCTCGGCGCGGACCGCCGTGCCGCGTTCGAGCAGATCCTGGCCGCCCACCTCGCCGACATCGAGTCCGCGGTCCCCCGAGGCTGACGGCGGGCCGCACCCCGCCGGGACGGCCCCGGCAGGGCCGACGGGCCGCACCCGGGTGAGCGGGCCGGGCGGCCGTGGTCCTCGGCCGAGCGGATCCAGCGTCGTGGTCCATCGACATTTACTAGGACGTCCTAGTAAATTGACTGTATGGACGCCGACGCGATTGAAGAGGGCCGCCAGCGCTGGCAGGCCCGGTACGACAAGGCCCGCAAGCGCGACGCCGACTTCACCACCCTGTCCGGGGACGACGTGGAGCCGGTCTACGGCCCGCGCCCGGGCGACGAGTACGAGGGCTTCGAGCGCATCGGCTGGCCGGGGGAGTACCCCTTCACCCGCGGACTGCACGCCACCGGCTACCGCGGCCGGACCTGGACCATCCGCCAGTTCGCCGGCTTCGGCAACGCCGAGCAGACCAACGAGCGCTACAAGATGATCCTCGCGGCGGGCGGCGGCGGCCTCTCCGTCGCCTTCGACATGCCGACCCTGATGGGCCGCGACTCCGACGAGCCGCGCGCACTGGGCGAGGTCGGCCACTGTGGTGTCGCCATCGACTCCGCCGCCGACATGGAGATCCTCTTCAAGGACATCCCGCTCGGCGACGTCACCACCTCCATGACGATCAGTGGCCCCGCCGTCCCGGTCTTCTGCATGTACGTCGTCGCCGCCGAGCGGCAGGGCGTCGACCCCGCCGTCCTCAACGGCACCCTCCAGACGGACATCTTCAAGGAGTACATCGCGCAGAAGGAGTGGCTCTTCCAGCCCGAGCCGCATCTGCGCCTGATCGGCGACCTGATGGAGCACTGCGCGGCGGGCATCCCCGCGTACAAGCCGCTCTCGGTCTCCGGCTACCACATCCGCGAGGCCGGAGCGACGGCCGCGCAGGAGCTGGCGTACACCCTCGCCGACGGATTCGGTTACGTGGAGCTGGGGTTGAGCCGCGGCCTGGAGGTCGACGCCTTCGCCTCCGGGCTCTCCTTCTTCTTCGACGCGCATCTCGACTTCTTCGAGGAGATCGCCAAGTTCCGCGCGGCGCGCAGGATCTGGGCCCGCTGGATGAAGGAGGTGTACGGCGCCAAGACCGACAAGGCGCAGTGGCTCCGCTTCCACACCCAGACGGCGGGCGTCTCGCTCACCGCGCAGCAGCCGTACAACAACGTCGTCCGCACCGCCGTGGAAGCCCTCTCCGCCGTCCTCGGCGGCACCAACTCCCTCCACACCAACGCCCTCGACGAGACCCTCGCGCTCCCCTCCGAGCAGGCCGCCGAGATCGCGCTGCGCACCCAGCAGGTGCTGATGGAGGAGACGGGGGTGGCCAACGTCGCGGACCCGCTGGGCGGTTCCTGGTACGTCGAACAGCTCACCGACCGCATCGAGGCCGACGCCGAGAAGATCTTCGAGCAGATCAAGGAACGCGGCCTGCGCGCCCACCCGAACGGGCAGCACCCGATCGGCCCGATCACCTCCGGCATCCTGCGCGGCATCGAGGACGGCTGGTTCACCGGTGAGATCGCCGAGTCCGCCTTCCAGTACCAGCGTTCCCTGGAGAAGGGTGACAAGAAGGTCGTCGGGGTGAACACCGCGACCGGCTCGGTCACCGGTGACCTGGAGATCCTGCGGGTCAGCCACGAGGTGGAGATCGAGCAGGTGCGGGAGCTGACGGACCGTAAGTCCCGCCGCGACGAAGCCAAGGTGCGCGCCTCGCTGGACGCGATGCTGGCCGCCGCCCGGGACGGCTCCAACATGATCGAGCCGATGCTTGAGGCGGTCCGGGCGGAGGCGTCGCTGGGCGAGATCTGCGGGGTGCTGCGGGACGAGTGGGGCGTCTACACGGAGCCGCCGGGCTTCTAGCCCTCAGGTGGACCTCCGCGTCCGGCCCGCGTCGGCCGGTGACCAGAAGGGATCACTCCCGTTGTAACCGGTGCCCGTCGCGTGTGCGGCGGGCACCGGTTCGTTCGTCAGGAGTGACCGCCCGTGATCCGTACGACCCGCACCCTCGCCGCGCTCCTCGCCGTCGGCACGGCAGTGCTCGGCAGTACCGCGCCCGCCGAGGGGCTGCCCCTGAAGGCGATCTCCTGTTCCGGCGCGGACTGCGCGGCCACGACCGGCGCCGAGGCCACCCGCACCTGGGCCCACACCTCCGAAGCCGGCCGCTTCTCGGCCGGAGTGCGCGCGCGAGGGCCCCAACTCCCGCCCCGGACCTGCCTGACGGAGGTGCGCCAGGAGACGGCAGGTGTCGGCTGGTTCCGGCAGGGCGCCGCCGGGGCGCCCACCTGGAGGCGGGTGGCAGCAGGGGACAAGGGGGCGACCTTCAAGGAATTCCTCCTGGTCACGGGCCCGGGGCCGCGCCGGGCCGTGGTCGACCGCGCCGACCTGCCGCGCAAGGTCGTGACCACGGTCGACTGCCGCGCGAGCGTCACGAGGGACACGGCTCGCTGGCACGCGGCCGCAACTGTCCCCGGTCGCCCAGGCCGCCACCGCACCGCCCTCGCCCACACCTGGGACCGGGTGGACCACTTCACCTGGCTGCCCCGTCCCTGGGAGAAGGGCCGGTGTCTGAAACTCACCGGGGTTGCCACCCGGGGCCCGTACGTCCACAACCAGGACGGTGACCTGCTCCGTTCCGCCAAGAGTGAGTTCGACCGCACCTTCTACCAGGTGCGCGACGACGACTCCGGCGAGCTCTCCTGGATCCAGGACAAGGCGATGACGGTACGCGGCTGAACAGCCCTTTCCCATCAGGCAGTCGACCTCAACCGCAGCTGAAGTTCTACCGTCTCCCGCATGGCAACGAAAACTCCCGCACTCACCCCCTCCACGGCCAACCCCCGGGCCGCCGACGCCGACCTCGCCTCGCAGCCCGTCGCCTACTGGGCGGGCCTCACCGGCACCACCGTGAAGAACCTGCTGCGCGACGAGATGGCGCGCCTGGACGTCACTCAGCCCCAGTGGTGGGTGCTCAACAGGGTCGACGCCGCCCCCACCCGGGCGGAGGTGGTCGACGCGCTCGCCGCCGTCGCCGACAGCCCGCACGACACCTCCCGCGTCATCGACCAGCTCCTGCACCGTGGCTGGCTCGCCCTCGACGACTCCCGGCTCTCGCTCACCGAGGCGGGAAGGGAGGGCAGGGCGCGGGTGAAGGAGCTGGTGACCGGGCTGCGGGTGCGGGTGCACGACGGGGTGAGCGACGAGGAGTACGTCGCCGCGCTGAAGGTGATGCGCCGGATGATCCGTAACGTCGAGGCCGTCGGCGCGGCGCGGGGCCAGTAGTCGGTCACAGGTGGTCAGTCTCCGGTTACAGGTGTCAGTCATGGGCCTCTGGGTAGGGGCGGCGCGACAGCAAGACCCGCCGCCCCTGCCAGTCGGAGGATCAACCAGCCGTGCGTAGCCCTGCCACCACCAGAAGCAAAGCCCTCGGAAGCCTGACCCTCGCCGCCGTTCTCGGTGCCCTGGTCCTCGGTGTTTCCGTCCCCGCCGGCGCGAGCCAGTCCGACGACGACGCGAAGTCTCCCCAGTCCAAGTCCCCCCAGTCCGCCCCGTCCTCGGCGTCCCGCAAGACCCCCCGCATCCAGGACTCCTTCGACTCCCTGGGCCCCGAGGTGCGCTCCGCGGCCCTCTCGTCCGGCCGCACCGCGCACTACCTCGACGACGGCCCCCGCGACGGCACCCCGGTCCTGTTCATCGGCGGTACGGGTACCAGCGCCCGCGCCGCGCACATGACCGACTTCTTCCGCTCCACCCGCGAGAACCTGAACCTCCGCCTGATCTCCGTCGAGCGCAACGGCTTCGGCGACACCGCCTTCGACAAGAAGCTGGGCAAGGCCGACTTCGTCGCCGACACCCTCGAAGTCCTCGACAGGATCGGCGTCAAGAAGGTCCGCGTCATCGCGATCTCGGGCGGCGGCCCGTACGCCGCCGAACTCGCCTCCCGCGCCCCCGGCCGCATCGACCAGCTCCATCTGGCCGCCGCCCTTCCGCCGTTCGGCGCCAAGCCCTCCTACTGCGCGCTGCCGGACTCGGCCCTCGCCGCCGCCCTCAAGGACCAGATCGCCGACCCCCGCAAGTGGTGGGCCTTCCCCGACGACAGCCCGGTGAAGTCCATCCCCGGCTTCGAGGACACCGCCTTCGAAGAGGGCGCCCGCACCTACAACCAGCGCGGCCAGCAGGCCGACCCGGCCCCCCAGGTCCACGAGCAGAAGCTCTACTGCGAGCGCGGCGGAGTGGACCTGTCCAAGCTGAAGGCCCCCGTCTACCTCTACGCGGGCGAGAAGGACACCACCGTGCCGCCGAGCACCCTCGCCACCTGGCAGGAGCAGCTCCCGGCCAAGCCCGTCGTGCGCAAGTACGCCGACACCGGCCACGACGTCCAGTACCGCCACTGGGACCAGATCCTCGCGGACCTGGCCGGCCACGGCGGCCGCACCGTCATCTGCGTCAAGGGCCGCAGCGAGATGCCGCCCGCCCGGGAGGCCGCGAAGCTGCTCTCCAACGGGCGTGCGACGGTGGGCAGTTGCGCCTGGCAGCGATGAGGGCCGCCCATGACGTCGGCCGACGGCGTCGGACATACTGACGCCCGGCAGTCCAACGGGGGACGTAGGGCGCATGGGGCGGGACGGGGTCACCCACGAACTCACCTCGGCGGTCAGCCTGGTGGGCGGAACGTACGAGCATGACGGCGTTTCCATCCTCAAGCCGAACCCACAGCCGAACTCGATCACCGAGCGGGACGTGAAGCACTTCTCGGCCGAGTACGTCGGCACGGCGAAGGCAGGGCTCTTGAGGTCCCTTCGACGGCGTCAACAGAGGTTGCGGGAAAGGGGTGCTGACGTCGCGTCGGCGTACGGGAAGAAGGCGGCGCGCAGCAGGTCGTTGGAGGAGTGCGCCGAGGAGAAGTAGAAGGCGGCCGTGTCGAAGTGGTTCACGCCGAGTTCGACGGCCCGGTGCAGCAGGGCGACGGCTTCGGCCCGGTCGCGCGGGGCGGAGGCGGTGTCGAGCGCCGGGCCGAACTGGGGCAGACGCATGGTGCCGTAGCCGAGGCGGTGGACGAGGAGGTCACCGCCGAGCTTCCAGGTTCCGGCGGCGGAGGCGGTGGGCGAGGTCTGCGGGGTCTGCGGCAAGGCACGTCCTCTGGGTCGGGGACCACCGGCCTTCTGGCGGTGGCCGACTCGGAGTATGGGGTGGGGGAGGGCCCGGGGAGAAGCCCTGCCGGAGCGGGCAAGAATCACACCGGGATCGGGAATCCTGTGGTGGGGTGTGGGAGTTGACACTGGTGTCAGCGGCTTCTGGGGTGCGGGCCGCTTGGGTGCGGGGCGGAGGACGGCCCGCTGCGCCGAGTGCGGTACATGCCAGGGCTCCGCCGTCAGGAGCCGTCCCCTCCGAACCGCAGGCGGAACAGCGCGCCGCCGCCCGGCGCCTGTTCGGCGGTCAGTTCGGCTCCGTGGGCGCGGGCGATCTGGCGGGCCATGGCGAGGCCCAGGCCCGAGCCCGGCAGGGCGCGTGCCGTCTCCGCGCGGTAGAAGCGGTCGAAGACGTACGGGAGGTCCTCGGCGGTGATTCCGGGGCCGTGGTCGCGGACGGTGATCTCCAAGTGGCCGCCGGAGAGCCTCAGTTCGACTTCGACGGGGGCGCCGGGCGGGCTGAACTTGGCCGCGTTGTCGAGGAGGTTGGTGAGGAGGCGGGTGAGGCGGGCCGGTACTCCGGGGAGGGTGACCGGAGCGGCCGCCTCCGCCATGGACAGCGGGAACGGGGTCGACGGCCAGTGGGTCTCCGCCGTGCGCACCGCGTGTTCCACCACGGACGACACCCGGACCTCTTCCAACAGGGGCTGGGGTTCCTCGTCGCGGGCGAGTTCGATCAGATCGTTGACCAGGCCCGTCACCTCGCGGAGCTGACGGCCGAGGGCGCCCGACGCCCGGTCCCGCTGGGCCGGGGTCAACCTGTCCGCGCGGGCGAGGAGTTCGGCGTTCGTGCGCAGGGCCGTGAGCGGGGTGCGGAGTTCGTGGGAGGCGTCGGCCACCAGGCGGCGCTGGGCGGAGACCGACTGTTCGAGCTCACCGAGCATGGTGTTGAAGCTGGCGGCGAGGCGGGTGACCTCGTCCTCGCGGCCGGGGGGACCCGGCGGGAGCTCGATGCGGTGGCGGGGGTCGCGGGTGGCGGCGATACGTTCGGCGGTGGCCGTGAGGCGGGCCACCGGGGCCAGGCCCGTACGGGAGACCCAGTAGCCGAGGGCGGCGGCGAGCAGGACGCCCGCACCGCCGACCGCCGAGAGCAGCAGGGCGGCCTGGCGGATGCCGCGCTCCACCGAGTCGGCCCGCAGGGCGAGCTGGAGGGAGCGTCCGCCGCCGAGCGGGGTGACCGCCATGCGTGCCGGGTGGCCCTCGAAGGTGAAGTTGGAGAAGTACGGGGCGCGGTCCCCGGACGCCACCTCGCGGACGGGCGGTGAGACCGGGAGGACGTACGGCTCCTCGGGGTCCTTCGCCGGGTCGGCCGGGACGGCCTGGGCGCACGCCGGGGCCGACAGGTAGCGGCACTCGCCCGCGAGGACGCCCGTGTCCGGGTGGCGGTCGGCCTGGATGATGCGGGTGCCCGACTGAGTCAGGTTCAGGTCGAGCTGGTGATACATCTCGTACCGGATGACGAAGTACGCGGCCGTGCACACCCCGATCGCGACGAGCGCGACGGCCGCCGACGCGGCGAGCGCGAGCCGGGTGCGCAGTGGGCGGTGACGGCGCCAGCGGGCGCCCAGGGCGCGGCGTCCGCGGCCCCCGCTCACGCCAGATCCAGGCGGTAGCCGACGCCATGGACGGTGTGCACCAGGCGCGGCTCGCCGGCCGCTTCCAGCTTGCGGCGCAGGTAACCCACGTACACGGCGAGGGAGTTGGAGTCGGGGCCGAAGTCGCGTCCCCAGACCAGTTCGAGGATCAGCTCGCGGGGGAGGACCTGGCCCGGGTGGCGCAGCAGGAGTTCCAGGAGGGCGAATTCGGTGCGGCTGAATTCGAGGGGGCGCCCGGAGCGGTGGCCGGTGCGGGTGACTGGGTCGACGGCCAGGTCGGCGTACGAGAGGGAGTCGTCCTCGTCCGTGAGCGGGGCGGCGCGGCGGATGAGGGCGCGCACGCGGGCGACCAGCTCATCGAGGGCGAAGGGCTTGACCAGGTAGTCGTCGGCGCCCGCGTCCAGACCGTCGACCCGGTCGCTCACCGAGTCCAGGGCGGTGAGGACGAGGATCGGGGTGCGGTTGCCCAGGCCACGAAGTTGGCGGCAGACCGCGAGGCCGTCCATGACCGGCATCATGACGTCCAGGACGAGCGCGTCCGGCTCCCAGGCGGCGAGGCAAGAGAGGGCAGCCAGCCCGTCGGGAGCGCCCCTGACCTCGTACCCCTCGATCGAGAGGCCGTCCTCGACGGCGGCCCGCACTTCCGGCTCGTCGTCGACCACCAGGATCTTCGTCATGGCGTGAATCCTGCCAAATCGGGCTCTTAGAAGCTTCTTAGGGGGCTTCGTGAGTGTGGCGGCCATGCGCACACCACTCTCAGTTGTGATCGGGGCGGGCGGCACCGGGGGCCACATCTACCCGGGGCTCGCACTCGCCGAGGCCCTGCGCCGGGCCGTGCCCGACGCCGTGATCTCGTTCGTCGGGACGACCCGGGGGCTGGAGACGGACCTCATCCCTGGGGCCGGGTACCGGCTGCACACCGTCGACATGATTCCGTTCGACCCGTCGCTGGGCGCCAGGAGATTTCTGCTGCCCGCCGCACTGCTGAAGTCGGGGGCGCAGGCCCGGGCGATCCTGAAGGAGCAGCGGGCGCAGGTCGCCGTGGGGATGGGCGGCTATCCCAGTGCGCCCGTGATCGTCGGCGCGAGGATGGCCGGGCTGCCGAGCATCATCCACGAGTCGAACGCGGTCCCCGGGCGGGCGAACCAGTTCGCGGCCCGGCTGACCGGTAACGTCGCCATCGCCTTCGACCGGAGCCGGGCCCATCTGGCGGGCGGGCAGAACGCCATGACCGTGGGCATGCCGATCGCCGCGTCCCTCGCCCGCCTCGACCGGGAGGGGCTGCGGGCCGAGGCGCGGCGGGCGATGGGGATACCGGCCGGGGCGCGGCTCGTCCTCTTCAACGGGGGCAGCCTGGGAGCCGTACGGCTGACCGAGGCGGCCGTCGGGCTCGCCGAGCGGTGGCGCGGGCGCGACGACGTACACCTGCTGATCAAGACGGGTCCGGCCAAGCTGGAGGAGACCCGGCAGCGGGTCGGCGGCAATCCCGTCGCCACGGTCGTGAAGTACCTCGACCGGATGGACCTCGCGTACGCCGCCGCCGATCTGGTGGTCTGCCGGGCCGGGTCGGCGACCGTCGCCGAACTGGAGACCGTGGGCGTTCCCGCCGTACTCGTGCCGTACCCGCACGCCCCCGGCGACCACCAGACGCACAACGCGCGAGTGCTCTCCGACGCCGGCGCGGCGCATCTGCTGCCCGACGCCGAGACCACCGCCGACCGGCTCGCCTCCCTCGTCGAACCGCTGCTCGCCGACCCGGCACGGCTGCACGCCATGGGCCGGGCCGCGGGCCCGAGCACCCACGCCCAGGCCGCCGACCTGCTCGCCGCCCAGGTGCTGCGACTCGCCCGGCTCCCCGAACTCACCTCCGTACAGCGCGATTTGGAGCACACCACATGAGCAACGACCGATCCGACCGACTGGACTGGAACGGCCGCAAGGTCCTCGTCACCGGCGCCGAGGGCTTCATCGGCTCCACGCTCGTCGACCTGCTGGTCTCACTGGGCGCCCGGGTGCGGGCCTTCGTGCACTACAAGCCGTACGCGGAGAAGGGGTTCCTGAAGCACCACTTGAGCAACGCCCAGGTGGAGATGTTCACCGGCGACGTGCGGGACGCGGGGCGGGTGTCGGACGCGGTGGCGGGCATGGACACCGTCTTCCACCTCGCCGCACTGATCGGCATCCCGTACAGCTACGCCTCGCCCGGCGCCTACGTCCAGACGAACGTCGTCGGCACCGAGAACATCGCTGAGGCCTGCCGCCGGCACGCCGTCCGCCGCCTCGTCCACACCTCCACCAGCGAGGTGTACGGCACCGCCCTCACCGCCCCGATCAGCGAGCAGCACCCGCTCCAGCCGCAGTCGCCGTACTCCGCGTCGAAGATCGGCGCGGACATGACGGCGCTCAGCTTCCACCACGCCTTCGAGCTGCCGGTGACGGTGGTACGGCCGTTCAACACCTACGGTCCGAGGCAGTCGGCGCGGGCGGTCATCCCGGCCATCCTGGCGCAACTCCACTCCGGGGCACGGGAGATCAAGCTCGGCTCGCTCACGCCGACCCGGGACTTCACCTACGTCACGGACACCGCGCGGGGCTTCCTGGCGATGGCGGAGTGCGACCGGGCCCTCGGCGAGACGGTCAACCTCGGGACCGGGCGGGAAATCGCGATCGGCGAGCTGGCGCAGGCGCTGATCGCGGCGTCCGGGCGGGACGCGGAAGTCGTGGTCGACCCCGCGCGGCTGCGGCCGGCCGGCAGCGAGGTGGAGCGGCTGCTGTCCGACAACACCCGGGCGCGGGAGTGGGCGGGCTGGCAGCCGGAGATGTCGCTGGAGGACGGGCTGAAGCGGACCAGCGAGTGGGTCGCGGAGAACGTGCACCTCTTCGCGCCGGACCGCTACCAGGTCTGAGACCGCCGGACCGCTACCAGGTCCGAGACCGCGGACTACGAGTCCTGCGGGATCCCTCCGAGACCGCTCACCAGCAGCGACGTAAAACTGCGTGCCCATGCCTCGTCCACCGGCTCCGCGCTCACCAGCGCCCGGTGGACGACCGCACCGGCGATCACATCGAAGATCAGGTCCGCGTTGCGGGCTGCCTGTACGGAGGACTCCTCGTACGGCAGTTCGCCGCGGGCCTGCGCGCGTTCCCGGCCGAGCAGGACCAGCCGCTTCTGGCGGTCGACGATGGCCGAGCGGATCCGTGTCCGCAGGGCCTCGTCACGGGTGGACTCGGCGACCACCGCCATCAGCGCGGTCTTGGTCTCCGGGCGCTGGAGCAGCGCCGCGAACTGCAGGACGACTCCCTGCACGTCTTCCAGCAGGCTGCCCCGGTCGGGGAGTTCGAGTTCGTCGAAGAGAACCGCGACCGCGTCGACGACCAGTTCGTTCTTGTGTGCCCAGCGCCGGTAGAGGGTCGTCTTGGCCACTCCGGCCCGCTGCGCCACATCGCCCATCGTCAGCTTCGACCAGCCGAGGTCCACCAGCGCGTCGCGCGTCGCCTCCAGGATCGCGGCGTCCGCGGCGAGGCTGCGGGGGCGGCCGGGACGAGGCTGCTGCGAGGCGCCTGGTGGCGGCGTGGAGGGAGTGGCGGGGGTGGACATGCCGGAGACCATACCGGCGAGTAGGGCGGGTTCCGCAGGCCCCCCGCAAGGGTTCGTGAGCGAGATCACCGTGCACGAGCCAAGATCTTCGAGTTACGCTACGACCCGTAGCGAAAGCCTTGCCGAGTCTCCGGACGGAACCACGACGGAAGCACGGACGGGCCGAGCGACAACCACTGGCGCCAGGTGGGGACCCGGCGCCGCCCCAGTAGGAGAAGAGCCAGCCACGGGCTCTCGGCGCACGTGAGTAGTACCGCAGTTCCGCAGTAAGGTCACGGCCTTTTCTGAACCGGCCGCCGAGGGGGGAGGATGTACGCATGCAGCCTAGGAACATGTCCATGAGCGGCGTCGTAGATCTCGCCGCGGTGAAAGCGGCCGGCGAGGCCCGGCAGAAGGCGGAGCAGGCGCGCGCCGAGGCCGCCCGGCAGGGTGGCACCGCAGCCGTGCCCGCCTCCCACCTCGTCTTCGACGTCGACGAGGCAGGGTTCGAGACAGACGTCATCCAGCGCTCCGCCGAGGTCCCGGTCGTCATCGACTTCTGGGCCGAGTGGTGCGAGCCGTGCAAGCAGCTCGGCCCGCTGATGGAGCGCCTGGCCCAGGAGTACAAGGGCCGCTTCGTCCTGGCCAAGGTCGATGTCGACGCCAACCAGATGCTGATGCAGCAGTTCGGGATCCAGGGGATTCCGGCCGTCTTCGCGGTGGTGGCGGGGCAGGCGCTGCCGCTCTTCCAGGGCGTCGCCCCCGAGCAGCAGATCCGCGCCACCCTCGACCAGCTGATCCAGGTCGGCGAGGAGCGCTTCGGGCTGACCGGCATCCAGGTCGCCGACGGGGACGCCCCGGAGGCGGGCGAGGCCGCGGAGGCCGCCGTTCCGGTCGGTCCTTACGACGCGCTGCTGGATGCGGCGATGGACGCGCTGAACGCCAATGACTTCGCGGGCGCCGTACAGGCGTACAAGAACGTGCTCGCGGACGACCCGGCGAACCCGGACGCCAAGGCCGGCCTGGTGCAGGCCGAACTGCTCGCATCCGTAACGCAGTTGGACCCCCAGCAGACCCGCAAGGACGCGGCCGAGCGCCCGGCCGACCCGGCCGCGCAGATCGCCGCCGCCGAGCTGGACCTCGCGGGCGGCCATGTCGAGGACGCCTTCTCGCGTCTCGTCGACACGGTGCGCGTCACCGCGGGGGACGACCGGGACGCCGCCCGGGTCCGGCTGCTCGAACTCTTCGAGGTCGTCGGCGCCGACGATCCGCGGGTCGCCAAGGCCCGTACGGCGCTTGCCAGGGTGCTCTTCTGAGACTCCTGAGGTGCACTCCCTGAACGGCTGGGTGTTTAAACCCCAACCGTCTCCGGGGAACCCGTGATGCTCTTCCGCATCGCGGAGATTTGGCGACACAGTGACAGAACGCGGCCGCGCTTTACCAAAACTTGGTAATCGCGGCCGCTGTTACTTGCAGTAAGGCGAACTCGCCCTTCTGTCCGCCTTCTTGTGGCAATCACCCGTTTTTCCGCGTCACCCCGTGCAGCCGTCCGCGACCCTGTGAGTCCGCGCGGCGGCCCTTCGGTTATCGCCCCGTTACTAGCGAGTAACGAACCCCCTTGTGCCGAGCCCGTCAATGCACCACGATCGGCCACGCTCGGTCCTTTACCCACACCTGACAAGCCGGTCGGGGATGGGTTGCCAAGGGTCCCCACCGGGTGGGTCGGCAGCAGTGGTGCCGGCTCTGGACAGGGGGGTCTCCGCCTCAACGGGCGGGGCCTGTCCAGCAGGTTGCGCGAACGCGTGGCCAGTGGTTGTCGCTCGGGGGTGATCGCCGGTGATTGGGACGTGGCTCATGCCTGACGCTCCGACGCGGGCTTTCGTACTCCGAGGACGTAGCACTTCTCCCATCCCAGGACGGGCCCCCGCCCGTAACCGGAGATGTACGTCCGAGAAGGAGGAAAGTACATGAGCTCAGCAGTACGCGGTGGAACCAGATGGCGTCGCTTCGCCGTCGTCATGGTCCCGAGCGTGGCCGCCACCGCCGCAATAGGCGTGGCCATGGCCCAGGGTGCGCTGGCGGCATCGTTCAGCGTCTCCGGCCAGGACTTCAAGGTCACGGCCGACAAGCTCGACGGCACCGGCTTCGTGCAGTACGGCAGCATCGCCGAGGGCACGGACCTGAAGGGGAACCCGGCCGCTCACCCGGTCGCGGTCTCCGGCTTCAAGACCGCCGAGATCACCAACATGTGCCAGTCGGTCGTCACGCCCGACGTCCCGATCTTCGGCAGCATCAGCCTGATGCTGAAGGCCGGTGGCTCCGGTGGCGCGCCGGTCAAGGCCGAGAACATCTACCTCGACGTCGCAGACCTGGACGCCGACGCGGAGTTCAAGAACATCGACATCGGTGTCGCGGCCGGCAAGGCCGACAAGGGCCCCGGCATCCAGAAGGGCACGAAGGCCAACCCCTTCGGCTTCGCGCAGCAGGCCGACCGGGCCATTCTGACGAAGGTGAAGCAGCGCGCCTGGGCGACCTCGGCGGGCACCTTCAAGCTCAGCGGCTTGAACCTGCGCCTGCACAAGGGCGTCAAGGAGTGCTACTAAGCACTCCGTTGCGGGCGGGGCACCGCTAGGTGCCTGCATTGCCGGGGGTGTCCCGCCCGCTCTCCCTCCCTCTTTCTTCTGCACAGCAACACCGGTTCCAGGGAGCTGTTTTCATGAGCGCCGAGACCTCGGTTCCGAGCCAGAGCCGCGATTTCCACTACTGGCGGCTGCGCTTTCGCGCATGGCGAGGCGTCCGGCCGTTCTGGGCGGGACTCTTCACCATCATCGGTGGCGTCCCGATCATGTATTTCCCGTACAACGACCTCAAAATGGGCGCGCTCACGCTCACCATGGCGACCACCGCGGGCGCCGGATCGCTGATCATCGGCGTTCTGCTGGTCACGCTGGGCCTGACGATGTGGTACCACTCCATCGTCCGCGTCTTCGCAGGTGTGGCCGCGATTCTGCTGGCGCTGGTGTCCATTCCGGTGTCGAACATCGGCGGGTTCCTGGTCGGCTTCCTGTTCGCCCTGATGGGCGGTGCGATGTCCATCGCCTGGGCGCCGGACAAGCCGAAGGCCGAGCCGTCCCCCGACGCCTCTTCCCCCGCCGCGGGTACGGAGCCGGGCGCGGGCGGTACGCCCGCGGCCGAGCAGACGATGGCCCTCGGGCAGGTGCCGTCGCAGTCCGCCGGACCGAACTTCTCCAAGAGCGAGGGACCGGGAACCGGCCCGGGCACGAACACGACCGAGACATCTGTCGACGCCGATGGCAGGAGGAACAGTGCGGGGTGACCAGACCCAGGAGACCGTGAGTGGGGGAGAGGAGGCGCGGGGCAGAAGCGGGCCGCGCCACGCGGCCCCCCGGAAGTCGCTGCTGACCAAGTTCCACATGCCGGCGGGCAAGGCCCTGGCCCTCGCGGCGATGCCGACGGCGGTGTTCGTCGGGATGAGCCTGACGCCCAAGCTGGCGATGGCCGCCGACGAGCCGGCGAACCCGTTCGCCCCGGGCCCGTGCGTGACCCAGCCGGACGCCGAGCTCGACAAGGACGGCGACGGCAAGCCGGACCAGGACGCGGACGCCAAGGACGACAAGGCCAAGGACGAGGCCGCGGGCAAGGACGACGCCGACAAGGCGAAGGACGAGGCCAAGGACGGTACGAAGCCGGACGCGACCCCCACCCCGGGTGCCACCGGTGCTCCCGGCGAGGCGGGTACGCCGGACAAGGCGGACGACGCCGCCGACCCGGCCGCCAAGAAGCCCGCGGGCGAGGCGGCACCGGCCCCGACGCCCACCCCGTCCGAGACGGAGTCGAACAACCCGCTCGACCCGCTGGGTGTCGGCCCCAAGATCAAGGACTTCTTCGAGGGACTCGGCGGCAAGAAGGAGGAGGCCCCGGCGACCCCGGCGCCGACCACTTCCGCGCCCGCTCCCAAGGAGACGGCGGACACTCCGGCGAAGGCCCCTGCCGCCGAGGCGGACAAGCCCGCGGGCGCCGATGCCGACGCGCCCGCCCCGAAGGACGCCGGGGCGAAGGCCGACGCCGACGAGAAGGCCGACGCCAAGGCGAAGGCCGACGCGGACAAGAAGGCCGAGGAAGCCAAGGACGCCCTCGACAAGGCGGCCAAGGAGACCAAGGCCAAGGCGGACGCCGCCGCGGAGAAGACCGAGAAGACGATCCGCGAGGCCGCCGAGAAGCTGGGCCTCAAGGTCGCCGACTTCGACCAGGACGGCGACGGCAAGCCCGACCTCGTCCCGAACGCCGACGGCAAGATCCCCTTCCCGTGCGCCACCGGTGACCCCAAGGCCCTCGCGGACGCCAAGCTGGAGCCGGGCATCCCGGACCTGCCGGACGACCCGTGGGTCCTGGAAACGTCGATGCTCACCCTGCGCGGCCTCAACTACGAGGGCATCGTGGAGGTCCGCACCGGCAGCGGCAAGATCAAGAAGGTCCTGAAGTTCACCGCCAAGGAAACGGACATCAAGGACCTGCACCAGACGACGGTCGGCCCGAACGGCACCACCGGCCACGTCCAGGCGAGCAAGGGCTCCACCTCGACCCTGCGCGAGGGCACGGTGACCATGTACACCGAGGAACTGAAGGGCAACCTCTTCGGCCTCATCCCGGTCACCTTCAGCCCCGAGACCCCGCCCCCGCTGAACGTCCCCATCGCGATGTTCACCAAGGCGAGGGTCACCCAGGCGGGCCAGTTCGGCGGCACGCTGACCGTGCCGGGGCTGCACAACTACTTCACCGGGGCCGGCACCGGCCAGGCGGCGGCCAACTGACCGCACCTGTGCGCCGACCCCGAAGGGCGGGCCCGGATTCCGGGCCCGCCCTTCGCGTACGTATCAGGCTCACACGCGTACACAGCTCACACGCGTACACAGCTCACACACGTACCAAGACGCGTGCAGGATCAGCCAACTGCCGTCAGGCAGAAGCCTCTTCGCCGCCCAGGTGGTGCACCCGCACCATGTTGGTGGTGCCCGGGATGCCGGGGGGCGAGCCCGCCGTGATGACCATGGTGTCGCCCTTGTTGTAGCGCTGGAGCTTCAGCAGTTCGGCGTCGACCAGGTCGACCATCGCGTCGGTGTTGCTCACGTGGGGGACCACGAAGGACTCGACGCCCCAGCTCAGGGCGAGCTGGTTGCGGGTGGCCTCCTCGGTGGTGAAGGCGAGGATCGGCTGGGAGGCGCGGTAGCGGGACAGACGGCGGGCCGTGTCACCGGACTTGGTGAAGGCGACCAGCGCCTCGCCGTCCAGGAAGTCGGCGATCTCAGCTGCGGCACGGGCGACCGAACCGCCCTGGGTGCGGGGCTTCTTGCCGGGAACCAGCGGCTGGAGGCCCTTGGAGAGCAGTTCCTCCTCGGCCGCGACGACGATCTTCGACATCGTCTTGACGGTCTCGATCGGGTACGCGCCGACCGAGGACTCGGCGGACAGCATGACCGCGTCCGCACCGTCCAGGATCGCGTTGGCGACGTCGGACGCCTCGGCGCGCGTCGGGCGGGAGTTGGTGATCATCGACTCCATCATCTGGGTCGCGACGATCACCGGCTTGGCGTTGCGGCGGCAGAGCTCCACGAGGCGCTTCTGCACCATCGGGACCTTCTCCAGGGGGTACTCGACGGCGAGGTCGCCACGGGCCACCATCACACCGTCGAACGCCATGACGACGCCCTCCATGTGCTCGACCGCCTGCGGCTTCTCCACCTTGGCGATGACGGGGACCCGGCGGCCCTCCTCGTCCATCACCTTGTGGACGTCCTTGACGTCGTTGGCGTCGCGGACGAAGGAGAGGGCGACCAGGTCGCAGCCCATCGCGAGGGCGAAGCGGAGGTCGTCGACGTCCTTCTCGGAGAGGGCCGGGACGTTGACCGCCGCACCGGGCAGGTTGATGCCCTTGTGGTCGGAGATGACACCGCCCTCGATGACGATCGACTTCACCCGCGGGCCCTCGACCGAAACGACCTTGAGCTCGACGTTGCCGTCGTTGATCAGGATCGGGTCGCCCTTCTGGACGTCGCCCGGCAGGCCCTTGTACGTGGTGCCGCAGATGGACTTGTCGCCCGGGACGTCCTCGGCGGTGATGGTGAACTCGTCACCGCGCACCAGCTCGACGGGGCCCTCGGCGAACTTCGCCAGGCGGATCTTCGGCCCCTGGAGGTCGGCGAGCACGCCCACCGCGCGGCCCGTCTCCTGTGCGGCCTTGCGGACGCGGTCGTAGCGGGCCTGGTGCTCTTCGTGGGTGCCATGGCTGAAGTTGAATCGGGCCACGCTCATGCCGGCTTCGATCAGAGCGACGAGCTGCTCGTGCGAGTCGACGGCGGGGCCAAGGGTGCAGACGATTTTGGAACGGCGCATAAGGCGGATCCTATCGGTTTGTTTCGCTGCGGAATATTCCGTCTGGTGGAATGTACAAATGGGCGGGGTGCTGCTCAGACGGGCCCAGTGCTCACTCTTGTGAGTGCGGCCTGACGAGGGCGTACACCTGATTCGCGATTTCCAGTTCCTCGTCGGTCGGTACAACGGCCACGGCCACCCGCGCGTACTCCGGCGAAATGATCCGGGGTTCGTCGGAACGTACGGAATTGAGGCCGGCGTCCACCGCCAGACCCAGTTCCGCCAGGCCCGCGACGGCAGCTTCCCGCACCGGGGCCGCGTTCTCGCCGACACCCGCCGTGAAGGCGACGGCGTCCACCCGGCCGAGTACCGCGGAATAGGCACCGATGTACTTCTTCAACCGGTGGATGTAGATCTCGAAGGCCAGCTCGGCCTGCTTGTCGCCGGCGTCGATACGGCGGCGGATTTCCCGCATGTCGTTGTCGCCGCAGAGTCCGACAAGACCGGACTTCTTGTTGAGCAGGGTGTCGATTTCATCGGTCGACATTCCGGCTACCCGCTCCAGGTGGAAGATCACCGCCGGGTCGAGGTCACCGGAACGGGTGCCCATGACGAGGCCTTCCAGCGGGGTCAGCCCCATCGACGTATCGACGCACCGGCCACCCGCGACGGCGGAGGCGGAGGCTCCGTTGCCGAGGTGCAGCACGATGACGTTGACCTCGGACGGGTCCCTGCCGAGCAGTTCGGCCGTCTTGCGGGAGACGTAGGCGTGCGAGGTGCCGTGGAAGCCGTAGCGGCGGATGCGGTGCGCGTCGGCGGTCTCCACGTCGATGGCGTAGCGGGCGGCGTACTCCGGCATCGTGGTGTGGAACGCGGTGTCGAAGACGGCGACCTGGGGGAGGTCGGGGCGCAGCGACTGGGCGGTCCTGATGCCGGTGATGTTGGCCGGGTTGTGCAGCGGGGCGACCGGGACGAGCCGCTCGATCTCCGCCATGACCTCGTCGGTGACGACGGTCGGCGCGGAGAACTTCAGGCCGCCGTGCACCACCCGGTGACCGATGGCGGCCAGCTCGGGGGAGTCCAGACCCATGTCGTCGGCGGCCAGCTCCACGGCGACCGCCTGGAGCGCCTCGTCGTGGTCGGCGAACCGGGTCTCACGGTTCCGCTTCTGCCCGGCACGCGGCCCGGCCAGCGGGGTGTGCGCCAGAGCGGAGGTCTCCTCGCCGATCTTCTCGACCAGTCCGACGGCCAGCCGAGAGTGGTCGCTCATGTCCAGGAGCTGGTACTTCACCGACGAGGAGCCGGAGTTGAGGACGAGGATGCGGGTGGGGGCGGGGGCCCCGGTGGAGGAAGTGGTCACGTTCTCCGTGCTTTCTGCCGCGGGCTGCGCGTTGCGGGCTGCGGGCTGCTGGGGTGCGGGCTGCTCTTCGGGTACGGGTACGCCAGGTCACGCGCCCCCGCCCTGCGGCCCCTCGCCCTGGGCCTGGATCGCGGTGATCGCGACCGTGTTGACGATGTCCTGCACCAGTGCGCCGCGCGACAGGTCGTTGACCGGCTTGCGCAGCCCCTGGAGGACCGGGCCGACGGCGACCGCGCCGGCCGAGCGCTGGACGGCCTTGTAGGTGTTGTTGCCGGTGTTGAGGTCCGGGAAGATCAGCACGCTTGCCTGGCCCGCGACTTCGGACCCCGGCATCTTGGTCGCGGCGACCGAGGGCTCGACCGCGGCGTCGTACTGGATCGGGCCCTCGACCAGCAGATCGGGCCGCGAGGTCCGGACCAGCTCGGTCGCCTCGCGCACCTTGTCGACGTCCGCGCCGGCCCCCGAGGTGCCGGTGGAGTACGACAGCATCGCCATCCGGGGCTCCACGCCGAACTGGGCGGCGGTACCGGCCGACTGGATCGCGATGTCCGCGAGCTGTACCGCGTTGGGGTCCGGGTTGACCGCGCAGTCGCCGTACACCAGCACCTTGTCGGCGAGGCACATGAAGAAGACCGAGGAGACGATCTTGGCGTCCGGCTTGGTCTTGATGATTTCGAAGGCGGGGCGGATGGTGGCGGCGGTGGAGTGCACCGAGCCGGAGACCATGCCGTCGGCCAGGCCCTCCTGGACCATGAGGGTGCCGAAGTAGTTCACGTCGGCGACCACGTCGAAGGCCAGCTCCACGGTGACGCCCTTGTGGGCGCGCAGCTGGGAGTAGCGCTCGGCGAAGGACTGGCGCAGCTCGGAGGTCTGCGGGTCGATGAGCTGGGTGGCGGCGAGGTCGATGCCCAGGTCGGCGGCCTTCTTGCGGATGACGTCCACATCGCCGAGCAGGGTCAGGTCGCAGACATCGCGGCGCAGCAGTACGTCGGCGGCGCGCAGTACGCGTTCCTCGGAGCCCTCCGGGAGTACGACGCGGCGGCGGTCCGAGCGGGCCTGTTCGAGCAGCTCGTGCTCGAACATCATCGGGGTGACCCGGCCGCTGCGGGCCACCGACATCCGGGCCAGCAGATCGGCGGTGTCGACATGCCGCTCGAAGAGGCCCAGCGCGGTCTCGGCCTTGCGCGGGGTGGCCGCGTTGAGCTTGCCCTCCAGGGCGAAGAGCTCACCGGCGGTCGGGAAGGAGCCACCGGCCACCGAGATCACCGGGGTACCGGGGGCCAGCCGTGCCGCCAGGGTGAGGATCTCCTGGCCGGGCTTCTCGTCCAGCGTCAGCAGCACGCCGGCGATCGGCGGCGTACCGGCGCTGTGCGCGGCCATCGCGCCGACCACCAGGTCCGAACGGTCGCCGGGGGCGACCACCAGACAGCCGGGGGTCAGTGCGTTGAGGAAGTTCGGCAGCATGGCGCCGCCGAACACGAAGTCCAGGGCGTCGCGGGCCAGACCGGCGTCGTCACCGAGCAGAACCGTCCCGCCGAGCGACTGGGTGATCTGCGCGACCGTCGGCGCGGACAGGGCGGGCTCGTCGGGAAGGACGTACGCGGGGACCGGGAGCCGGCTGTCGTTGAGGCGGTCGGCGACCTGGCCGCGGTCCGCCGGGGCAACCCGGTTCACCACCAGGGCCAGTACGTCGCAGCCCAGGCTGTCGTAGGCGCGATAGGCGTTGCGGGCCTCCGCGCGCACCGACTCGGAGGTCTGCTTCCTGCCGCCGACCACAGGTATGACGGAGGCCCCGAACTCGTTGGCCAGCCGCGCGTTCAGCGCGAGCTCGTCCGGGAGCTGGGTGTCCGCGAAGTCCGTACCCAGCACGAGCACCACCTCGTACCCGCGCGCCACCTGGTGGAAGCGGTCGACCAGCTGGGAGACCAGCTCGTCGGTGCCCTTCTCGGCCTGGAGCGCGGCCGCCTCGTGATAGTCCATCCCGTACACCGCCGCCGGGTCCTGCGAGAGGCGGTATCGGGCGCGGAGCAGATCGAAGAGGCGATCGGGTCCGTCGTGCACCAGCGGGCGGAACACACCCACCCGGTCCACCTGGCGGGTCAGGAGTTCCATGACTCCCAGCTCGACGACCTGGCGGCCGTCCCCCCGGTCGATGCCGGTCACGTACACGCTGCGTGTCACGCGTGCTCTCCGTCTCGTCGTCGGTGAAGTCGTACTCGGTGATGCCGTACTCGGTGAAGCCGTACTGGGTGAAGCCGTGCTCAGTGAAGCGTGCTCAGTGAAGCCGCTCGTGGTGAAGTCTCGGCCAAGCGGCCGTCGCCACCGCGCCGACCAGGAACTTTGCTGAGTTTGTACGGTTAGGGTGGTCTTGCACCCTTGACAATACCTTTGGGGCTGGATAGGGCGCCCGCCGGAGAAGGTCCCCCGGGGCAGGGCCAAAGACCCCCTGTCCCGCTTGTCCCGGAGTATCCGAAAGCGCGCCGTGCATTCGGACCGTGGAACAATTGGAACCTGGCTCACAAGTACCACCAAGAGCAGGAGACACAGCACGATGCGTATCGGAGTTCTCACCGCAGGCGGCGACTGTCCTGGGCTGAACGCAGTGATCCGGTCGGTCGTGCACCGTGCCGTGGCGGGTCACAACGACGAGGTCATCGGGTTCGAGGACGGCTTCAAGGGCCTTCTCGACGGTCACTACCGCCCCCTCGACCTCAACGCGGTCAGCGGCATCCTGCCGCGCGGCGGCACCATCCTCGGCTCGGCCCGTCTGGAGCGCGACCGCCTGCGCGAAGCCGCCGAGAACTGCGCCGAGCTGACCGCCAAGTACGGCATCGACGCCCTCATCCCGATCGGCGGCGAGGGTACCCTCACCGCCGCCCGGATGCTCTCGGACGCCGGAATGCCCGTCGTCGGCGTCCCCAAGACCATCGACAACGACATCAACGGCACCGACCGCACCTTCGGCTTCGACACCGCCGTCGGCGTCGCCACCGAGGCCATAGACCGCCTCAAGACCACCGCCGAGTCGCACCAGCGCGTGATGGTCGTCGAGGTCATGGGTCGCCACGCGGGCTGGATCGCCCTGGAGTCCGGCATGGCCGGCGGCGCCCACGGCATCTGCCTCCCGGAGCGCCCCTTCGAGGTGGACTCGCTGGTCAAGATGGTCGAGGAGCGCTTCGCGCGCGGCAAGAAGTTCGCCGTCATCTGTGTCGCGGAGGGCGCGCGTCCGGCCGAGGGCACCATGCCGTACGAGAAGGGCATCATCGACCAGTTCGGCCATGAGCGCTTCACCGGCATCGGCACCCGCCTGGCCGTGGAGCTGGAGGGCCGCCTCGGCAAGGAGGCCCGCCCGGTCATCCTTGGCCACGTCCAGCGCGGCGGCACCCCCACCGCCTACGACCGGGTGCTCGCGACCCGCTTCGGCTGGCACGCGGTGGAGGCGGCGCACGCCGGACAGTTCGGCAAGATGACCGCGCTGCGCGGCACCAGCATCCAGATGGTGCCGCTGGCCGAGGGCGTCACCGAACTGAAGACGGTCCCGGACAACCGGATGTACGAGGCCGAGTCGGTCTTCTAGTACGTCTTCTGGTACGCCGGGAACTGTGTACGGCCCCGGCCGCCCCCTCGCATCGGGGGGCGGCCGGGGCCGTTTCCGTGCGGGGGCGCCGGGACCGTTGACAGCCGCGCCGGTGCCGGTTGCCGCCTCCGTCGGCGTACCACCAGAGCAGAAAGGCCCGCGGCGCAGGGCCGGACGGCACCCCGCGCAGTGCCACAAGCCGCCACTGTCCGGCGAATAAAAAGGACTTGAGCCCCCCCGGCCCCCCGGCGAATCAGGTCCCGCTCCCGCGGCGAATCAGGCCCCCGCCCGCTCCCAGAACCGTTCCACTATCCCCTCCAGGAACTCCCGCCCCGCGGCCCCGTCGCCCGCGTCCCCCACGCCACCGCCCCACCCCAGCGTCGCCACCATCCGCGACTGGTAGTCGGCGTGCAGCCGCAGCAGTACGTCCTCCAGTACGCCGCCCTCCAGGGTGGCCCGGGGGAACGGCAGCAGCTCGGCCAGCGGTCGCACATACGCCTGCCAGCGGGTCGTCACCGCACTGCGCAGCAGCTCCGCCAGCTCCTCGTCACGGCCGGTCGCGGTCATGAACGCGGCGGAGGACAGCGCGAGTTCGGCGGCCAGCGCGGCGGACTGCCGCTCATTGCCGCGCCACCGGCCCGCCTTCTCCATCCGTGCGTACGCGTCCAGCCCCACCCCCACCCGCCGGGCCAGGTCCGCGGCGCTCAGCCCACGCGCCGTGCGGTGCTCGCGCAGTGTGCGCGGGGCCTGCAGCAGATCGGCCGGGGCGCACCACAACACCCCGGCCAGCGCGGTCACTTCGCGCCCCGAGGGCGCCCGCAGCCCACTTTCCCAGGCGGCCACCAGATCGGGTCCCGCCTCCAGGCCGTACTGGGCGCGCAGCCCGTACGAGACATGGCCGTGCGCCATGCCGAGTGCCTCGCGCAGCCGGCGGGCGGCGAGGGCGTCGAAGGGCGGCGGGGCATCGGACGGCGGTACGGCGGGAGGTGGGCGCACCGGCCCACGATACGGACGGGGCGGGCGTGGTGGCTACGGTGCGTTCGCACCGGATCACTGCTCGTAGGAACGTCCAGCGGAATGCGGAATGCGAAATCTGTGAACTCTACGACCGCAAGGGTGTGTTGCCGCAGGCCGTGATGCATAGTCGCCGGGAACGAGAACGGGGACGGCGAGAGCAGGGAGACACAAGTGGCGGACGAGAAGCCGGGAACGGCAGAGGGCGCGCAGCGGGTACCGGCCCAGGGCGCGCAGTCGGTACCGGGAGCGAAGGGGAAACGGCGGGACCGCTCGCACTACCTCTACATAGCAGTCATCGTGGCCGTACTCCTGGGCATCGCCGTCGGATTCCTCGCGCCGGGCGTGGCCAAGGAACTGAAGCCGATCGGTACCGGCTTCGTCAACCTGATCAAGATGCTGATCTCGCCGATCATCTTCTGCACCATCGTGCTGGGCATCGGCTCCGTGCGGAAGGCCGCCAAGGTCGGCGCGGTGGGCGGGCTCGCGCTCGGCTACTTCATGGTGATGTCGACCGTGGCGCTCGGCATCGGTCTGCTGGTCGGCAATCTGATCCACCCGGGCGACGGGCTCGACCTGGACGCCCACAAGGACGCGGGCGCCAAGCAGGCGGAGGGCGCCAGCGAGAGCACCTCCGACTTCCTGCTCAGCATCATCCCCAAGACCCTGATCTCCGCCTTCACCGAGGGCTCGGTGCTCCAGACCCTCTTCGTCGCCCTCCTGGTGGGCTTCGCGCTCCAGGCGATGGGCTCGGCGGGCGAACCGGTGCTGCGCGGCGTCGGGCACATCCAGCGGCTGGTGTTCCGGGTGCTGGCGATGGTGATGTGGGCGGCCCCGGTGGGTGCGTTCGGTGCGATCGCGGCGGTGGTCGGCGAGACCGGCCTGAAGGCACTCCAGTCGCTCGCCGTCATCATGATCGCCTTCTATGTCACCTGCGTCCTCTTCGTCTTCGTCGTCCTGGGCCTGATCCTCAAGCTCTGCACCGGCCTGAACATCTTCAAGCTGCTCGCCTATCTGGGCCGTGAGTTCCTGCTGATCCTCTCCACCTCGTCCTCCGAGACCGCGCTGCCGCGGCTGATCGCGAAGATGGAACACCTGGGGGTCAGCAAGCCGGTGGTCGGCATCACCGTTCCGACCGGCTACTCCTTCAACCTCGACGGCACGGCCATCTACCTGACGATGGCCTCCCTCTTCATCGCCAACGCGATGGGGGACCCGCTCAACATCGGCGAGCAGATCGCCCTCCTCGGCTTCATGATCATCGCCTCCAAGGGTGCGGCGGGCGTCACCGGCGCCGGCATCGCCACCCTGGCCGGCGGCCTCCAGTCGCACCGCCCCGAACTGGTCGACGGCGTCGGTCTGATCGTCGGCATCGACCGCTTCATGAGCGAGGCCCGCGCCCTCACCAACTTCGCGGGCAACGCGGTCGCCACGGTCCTCGTCGGCACCTGGACCAAGGAGATCGACCGTGAGCGGGTGGGGCTGGTACTGGGCGGCAAGCTGCCCTTCGACGAGAGCACGCTGACAGCGGAGGGGGCGTCACAGGGGGCGTCCGAGCCGAAGCGAACCACTCCGGCCGAGGTCGGCTAGCAACCGCTCCCGAAGGGGGCGCGGACCGGGACGGTTCCCAGGCCCGCGCCCCCTTCGGCTGTTCGGTGGCGGCTATTCGGTGACCGCCCGCTCCACCAGCTCCGCCACCACATCCGCCGGCACCCCCGCCGAGAGCAGTGCCGTCGTGGCCGCCGCCCGCCCCGCGTCCTCGGTCGCCAGGGCTCCCTCGTTCACCGCCTCCATCAGGCCGAAGAGGGTCTGTTCGTGTACGTAGGCGAGGGCCGCCGCCGGGACGGGGGAGTGGAACACCCCGGATTCCTGGCCGAGTTCGAGCAGCGCCACGCAGTCCTTGCGGACCGGGGTCAGCCGCTGCTTGATGCCCTCCATGGACAGGCTGCGCTGCGCCAGGGCGACCAGCAGGCGGTAGCGGTCGGCGATCTTCCAGACCGCCAGAATGGCGCGGGCCAGGGCCTCCGCAGGGTCGTCGATCCCGGACCGGCCGGCCGCGTGCGCCTCGATGACGGCCTCGGCCGCACTGTCGACGAGGGCGGCGACCAGAGCTTCCCGGTTGGGGAAGTGGCCGTAGACGGTGCGGCGTACCACTCCTGCCGCGCGGGCGATCTGGTCCATGCTCGCGTCCGGATCGCGCAGCAGCTCCGTCAGCGCGACCTCCATGATGCGGCGGCGGTTCGCGTCCGCCCGGCCGGAGCTGCTCGTGGTCACGCCGCTGGCTGAGGTCATGCCTCCATTTTGCACACAGGTGTGCAGTCGCGTAACTTGCACATGGTTGTGCAGTTGCACAGCGGTGTGCAAGCGAGTGTCGTTATGTGATGACAAAGAGGTGGAAACTGTGCCCCTGGTCGCCAACCAGCCGGTGGAAGAGATGGACCGGCCGTACCCGAAGCGCTGGTGGGCCCTGGCGGTCCTGTGCCTGAGTCTGCTGATCATCGTGATGGCGAACACCGCCCTCACCGTCGCAGCCCCCGACATGACCAAGGACCTCGGGCTGACCAGCGCGGACCTCCAGTGGGTGGTCGACGGCTACACCGTTCCGTACGCCGCGCTGATGCTGCTGCTCGGCGCGATCGGCGACAAGTACAGCCGTCGCGGGGCCCTGGTGCTCGGTCTGCTGGTCTTCGGCGGGGGAGCCGTCGCGGGCTCGCTCGTCGACACCGCGAACGGGGTCATCGCCGCCCGCGCCGTGATGGGCGTCGGGGCAGCGATGATCATGCCCGCCACCCTGTCGCTGCTCGCCGCGACCTTCCCGCGCGCCGAGCGCGCCAAGGCGATCGTGATCTGGACCGCCACCGCGGGCCTCGCCATCGCCGCCGGTCCGCTGGTCGCGGGCGCACTTCTGGAGGACCGCGGCTGGGCCTCCACCTTCCTGATCAACGTCCCGGTGGCCGCCCTCGCGATCATCGGCGCCCTCACCCTCGTACCGCCGTCCAAGGCATCCGTGCACGGCCGGATCGACTACGTCGGCGGGCTGCTCTCCGTGCTCTGGGTGGCCGCGCTGATCTTCGCGATCATCGAGGGCCCGCACTTCGGCTGGGACGCCAAGGCGATCGGCGCGGCCGTGATCGCAGGCGTCGGACTGCTGCTGTTCGTGGTGTGGGAGCTGCGGCACCCGCGTCCGGTGCTCGATGTACGCCGCTTCCTGGACCGTGGCTTCGCGGGCTCCAACCTGGCCGTCGCCCTCTTCTTCCTGGCCGTCTTCGGCGCCTTCTACTTCCTGACCCAGCACCTCCAGTTCGTCCTCGGCTTCAACGCGCTTCAGACGGGTGTACGGATGCTGCCGCTGGCCGGTGCGGTCTTCGTCGGCTCCGCGCTGACCGGGTTCCTCACCCCGCGCCTCGGCATGAAGGTCACCGTCACGGCCGGAATGGTCGGCGGTACGGTCGCCCTGGCCCTGCTCACCCGGATCGACGACGCCTCCGCGTACGGGGACTTCGTCCTGCCGCTGGTGATCCTGGGCCTCGCCATCGGGCTCGCCCTGTCGCCCTGCACCGACGCCATCATGGGCGCCTTCCCGGAGTCCGAACTCGGCGTCGGCGGCGCGGTCAACGACACCTCGCTGGAGCTGGGCGGCTCGCTCGGCATCGCGGTACTCGGCTCGGTGCTCGCCGGTTCCTACTCCTCGCAGCTGGCCGACGGCGTGAAGGGCTCGCAGCTGCCCGCCGCCGCCCTGGACACCGCCCAGGACTCGGTCGGCGCCGGATACGCCGTCGCTCAGGGCGTCGGCGACAAGGCGGGCGAACTCGCGGCCAAGGCCGCCGGGGCCACCGACCCCGAGCAGGCCGCCCAGCTCAAGGGGCAGGCCGGTCAACTCGCCCAGGGAGCCAAGGACATGGCGGACGCGGTCGGCTCCGCCTTCTCCGACGCCGTCGCGCACACCAGCCTGATCGGCGCGGTGATCCTGGCGGCCGGCACCGTCCTGGTCGCGGTACTGCTGCCGCGCCGCGCGAACGCCGCGACAAGTGCGGCGGAAGAGACGTCCGGAGAGCGGGAGTTGGCGGACGCCACCCGCTGACAGCCGGGGTTCGGACACAGGCGCCGCCCCCTCGGCGGCGGGGGGCGCCGGGCCCGATTGTCAGTGGCGGATGTCAGGATGATCTCCAAGAACTCACGGGGGAGATCAGCCATGAACCACGACACCCGCGCCCGGGACGCCCACGACCTGGACGTCCTGCTGGCGGACCCGGCGGCCCTGCTGCACACGGACCGCGAGTCGATACGGTACGAACTGACCTCCCGGGCCCGGAAGCCGGCGGCGGCCGAGGACGGCCGGGCCGTCTTCCGGCAGGCCGAGGCGATATTCGGCACCCAGGACGTCCCGCGCGCCGAGTTCGCCTCCTGGCTGCACTTCGCCGCCACCGTCCTGGGCCGCCGGGAGTACGCGGCCAGGGTCAGGTCGGCCGCCCCCGAGATGCCGTGGAGCACCGAGTGGGCCTGGTGGCGCCCGGTCGGCCACTTCACCGCACACCCCAACCTGAGCGGCGACTGCTCCGCCGAGCACCTGCTGCACGAGGGGCGGGAGCTGATCCAGGTGGACGGAATGTGGTGCGACGACCGCTGGTTCGACGCCCGCACCGGCGAGAGCGTCCCCGCGGTGCCCGAGGACGAGGCGGAGGACTTCAGCCCCGGCCGCGACGCCGAGCTGGTGCTGCCGGTCCTGTTCGACGAGGACCCCTCGGGCCCCGCCCTGTCCGTGCCGCCCACCTGGGACTACGCCGAACCCCTCGACACCGAGGGCCGCTACCTCATCGAGGAGCCGCGCGGCATCGCCGTACTGCGCATCCACAACGACGTACTGGCGGACTGGCCCACCGGCGGCGCGAGTTACTCCTCGGCCGAGGAGAGCGACGGCGACACCGATCCGTCGCCCGACCTCGACCCGCCGCTCACCGCCGCCAGAATGGCCGACACCTTCGGCGACGGGGTGCGGCTCTTCTCCCCGGCCGACCTGCCCGCCTCCCTGGAGCACCGCCCGACCCGGTCGTTCCTCACCGGGGTCGGCGTGCCCGACTGGTGGTCGGGCGGAGTGACCGGCTTCTCGGCCGCCGCCACCGTCGAACCCCTCGCAGGCCACCGCGACCTGCTGGTGTTCGGCTCCTTCGACCTGGGCAGCGACGAGGGCGAGGTCTGCGTCCACCGGACCACCGGCACCGTCCACTTCGTGCGGCCGGGCGAGGGCAAGGACGACGGCGAGGGCGCGGAGAGCGGCGGCCCGGACGGCGTCGCCCCCACCCGCCTCGTCCGCGACGTGGAGACGTTCACCCTGTTCCTGGAGAACCTGCGCCGGTACATGAACGCGAGCTGGGACCCCTACCCCGCCGAGGCCGGCGCCGAGTACGACTTCGAGAGCCGGATGGAGGAGCTGGACCCCGGGGCCTTCGCCGACGGGTCGCCGTCCCGGGAGAACTGGCAGCAGATCTTCGCCACCATCACCGCCCTCGGTGTGTACGGATATTGAGCCATGGTGCCGGGATCGAGCTGAGGTCGCCGCAGGCGGGTAGGAGCCTGTACCCGGGGATGTGAATGGCCCGAGCGGTATGAGGTGACGGAGATGGGCCGTGTACAACACTGGATGGACGCATCCGTCCATCTGGCCGAGCTGATGCTCACCGAGACGGATGTCCGGGAATTCCTCCGGGAGTTCTGCACCCGCAGTGTCGGACTGCTGGACACGGTCGCGGTGGGCGCGATGCTCGCCGACGAGAACGGCGTACTGCGCGTCGCGGCCGCCTCCGACGAGCGCTCCGCACTGCTCGAACTGCTCGCGGCCCAACGCCAGGAGGGCCCCTGCGTCGACGGCTACCGCTCGGGCGAACCGGAGTACGACATCGACCTGCGCGCCGCCGCCGACCGCTGGCCCGTCTTCTGTTCCCGTGCACTGAAGCAGGGCATCGACCGGACCTCCGTCCTGCCGCTGCGCCGGCAGGAGGAGCGGCTCGGCACCTGGCAGGTGTACGGCCACGACAAGCTGCCCGAGCGCCAGGAACTGGAACTGGCCCAGCGGCTGGCCGACATCACCGTGCTCTCACTGAGCCACTCGAAGGACCTCTGGCACCTCAGCCGCTCCGCGGACGAACTGCGCTCCGCACTGACCAGCCGGGTCGCCATAGAACAGGCCAAGGGCATGCTGGCCGCCCAGTGGGGCGTCCACCCGGATGTCGCCTTCCAGCCACTGCGCGCCTACGCGCGCTCACACCGGCGCAGGCTCAGGGAGGTGGCACTGGACATCGTGGAAGGGCGGCTCCAACTCCCGCCGGACGAAGGGCAGTAGCGGCCGACATCGGTCCGTCGAGTCAAGTGGCTTGCTGGAACTTCACTCGAACGGGCCGATTTTGTATGGGTAACCGATTCTGCGAGGCAGTGGATGCGTACGTTCATGGAGGCCATCCCAGACCCCGGTGAGTCTTCGCGAAACCAACGGTTCCAATTACCTGGGGTGGGGCGTATGCCGGAATCCTCCGTCGAGAAACCCGTAGAACTGCGTCGTGTGGGAGACACTCTCGTCGTCGCTCTCAACGGTGAGCTGGACCTCTACGCGGCCCTCCAATGCGGTCCACCGATCGACCGCGCCCTGGCCGCGCGCCCGCGCCGCACGGTCGCCGACCTGACCTGGGTCACCTTCATGGACTGCAGCGGCCTCGCCCTGCTGGTGCGCATGCGCAGGCGCACCGCCCACTGGGGCGGCGAGTTCGTCCTCCACAGCCCGGACCCGGAAAGGTTCAGGATCCTGCGGTACGTCGATGTGGGTGAGCCCCTGCGCTTCGTCGGTGCGCTCCCCGGCGACGGGCGCGACCCCGGCCACCCCGCCACGGAGCCTTCGCTGCCCTGATCCGGGCGGCGGGCCGGCCACATACAGGGCCGACCACATACAAGGCCGGCCGGCCACGTGCAAGGTGAGCCGCATACAGAAATACCCCGGCGCGTTGACAGCCGGGGTATTTCTCTGCGTATATTTGACGTTTCCATGACTGCATTCGAAAAAGGTCATGGAGTGCCGCCGTGTAGACACCGTAACCCAGTGGGGGAAGACTTGTCAACCGAGGAATTGTCAACCCGGGAACTCCAGCAGGAGCAGCAGTTCCTCGACGGCCTGTACGAGCGCCTCGACGTGCTCCGCGAAAAGACCGAGGGCCATGTCCAGGGATCGCTCGCCGAGGACGCCGGGAGCACCCCGCAGGCCCGGCTGGAGCGGGAGGTCACCGTCTCGGAGACCTCCGGCCTGCTCGCCGCGCTGAACTCGGTGGAGTCCGGACTCTGCTTCGGCCGCCTCGACTTCACCGAGGGATCCGAGGAGAACGGCGCCACCCACCACATCGGCCGCGTCGGTGTCCGCCGTGACGACGCCGAGCGCACCCCGCTGCTCGTCGACTGGCGCGCCCCCGTCGCCCGCCCCTTCTACCTCGCCACCGGCCACACCCCGATGGGCCTGCGCCGCCGCCGGCACCTCACCACCCGGGGTCGCACCGTCACCGCACTGCACGACGAGATCCTCGACCTCGGCGACACCGAGCGCACCGGCCACGAGGACCCCAGCGGCGACGCGGTCCTGCTCGCCGCCCTGAACAGCGCCCGCACCGGCCGGATGGCCGACATCGTGCAGACCATCCAGGCCGAGCAGGACCGCGTCATCCGCGCCCCGCACCGCGGCGTCCTGGTCGTCGAGGGCGGCCCCGGCACCGGCAAGACCGCCGTCGCCCTGCACCGTGCCGCCTACCTCCTCTACGCGTACCGCGAGCAGCTGGCCCGACGCGCGGTGCTGATCGTCGGCCCCAACCCCGCCTTCCTCGGCTACATCGGCGACGTCCTGCCCTCCCTGGGCGAGACCGGCGTGCTGCTGTCCACCACCAACGAACTCTTCCCCGGCATCACCGCCAACGGCACCGACACCCCCGAGGCCGCCGCGGTCAAGGGCGGGGCGGCGATGGCCGACGTCATCGCCCAGCTGGTACGGGACCGGCAGACCGTCCCCGACGACGTCACGGAGATCGAGCACGAGCAGTACACCCTCCGCCTGGAGCGGGCCATGGCGGAGGACGCCCGCCACCAGGCCCGTGCCACCCGCCTTCCGCACAACCTGGCCCGCGGCCACTTCGGCAGGTACCTCCTGGACGCGCTCACCGAGCAGCTCGCCGACGGCATCGGACGCGCGCCGTACGAGGAGATCGCGGAGGAACTGGGCGAGGAGATCCCGGAGGGCAACATCCTGGGCACCGCCGAGGTCGAGCAGCTCGGCAAGGAGATCGCCGGGAACCCGCAGGTCGTCGCCGCGATCGAGGAGCTGTGGCCGGAGCTCACCCCGCAGCAGCTGATCACCGAGTTCCTGGCCGACCCGTCCGTTCAACTGCCCTACGAAGATGCCGAGTTGATCCGGCGCGAGGCGGGCGCGGCCTGGACCTCCGCCGACGTACCGCTGCTGGACGAGGCCGCCGAGCTGCTGGGTGCGGACGACCACGCGGCGCGGCAGGCGGCGGCCAGGGAGTACGAGGAGCGGGTCGCGTACGCCAAGGGGGTGCTGGACGTGTCGTACGGGTCGCGGACGTACGAGTTCGAGGACGTCGACGACGAGGACTCGGAGGTGCTGGGGGCGCACGACCTGATCGACGCCGAGCGGTTCGCCGAGCGGCACGAGGAGGGGGACCACCGCAGTGCCGCCGCGCGGGCGGCGGTCGACCGGACCTGGGCGTTCGGGCACATCATCGTCGACGAGGCGCAGGAGCTGTCGGCGATGGCGTGGCGGCTGCTGATGCGGCGTTGCCCGACCCGGTCGATGACGCTGGTCGGCGACCCGGCGCAGGTCGGCGACGCGGCGGGCTGCGACTCCTGGAAGCAGATCCTCGACCCGTATGTCGGCGACCGCTACGAGCACACCCGGCTGGGGGTCAACTACCGCACCCCGGCGGAGTTCATGGAACTGGCGGCGCAGGTGATGCGCGCGGCCGATCCGGCCTTCGAGCCGCCGAGCTCGGTACGTTCCACGGGCGAACTGCCGTGGGCGCGCCGGACCACCGCCGAGGACCTCGCGCGTACGGTCGCGGAGGCGGTCCGGGCGGTCGCGGTGGCGGAGTCCGGGGGCAGGCTGGCGGTCGTGGCGCCCGCCGGGCTGATCCCCGCGCTGGCGGCCGAGCTCCCGGCGGCCTCGTACGGCAGCGAGCCCGACCTCACCGTTCCGGTGGTGCTGCTGGCCCCGCAGCAGGCGAAGGGCCTGGAGTTCGACGCCGTGATCGTGGTGGAACCGGAACTGATCCGTTCCGGCTCCCCACGTGGCCTCAACGATCTCTATGTGGCGCTGACCAGGGCGACCCAGCAGTTGGGACTGATCCACACGGACGTACTCGACGAGGAAACGGAAGCCCGGGTCGCTAGGCGGGCCTGAACCAGACCGTCGCCAGCGGCGGCAGAGTGATCCGGATGCTGGCCGGGCGCCCGTGGTGCCCGGCCGCCTCCGGCTTCAGCGGCTCCGGATTGTGCAGACCGCTGCCGCCGTAGCGTTCCGCGTCCGTGTTCAGGACTTCGGTCCAGGCCGGTACGTCGTCGGGGACGCCGATCCGGAACTCGTGCCGTACGGCGGGCGAGAAGTGGGACACGGCGAGGAGCGGGCTGCCGGACGCGTCGTAGCGCAGGAACGCGAAGACGTTGTCCTCGGCGGCGTCGCCGTCCACCCAGGCGAAGCCCTCGGGGGAGGTGTCCCGTTCCCACAGGGAGGGTGTCGCGCGGTAGGTGGTGTTGAGGTCGCGGACCAGATCGCGGACGCCCCGGTGGTCGTTCTCGGCGCCGTACGACGGATCGAGCAGCCACCAGTCCGGACCGTGTGCCTCCGACCACTCGGCGCCCTGGGCGAACTCCTGCCCCATGAAGAGGAGTTGCTTGCCCGGGTGGGCCCACATGAAGCCGAGGTAGGCACGGTGGGTGGCGCGCTGCTGCCACCAGTCGCCGGGCATCTTGGAGACCAGCGAGCGCTTGCCGTGGACGACCTCGTCGTGGGAGATCGGCAGGACGTAGTTCTCGCTGTAGGCGTACACCATCGAGAAGGTCATCTCGTGGTGGTGGTACTTGCGGTGCACCGGTTCCTTGGCGGCGTAGCCGAGGGAGTCGTGCATCCAGCCCATGTTCCACTTCAGGCCGAAGCCCAGCCCGCCGAAGCCGCCGGGGCCGATGTGGTGGGTGGCGCGGGTGACGCCGTCCCAGGCGGTGGACTCCTCGGCGATGGTGACGATGCCGGGGTTGCGGCGGTAGACGGTGGCGTTCATCTCCTGGAGGAAGGCGACGGCGTCCAGGTTCTCCCGGCCGCCGTACGCGTTGGGAACCCACTCGCCCTCCTCGCGCGAGTAGTCGAGGTAGAGCATGGAGGCGACCGCGTCGACCCGCAGGCCGTCGATGTGGAACTCCTCGCACCAGTAACTGGCGTTGGCGACAAGGAAGTTGCGAACCTCGTTGCGGCCGAAGTCGAATTCGAGGGTGCCCCAGTCCGGGTGCGCGGACTTCATCGGGTCCTCGTGCTCGTACAGTGGCCGGCCGTCGAACTCGGCGAGCGCCCAGTCGTCGCGCGGGAAGTGCGCGGGCACCCAGTCGACCAGCACCCCGATCCCTGCCCGGTGCAGGGCGTCCACCAGGAAGCGGAAGTCGTCCGGGGTGCCGAGGCGGGAGGTCGGCGCGTAGAAACCGGTCACCTGATAGCCCCAGGAACCACCGAAGGGGTGCTCGGCGACCGGCATCAGCTCGACATGGGTGAATCCCAGGTCCTTGACGTACGCCGGGAGTTGCTCGGCGAGCTGGCGGTAGGTGAGGCCGGGGCGCCAGGACGCCAGATGCACCTCGTAGGCGGAGAACGGGGCTTCATGGGGGGAGCGTTCGCCCCGGGAGGCCATCCACTGGGCGTCCTGCCAGATGTGGTGGGTGTCGGTGACGACGGAGGAGTTGGCGGGCGGCACCTCGGTGTGCCGGGCCATCGGGTCCGCGCGCATGCTCAGCGAGCTGTCCGGGCGGGTGATCTGGAACTTGTAGAGCTCACCCTCCCCGACGCCGGGCAGGAACAGCTCCCACACCCCGCTGCCGCCCAGCGAGCGCATCGGATATCCGGTGCCGTCCCAGTAGTTGAAGTCGCCGACGACCCTGACTCCGCGTGCGTTGGGCGCCCAGACGGTGAAGCGGGTGCCGGTGACCTGCTGGTGCACCATCGGCTGTGCGCCGAGTGCCCGCCACAGCTCCTCGTGCCGCCCCTCGCCGATCAGATGCAGATCGATCTCGCCGAGCGAGGGCAGGAAGCGGTACGGGTCGTGGATGTCGATCTCGTTGTCGTCGTACGTCACCAGCAGGCGGTACTCGGGTACGTCGGTGAGTGGCAGCAGCCCGGAGAAGAACCCCTCGCCGTCGTCCAGGAGCTGGGCCCGCAGCCCGTCGGCGACGACCGTCACGGCCTTGGCGTACGGCCGCAGCGCACGGAAGACGACGCCGTCGGCGGTGGGGTGGGAGCCGAGTACGCCGTGCGGGTCGTGGTGGGTGCCGCACAGCAGACGGCCCTTGTCGACCATGTCGAGCGGGGGAGCGGGGAGCACCCCCGGGGTGGCGGCCACGGACTGCTCGGGTGCTTTGGGGGCCTTCGGGGCCTTGACGGCCTTGGAAGCGGCGGTCTTGGGCTTGGCGGTCTTCGCCTTGGTGGTGCGGGTCTTCGGCCGGTCGGGCTCGTCCGGTGCGGCCCCCGGGTTCGCCGACCTCGGCTTCGGGGCCTTCGGAGATTTGGGCGCCGTGGCCCCGGGCGAGGTGCGGCGGGGCGGCCGGGGGGTCTCCCCGCCGGAAGCGGGGGTGGGGCGGGGGGTCACGGAGACGTCCTCTCGATGGTGAATACGGTCAGCGACGTGCGGGTTCAACAGCCTTGCGGATTCAGTGAGTTGCCAGTCGGCGGATGGCTTCCATCGGTACGCTCAGCCAGTCCGGCCGGTGCCGGGCCTCGTAGAGCACCTCGTACACCGCCTTGTCGGTCTCGTACGCCCGCAACAGCGCGGGCATGGTGCGCGGGTCGGTGCCGGAGGCGGCGGCGTACCCCTCGCAGTAGGCGTTGCGGCAGTTGTCGGCCCACTCCGCATGCTGCCGGGGCGAGGGGGAGTGGGGAGCCGGGGGATTCAGGTGGGCGGCGTAGTCGAAGGACCGGAGCATGCCTGCCACGTCGCGGACGACGGGCTGCGGGCGGCGGCGTTCGGTGAGCGGTTTCGAGGGCTCCCCTTCGAAGTCGATCACCGACCATTCGCCGTCCGGGCCGCGCAGGGCCTGGCCCAGATGGAGGTCGCCGTGCACCCGTTGCGCGGTGACCACCGGGCCCTGCGCCCCCAACTCCCGCAACGAGTCGAAGGACTGACGTAACCCCTTGGCGTGAGGTCGCAGCGCGGGAACCGCCTGGGCGACCGCCTCCAGTTGCTCGGTCATCCGGTCGGCGAGGAGTGCGGCCTGAGGGCGGCCGAGGGTGATCAGGGGCAGGGTCGCGGCGAGCGCGGTGTGCACCTCGGCGGTGGCCCGGCCCAGGGCGTGCGCCTCGGCGGTGAAGTCCCGGCCGGCGGCGAAGGCCTCCAGGGCGAGCTGCCAGCCGTCCTCGGCGTCGTGCAGGAAGGGCTGGAGCAGCCCGAGCGTGAACGGCTCGCAGGGGTCGGCGGGGTTGGCGCCCTCGAACCAGGCGACCGGCGCGGGCACCCGCGCGCAGCCTTCGCGGGCGAGCGCGAGCGGGAGTTCGAGATCGGGGTTGGCGCCCGGGTGGAGCCGCCGGAAGATTTTCAGTATGTACGCGTTTCCGTACACCAGTGAGGAGTTGGACTGTTCGGCGCCGAGCGCCCGGGCGGCGAGCCCGGCCGGTATCTCCGCCTTCGGGTCCTTGTCGAAGCGCAGCGAGCCGAGCGGGCCCGGCACCCGCAGCCGCTCCAGGAGCAGTCCGGCCAGGCGTGGGTCGTCCAGCCCCTCGTACACCGTGTGCCCGGCCAGCGGTCCTTCCGCGACATGGCCGATGAGGGCGGACGCGAGGGACGGGGGCAGCGAGCGACGCACCCCGAGCAGCAGTTGATAGCAGTCGGCGGGTGGCGTCGCGGGCGGTAACTGCTCCGGGAAGCCGTGCTGTTGGGCGCGTACGAGCAGATGGAGCAGCCCCGGTGAACCGGTCAGCGGTAGCAGTTCGGTGGCCGACACCAGGGTGAATTCGGTGATCGGGCGTCCCTTGCCCGCGAACCACCGCTGCCGGGGCAGCCACTCGTGCAGCAGCGGGGCCAGCGAGGCGAGGAGCGCGGACGAGGCGTGCGGGACGGGTGGGGAGGTGAGGGGTGAGGCGGAAGGGGTCTCCGGCATGGCATCGCGTCCTTTCCGGCACTTGCTGTTCGGGACGGTGCTGTGGTGCGAGATCTGACCGAGGTGCAGGTGCAGCACCTGGCTGCGGTGCGAAACCTGACGGGTGCCCCGGGCCGGACGGCGGAAACCGCACGGCCCGGGAATCGGCCGCTCAGTGCCGCGACTGCTCCGCCCTGGCCTGGGCGCCCGGGTCCTTGCGCAGCCGGAACCAGTAGAAGCCGTGTCCCGCGAGGGTGAGCAGATACGGCAGCTCGCCGATCGCGGGGAAGCGGACTCCGCCGATCAGCTCGACCGGGTGCCGGCCGTTGAAGACCTGGAGGTCCAGCTCGGTCGGCTGGGCGAAGCGCGAGAAGTTGTGCACGCACAGCACGAGGTCGTCCTCGCCGTCCCGCGTCGAGGGGGCCTCGCGGAGGAAGGCGAGCACGGCCGGGTTGGAGGAGGGGAGTTCGGTGTACGAGCCCAGGCCGAACGCCGGATTCTGCTTGCGGATCTCGATCATGCGCCGGGTCCAGTGCAGCAGCGACGAGGGCGAGGTCATCGAGGCCTCGACGTTGGTCACCTGGTAGCCGTAGACCGGGTCCATGATCGTGGGGAGGGAGAGCCGGCCGGGGTCGCAGGAGGAGAATCCCGCGTTCCGGTCCGGTGTCCACTGCATCGGGGTGCGGACCGCGTCCCGGTCGCCCAGCCAGATGTTGTCGCCCATGCCGATCTCGTCGCCGTAGTACAGGATCGGGGAGCCGGGCAGCGAGAGCAGCAGTGCGGTGAACAGCTCGATCTGGTTGCGGTCGTTGTCCAGCAGCGGCGCCAGACGCCGGCGGATGCCGATGTTGGCGCGCATCCGTGGGTCCTTGGCGTACTCCGCGTACATGTAGTCGCGCTCTTCGTCGGTGACCATTTCGAGGGTGAGCTCGTCGTGGTTGCGCAGGAAGATGCCCCACTGGGCGTTGTGCGGGATGGACGGGGTCTTGGCGAGGATCTCCGAGACCGGGTAGCGCGATTCACGGCGCACGGCCATGAAGATGCGCGGCATCACCGGGAAGTGGAACGCCATGTGGCACTCGTCGCCGCCCTTGGAGAAGTCGCCCAGATACTCGACGACGTCCTCCGGCCACTGGTTCGCCTCGGCCAGCAGCACGGTGTCCGGGTAGGAGGCGTCGATCTCCGCCCGTACCCGCTTCAGGAACTCGTGGGTGCGCGGCAGGTTCTCGCAGTTGGTCCCTTCCTCCTGGTAGAGGTAGGGGACCGCGTCCAGGCGGAAGCCGTCGATGCCGAGGTCCAGCCAGAAGCGCAGGGCGGAGATGATCTCCTCCTGCACCGCCGGGTTCTCGTAGTTGAGGTCCGGCTGGTGGGAGAAGAAGCGGTGCCAGTAGTACTGCTTGCGCACCGGGTCGAAGGTCCAGTTGGAGGTCTCCGTGTCGACGAAGATGATCCGCGCGTCCTGGTACTGCTTGTCGTCGTCGGCCCAGACGTAGTAGTCGCCGTAAGGGCCGTCCGGGTCGCTCCTGGACTGCTGGAACCACTCGTGCTGGTCGCTGGTGTGGTTCATGACGAAGTCGATGATGACGCGCATGCCGCGCTGGTGCGTGGCATCCACGAACTCCACGAAGTCGGCGAGATCACCGAACTCGGGCAGTACCGCTGTGTAGTTGGAGACGTCGTAGCCACCGTCGCGCAGCGGCGACATGAAGAACGGCGGCAGCCAGAGGCAGTCGACACCCAGCCACTGGAGGTAGTCCAGCTTGGCGGTGATGCCCTTGAGGTCGCCGACGCCGTCCCCGTTGCTGTCCTGGAAGGACCGGACGAGGACTTCGTAGAACACGGCGCGCTTGAACCACTCGGGATCCCGGTCCTTCGCCGGAGTGTCCTCGAAGGTGTCGTGAACGGGCTCGTTGACGATCATGATGTGGGTGACCCTCCGGTCAGCGGGGACGGTCGCAGGGTGACGAGGTGCGCGGGCGCTCGGCCCGGCTCCAGGCGCACGTACGTGGCCCTGCCCCAGTGGTAGGTCTCGCCGGTGAGCTCGTCGCGCACCGGAACGGTCTCGTGCCAGAGGTGGCCGAGTGCCGGCATGTCCAACGAGACCGTGGCCTCCTGGGTGTGGTGAGGGTCGAGGTTCACGACCACCAGAACGGTGTTCGAGGTGCCATCACCCCTCTCTGGGACCGCTGTTGATCGCTTGGAGTACGCCAGGATCCGGTCGTTGTCCGTGTGGTGGAAGTGGATGTCGCGGAGCTGCTGGAGGGCGGGGTTCTCCCGCCGCAGACGGTTGAGGGTGGTGATCAGCGGGGTGATGGTCCGGCCCTCGCGTTCGGCCGACTCCCAGTCACGGGGCCTGAGTTGGTACTTCTCCGAGTGGAGGTACTCCTCGCTGCCCTCGCGGATCGGGACGTTCTCGCACAGTTCGTAGCCCGCGTACACACCCCAGGACGGGGACATGGTGGCGGCCAGTACGGCGCGCACCTCGAAGGCCGGGCGCCCGCCGTGCTGGAGGTAGGCGTGCAGGATGTCGGGGGTGTTCACGAAGAAGTTCGGACGCATCAACGGGGCACTCTCACGCGAGAGTTCGGTCAGGTACTCGGTGAGTTCCTGCTTGTCGTTGCGCCAGGTGAAGTAGGTGTACGACTGCTGGAAGCCGATCGCGCCGAGGGTGCGCATCATGGCCGGCCTGGTGAACGCCTCGGCCAGGAAGATCACATCCGGGTCGGACTCCCGGATGTCGGCGAGCACCCGCTCCCAGAACACCACCGGCTTGGTGTGCGGATTGTCGACCCGGAAGATCCTTACCCCGTGGGCCATCCACAGCCGCAGGATGCGCAGGGTCTCGGTGATCAGCCCCGGCATGTCGCGGTCGAAGGCGATCGGGTAGATGTCCTGGTACTTCTTCGGCGGGTTCTCCGCGTACGCGATGGTGCCGTCGGGGCGGTGGTGGAACCACTGGGGGTGCTCGGTGACCCAGGGGTGGTCGGGGGAGCACTGGAGGGCGAAGTCCAGGGCCACCTCCATGCCCAGGTCGCGGGCGGCGGCGACGAAGTGGTCGAAGTCCTCGAAGGTGCCGAGGTCCGGGTGAATGGCGTCGTGCCCGCCGTCCTCGGAGCCGATCGCCCACGGCACGCCGACGTCCGCTTCGGAGGCGGAGAGGGTGTTGTTGGGGCCCTTGCGGTAGGTGGTGCCGATGGGGTGGATGGGTGGCAGATAGACCACGTCGAATCCCATGGCGGCCACGGCGGGGAGCCTCTTCGCGGCGGTACGGAAGGTCCCCGTGGCGGCCGGAATTCCACCTTCGGGTGGACTTGCGCCCTCGGAACGCGGAAACAGCTCGTACCAGGAACCGTAGAGCGCGCGCACCCGTTCGACCAGCAACGGCAGCGGATCGGAGGTGGACAGGGGCTCACGCAGCGGATGGTGGGACAGCGCGGCATCGACCTCGGGGGTCAGGGCGGCGGCGAGCCGGGCGGGGGCGGGCCGCTTGGTGTCGCGCAGAGCGTCCACGGCGGCCAGCACCGCCTCGCGTCCGTCCTTCTTCGGCACGCCGGCGGCGGCCCGTTCGTAGAGTTCGGCGCCCTCCGCCAGGACGAGTTCGGTGTCCTGGCCGGCCGGGATCTTGATTCCGGCGTGGTGGCGCCAGGTCGAGACCGGGTCGCCCCAGGCCTCGACGACGTACGACCACAGGCCCTCGCGGTCCGGGGTCACCTCGGCGCCCCACCGGTCGGTGCCGGGGGCCAGTTCGCGCATCGGCGTCCAGGGCCCCGGGCGCCCCTCGGGGTCGAGGAGGACCGCGTTGGCGGCCACGGAGTCATGGCCTTCGCGGAAGACGGTGGCGGAGATCTGGAACGTTTCTCCTGCCACCGCCTTGGCCGGCCTCTTGCCGCGGTCCACCGCGGGGGATACGTCCAGGACGGGGATACGACCGATCAATGGGCTCACCTGTCCGCGTTCGCTCGGGGTCTCGGAGGGGGTGGGGCGGGTGTGTGTCGGTGCCCGCGAGGGGTCGGGTTTTCCCAACTCGCTGGCGCGCGTGCTCACTTATACGAGTACCGGGACAGGCTTCCCCCACACCTCGGGGGGTCAATCCGGTGTTTTGTTAACTACCGTCGCGTAACGCCGCGGGCAAGCCGTGAGCGGGCAAAATACGAGGTGGCCCCGCCGTTCACGACGAAGCCGCCTCGGCACAACTGGCCAGCTTTTACGGGTTGTTGACCTGAAGTAGCAGGTTCGGCAAGCCTGGATGGGCCCCCTTGACCCTGCCCCTCACCGCCCGGTGAGCGCCTTGCCCGCCTCCGCGGGTGAGGCCCACGCCTGGCCCGCCGGACGGGGCGCCGCCGCACCGGCCCTGTGCGGGGACGCCATCGAGGTGCCGGAGTGAGGCCGCCCGGTTGCCCCTGATGTCGGTCGCGCCGACGGTCAGGGCCTCCTGGACCCGGGCCGGTGAGTAGCGGGTCACCGGCAGCCCGTCGTTGCCGGCCGCGACCACGAAGCCCACTTTGGCCTTGATCGCGTTGCGTACGGCGGTTTCCAGGGAGGCGTTGGCCTCGCCGTCCAGGCTCGTATGGGCCACCGCGGGCCTGCGCGCGTTCTTCGCCACCCGGTCGATGCCGGCGCCGACCTGCGCGGTCGTGCCCGGCCCCTCGGCGTCCAGCACGCGTACGCCGGCGAACCGTGCCCTCCCGGCGACGCCGTGCGTCTCGCCGACGGTGGCCCCGGCCACGTGGGTGCCGTGGCCGTTCTCGTCCCGGGCGACCGCGTCGTTCTGCGCATAGTCCCGGCCACTGGCCGCGCGGCCGCCGAAGTCTGGTGGGTGGTGCGGACTCCGGTGCCGATGACATGGACGTGGACGTCCTCACCGGCACTCTCGGGCCAGGTGCAGGACGTGTCCGGGGGCAGGCTGTCCTGGACGGTCCGGTCCTCAGCGTGACGAGGCCCCGGCGGTGCCCGGCGGACCGCGGGGGCGTGCGCCCCGGCACCCTGCCCGGGCCCCCGCTCCCCGCCCCGACCCCCGTGCGCACCCCGCGCCGTGGCCCCCACCCCGCCCCTCCAACTACCTTCGGTGCAACGGGCCGCAGCTCGGCCCGCCCCGCATTTGTCCCCTGCGAAGGTGGTCACGTGAAGGCAATCCGTCGGTTCACCGTGCGACCCGTACTCCCCGCCCCGCTCCACCCACTCAGCGAGCTGGCCCGGAACCTGCGCTGGTCCTGGCACACCGGGACCCGGGAGCTGTTCCGGTCCGTCGACCCGGAGGGCTGGCGGGCCTCGGGGGAGGACCCGGTACGCCTGCTGGGGACGGTGTCCGCCGAACGGCTCACCCAACTGGCGGGTGACCAGCGGTTCCTGGAGAACCTCGCCTCCGTCGCCGACGACCTCGCCCGTTACCTGAACGGCCCCCGCTGGTACCAGGAGCAGTCCGGCCGGCCGACAGGCGCAGAGCCGAGTGAAGCGCCCGGACCTCCCACCGCCGACCTCCCCCACACCGGCGACCTCCCCCGCGCCCTCGCCTACTTCTCGCCCGAGTTCGGCGTCACCGCCGCCCTGCCGCAGTACTCCGGCGGCCTCGGCATCCTGGCCGGTGACCACCTCAAGGCCGCCAGCGACCTCGGCGTTCCGCTGATCGGTGTCGGCCTGCTCTACCGGCACGGATACTTCCGGCAGTCCCTCTCCCGTGACGGCTGGCAGCAGGAGCACTACCCGGTGCTGGACCCCAATGAGCTGCCGGTCAGCCTGCTCAGGGAGGGTGACGGAACTCCGAGCGTGGTGTCGCTGGCGCTGCCCGGCGGGCGCTCGCTGCGGGCGCACATCTGGATCGCGAGCGTCGGCCGGGTCCCGTTGCTGATGCTGGACTCGGACGTGGAGGAGAACGGTCCGGGGGAGCGGGACGTGACGGACCGGCTGTACGGCGGGGGCAGTGAGCACCGGCTGCTGCAGGAGATGCTGCTGGGGATCGGCGGGGTGCGGGCGGTGCGGACGTACTGCCGTCTCAGCGGGCACCCCGAGCCCGAGGTCTTCCACACCAACGAGGGCCACGCGGGGTTCCTCGGCCTGGAGCGGATCCGCGAACTGGGCAGGCGGGGGCTGGAGTTCGACGCCGCCCTGGAGACGGTCCGGGCCGGCACCGTCTTCACCACCCACACCCCCGTCCCGGCCGGCATCGACCGCTTCGACCGCGAGTTGGTCGCCCACCACTTCGGCTACGACGGCGAGCTGGCGGGGGTGGATGTCGAGCGGGTGCTTCAGCTGGGCATGGAGACGTACCCCGGAGGGGAGCCGAACCTGTTCAACATGGCGGTGATGGGGCTTCGGCTCGCGCAGCGGGCGAACGGCGTCTCCACGCTGCACGGGTCCGTCAGCCGGGGGATGTTCGCCGGGCTGTGGCCCGGCTTCGACCCCGAGGAGGTGCCGATCGCCTCGATCACCAACGGAGTGCACGCCCCCACCTGGGTCGCCCCCGAGGTCGTCCGGCTCGGCGCCCGGCAGATCGGAGCCGCCCGCACCGAGGACGCCCTCTCGGTCGGCGGCTCCCGCCGCTGGGACGCCGTGGCGGAGATCCCGGACGCCGAGGTGTGGGACCTGCGCCGGGTGCTCCGGGAAAACCTGGTGAAGGAGGTACGGGGCAGGCTGCGGACCTCGTGGCTCCAGCGCGGAGCCGTCGACGCCGAACTGGGCTGGATCGACGGGGTGCTGGACCCCGATGTGCTCACCATCGGATTCGCGCGCCGCGTGCCCTCGTACAAGAGGCTCACCCTGATGCTGCGTGACCGCGACCGGCTGATGGACCTCCTCCTGCACCCGGACCGCCCGATCCAGATCGTGGTCGCGGGCAAGGCCCACCCCGCCGACGACGGCGGCAAACGGCTGGTGCAGGAGCTGGTGCGGTTCGCCGACGACCCGAGGGTGCGGCACCGGATCGTCTTCCTGCCCGACTACGGGATGCGGATGGCGCAGAAGCTCTACCCGGGGTGCGATGTGTGGCTGAACAACCCGCTGCGCCCGCTGGAGGCGTGCGGGACGAGCGGGATGAAGGCCGCACTGAACGGGTGCCTCAACCTGTCCGTCCTGGACGGCTGGTGGGACGAGTGGTTCGAGCCGGACTTCGGCTGGTCGATCCCGACCGCCGACGGGGCGGCCACCGAGGACCGCCGCGACGACCTCGAAGCGGGCGCGCTGTACGAGCTGATCGAGCAGCGGGTGGTGCCGCGCTTCTACGAGAAGGGAAGGGGCGCTCTGCCCGACCGCTGGATCGAGATGGTGCGCCAGACCCTGGTGACACTGGGGCCGAAGGTGCTCGCGGGGAGGATGGTGCGGGAGTACGTGGAGCGGCTGTACGCCCCGGCCGCGCGCGCCCACCGGGCACTGACCCCGGACGCCGCGAGGGAGCTGGCGGGCTGGAAGGGGCGGGTGCGGGCCGCCTGGCCGGGTGTGGCCGTCGACCATGTGGAGGCGGTCGCCGCCACCGCGGTCAACGGCACGGCCGAGCTGGGCTCCACGCTCTCCCTCCGCATCCGGGTGTGCCTGGGCGAACTCGGCCCGGACGACGTGGAGGTACAGGCGGTCGCGGGCCGGGTCGACTCCGAGGACCGGATCGGCGGCGCCGAGTCCTTCCCGCTCAAGCCCGCCGCGGGCCCCGACCTGGAGGGCCGGTGGACGTACGAGGGCCCGCTCGCCCTGGACCGCACGGGCCCCTACGGCTACACCGTCCGCGTCCTGCCCTCGCACCGGCTGCTGGCGAGCAGCGCGGACCTGGGGCTGGTGACCCTGCCGACGGAGGCCACGGGGGAGGGGGCCGGGGTACTGATGCGGTGAGCCTCCGGGCCCTTACGGTCGCCGCTCCTCGTTCGGTACGTCGTCCACCAGAGCCTTCGAGGTCAGCGCCGAGTCCGTGAAGCACAGCCGATACACGGGCAGCGTCTCGTAGCGGTCGTAACGGAAGTAGAGGCAGGTGTCGGCCCCGGCGGGTTCGGGGCCGGCGCCCGCCGGGGGGCCGTCCAGCGGATGGTCGGGCAGCCGGTGCTCCAGTGCGGCCCGCCGCTCCCCGATCCGGGCGTCCTTGAACAGGTCGCCGTCCAGTACCGACCGCGACTGGCCGTACTGCTGGAAGACCAGCATCAGTACGCCCAGCACCGCCACCACGGCCACCGGCGCCACGATCGCCTGCACCAGGCCGCGCCGGACCTTGCGCCGGGAGTGCTCCAACTCCCTTTCCGTGGTGGGGGAGTGCGGTGCGGCGTCGCGGGGGAGTGGCTGCTGGGTCGGTGGGAGTGCGGCCAGTATCCGGAAGCCGCCGTCCGGGGTGGGTCCGTGCTCCAGGGTCCCGCCCGCCAGCCGGACCCGCTCGTCCAGGCCGACCAGACCGGTGCCGCCGGAGGCGAGTCCACTCGAAGTGCTGCCGGCGGGTGGGGAGTTGGTCACCTGTATCAGGACGGGGTCGCCTGCTGGGTGACGTACCACCGAAACCCGTACCAACGACCCGGGTGCATGCTTCGTCGCATTGGTCAGGGCTTCCTGTACGACGCGGTGGGCGGCCCGGTCCGCCATCGGCGGCAGCCCCAACAGGGCTTGCTCGCCGACCAGTTCGACCTTCAGGCCCGATCTCGCGGCGCGCTCCACCACCGCGGCCACCGTCTCGTCGGCGGGCGTGGTCGGGGCGTTCTCCTCGTCGGTGCGCAGTACGCCGATGATGTCCCGCAGCCGAGCCGTGGCGTCCGCGGCCGACTGCCGGAGCTCGCCCGCAGCCGCCTGTTCGGCGGGCGGCAGGTTGCGGCTGACCTGGAGGGCGGCGGCCCGTACCGCGATCAGCGACAGCTCGTGGCCGAGCGAGTCGTGCATGTCGCCGGCGATCCGGGAGCGCTCGCGCAGTCGCTCCCGGTCGGCGACGGCCTGCTGTTCGCGCTCCATCCGGACGGCGAGTTCCCAGCCGTTGGCGACCATCCCCGCGTACTGCCGGACGTATCGCCCGATCAGCCACGGCACCACCGCCTGCAACAGCAGCGTCGTGAGCTGGGCGAACCACACCCACAGCGTGTCGTCGAAGGCGAAGCACCAGCCGAGCCCGGCCACCGCGTACCCGCTGAAGCACAGCACGGCGGGCCGCACCCGGGGCCCGCGCCTGCCCGCGAGGTACCCGAAGACGCACATGGCCGCCGTGTACGTCGGCGTGAACAGCTCCGGGCTGCGGGTCGCGCTCCACACCACCGCCACCGTCAGCGACACCAGTGGCCACTTGCGGCACAGCAACACCCCGAGGCCCAGCGAGACGACGCCCCCGACGACCAGCGGCCACGGCTCGCCCCGGTACGGGTTCTCCTTCATCAGCACGAAGCTGCCGAGGAACACCCACAGCAGGGCGTCGAGCACCCACTCTCGACGGCGCTCCCGCCGCAGACCCGCTCTCACAGACATGGGGGACAGCCTGCACGACGCCTCCGGCCCCGCGCCCCCGACGAAAGCAGGAGCCTGTGTCCAAGCGCCCTCGGCCGGGCGGAAACGCAAGTGGTGCCCGGGACCGCCGACGGCCCCGGGCACCACTCAGAGTCTGTTCACAGAACGGACTTCAGCCGGTCAGAAGGTGAGCTTCCAGCTGTTGATGTAGCCGACGTCCGCGCCCGCCTTGTCCTGGGCGCGGAGCTTCCAGGTGCCGTTGGCGACCTCGGAGGACGCGTTCACCGTGTAGGACTTCACGATGTTGTCCGCACTGCCGCCGGAGCGGTTGTGCAGGTTGTAGACCGAACCGTCCGGAGCGATCAGGTCGACCACCAGGTCACCGATGTAGGTGTGGACGATGTTCACGTCGACCTTGAGGGTCGCCGGGGCGTTGCCGGTGACACCGGTGACGGTCACCGGGGAGGTCACCGCGCCCGCGTTGTCCGGGATGGAGACGTCGGCGGTGTTCTCGAAGACCTTTCCGCCCGGGGTGCCCGGGTCGGGGCGGGCGCCGACGTTGATGGCGGCCCAGGCGTTCTCGACGCCCTTGACCTCGGGGCTGCCTGCGCCGTACAGCTCGGTCGCCGCGGCCACCGTGCCGATGCGTGCGTTGGCGTAGTTGGTGTTGGCCGTGAACTTCGTGGTCAGCGCGCGGAACCAGATCTTCTCCGCCTTGTCGCGGCCGATGCCAGTCACCGGCAGACCGTCGGAGGTCGGCGAGTCGTACGAGGTCCCGTTGATGACCTTCGCGCCGCTGCCCTCGGACAGCAGGTAGAAGAAGTGGTTCGCCGGGCCCGACGAGTAGTGGACGTCGATGTTGCCGATGCCCGAGTACCAGGCGTCCTTCGACGCGCCGTCCTTGGAAGGCTTGTCCATGTAGCGCAGCGGCGTGCCGTTGCCGTTGATGTCGATCTTCTCGCCGACGAGGTAGTCGCCCTTGTCGGTGGCGTTGTTGGCGTTGAACTCGACGGCCGCCGCGAAGATGTCGGAGGTCGCCTCGTTCAGGCCGCCGGACTCGCCGGAGTAGACCAGCTTGGCGGTCACGGAGGTGACGCCGTGCGTCATCTCGTGCGCGGCCACGTCGATCGAGGTGAGCGGCTTGCTGTTGCCCTGGCCGTCGCCGTACGTCATGCAGAAGCAGGAGTCCTGCCAGAACGCGTTGACGTACGCGTTGCCGTAGTGGACGCGGGAGTACGCGCCGACGCCGTCACCGCGGATGCCGGTGCGGCCGTGCACGTTCTTGTAGTAGTCCCAGGTGAGACCCGCACCGTACGCGGCGTCCGCGCCCGCGGTCTCGCGGTTGGACGGCAGCCCGTTGCCCCACGTGTCGTCAGGACCGGAGAAGAGCGTGCCGGTGCCCGACGAACCACCGTTGAGGTCGTACGTCTTGTGGTTGCCGCGCCCGCCGTCGGTGAGGTTGAACGTCGAGCCCGACTGCGTCGACCCGAGCGTCACCTGCCCGCTGTACTGGGTGTTGCCGACGCCGTTCTCGACGGCCTGCCACTCGTACAGCTTCTTGCCGGTGGCGGCGTCGGTGACGACGTGCAGCTCGTTGGGGGTGCCGTCGTGCTGGAGCCCGCCGACCACCGTCTCGAACGCGAGGACCGGTGCGCCCGATCCCATCCAGACCACCTGGCGCGGGGCGATCGACGCCTTCGTTGACTTCGATCCCTCTGCCTTCGCCAGACCGAGTGCCTGCTGCTCGGCGGCGGCCGGGGCCACCTTCGGGGCGGCGGCGATGCCCTGGAGCTTCGCGGTGGTGGAACGGGAGACGCCCTGGGTCTGGGCCGCCTTGCTCTTCTTGACGACCAGGTCGCCGCCGAGGACGGGCAGCCCGTCGAAGGTGCGCTCGTAACGGGTGTGCGTGGTGCCGTCCAGGTCCTGGATCACATCACGGACGACGAGCGCTTCCTTGGCGCCGAGCCCGAGCTCCTTGGCGGTGGCCGCCTTGGTCTCGTTGGCCTTGGCGAGCAGCGCCGCGCGCTGGGCCGGGGTGAGCTTCGCGGGCGTGGCGCCCGGGTTGGCCTGCGCGGCGGTGGGGGCGGCGGCCCGGGGGGCCTCCGCGCCGGCGGTACCGGCCTGGACGCCGACGGCGAGCATGGCCGCCGCTGCGAGCAGTGCGCCGGACGCGGTGGCGCGCTTGCGGTGCGTGGATCTCACGCGAACTCCTTCTGCGAGGGGGAACCGGCCGACTGGGTGAGGTCGACCGGGCAGAACTTGCAGAGCAGGCAGAGCAGTTGGTCCGTGTGGTGCAGGTGAACTGGTCGTGCAGGTGAACCGGTGGTTCTTGGAACGTCGGAAGAGTGGCAGGTGGGGGCCGGTGCTGTCAGGAGCGCGTCAATAAGTTGGCTGGATCCGTTTCCTTCTCCGGATCGTCATGTTCGGTATACGGACCGTTTGCCCGTGCGCAAGACAAAGATGAAGGGGGTGTTACATCGCCCAAACACCCCGTCCCACCAGCGCACACCGGCACCCCCGGCGCCCCGTTTCGGACCCTGCCTTCGCAAACGCCGCCCCGGAGCAATCGGGCCGCCCGGCACGAAGTGGGCACGGAAGTGATCCCTCCACGTGGTGGTCACGGGAGATGCGGGTGGCTGATTTCCTGTGGTGGGTGTGACGGGGGTGAGTCGCGCGGTGACCTTCCGGAGGAGGTTGTGGGGGTGGCCGGGGGTGAACTGGGCGTGTTCCGGGTGTTGGTGTTGTTGTCGGTATCGGCGCGCTGTGGGTGTCAGACGCCCGCCCGCTCCGGCACCGCCGCCAGCAGCGCGGCCACGGAGTCGAGTACCGACTCCACGCCGGTCCGGATGTCCGGTGACGCCGCGAAGGTGCCCGCCGCGCGGTCGACCAGCCCGTCGATACCGGCGACGGACACGGTGGCCTCCGCCGGGCGCAGGCCGACCCGGGCCAGGACCGGGCGGAGCATCTCGATGGCGGGGGCGCCGCCGGACGGGCCCGCGCTGTAGCTGATCAGGCCGACCGGCTTGTTCTCCCACTCGGCGAAGAGGGAGTCGATGGCGTTCTTGAGGGGGGCGGTGAAGCCGCCGTTGTACATCGGCATCACGAAGAGGAAGGCGTCGGCGGGGGAGATGGTGGTGCTCCACGCCTGGGTGTGCGGGTGGGCGTAGCGGCCGGTGGACGGGTACTCGGGCTCGTCGAGCAGTGGGAGGCCGACCTCGGCGAGGTCGACGGTGGTGACATCGAACTCCGTTCGGGCGGCGGCCAGTTCGGCGACCCAGCGGGCCAGCGGGCGGCCGGAGGAGGTGGGGCGGGTGCTGGCGGCGAGGACGTACAGGCGAGACATGGAGGATTCCTTACGAAGAGGAGGGAGGGGTGGGGGAGGTGGGAGTGGCTTGCGGGGTGAGGGTGAAGCGGTGCAGGGCCGGCTGGGTCAGCGGGCCTATCGCCATCGCGAACAGCAGCGTGCCGACGCCGACCGTGCCGCCCAGCAGCCAGCCGGCCGCCAGTACCGTCAGTTCGATGCCGGTACGGGCCACCCGGATCGAGATCCCGCGCTCGGCCAGGCCGGTCATCAGGCCGTCGCGGGGCCCGGGACCGAGACCGGCGCCGACGTACAGGCCCGTCGCCAGCGCGTTGAGCGCCACACCGGCCAGCAGAAGCAGAACCCGGACCGGCAGGTTCTCCACGGCGGTGGGGAGCAGCGCCAGGGTGGCGTCCGCGACCAGGCCGACGACCAGGATGTTGAGCACCGTGCCGATGCCCGGCCGTACCCGCAGCGGTATCCAGGCCAGCAGTACCAGCACCCCGATGCCGTTCACGACGAGACCGAAGGAGATTCCGGTGCTGTGCGCGAGCCCCTGGTGCAGTACGTCCCAGGAGGCGACACCCAGACCGGCGACGATCATGAGCGCCATACTGATGCCGAACAGCACCAGCCCGAAGGTGAGTTGAGTCATCCGGCGGCCCATGGAGGCGGGACCCGGAGGCTCCACGCTGTGATCGGTCCGGGCCACTTCTCCTCCAGATGATTGACGTGTCATCGATTAACGTAGACGCAGGTTCTGTGACGTGTCAATCATTTCTGGGTACGCTGGTGCCCGTGACCTCAGACGAACCCCGCTGGCTGACCGGCGCCGAGCAGCGCACCTGGCAGGCGTACCGCCGTATGCACCTGCTGCTCGCCGCGCAGATCTCCCGCGACCTCGCCCAGGACAGCGGCCTGTCCGACGCCGACTACGACGTGCTGTCCCATCTGAGCTTCGCCGAGGGCAACCGCTGTCAGATCGGGGAGCTGGCGGACCGGATGCTCTGGTCCCGCAGCCGCCTCTCGCACCATCTCAAGCGGATGCAGCAGCGCGGTCTCGTCGTCCGGGAGGGCCGCACGGACGACGCGCGCTGCGCGGAGGTCGTCCTCACCGAGGAGGGTCTGAGCACGCTGAAGGCGGCGGCTCCGCTCCATGTGGACTCCGCGCGGCGCCACTTCATCGACCTGCTCACCCCGGAACAGCAGACCGCGTTCGCGGAGATCGGCGAGGTCGTCGTACGCCATCTCTCGGACGGCGCGGAGCCCCGGCCCCCCAAGCGGTCGAACGCCTGAGGGGGCTACAGGGCCTTGTTTGCGCGGGAGTTGGCGTCAGGCCCGGACGGTGTACGAGACGAAGGCCTCCCAGGCGTCGGGGGTGAGGGCGAGTTGGGGGCTCTCGGTCAGCTTGGAGTCGCGGACGTGGACGGTGGTGGGGCAGGTGGCGACCTCGACGCAGTCGCCCTGGCTGCCGCTGCTGTAGGTCGACTTCCGCCAGGAGAGGGCGACTTCCACGCAGTCATCACCGTCGGAGCCGCTGTAGCTGCTCTTGAACCATGCCAGTGGGGCCGTGCTCATAGCGCTCCTCGCATTCGCTTCAGCAGGCCCAGCGAGTCTTCCGGGGTCAGGGCCTGTGAGCGCATCTTGGCATAGCGTTGCTGGAGTCGGCTGATCTCTTTCGGGCCGGTGATGAGGCGGCCGTTCTCCTGCCCCTCCGAGTAGCCGTACCAACGGTTCGTCGGCGTTTCCATCAGCTGCATCGGCCCGTCCAGTCCCGCGTGAACCGTCTGCCGCAGGGGCATCAGCTGGAACTCCACGTTCCAGTGCCGCTCGACCACCTCCACCAAGTGGTCGAAGAGTTCCCGGGTCACCTCCTCGCCGCCCGTGTGCCGCTCCAGCACTGCCTGCTCGACGATGAAGCTGAAGGCGGTGGGTGGCTTCCGGGTGGTGGCGAGCAGGTTCTGGCGGTCGAGGCGGGCCGCGATGCGTTCGGTCAGCTCGTCCTCGTCGGGCAGTGGCGGCACGCTGAGCGAAACCGCCCGCGCGTACGCCTCGGTCTGCAACAGTCCCGGTGCCACCCGGCACTCGTACGTGTACAGGCTGACCGCCGTGACCTCGAACCTCGCCCACTGCCTGAACCAACTCGCCAGCCCCGGCTGCCGCGACAGATGCCGGGCCGCACCCCGCAGTGCCCCGAACGCGTCGAGAATCTCCTCCGCCTGTTCCACGAACTCCGGCTGCGGGAAGCGGCGCCCCTGCTCGATCTTGGCGATCGTCTGCACCGAGTACCCGGACCGCTCGGCGAACTCCTCCTGGGTCAGCCCCGCCCGCCTGCGGAACGCCTTCAGCACCTCGCCGAAGGTGCGCAGGCTGTCCGACACCTCCGGCTCGCCGCCACCCGACTGCCCACCCGCACCGTCCGTCATCCCAGGACACCTCCCGTACGCCCGCCCCAGCCGCCCACACCCAACGCGGCCATGGTTACGGTCAGTTGCCAGCCCTGTCCACCCTCCGTACTAGTACTCTCACGCAGAGTGCTAGTCGCTGACCTGGAGAACTGGCCCGCCGGGCAGTCGGATGAGGGGTATGACACCACCCTCCACCCCTCAAGTGGCAACTACCGTACGTGTGTTCACGCAGTGCCTCAGCTCGACGCGGCGGGGTGCCCGGCTCGCCCGGCACCTCGCCGTACAGCAGCTGCACGCCTGGGGCATCCCGTACGGCTGCGCACTCTCCGAGACCGCCGCGCACCTCGTCGCCGAACTCGCCGCGAACGCGGTCACCCACGGGCACGTACCGGGGCGCGACTTCGAGCTGCGGCTCGCCCTGGACGCGCACACCCTGCGCATCGAGGTCTCGGACGCGCGCGGCGAGCGCAGGCCCGCAGGCCCCGGCACTCTCGTACCGCCGGAGCCCGGCGCGGACAGCGGGCGGGGGCTGCTGCTGGTGGAGGCACTGGCCGACCGGTGGGACGTACGGGACCGGGGCCCGGTGGGCAAGACGGTCCGCGCGGAACTGGACCTGACGCACTGATCCGCGAGAGGCGCGACTAGCGGGCGTCGGCAGCGGCGTCGGCAGGAGCCGGAGCCGGGGCAGAGCCAGGAGCCGGCGCCGTCCCGAGGTTCAACTCCGCCAGGATGCGCGCCAGATCGGCCGGAGCGGCCGCGAGGCGCACCGGAGTGCCCGCGTCGTCGAGTTCGGCGATGTGCCAGTTCCTGGGCACGGTCTCACCGTCACCGCCCCGCTGGCGCCGGACCTCCTTGACGGTGAGCCGCTCCACCGGGATCCGTTTCGCCGCGAACCGGCCCGGGCCCGGGTGCGGAGTCGTCGCGGGCGGGCCGCCCCCGAGGACGATGTGGGTGCCGGAGCCGTAGGGGCTGTAGTCGACGGACTCCAGGAAACGGGCGGCCAGGAACACCTCCCCGGTGGAGTCCGCCGGGGCCGCCCGGCCGCCCGCCGCCTCCCCGGGCGTACGCAACCGGGTGGCCCGCCAGGCCCAGCCGAACAGGACCGCCGAGACCCCCGCGCCCGCCACCGCCCAGGCGCTCGTCACAGGGGTGCCGAGCGGCGCGGAGACCTGGAAGTAGCAGAGCGGCGCCAGCCACAGGGCCGTACCGGCGAGCGCCCCCGCGAACGGAACGGCGGACGGCAGCACCTCGTCGTGGGGCAGCAGGCGCCCCCGTACGCGCATCAGCAGCAGGGCGCCGGGGTAGCCCGCCGCCAGCACGCACAGGGCGGTGGCGACGGCCGCCTCCCCGCCGACGGAGAAGTGCTCACGCCACACGTGGTGCTCACCGGCGACCACCCGCACCTGGCCGCGCCAGAGTGTCAGCTCGACGCCGTCACCCGCCCGGAAGCCGGCGGCCCCCTCGTGCGAGACGCTGAGCCGCTCCTGCGGGACGCCCCCGGCGAAGTACAGCCAACTGGACTTCTTCCCGGACTGGGCCTCGGGCCGCGCGATCACCGCACGCAGGGTGGTCAGGCACTCGCCGCGCCCGGCCGTGGGCGTACCGGCGACGCACGGGACGGCCGTCCGCCAGGCCCGCGCCTGCTCCTCGGCGACCGGCGTCAGCCAGCCGGCCAGGCCCGCGCACACGAGCAGGAGCACACCCGCGGCCAGAGGTCTGGCCGGGCCGTGTCCCGCGGAGCGTGAAGTGACGACGGGGAGGTGGCCGGAGCGGGGAGAGCCGTAGCGCCGGTGCAGCGCCCGCAGGCCGTCCAGCCCGGCGTCAAAGCCCGCCGAGTCGTCGTTGGACCACTGCCTCGGCAGCGGCAGCCGGCGCCGGTGTCCGTCGCGCAGCACCACGCGCACGCGCTTGCGCTCCTCGCCGTGACGCCCGTGCCGGAGGTGGACGTGCAGATCGGCGATGTCCGGCCACGGCACGCTCCGGCGGCGCAGCAGCCTGCGGACGTGCAGACCGGACGCGTCGGCGCTCACCCGGGCACTCACTCCGAGCAGGCAGCCGAGGCCCACCAGCGCGAGGAGCAGACCGGCCCCGGCCCACGCGTCGACTGTGCGGCCGAAGTACGCCATGCGTACCGCGGCCAGGACCGCCCCGCAGGCCCCCAGCGCGACGCAGCACCACAGGGCGCGCACCCCGCGAGGGCGAAGGCTCACGTTCCGGACATCGCTCATGCGTCCAAGGCTTTCACCGGCCGGAGCGGGTCCGCTTGTGCGGTGCCCGGCAGCTTTCGGCCCGCCACGCTTCCGGTTTCGTACGCAGGGTTTCCGTACGCGGGGTTCCGTACGCAAGGGGTGGGAGCCGATGCCCCCACCCCCTGTGGCGCCGCGGCCTGCGGTTCAGACCAGGCTGTCCCGCCAGGCCCGGTGCAGGTCCGCGAACCGGCCCTCGCCGCCGATGAGTTCGGCGGGTGCCCCGTCCTCGACGACGCGGCCGTGCTCCATCACCAGGACCCGGTCGGCGACCTCGACCGTCGACAGCCGGTGGGCGATGACGACGGCGGTACGCCCGTGCAGGACGGTGTGCATCGCGCGCTGCACCGCCCGCTCGCCCGGGATGTCCAGCGAGCTGGTCGCCTCGTCCAGGATGAGGACCGCCGGGTCGGCCAGCAGTGCCCGCGCGAAGGCGACCAACTGCCGCTGCCCCGCCGAGATCCGGCCGCCCCGCTTGCGCACGTCCGTGTCGTAACCGTCCGGCAGCCCCACGATGAAGTCGTGCGCGCCGATCTCCCTGGCGGCCTGCTCGATCTCGTCGCGGCTCGCCTCCGGGCGGCCGATCGCGATGTTCTCGGCGACCGTCCCGGAGAAGAGGAAGGCCTCCTGGGTGACCATGACGACGCCGTGCCGCAGCTCGGGAACGGACAGGTCGCGCAGGTCGGTGCCGTCCAGCAGGACCCGGCCCTCGGTGGGGTCGTAGAAGCGGGCGAGCAACTTGGCGAGGGTGGACTTGCCCGCGCCGGTCGACCCGACGACCGCGACCGTCTCCCCGGCGGCCAGCGTCAGATCGAAGCGCGGCAACACCTCGCCGCCGGTGCGGTAGGCGAACCGTACGCCATCGAACTCCACGCTCCGGCCCGGGTGTTCGGAGTCCTTGACCGGCAGTGCGCGCGGCACGGCGGGCTCGGGGACGGTCGGGGTCTGGGAGAGCAGACCCGCGATCTTCTCCAGGGACGCGGACGCCGACTGGAAGGAGTTGAGGAACATGCCGAGCCGGTCGATCGGGTCGTACAGCCGGCGCAGATAGAGGACCGCGGCGGCCAGCACGCCGAGCGCGAGGGTGCCGGAGGCGACCCGGTAGGCGCCCCACAGGACGATGCCCGCGACCGCCGTGTTGGCGACCAGGCGGGAGCCGACGACGTAACGGGCCATCTCCAGCAGCGAGTCGCCGTTGGTGAGTTCGTGCCGACGGTTGAGTACCGCGAAGGCCTCGTCGTTGGCGCGCTCACGGCGGAAGGCACGCACCGGGCGGATGCCGTTGAGGGTCTCCGCGAACTTCACGATCACCGCGGCGACCGCCGAGGACCGCTTGCTGAAGACCACGCCGACCCGCCGCCGGTACAGCCGGATCAGCAGATACAGCGGCACGAAGGAGGCGGCCGCGACCGCCCCCAGACCCAGGTCCAGATAGAGGAGCAGCGCGGAGATGGAGAGGAAGGAGAGGACGACCGCGATAAGTTCCTGGAGGCCTTCGGAGAGCAGCTCGCGCAGCGACTCGACGTCAGTGGTGGCCCGGGAGATCAGCCGGCCCGAGGTGTAGCGCTCGTGGAAGTCGACGCTGAGGGCCTGGCCGTGCCGGAAGATCCGGCCGCGCAGGTCCAGGAGGACGTCCTGATTGACGCGGGCGGAGGTCCGGAAGAAGGCGTACTGGAGGACGGCGGAGGCCACCGAGCAGACGAGGTAGCCGACCGCGACGGTGACCAGCGGGCCGTAGTCGTGGGCGCGGAAAGCGGGGACGCCACTGTCGATGGCGTACGCCACCAGCAGCGGGCCCGCCTGGATGGACGCTTGCTGGAGCAGCAGGAAGAGGGCGGAGAGGACGACGTACCCCCGGCGCGGGCGCAGCAGCGAGCCGAGCAGACGCCAGGTGGCGCCGGGCGGGGAGGGGAGTTCGTCCTGGCCGAAGGGGTCAACTGCCGGGTCGGCGGGCTGCCCGGCGGCAACGGCGGGTGCGGGCGGCTTGCCCTGGTCGATGGTGGTCACGCGTCCGCTCCCTCGTGCAGGTTCCGGTCGGCCGTCGCTACGTCGTGCCGGCCGGCCGTCTTGTCGTCGCGCCGGTCGGACATCGCCACGCCGTGCCGGTCGTCCGCGTCCCGTGCACCCGACATCAGCCAGGCGTACTCCGCGTTGTCCCGGAGCAGTTCGTGGTGGGTGCCGACGGCGGCGATTCGGCCGCCGGACAGCAGGGCGACCCGGTCGGCGAGCATCACCGTGGACGGGCGGTGCGCCACCACCAGCGCCGTGGTGTCGGCGAGGACGCGCCGCAGCGCCGCCTCCACCAGGGCCTCCGTGTGGACGTCGAGAGCGGACAACGGGTCGTCCAGCACCAGGAAACGTGGCTTGCCGACCACCGCGCGGGCCAGCGCGAGACGCTGCCGCTGACCGCCGGACAGACTCAGCCCCTGCTCGCCGACCTCGGTGTCCGCGCCCTCGGGCAGCTTGTGCACGAACTCGGCCTGGGCGATGCCCAAGGCGCGCCGCAGCTCGGTCTCCCCGGCGTCCGGACCGGCTCCCATCAGTACGTTCTCACCGACGGTCGCCGAGAAGAGGGTCGGCTCCTCGAAGGCGACCGACACCAGTTCCCGCAGCTCGGCGCGAGGCATCGCCGCGATGTCCCGGCCGTCCAGGGTGATCCGCCCACCGGTGAGCTCGTGCAGCCGGGGCACCAGCGCGGTGAGCGTGGTCTTGCCACTGCCGGTCGCACCGACCAGGGCGAGGGTCTCACCGGAGCGGATGTGCAGATCGATGCGCTGGAGGAGGGGGACGGAGTCGGGGGCCGCGTCGGGGTAGCGGAACTCGACGGCCTCGAAGTGGAGGCCGGTGGGCGCGGGTTCGCCGGTACGCCGACGTATCTCGGCACTTTCCGGGGTGGCCGCACCCGAAGCGTCCGCACCCGAAGCGTCCGCACACGTGGTGACCGGATCCGCCTCCTCCGGCGCGTCCATCACCTCGAAGAACCGGTCCGCCGCCGTCGCCGCCTCCTGGCTCATCGCCAGCAGGAAACCGATCGACTCCACCGGCCACCGCAGCGCCAGCGCCGTCGACAGGAACGCCACCAGCGTGCCCGCCGAAAGCCCCCCGTCCGCCACCTGGATCGTGCCCAGCACCAGCGCCACACCGATCGCCAGCTCCGGAATGACCGTGATCAGACCCAGGATCCCCGCGAGCAGCCGGGCCTTGACCAGCTCGGTGCCGCGCAGCTTCTGCGACATCTCGCGGAACGCCTCGGCCTGCGCACGGTGCCGGCCGAAGCCCTTGATGATCCGGATGCCGAGCACACTCTCCTCGACGACCGTGGTCAGATCGCCCACCTGGTCCTGCGCCGTGCGCGACACCAGCGCGTACTTCTTCTCGAAGACCGCACACAGCACCATCAGCGGGATCACCGGCACCATCAGCACCAGACCCAGCGTCCACTCCTGCATCAGCAGAATCACGAAGCCCACCAGGATCGTCGTCCCATTGACGATCAGGAAGGTCAGCGGGAACGCCAGGAACATCCGGATCAGCATCAGGTCCGTCGTCCCGCGCGAAAGCAGCTGCCCCGACGCCCACTTGTCGTGGAACGCCACCGGCAGCCGCTGCACATGCCGGTACAGATCGGCGCGCAGCCCCGCCTCCACCCCGGCCAGCGGGCGCGCGATCAGCCAGCGCCGCAGCCCGAAGAGCGCCGCCTCCACGATGCCGAGACCGAGCAGCGCACCGGCGCCGAGCCACACCCCGCCGGGGTCGCCGTCGGCGATCGGGCCGTCGACCATCCACTTCAGGACGAGCGGGATGACCAGGCTCAGACAGGAGGCGACGATCGCGACGACCGCGGCCGACCCCCAGCGGGCCCGGACCGGTCTGACATACGGCCACAGGCGCAGCAGGGAGCGCACGGCGGAGCGTTTCTCCGCTTTGTCCGGCTTCGCCGGCCGTGCTTCCGGTATTTCGGTGGGGGACCCGGGGGAGGTGTGTGTATCGGTCATCGGGCTGAGCCTACGAGCCGCGTCCGCCGGGGCCCAGTGAGTATTCGGGGGCGCGGGGCAGCACGCCGTACAACCCCTGGACAGGCCTGCGGGTATTACCCGGCGGGCCCGACGTACGACCCCCGGACTCGAACGTACGACCCCGAGCCGACTCGGGGTCGTGGCTCAGGGCGTACTACGGGAAAGGTCCACCGATCGGAGCCGGCATCAGCCGATCGGCTGATGCCCCGGTCGAGCGCGATGGCCGATACCGGCGGGGCGCGGCAACGGCGAGGCTCTCCCCATGCCCCTCATCGAAGTCAGCGAACTGCGCAAGACCTACTCCGGCCGCCCGGTCGTCGACGGTGTCTCCTTCACCGTCGAGGAGGGCGAGATCTTCGGCATCCTCGGCCCCAACGGCGCCGGCAAGACCACCACCGTGGAATGCGTCAGCGGGCTGCGCGCCCCCGACGCCGGAACGGTCCGGGTCGCGGGTCTCGACCCGGTCGCCGACCACGAGAGGGTCACCCACCTCCTCGGCGCCCAGCTCCAGGAGAGCGAACTCCAGCCCAAGCTCCTGGTCCGCGAGGCCCTGGAGCTGTACGCCTCCTTCTACCCGGACCCCGCCGACTGGCGGCCCCTCGCCGAACGCCTCGGTCTGACCGACAAGCTGACCACCCGCTTCGCCAAGCTCTCCGGCGGCCAGAAGCAGCGTCTTTCCATCGCGCTCGCGCTGATCGGCAACCCCAAGGTGGTCGTCCTCGACGAGCTGACCACCGGCCTCGACCCGCGCGCCCGCCGCGACACCTGGAAGCTGATCGAGGACGTCCGGGCCCAGGGCGTCACGGTGCTGCTGGTCACCCACTTCATGGAGGAGGCCCAGCGGCTCTGCGACCGTATCGCCGTCATCGACAAGGGCCGGGTGGCCGCACTGGACACCCCGCACGGGCTGATCGGCCGTTCCGCCGGCTCCACCGTCCTCACCTTCACCCCGTCCCGCCCGCTGGACCCGGCCGCCCTGGCCGCCCTGCCCGAGGTTGCCTCGGTCGACCGCCGGGGGGAGCAGCTGACCATCACCGGCACCGACGCCACCGTCAACGCCGTGATCACCCTGCTCGCCCAGCACCGCATCACCGCCCGCCAACTCCGCGTCACGGACGCCACTTTGGACGATGCGTTCCTCGACCTCACCGAAGAGCGCGAGACCACCGTTACGGAAACTGCCGGAAAGGCCGCCTGAACCATGACGACCGCAGCCCCCGCCCCCACCTCGGCCCGCCGCCCCGTCCCCGGCGGCCCCGCCCTCGCCGCCGTCTTCAAGGCGGAGGGACGCCTCTTCCTCCGGGAACCCGGCAACCTCTTCTGGATCCTCGGCTTCCCGACGGTCCTGATGGTGATCCTCGGCCTGATCCCGTCCTTCCGGGAGGCCAACCCCGACCTCGGCGGACGTCGGGTCATCGACCTGTACGTCCCCATCGCCGTACTCCTCGGCATGGTCATGGCCTCCATCCAGGCCATGCCGCCGGTCCTCACCAGCTACCGCGAACGCGGCATCCTGCGCCGCCTGTCCACCACCCCGGTACGCCCGATCGCCATCCTTGGCGCCCAGATCGCCCTGCACGGGCTCGCGATGATCGCCTCCGGGCTGATCACGATCACGGTGGGCCGCCTCGCCTTCGGCGTCGCGCTCCCCTTCTCCCGGCCCGGCTACGTCCTGACCATGCTCCTCATGGTCGGCTGCGCCCTCACTCTCGGCGCGACCCTGGCTGCCGTTGCCGCAACCACCAAAGCAGCCACGGCGATCGGCTCTGTCGTCTTCCTCCTGATGATGTTCACCTCAGGTGTCTGGCTGCCCGTCCAGACGATGCCCGACCTGCTCCAGACCATCGTCGGCCTCACCCCGTTCGGCGCCGCGTCGCTGGCTCTCGACCAGTCCATGCTCGGAACCTGGCCGAACTGGTCGCACCTGGGGATCATGACTCTGTGGGCAGCGGGTCTGACCGGCGCGGCGACGCGCTGGTTCCGCTGGGAGTAGGCACATGGATACGGGGGCGCAGGACATGAACATCGAGGGCGAGTTGCAGAAGCGGTTCTTCCTGTGGGGCCCGTACGCCCTCCTGGCCCTCGCCACCGCGATCGCATTGTTCACGGTCGACGAACTCATGACCCCTGCGCAGCTGTACGCCACCGGCCCGGCCGTCGCGGCGGCCGTCGTCCTGCACCTGTGGGCCGGGTACACCGGGGCGGGCCTGCCGGACGGCAAGCCCGCGCAGGCCCGGGCGTACTACCTCCTCCGCACCTCCCTCGCCCTCCTCCTCACCTACCTCAACCCCTTCTATTCGATCTATGCGGTACTCGGCTACTTCGACACCGGCCACTACCAACTGGGCCTGCGCTGGGGTCGGATGAGCCTGCTGGTCACGGCGGTGACGATGGCGTACGGGCAGTCCGGCGGGCACTGGCCCCTGTTCGTCGCCCTGTTCGCCCTGCACGCCTCACTCACCCTGGTCTTCGAGCACCTGGGGAAGAAGGCGGACGAGGACAAGGAGGCCAAGGCCGCCACCATCGTCGCCCTCGAAGAGTCCAACAACCGCCTGGAACAGGCCCTCGCCGAGAACGCCGCCCTGCACGAGCAGCTCATCCTCCAGGCCCGGGAAGCCGGCGTCGCCGACGAGCGCCGTCGCCTGGCCGCCGAGATCCACGACACCATCGCGCAGGCCCTCACCGGTGTCGTCACCCAGCTTCAGGCGGCCTCCGACAGCCCCGACCGGGCCACCGCCCAGGCCCACCTGGACCGCGCAACCTCCCTCGCACGTAAGGGACTTGGCGAGGCCCGCCGCTCGGTACGCGACCTGAGCCCGGTCGCCCTGGAACACGACGACCTCCCCGAAGCCCTCAAGAAGACGGTCGCCGACTGGTCCCAGTCGTCCTCCACCGCAGCCAAGTTCACGGTTACCGGAACCGTCGACCCCCTCCACGACGAGATCCAGGCCACCCTGCTCCGTATCGCCCAGGAAGCCCTCGCCAACACCGCCAAGCACGCCCACGCCACCCGGGTAGGCGTCACCCTCTCCTACATGGGCGACGAGATCACCCTCGACGTACGGGACGACGGCCGGGGCTTCGACCTGGCCACCGAGACCACGATCGGCTACGGCCTCACCGGCATGCGCGCCCGCGCCGAACGCCTCGCCGGCACCGTCGACATCGAGTCCGAACCCGGCTACGGCACGGCGATCTCCGCCCGCGTACCTTTGGTCAACCATGCCTGAGACACCGGACGTTCCCGTGATCACCCTCCTCCTCGTCGACGACCACCCGGTCGTACGGGACGGCTTGCGCGGCATGTTCGCCGCCGCCGACGGTTTCGAGGTCCTGGGCGAGGCATCGAGCGGCCCGCAGGGCGTCGAACTGGCCGCCTCGCTGGCCCCCGACGTCATCCTCATGGACCTGCGGATGCCAGGCGGCGGGGGAGTGGCCGCCATCACCGAACTCACCCGCCGCGGCCTGCGCTCCAAGGTCCTGGTCCTCACCACCTACGACACCGACTCCGACACCCTCCCCGCGATCGAGGCGGGCGCCACCGGCTACCTCCTCAAGGACGCCCCCCGCGACGAACTCTTCACCGCGGTACGGGCCGCCGCCGCCGGCCGCACGGTCCTCTCCCCGGCGGTCGCCACCCGCCTGGTCTCCCAGGTGCGCAGCCCCCGCCCGGCCTCCGGGTCCGCCCTCTCCGCCCGCGAACTCGAAGTCCTCACCCTGGTGGCCAGGGGCACCCCCAACCGCGAGATCGCCCGCACCCTCTTCATCAGCGAAGCCACCGTGAAGACCCACCTCACCCACCTCTACGCCAAGCTGGGCGTCAACGACCGGGCGGCGGCGGTGGCGACGGGGTACCAGCGGGGGATCCTCGGTTAGCGTCCCGGCAAGCCCCCTGATCGTGATCTGACCGTGCTGGTCGCCCCACCCACCCCACCCGCACCATGCGTGAAGCCAAGTGGACGCAAAGGGTGGGGACAGTGGGCAAGTTGTGGAGAGTGGTGCTGGTGCTGGCACTGCTGATCGGCGCGGCGGCGTGCGGACGGGGCGACACGGACGCACCCAGGGCGAAACCAGCCCCCGCCGGCCCGCACGCCCTGTTCAAGGCCCCGTTGAGCACCCAGTTCGCCGCTGCCCGGGCGGCCACCGAGGAGACGGGATCCTCCCACTTCACCTCCACCCTCACCTACGGCTCGTCCAAGGGCGACATCGTGGAGCAGACCGAGGGAGACCAGGACTACACGGCGATGACGGCGTCCGCTGACCGGGCCTTCACCATGCCGAAGGCGCATCCGGCCGAGTTGCTGAAGGCGCTGGGGGAGTCGGCCCGCGACAGCAGGCAGTCGATGGTGATCACGGGGGAGGGGGTGCTCTTCCGGACCAGCACGGGACGGTGGCTGAACTACTCCAGTACGCAGAGCCAGGAATTCGCCAAGGACGCCGGCGAAATGCTGGGAAGAGCGGGTGAGGCCGCCCCGTACACCTCACCTCTGAACGATCTGGTCTCACGGGTCTCGCCGGAGACCGCTCCGAAGGTGCTGCCGGACGGTACACGCAGGTACACCGAGGAGGGCGGGGTCAACGCCCTGATCGACGTGCTGCCGCCCGGGCTGGGGACAGTCGTCGAGGCCGTCGGCCCGCCAACGGTTCCGGTCACCGTCGACATCGACGCGCAAGGACACTTCCGCAGGATCGAGGCGGATCTTGGGCCGCTGCTCGGGGCGCTCAAGGAGACGGCGCCCGGCCTGTACGGCGGCATTCGCACGCTGCGCGCCGAGTACACCCTCACCGGCTTCGGTACCTCCGCGCCCGCCGGTGCCCCCGCGTCCGGCGCCATCGACCAGGCGCACCAGGTCCTGGTGCCGGCCAGGTCGGTCAAGCCCGGCCTCTGCGGCGGCGTCGACACGGGGCTGGGACTACCCCGGCTGGTTCGCCCCGTGCCGTGCACGGGCAAGCACGACATCCGGGTTTTCGCCCAGCTGAACCTGGACAAGGAGGTCGCCGCGAAGGACGCGGACCCGATGCGCGTCGCCGGGGAGGAGTGCGAGCGCGCGTACGACCGGGCTCCCCGTGGCTGGACCGGCGAAGCGACCGAGCAGGGCTACTACTCCTGGCTGGGCCACAACGAGAGCACCGGCTCCTCGGCGTCGGGAGGGACCTCCGTGCGCGGTGAGTTCACCTGCTACGTCGTCACCTCCTGACCCCCATCAACCACACCGCCCTCCCCGGCACCTCCACCCTCTCCCCGCCCTCGTACACCTTCCCGGCCCCCACCTCCTGGTCCTCCAGCGAGGTGTCCACCAGGCAGCTGTACGAGGCGGCCCAAGGCTCCCCGGGCAGCGCGAAACTCACCGGCTCCGCGCCCCCGTGCAGAATCACCAGGAAACTCTCGTCCACCACCTTCTCCCCCCGCGCGTCCCGCCCTGGAATGTCCAGCCCGGACAGATACATCCCGAGCGTCGACCGGGGCGCGTACCAGTCCTCCTGCGTCATCTCCTCGCCCTCCGCCGTAAACCACGCCAAGTCCCGCAGCCCGTCAGCGCCTTGGGCCCGCCCGGAGAAGAAGGCACGCCTGCGCAGCACCGGATGCGCGTGCCGCAGCGCGAGCAGCCGGGTCGTCAGGTCGAACAACGACCGCCAGCCAGGCTCCTCCAGCAGTGACCAGTCCACCCAGCTGATCTCGTTGTCCTGGCAGTACGCGTTGTTGTTGCCGCCCTGGGTGCGCCCCATCTCGTCGCCCGCGACCAGCATCGGCACCCCGGTCGACAGCAGCAGCGTGGTCACCAGATTGCGCAGCTGCTGCCTGCGCAGGGCGAGCACACCGGCATCGTCCGTCTCACCCTCCGCGCCGCCGTTCCACGACCGGTTGTCGTTGGTCCCGTCGCGGTTGCCCTCCCCGTTCGCCCCGTTGCGCTTCTGCTCGTACGACACCAGGTCGCGCAGGGTGTAACCGTCGTGCGCCGTCACGAAGTTGACCGAGGCGTACGGCCGGCGGCCGCCCCAGGCGTACAGATCGCTCGATCCGGAGAGCCGGTACCCCAGATCCCGCACATCCGGCAGCGCACCCCGCCAGAAGTCCCGCACCGCGTCCCGGTAACGGTCGTTCCACTCGGTCCACAGCGGCGGGAACGCGCCCACCTGATACCCGCCGCTCCCCACGTCCCACGGCTCCGCGATCAGCTTGCAGCGCCGCAGCACCGGGTCCTGCCCGATCACCGCCAGGAACGGCGACAGCATGTCCACGTCGTGCATCGACCTCGCCAGCGCCGCCGCCAGATCGAAGCGGAATCCGTCCACCCCCATCTCGTTCACCCAGTACCGCAGCGAATCCGTGATCAGCCGCAGCACATGCGGCTGTACGACATGGAGGGTGTTCCCGCACCCCGTGTAGTCCGCGTACCGCCGCGCGTTGTCCTGCAACCGGTAGTAGCCGCGGTTGTCGATCCCGCGCATCGACAGCATCGGCCCCAACTCACCGGCCTCCGCCGTGTGGTTGTAGACCACATCCAGAATTACCTCGATCCCGGCCGCGTGCAGCGCCCGCACCATCCGCTTGAACTCGCCGACCTGCTGGCTCGCGGTGCCGGACGCCGCGTAGCCCGCGTGCGGGGCGAAGTAGCCGATGGAGTTGTAGCCCCAGTAGTTCTTCAGGCCGCGCCGCAGCAGATGGTCCTCGTGGGCGAACTGGTGCACCGGGAGGAGCTCGACCGCCGTCACCCCGAGGGTGCGCAGGTGCTCGATCGCCGCCGGATGCGCCAGGCCCGCGTACGTACCCCGCAACTCCTCGGGAATCCCCGGGTGCCGCATGGTGAAGCCCCGTACGTGCAGCTCGTAGATCACCGAGTCGGCCCACGGGGTCTTCGGCCGCCGGTCGTCCGCCCAGTCGTCGTCGTCATGGACCACGACACCCTTGGGGACGTACGGCGCCGAGTCCCGCTCATCACGGACGGTGTCCGCCACATGCTGCTGCGGCCAGTCCCTGACGTGCCCGTACACCTCGGGCGGCAGCCCGAACTCCCCGTCCACCGCACGGGCGTACGGATCCAGCAGCAGCTTCGCCGGATTCCAGCGCGCCCCCGTCCACGGATCCCATCGCCCGTGCACCCGGAACCCGTACCGCTGCCCCGGAAGTACACCCGGTACGAACCCGTGCCACACCTCGTGCGTCAGTTCGCTCAGCGGGCACCGGACCTCCCCGCCGCCCTCGTCGAACAGACACAGCTCGACCGCCTCCGCACCCCCCGCCCACAGCGCGAAATTGGTGCCCGCCACCCCGTCGGGGCCGACCCGGAAACGAGCCCCCAGGGGGTTGGGAGCCCCCGGCCACACGGGTGGACGGGGGCTCTCACCTGACGGAACACGACGGCCGTTGAGGCTCGCCACTTCGACCGGCGGATGCGTTCCTTCCCCGGTCTGCGGGGGGCCCAGGACCCTGCCCTCCCGTACCACGTGCAGTTTGTGCTCGGGTGCGCTCGACACCTTCTCGCCTCCCGCGGCTCGACCGGGACCGGCGAGTCGAGAGGCACAGCGGCGTCCCGGCCGCCAGGCTCTCCACATGAGGTCCTCCCTGCTGTTCTGCCCAGAGTGGCGCTCGCACTCACGTTTCCCCCGTCGGCCGTTCCCCCGGGGAGCTTTCCGCCGCCGCGCCGCCCGCGTGCTTCTCGGCACCGCGATGGTGGCCGCTCTCACCGGTTGCGGGGCCGGCTCCTGGTTCGACAGCGAGCCGCCCACCCCCGAAGAGGTCATCCGGATCACCCCCGACGACCGCACCAAGGAGGTCGGCGCCGGCACCCGTATCGAAGTCAGCGCCCCCGACGCCACCTTGGAGCGGGTCAAGGTGCTGCGGGTGGAGGACGCCGAACAGCAGGAGGTACGGGGACGGATCAGCGCGGACGGCACCTCCTGGGAGCCCGACACCACCCGCCCCGAGGGCACACTCGTCCTCGCCGCCAAGTACTCCGTCCACGCGGTCGCCGTCGACGAGGACGGCAAGCGCTACGCCCGCACCACCAGCTTCACCACCCACGTTCCCGAAGAACGCTTCATCGGCTACTTCAAGCCGGAGAACCGCTCCACCGTCGGCACCGGAATGATCGTCTCCTTCTCCTTCAACCGGGCCATCGAGAACCGGGCCGCCGTCGAGCGCGCCATCCGCGTCTCCTCGCGGCCCGCCGTCCCGGTCGTCGGCCACTGGTTCGGCAAGGAACGCCTCGATTTCCGGCCGCGTACGTACTGGAAGCCGGGCACCCGGGTCACCACCGACATCCGCCTCCGTGACGTGCAGGCGGCCCCCGACGTCTACGGCATCCAGAACAAGTCCGTCAGCTTCACCGTCGGCCGCCACCAGACCTCGCTGGTCGACGCCGAGGACCACACCATGACCGTCACCCGCGACGGCGAGGTCCTCTCCTCGGTGCCGATCAGCGCGGGGGACGCCAAGAACCCCACGTACAACGGAAAGATGGTGGTCACCGAGATGCACGACGTGACCCGGATGAACGGCCGCACCGTCGGCTTCGGCGGCGAGTACGACATCGCGGACGTCCCGCACGCCGTCCGCCTGACCTCCTCCGGCACCTTCCTGCACGGCAATTACTGGTCCGGCGGAGTCTTCGGCTCCACCAACGCCAGCCACGGCTGCATCGGCCTGCGCGACGTCAAGGGCGGCAGCGGGGACACCCCGGCGGGCTGGTTCTTCGACCGCACCCTGGTCGGAGATGTGGTGGAAGTGGTGAATTCGACTGACCGAAATGTCGCTGCTGACAACGGACTCGGGGGCTGGAACATGGGATGGGAACAGTGGACGGCAGGCTCCGCCCTGCGCTGAGGCCCGCTCCCTGCCCCGAGCACCGCCCCGATCGCCCCCGCACCCGCTTCCACTTGGGACGGAACGGTGACATACCGAGGGAGCTCCCACCGCGTGCGGTGTGATTATCTAGCGCAGTGTGCGCGGTAGTTGCGCACGGGGGTGCGGGCCTGGTCAGGGCCGTGCGCGAGGGGAGAATTCCACATTGAACAGGCAGCCGATCACGGTCCTTTCCGGACCTTCGGAGCCCTCGGCGAACCGGCCGGGAACACGACGGCGCGGCGGCCGGACGCTGCTCGCGGTGGTGCTGGGCGCACTGCTGCTTCTGGTCACCGCCTGCGGCGGCGGCTCGGAGGGCGCGGGCAAGCCGGACAAGCAGAAGCCGGGTGAAGCGGCCAAGTCCGACACCAAGGCGTCCCAGGCCGTCGTCACCGTCACTCCGAAGAACGGCGCCAAGGACGTTGCCACCAGCGGCACTCTGAAGATCACCGCTGACAAGGGCAAGCTCTCCGAGGTCAAGGTCACCGACTCCAAGGGCAACGAGGTCGACGGCAGGACGGCCGCCGACGGCGCGGGCTGGGAACCGGCCCACCACCTCGCCGCCAGCACGACGTACAAGGTGCACGCCCTCGCGAAGGACTCCGAGGGCCGGGTGTCCGCACAGGACACCACCTTCACCACGCTGGTCCCGAAGAACACCTTCATCGGTGAGTTCCGTCCCGAGGACGGCACCAAGGTCGGCGTCGGCATGCCGGTCTCCTTCCGCTTCACCCGGGGCATCACCAAGCCCGCCGACGTGGAGAAGGCGATCAAGGTGACCGCCGAGCCCTCCGTACCGATCGAGGGCCACTGGTTCGGCAACGACCGCCTGGACTTCCGCCCCGAGAAGTACTGGGCGGCGGGCACCAAGGTGACCGTGAAGATGAACCTGGACGGCGTCGAGGGCCGCCCCGGCGTCTACGGCAAGCAGAACCGGACCGTCACCTTCACCATCGGCCGCAGTCAGGTCTCCACCGTCGACGCCAAGGCCAAGACGATGAAGGTCGTCCGCGACGGCAAGACGATCCGGACCATCCCGATCACCGCCGGCGCCCCGTCCACCACGACGTACAACGGCGAGATGGTCATCACCGAGAAGCTCAAGGTGACCCGGATGAACGGCGCCACCGTCGGCTTCGGCGGCGAGTACGACATCAAGGACGTGCCGCACGCGATGCGCCTGTCGAACTCCGGCACCTTCATCCACGGCAACTACTGGGCCTCCTCCGGCACCTTCGGCTCCGCCAACGTCAGCCACGGCTGCGTCGGCCTGCGCGACCAGCGCGGTGCGGGCGACTCCGGCACCCCGGCGGCCTGGTTCTACAACGGCTCGCTGATAGGCGACGTGGTCGTCGTCAAGAACTCCCACGACAAGCAGATCGCCCCGGACAACGGCCTGAACGGCTGGAACATGTCCTGGGCGGAGTGGATCAAGTAGTTCCCCCTGCGGTACGTGAGCGGGCCCGGCGCACTGTGACCAAGTGCACCGGGCCCGTTCCCACGAGGCTTCCTCCGAGGGCTCCCCTCCGCGTGAGCGGCCGTTAATCTCGCTCGTATGACCGCAACCCTCGAAGTCTCCAACGGCGTCGGCACGATCCGCCTCGAACGCCCCCCGATGAACGCCCTCGACGTGGCTCTCCAGGACAAGCTGCACGAGCTCGCCGCCGAGGCGACCCGGCGCGACGACGTCCGCGCGGTGATCCTCTACGGCGGCGAGAAGGTGTTCGCGGCCGGCGCGGACATCAAGGAAATGCAGCACATGGACCACGCGGCGATGGTCCTGCGCTCGCGCGGCCTCCAGGAGGCGTTCACCGCGATCGCCCGCATCCCCAAGCCCGTCGTCGCCGCCATCACCGGCTACGCGCTGGGCGGCGGCTGCGAGTTGGCGCTCTGCGCGGACTTCCGGATCGCCGCCGACAACGCCAAGCTCGGCCAGCCGGAGATCCTGCTCGGCCTGATCCCCGGCGCGGGCGGCACCCAGCGCCTCTCCCGTCTCATCGGCCCCTCCAAGGCCAAGGACCTCATCTTCACCGGCCGCATGGTCAAGGCGGACGAGGCCCTGACCCTCGGCCTGGTCGACCGGATCGCCCCGGCCGCCGAGGTCTACGAGCAGGCGCAGGCCTGGGCCGCCAAGCTCGCCCAGGGCCCGGCCCTCGCCCTGCGCGCCGCCAAGGAGAGCATCGACACGGGTCTGGAGACCGACCTGGAGACCGGCCTCGCCCTCGAACGCACCTGGTTCGCGGGCCTGTTCGCCACCGAGGACCGCGAGCGCGGCATGCGCAGTTTCGTCGAGGAGGGTCCGGGCAAGGCCAAGTTCCTCTGAGCGCGTGGGTCCGATGAGTGCGTGTGGCCGATGAGCGCCTGTGCCCGATGAGTGCCTGTGACCGAACCCCGGAATGTGACGCCGGGTCAATGGCCGGCCCGCACATGAGGCGTTCGTGCGGGCGGATTGTGCGCGCGGGCGAACCGGCCGAGCCTTAAGCCCGGGTTAAGGCTTCCCTGCGGGCGCACTGCGGGTGATCATTCGCACGCGGCGTGTAGTTGCAGGTCAGGCCTGGCGAGTAAGGCTGTTTGTGCTTCTGTCATATGCCGGAAGCCGCCTCGGTGGAGGGGGTTCCCGGGGAGTTCATTCCCCCGGAACCTCCCCGGAGCGCCCCGGCTGCCGCCATGATGGGGGCATGGCGGGGCTGGAAGGTGTGGAGGAGCCGCGGCAGCAGGGGCAGGCGACCGCTGCGCGATGGGTGCCGGCCGTCGACGACGAACGGGCGCAGCAGACGCTGGAGCTGTTCGGCAATCCGACGGAGGGCGAGGTACGGCTGCCGTCGCGGCCGGAGTCGGCGGGGCACGCGCGGCGGCTGACGCAGTGCGTCGTGCAGCGCCAGTGGGGGCTCTCGCCGCAGGTCACCGAGTTCGCCGTCCTGCTGGTCTCCGAACTGGTCGGCAACGCGGTCCGGCACACCGGCGCCCGGGTCTTCGGCCTGAAGATGCTGCGCCGCAGAGGCTGGATCCGCATAGAGGTGCGCGACCCCTCGCGCGGACTGCCCTGCCTGATGCCCGTCCATGAGCTGGATGTGAGCGGCCGCGGCCTGTTCCTGGTGGACAAGCTGTCCGACCGCTGGGGCGTCGACCTGCTGCCGCGCGGCAAGACCACCTGGTTCGAGATGCGGGTCGTCGACCGCGAACGGTAGGGGTCAAACGCCAGAAGCCCCCAGGCGCCGGGGTGGGGCGCGCTGCGGGGGCTTCCGAGGAGGGCCGGGGAGTGAAGGGGGTGTACTCCACGGCCTGGTTGACGAACTTGCCCGGGTCAATGGGGTTCGTGTCTCCGACTATGGCAGAAAGGTGGCTTCAAGCCAAAAGTCCCTACTCGGGCAAACCGACCCAAACCGGCACACTTTAATAGTGAATCGTTGGTGAGGTGGGCCACGGACCTGGCATTCACTGCATAGGTATGAGAATCCATGCGTGATTCCTTGAACTCGCCAGCAACGGCCCTTACGGAAACCGAACACCCATCACCTCTTCCGAAACGCCCCCAATTACCACAATCGGCAAATTCTGGGCTTTACACATTTATGGTGCTCACTCGGGGTAGCCCCGCCCCGGCCGGACCCCCGCGCCCGCGCGCTGCGGCCGGACCCCCTCCTGCCTTCTGGTGAGGTGAGCCCCATCGCTCCACCGACCGACCGCCGCACCCTCCTGCGCACAGGAGCCGGAGCCTGCTGCCTCGCCCTGGCCGCCACCGCGGGCTGCTCGACCCCGGCGGCACCGCCCGGCCACCGGGACCCGGCCCCGAGCGGCACCGGCCCCGCCCCCGGCGGCCCCTCCGGCGGCGTACGGGAAGAAGACCCACACTCCCGAGCCCACCACGCCGCCCCGGCCCCCCACCGCTTCCCGCCCCATCCCGCCCAGATCGAGCACGGCCCCCGCGACCGCCCCCAGGTCGCCCTCACCTTCCACGGCCAGGGCGACCCCGCCATCGCCCGCGCCCTCCTCGCCGAGGCCGAACGCGCCGGCGCCCGCGTCACCGTCCTCGCCGTCGGCACCTGGCTCGACGAACACCCCGCCCTCGCCCGCCGCATCCTTGACGGCGGCCACGACCTCGGCAACCACACCCAGCACCACCGCACCATCTCCGAGATGCCGGAGGGCGCCGCCTACCGCGAAATCACCGCCTGCGCCGACCGCCTGCGCCGCCTCACCGGCTCCATCGGCACCTGGTTCCGCCCCTCCCGCACCCAGTACGCGACGCCGGTGATCCAGCGCCTCGCCCACCGGGCCGGCTACCCCCACGTCCTCTCCTACGACGTGGACTCCCTCGACTTCACCTCGCCCGGCGCGACGGCCGTCACCCGCAAGGTCGCCGGGGAGATCCGCAACGGATCCGTGGTGAGCCTGCACTTCGGTTACGCGGACACGGTCGCCGCGCTGCCCGCCCTCCTCGACGACCTCCACCGCCGCCGTCTGCGCGCGGTAACCACCACGGAGCTGCTCACCCCATGACCCCGCCGCCCCTCCGCCCCCGCTCGCCCCTCGCCCCCCGCAACACCGCGCCACACCCGGACGTTGCCCCGCCCCCCGGTAGTGCCATGCACCGCCCAGGACCCGGCGCCCGCACTCCCCGCCCCGGCGTCCGAGCCCTCTGTGCCGCCGGGCTGCTCCTCGCCGCACTCGTCGGCTGCGCCGACCCCGGGGACAAGGGGGCGGTCGAAGCTCGCGGGACCAAGGGCATCGCCCCGCCCGCCCACCTCAAGAAGGCGATCCCCGCCGGGCTCCCGGGCATGCCCCCGGTCCTCGACGCCAAGGACATCTACGCGGCCAACCGCCCGGGCAACATCGCCCCCGTCGCCCGCGACTACCCCGCACGCGTCTACGTCCCCAACACCAACTCCAACACCGTCTCCGTCATCGACCCGGCCACCTACCAGGTCATCGAGACGATCCCGGTCGGCACCCAGCCCCAGCACGTCGTGCCCTCCTGGGACCTCAAGACCCTCTGGGTCAACAACAACCGGGGCCACACCCTCACCCCGATCAACCCCGCCACCGGCAAGGCGGGCAAGGAGGTCGAGGTCCACGACCCGTACAACCTCTACTTCACCCCGAACGGCAAGCACGCCATCGTGATGGCCTCCATGGACCGCGAACTCGTCTTCCGCGACCCGCACACCATGAACCGCGTCAAGACCGTCCCCGTCACCTGCGCGGGCGTCAACCACGCCGACTTCTCCGCCGACGGCCGCTACTTCGTCGTCTCCTGCGAGTTCTCCGGCGAACTCCTCAAGGTCGACACCGAGAAGATGAAGGTCGTCGGCCAGCAGAAACTCCCCTTCGAGGGAGCCATGCCGCAGGACGTCAAGATCTCCCCGGACGGCAAGACCTTCTACATCGCCGACATGATGGCCCACGGCATGTGGGTCCTGAACGGCGAGAAGTTCACCACCCCCCGCCTGCTCCCCACCGGCAAGGGCTGCCACGGCCTCTACATCTCCCGCGACTCCAAGGAGATGTACGTCCCCAACCGAGGCGAGGGATCCATCTCCGTCTTCGACTTCGCCAAGAACAAACTCACCAAGAAGTGGCACCTTCCCGACGGCGGCAGCCCCGACATGGGCGGCGTCTCGGCCAACGGCAAGGTCCTCTGGCTCGCCGGCCGCTACGACTCCGAGGTCTACGCGATCGACACCACCACCGGCCGCCAACTCGCCCGCATCCCCGTGGGCGACGGCCCCCACGGCCTCGCCGTCTACCCCCAGCCCGGCCGCTACTCCCTCGGCCACACCGGCATCTTCCGCTAACCCCTCTCGCCCCCGGGGCCGCACCCCTCCAGGGGCGCGGCCCCGGGGGCGCCGGGAACTGCGCGACCAGCCCCCGCCCACCCGCGCCCACTACTCCCCGCCCACCCGCACCCATTACCCCCCCGCCCCTACCGCACCATCAGTACCTCCGCCCCCACCGCCCGATACCCCGCCCCCTGAAACGTCCGCACACTCCGCGCGTTCCCCGGCGGCTGCTCCGACCACACCACGCTCCCTGGCACCAACTGCCGCGCCGCAACCGCCAGTTGACGCCCAACCCCCCGCCCCCGAGCCCCCTCGTCCACCTCAATGGCCACCTCCCACCGGCCGGCCACCCCCCGCCCCAGAATCAGCACACCGCCCAACGGACTCGTCCACACCCGCACCCCGTCCCGGAACCTCCGCGCCCGCACCACCCGCGGATGCGAGGGATCACCGATCTCCTCCAGACCCAGCCCCGCATCCGGCCGCCCGGGCAACGCCTCCGCCACCGTCAGCAGATCAATGGTGTCGTTCATCCGCCGCCCGGTCCGCTCCGCCAACCGCACCAGGAACAACGGGTTCATCGACGCGGCCAACGGATCGCACGGCGTCGCCGCCAACTCCGCCCGCACCCACTCCGGATCCTCATCCGTGAAGATCACCGAGTGCGCGGTGAAGGACAGCACCCCGGCCACCCTCTCCTCCGGCTGTGGCACCACCGTCACACCCCCGTCCGGCGGCGGAAACACCCCACGCGCGGCCGCGTCCAGGAACCCCGCAAGGAAGCCGGGCGCCCCCTTCACTCCCGTAACTCCAGCAAGCTCCGTCATATCGCCCACATCCCCCACTCGGCCGGACCCTCTTCCGGGGGAGATCCAAGCACCGCCCCGGTTAGTCCATGGCCGCACCCCCCGCCCCACCCCTACCGTCCGGCCATGTCCCACACACCGAACCAGGCCCCCCGCCGGAACGGCCCCCGCGCCGCAGCCCTGGCCACAGCCCTCGCCGCCACCTCCCTCCTCACCACCCCCACCACCCACGCCGCCACGACCCACGCCGCCACGACCCACGCAGCGGCTACTCACGCAGCGACTACTCACGCAGCGACTACTCACTACGTCGACTGCACCACCGGCAACGACAACGCCAACGGCACCACCACCCGCACCCCCTGGCGCACCCTCGCCAAAGCCTCCACCGCCTACCGCCCCGGCGACCGCCTCCTCATCAAGCGCGGCACCACCTGCACGGGCACCCTCGCCCCCACCGGCAACGGCACCCCCTCCAGCCCCATCCGGCTCGATGCGTACGGCACCGGAGCCAAGCCGCACATCGAAGGCGCTGGCGCCCGCGCCGCCGTACTCCTGCGCAACTCCCAGGGCTGGGAGATCCGCAACCTCGACCTCTCCAACACCGGCCCCGCACCCGCCCCCGAGGAACGCCGCGCCGGGCTCCTCGTCCTACTCAAAGACTTCGGCGTCGGCCGCCACTACGTCGTGGACAACGTCGACGTCCACGACGTCAACGGCTCCGACCACAAGGATCCCGACCCCAGCGGCGGCATCCTCTTCGTCGTCCAGGGCGACAGGACCCCCACCCGCTTCGACGGCGTCCGCATCGAGGACTCAACCGTCCGCAAGGTCGACCGCACCGGTATCGGCACCATGTCCACCTGGGGCCGCCGCGCCGCCTACCCCGACGGCCCCGGCACCTCCTTCGAGCCGATCACCGGCGTGCGCATCCAGCGCAACGACGTCCGCGACACCGGCGGCGACGCCCTCGTCACCCACAACGCCGACGGCGCCCGCGTCGAGCACAACTACGTCAACGGCTTCAACATGCGCTCCGCCGGCTACAACGCGGGCGTCTGGTCCTGGAACTCCGACAACGTCCTCACCCAGTACAACGAGGTCACCGGCGGCCACGGAACCCGCGACTCCGAAGCCTTCGACATCGACGGCGGCAACACCAACAACGTCTTCCAGTACAACTACAGCCACGACAACGAGGGCGGCTTCCTCCTCGTCTGCAACGGCGCCGGCATGACCAGCAAGGGCAACAAGGTCCGCCACAACATCAGCATCAACGACCGCAACACCGAAGCCCCCTACGGCGTCATCGCCGTCGTCTGCGGCCCCACCACCGACACCCAGATCTACAACAACACCATCTCCACCACCCACCCCAACACCCGCATGGTCAGCAACAACGGCCAGGCAGGCACCACCTTCCGCAACAACATCTTCGTCGGCGCCTCCACCGGCTCCCCGACCGTCGACACCCTCTCCACCTACACCGGAAACCTCTACCGCAACACCAGCCAGCCCCGTGACGCCGCGGCCCTCAACACCAACCCCCTCTTCCGCACCGCATCCCCCCTCGCCCCCGCCGACGTGCGCCTGAAGCCCGGCTCCCCGGCCCTCGGCGCGGGCACCCCGACCGCCGACGGCGTCACCCGCGACTACTTCGGGAACCGGGTCCCCAACCCGCCGAACCTGGGTGCCTACCAGGGCCGCTAATCTGTCCGTCACACAAGGCGACCAAGGCGGGCTGCACAGCACTGCCACGGCTTCGCCCTGACCTGACCGACTTGCACCAAAAGGGGTGGACCACGTGGCGGACATCGACATCGAGTCGGCGCGCACGGCATTCGCGAAGTTCGACAAGAACGGCGACGGCACGATCACTGCGGCCGAGTACAAGAGCGTGATGGCCGAACTCGGCGACTTCAGCGTCACCGAGACCGTGGCCCAGGCCATCATCAACTCGCACGACGGCAACGCCGACGGCCGCCTGAACTTCGACGAGTTCTGGGCCTCCCGCAACAAGGGCTGAGCGGCGCCGGCAGTGACATAGGGGCGGTCCCGGAACTCCCTCGGTGGAGCCCCGGGACCTTCCTGTTCCCCTGACGCCTACGCGCCCCGAGCCCGGGCAGCCGCCTCCAGCAGCGGCCACCCGTCGACCTCCACCGCCTGCTGCCCAGCTGGCCGCCAGCCCTGCGCCAACACCGCGTCCAGCAGCGCCCGGACAGCCCCCGGCTCATGCAGATTCAGCTGCCCGCCCCGTACGAAGCCGACGTCCCCGGACCCTGTCGGATACCCCTCCGGAACGTATCGGCCCGGCCCCGGCGCGAAAACGATGTGCAGCGGCCCACCACGTCCCGCCGACTGCGGAAACACCACCAGGGTCTCGGAACAGTCCGCCGCTCGCCCGTCCTCCAGCTCACGATGCCGATGACGGAGCTTCCACAGATACACCTCCCCCTCGACGACCAACCGACGAGGCTTCCTGGAATCACGGGCCATGGCGCCGAGCCTACGACCGCCCCCCGCGACCGCACACGACTCCACCCGACAGCGGCCGGTCCCCGTGCGCCTGACCCGACAGCCGCCATTCCCCGTGCGCCTGATCCAGCAGCCGCTACTCCCCGTCGGCCAGCTCCCGCAGCTCGACCGCCGCCTCCTCCAGCCACCCCACCCAGAACCGCTCCATCTCGATCCCGGCCCGCAGCACCAGATGCTGCATCCGCTCCTCGCGGCCGCCCCGGTGTGCCTCGCTCAGATGCCCGAAGTCCCGCTTCTCGATCTCGCGGTACGTCGCCAACTGCACCCGGTGCAGACCGAGATGACGCCCCACCTCGGCCACCAGGTCCCCGGCCCCGACCTTCGCCGCCGCCCGCAGCCGCAACGCGAACGCGTCCCGCAGCGGCTTGGGGTCCTCGGCCCGCCCCACCCACGCGACCAACTCCGCGCGCCCGTCGGCCAGCACCTCGTACTCCCGCTTCTGCCCCCGGGCCGGCACATCCTGCGGCAGCGCCCGGATGAAGCCGGCCTGCTCCAGCTTCCCCAGCTCGCGGTAGATCTGCTGATGCGTCGCCGACCAGAAGTACCCGATCGACATGTCGAACCGCCGCGTCAACTCCAACCCCGAGGAAGGCTTCTCCATCAGAGCGGTCAGAATCGCGTGCGGCAGTGACATACCGGCATCCTAGGCACCCCCCTACCCCCACCAACTACAACCCCGCCCCCACCTCCGTCCCCCTCCGAATCGCCCTCTTCGCATCCAGCTCCGCCGCCACCTCCGCCCCGCCGATCAAATGAACCGGCACACCCCCCGCCACCAACTCCCCATAAATATCCCGCCGAGCCTCCTGCCCCGTACACAGCACCACCGTGTCCACCTCCAGCACCCGCCGCTCGCCTCCCACCGCCACATGCAACCCCTCGTCATCAATGCGCTCGTACGTCACACCAGGCACCATCACCACGCCCCGCTTGGCCAGCTCGTTCCGGTGGATCCACCCCGTGGTCTTCCCCAGCCCGGCCCCGACCTTGGTCTCCTTGCGCTGCAACAAGTGCACACTCCGCGTCGCCTTCGCCCGCTCCGGCGCCCGCAGCCCACCCCGGCCCTCGTACGCCATGTCGACACCCCACTGCCGGAAGAACACCTCCGGCGTCAGGGCCGCCTCCTCACCCTCATCGGTCAGGAACTCCGCCACATCGAAGCCGATACCGCCGGCCCCGAGGATCGCCACCCGCTCCCCGGCCTTCACCTCGCCGCGCAGCACCTCCAGATAGCTGACGACGCTCGGGTGATCGACGCCCTCGATCTCCGGGACGCGCGGCGTCACCCCGGTGGCCACCACCACCTCGTCGTACGCCCCGTCCTTGAGCCCCTCCGCCGTCACCACCGTGGACAGCCGCACCTCCACCCCGTACTCCTGAAGCCGGTTCCGGAAGTACCGCAGCGTCTCGTTGAACTCCTCCTTGCCCGGCACCTGCCGAGCCACGTTCAACTGCCCGCCGACCTCGTCCGCCGCGTCGAACAACGTCACCGCATGCCCGCGCTCCGCCGCCGTCACCGCGCAAGCCAACCCCGCCGGTCCCGCGCCGACCACAGCCACCCGCTTGCGCAGCCGGGTGGGGGAGAGGACCAGCTCCGTCTCATGGCAGGCCCGCGGGTTCACCAGGCACGAGGTGATCTTCCCGCTGAAGGTGTGGTCCAGGCAGGCCTGGTTGCACCCGATGCACGTATTGATCGACTCCGGCTTCCCGTCCCGCGCCTTCGCCACGAACTCCGGGTCCGCCAGGAACGGCCGCGCCAACGACACCAGGTCGGCGAACCCCCCGGCGAGCAGCTCCTCCGCCAGCTCGGGGGTGTTGATCCGGTTCGTCGTCACCAGCGGAACCGACACCTCACCCATGACCCGCTTGGTCACCCAGGCGTACGCCCCCCGGGGGACCGACGTCGCGATGGTCGGAATCCGCGCCTCGTGCCACCCGATCCCGGTGTTGATGATCGTTGCTCCGGCCGCCTCCACGGCCTTGGCCAGCCGCACGACCTCCTCCAGCGTGGAGCCGCCCGGCACCAGATCCAGCATCGACAGCCGGTAGATCAGGATGAAGTCCGCCCCGACCCGCTCCCGCACCCGCCGCACGATCTCCAGCGGGAACCGCGTCCGGTTCTCGTACGAACCGCCCCACCGGTCGTCCCTCATGTTGGTGTGCGCCGCGATGAACTCGTTGATCAGGTATCCCTCGGACCCCATGATCTCGACACCGTCGTACCCGGCTTCCTTCGCCAGAGCGGCCGCCCGCACGAAGTCCTCGACGGTCCGCTCGATCTCGTCGTCCGTCAGCTCATGGGGCACGAACGGACTGATCGGCGCCTGCAACGCGCTCGGCGCCACCAGCTCGGGGTGATACGCGTACCGCCCGAAGTGCAGGATCTGCATCGCGATCCGCCCACCCGCCTCGTGCACCGCGTCGGTGACCACCCGGTGCCGCACGGCCTCCTCGGCCGTCGTCAGCATCGCCCCACCGGGATACGGCCGCCCCGCCTCATTGGGCGAGATCCCGCCGGTGACGATGAGCCCGACCCCACCCCGAGCCCGCTCGGCGTAGAAGGCCGCCATCCGCTCGAACCCGCGCTCGGCCTCCTCCAGACCGATGTGCATCGACCCCATGACCACACGGTTGGGAAGCGTGGTGAACCCCAGATCCAGCGGGCTCAACAGGTGCGGGTACTGACTCGACGGGCTCATCCGGTGCCTCCATGCACTCCGACCACGAACTTATGCAACTAGTTGCACAATAGCGTGCCGACGCCCATACGGGGAGGAGCGGCGACGGTACGGGGAGGAGGGGCGACGGTACGAGCGGGAAGGGCGGCCCCCTGCCGGGAGCCGCCCCTCACCTACAGCGAGGCGTAGACCCCCTCCACCAGCGCCATCTTCCGGGGATCGTCCGCGATGTTCGACCCCATCCGATTCATCACGTACCCCACGCTCACCCCCGCCTCCGGATCCGCCAGCCCGCAGGACCCGCCGAAGCCGTCATGCCCCACCGCCCGCGGGTTCGGCCCGTACGACCTGTTTTCCCCGCTGAGCCACAACCCGAGCCCGATCTCCGTCTCGTGCCCGAACCCCGCCCCCAGCACCAGGTCCCGGCAGGCCCCCTGCCCCTCCCGTACCCGCTCGGCACTTTCCGCCGACAGCACCCGCGTCCCACCCGTAACGCCCTGCCGCGCGAACACCTCGTACAACTCCGCCACCGCCCGAGCCGTCCCGTGCCCGTTCGCCGCCGGCACCTCCGCCGCCCGCCAGGCCGCGGAGTTGGCCTCCCGGGCGCCCGCCCCCGGATTGAGCAGCGACGCCAGCGCCACCGGTTCCAGCTGTGCGTAGATCGCCGCCTGCTCACTCGTCGGGGGAGCCGTCGTGTGTACGAGCTCGGCGGCCCGACCCGCCTCCTTCTCCGGCAGCCCGATCGTGAAGTCGATCCCCAGCGGCCCGGTCACCTCACGCCGCAGGAACTCCGCCGGCCGCAGCCCACTCACCCTTCGCACCACTTCCCCGACCAGGAACCCATAGGTAATGGCGTGGTACCCGGACCGCGTCCCCGGCTCCCACCACGGCTCGGTCGCCGCGAGCCGCTCACAGGTCAGCTCCCAGTCGTACAGCTCCGCCAGACTGTGCGGCATCCGCAGCCCGGCCACCCCGGCGCGATGCGACAGCAGATGCCGTACGAGTACCCCTTCCTTGCCGGCCGCCGCGAACTCCGGCCAGTAGGAGGCGACCGGTGCATCGAGGTCCAGCTCACCCCGGTCCGCCAGCAGGTGCGCACAGAGCGCCGTCGGCCCCTTCGTCGTGGACCACACATTGACCAGGGTGTCCCGTTCCCACGGACGGTTCATGCCCGCGTCGGCCCAGCCGCCCCACAGATCGACCACCACCTCCCCGTCGACCCGCACGGTCACGGCGGCACCCAACTCGTCACGCTTGAGGAAGTTCTCCTCGAAGGCAGCCCGCACAGAGGCGAAGCGCCGGTCGCACCGGCCCCCGATCTGTGGCGGTTCGACCGGCCCGACCGGCTGGAACTGGGACATGAAGCCCTCCTCGCAAGGCACTGACACTCGGCTGATCCGCAACGTACCGACTGGTCGGACTGGCGGGAAGAGGACGTGTACCTCTCGGTTTGACGCGGAGGCGCTGCTTCCGTAAGGTTCTGCGGGTTGTCCTATGTGAGTACCGGTTCCGACCGGCCCGGGACAGCCATTCCGCAGAAAACCAAGATCAATGAAATCGACGTCCGTCGTGCCCATTAGTCATGCGCTTTTGCGAAATGAGGAATCCACGTTCGAGAGAGCGACCCCGATTGGCATCGGGGCCCAGGAATCCGCTAATGTCTCACTCGTCGGAACGGCCCAACAGCCGCAAAGACAAACCCCGCTGACTGGGAATCAGGCCCGAAAGGATCTGATAGAGTCGGAACCGCCGGAAAGGGAAAACGCGAAAGCGAAGAACCTGAAAGGCGCCGAGGAAATCGGAACGGAAACGGTCTGATAGAGTCGGAAACGCAAGAACAGAACAACTGAAACACCGAACGAAACGTCCGGAGGAAAGCCCGCGAGGGTGAGTACAAAGGAAGCGTCCGTTCCTTGAGAACTCAACAGCGTGCCAAAAGTCAACGCCAAATATGTTGATACCCCGTTTCTTCGGAAACGAGGTTCCTTTGAAGTCCTACTGGCCCTTGTGGCAGGTAGGCAAACACTAGCGAGGACGCAGGAACAACCGGCCTTATTCCGGCCGTGGTTGTTCCGCTCTTCCGATGTGTGAACCCGCAGTCTTTAATTAGACGCAGCCGGGTAAACATTCACGGAGAGTTTGATCCTGGCTCAGGACGAACGCTGGCGGCGTGCTTAACACATGCAAGTCGAACGATGAAGCCCTTCGGGGTGG
>NZ_JBITDM010000001.1:939143-947591 GCF_044454195.1 Streptomyces sp. NPDC051561 | reverse complement strand
CAGAAGTAGCTCAGCGACGCCCACCGCATCCATCACACAACAGGTGATGCCCACCCGTCCGCGATCGGGCACACCCCCAAATCAGCGACAGAGCCCGCAAGCTATGCCAGAACCCGTCCTCATGAACGAGGCCGGGCCGGACTGCCGCCCTCGTCCGGGCGGTCGTCTTTGCCTACGACACCACCGCCCCGCTACGGACGGCACGGGCACATCATCAGCTGGAATGGGTTCTCGGCTCACCTGACCGAGACCTGCACCCCCGACGGCCCCAACGTGATCACGGATGTCGCCACCACTGCGGCCACCACCCGCGACAGCCAGGTCCTGCCCGGCTTCCACACCCGCCTGGCCCGCCGCAGGCTACTGCCCGCCGGGCACTTGGTCGACGCCGGCTACACCTCCCTGCCCCACCTGGAAAAAGCCGCGCGTGAACACCAGGTCACCGTCTCCGGGCCGCTGAAGAGCAACCCCACGCACCAGCACCGGCTCCCTGCAGGGCATCGTGCAGGACGGTGTCCTGCACGGTCAGTTGGGCTCGCCGACCCCGAAGGAGGGCGGACGGGCGGACTGAATCGTTCCGGTCGGGTTGTGGGAACTCGCGGAGCCGATACTGCCTGCGGCGCCGGGGGCGTGCGGCCGCGACCAGGTCGGTATGGAATGCCGCCGTACGTCAGCGTGCGGCGCGGTCGGCGATGTCTTGGGCGGCCAGATATCCGAACGTCATGGCGGGGCCGATGGTCGAGCCCGCGCCCGCGTAGCTGTGCCCCATCACTGCGGCGCTCGCGTTGCCGGCCGCGTACAGCCCTGGAATGACCGAGCCGTCCTCCCGGAGCGCCCGCGCGGCGGCGTCGGTGACCATGCCTCCCTTGGTCCCCAGGTCCCCGGGAACGATCTTCAACGCGTGGAAGGGCGGCAGCCACAGGGGCGCCAGCGTGGAGTTGGGGTCGACCGAGGGGTCGGCGAAGTAGTGGTCGTAGGCGCTGGTCCCACGCCCCTGGTCGGTGTCCCTTCCCGTGCGCGCCTGGTCGTTGAACCGGTTCACCGTGGCGCGCAGCGCTGCCCCGGGCACGCCGATCGCGCGGGCCAGCCCGTCCAGGGTCAGTGCCGAGTGCACCGCGCCCGAGGAGTACCAGGAGGACGGGAAGGGCAGCGTGGGCGCCACCGTGCGGAACAGGTACCGGTTGCGGTAGTTCTGGTCCACCACCAGCCACGCCGGTATGCACGGGTCCGTGGGATTGCGGTCGTACATACGGTGGACCACGTCGGAGTACGGGGCTGCCTCGTTGACGAATCTCCGGCCAGCCGCATCCACGAACAGGCCCCCGGGCAGCGTGCGTTCCGCGAGACAGAAGTAGGGCCCGTCGGGCAGCGGGACCGTCGGCCCCCACCAGGCGTCGTCCATCAGCGCGAGCGCCGCCCCCGCGCGCTGTCCGGCCCGGATGCCGTCCCCGGTGTTCTCCTTCGCACCCATGGTCCATTCGGTGCCGATGGGGGCACGCTGGTACTGCCGCCGCATCTGCGCGTCGTGTTCGAAGCCGCCCGAGCCCACGATCACGCCGTAGCGTGCCCGGACCAGTCCTGGCGCGCCCGCCCGGTTCACCAGTACGCCACGGATCCGGCCGCCCTCCGCATGCAGATCCACCAGCGGAGTGTTCAGCCACACCGGCACGCTTGCGTCGAGCAGCCCCTTGCGCAGTGCTCCCGCCAGCGCCTGACCCATCGTCAGAGGTTTCTCGCCGCGCAGTGCGGCGGCGGTGCCGCGCGCCAGCGCGGTGGCCGCCACGGCGGCGCCCTTGGCGCTCACGGCGGTCAGGTTCAACCACCGGTAGTCCTGGCTGAAGATCACGAGGCCGGCCGGGACGGGGAGGTACGACGGATTGAGGTGAGCCAGTTCCTGACCGATCAGGTTGCCGTCGAAGACGTCGGGCTCGATGGAGCGCCCCATGGCCAGACCGCCCGGCCGTTCGGGGTAGTAGTCGCTGTAACCCTCCATCCAGCGGAACCTCAGCGGGCTGTTGCGCTGTACGAAGTCGATCATCCTGGGGCCGCCAGAAAGGAAGGCCCGCTGCCGCTCCACGGGCACTTCGTCCCCGGCCACCCAGGCCAGATACCGGGTGGCCTTCTCCAGGGTGTCGGGGACCCCGGAGGCCAGGATCACGGGGTTGTTGGGAATCCAGATACCTGCCCCCGACCGGGCGGCGGAGCCGCCGAAGGTCGGGGCCTTCTCGACGACCACACAGCTCATCCCGCGCTTGGCCGCGGCGAGCGCGGCGGTCAGCCCGGCCGCACCCGACCCCACCACGACCACGTCGTACTCCCCGAGGACCGGAACGTCCGCGGCGTACGATCTCGCACCGGAGCCCAGCAGGCCGGCGCCGAGCGCCAACCCGGTGGTGGTGCCCAGCACCGCACGACGCGACGGCAGAGCGACTTGGTGCACGGCAACTCCCAAGGGTTGGGCGAAAAGAGTTGATGGTGCGTCAGGAACTTTGTCGGTCGGGCTTGCAATGTCAAGGCATGGAGGACACCCGGGTGGGCGTGCTGCTCGCCTCCGCCAGGGAGACGCGGTGCCGGGCTCCGAGGCGCCGGGCCGGTCAGCCCTGCGAGCCCCCCCGGCCGCCCACTGGACAGCTAACGAGCTTGTGCATGGTTAGCAGCGCTCAGCGCCCACAACGACGACGTACGGGACATGATGCGCAGCCGGATGTAGGTGTCGTGCAACCACGGTGGGGCTCATTCCAAAATTTTGGAATGAGCCCCACCGTGGTTAGTGCCCCAGGCCCGTGGTTAGTTCCCGGCCGGAGGTGCAGTGTTTCGCTGAAGGGGTGAGTCAGTCTCGGTCCATCCGGAGCATCTGGTCGCTCGTCTCAGTCAACCTTGACCATCTACCGATGGTTCTCCACTCCACACTCCACCGACAGCGAATCCACATGACGCCGAACGGGCTGCTGACCTAGCGTTCCGCCCATGACCACCCCAGACGTCGGCACTGACGATGAGGGCAGCGTGACCATCCGCTGCCAGGACAACGCGTTCGTCGACGTGACGTTCTGCGACCGGTTCAGCTTCGACGCAGACTCCGTGCACTATGCCGTTGAGCTGCGGGCCCCCGGTCTGACCGCTCGCGTCAACGAGGTCGTCGCCTGGATCTGGGACAGCGATCTCACCGCGTTCCTGGAAGAGCTTGCCGCCGACTACCGGGGATGGGACGGCGAACGGAGCTGGCAGACCAACGACAAAGACCTGACGGTGTCGGCGGTCTTCCGGTCCGGCGGCCACGTCGGGCTGACCTGGGCCTTGCGGCCGTGGCCGCAGGCCGCTGGCGGCTGGGCCGCATCGGTGACCACCCGGTTGGAGGCCGGCGAGCAGATGACTTCCCTGGCGGCCGATGTCCGGGCCTTCCTCACCGAGGAGCACCCGTGACATCCGGCATGCGCATCACCTGGTCGCTGGCGGGACCCGGGTGGGCCGACTGCACCCTTGAGGATCCCCAGGCGAAAGTCGAACTCACCGCGTCCTACATCACCAGTGCGCCCGAGGAGTTCCTGACCGCGGTGGCCCGGCTCGTCGCGGGCGAGACGGAGACCCGTGCCCAGTTCGAGGCCGAGCCGACCGCCTACCGGTGGATCTTCTACCGCGATCGGGGCAAGTGGGGCGAACACTTCCCACGAACCGAGCTCGAATCCCTCAGACGCCGCCTTTACCCATTGGCTCCACACACGCCGCAGCACACCCAGCTCACTGAACTGGGCGGCCGAGATCGAACGCGAGACACCCGTCGACTCCACCCCCTCCAGGAATTCTTCCGGCTCCTGGACCAATTTCGAAGCCAAGAACCTAGCTCCGAATAGGAGTTGGGAAGGCTATCTCGGCCCGGGGTTCGGGGAGGGCAGGTGGTGCCAGTAGTGTCCGCACCCGCCAACACAGAAGAGCTGGCGGCGACGTTCGTCGGCGACTCCCAGCACGGCGATCAGCAGCCGGAACGCCTTGAGACGCTCGTGTTCAGGAGCCAGGCTGGCGATCTTCCACAGCTGCACATTGATCGGCCCCCGGGCGATGAGGACCGCCGGAGTATGGGTTTCCCGGAGTCCGGAACGCTGAATACTCGTCGGCCCGTCGTCGCTGGTGGCCCGGGCCTGCACACAGAAATGCGAGAGAAGGCGCAGAGCCGCAGCCTTCTCCTCGCCCCCAAGCCCTGAGAACCACTCGATGCCCTGCGGCATCGGGCGTATCCCTTGGGCGAGTTCGTTGAAAATCTCGGCCGCTTCGATCACTCCCACACCCCCTGAAGCACATGCAAGCAGATCCTCCAGCCCAGCACTGTCAGTGGTCTCTGACAGGATGCCGGTCAACCTCATGATCAGGAGAGACGATGGGTACGTGGGACATCGGCCCGTTCGACAACGACACCGCAGCGGACTTCTGTGGCGACCTTGATGAGGCAGCCGCAGATGAACGTGAAGGCATAGTCCGCCGTACTTTGGCACGGGTGGCCGACACTGCGGGCTACCTCGAAGCGCCCGAATCCGACGAGGCCGTCGCTGCGGCCGCCCTCGTCGCCGCGCAGCACCCCGGGGGCGAGCCTGCTGAGGGCCTTGACCCTGAATCCTGAACACGGGTTATGCGGCTGGTGCCAGCGTAGTTGGTGTGCAGTGGAGGGCGTTTTCGAAGGCGATCGGTGATCGTTGTCCGAGACGGGAGTGGCGGCGTCGGGTGTTGTAGCGGTCGAGCCATCGGAAGGCGTCGAGTCGGGCCTGGCGTTCGTCGGGCCAGCTCTTTCGTCCCTGCAGGGTCTCGCGTTTGAAGGTCGCGTTGAAGGACTCGGCGAGTGCGTTGTCCGCGCTGGACCCGACCGCGCTCATGCTTCGCCGAACCCCTGCTGACCTGCAGGCTTCGGCGAATGCCCTGCTCGTGTACTGGGCTCCGTGGTCGGTGTGCATGATCGATCCGGCAAGGTTGCCGCGGGTGCGGATCGCCGCGGCCAGGGCGTCGGTGACGAGATCCGCGCGCAGGTGGTCGGCGATCGCCCAGCCGGCCAGACGGCGTGAGGCGAGGTCGATGACGGTCGCCAGGTAGCAGAACTTCCCGCCGTCGATGGGCAGGTAGGTGATGTCGTCGACGTACTTCGTGTTGGGCTTCTCGGCACTGAAGTCGCGACCGATGAGGTCCGGTGCTGTGGCCGCCGCCGGATCGGGGACGGTGGTGCGGTGCCGGCGGCGCAACCGGATCCCTTCGATCCCGGACGCTCGCATAATCCTGGCGACCTTCTTGTGGTTGACCGCCTCACCGCTTGTCTCGCGGAGCTCGGCGGTGATTCTCTGAACTCCATATGTGCCGTCCGATTCTTGGTGCACCACCCGTATGCGGGCGGCCAGTTGTGCGTCGGCCGCCAGCCGGGCGGTTCGGGCCTCGGCTGTCCGGCGCCAGTAGTAAAAGCTCGAGCGGCTCACGCCGAGGATGCTGCACAGCCGCTTCACGCCGTCACGGTGGTGGAGGTCGGCGACGCACTGGAAGCGGTTCACCAGCGCGTCTCCCCGGCGAAATACTTTGCCGCTTTGCGGAGGATTTCGCGTTCCTCCTCCAGCTCCCGGATCTTCTTCCGCAGAGCTGCGTTCTCCGCTTCCAGCGGGGTCGGCGGGTGGGCCGGTTCCTGCGTCCGGCGTCCCCGCGGACGACTTGCTCCGGCGGCCCTCACCCAGTTCCGCAAGGTCTCTGGATTGATCCCCAGATCGGCGGCGACCGACCTGATCGTCGTGTCGGGCCGTGACTTGTACAGCGCGACCGCGTCCGCCTTGAACTGCGGCGGGTAGTTCTTCATGACCACGAGATGTCCGTTCTCAGATCCGCAGGATCCAGTGTCTCGTGTGTCCAACATCAGGGGTCAAGGCTCACCCTCCTAGTCACCATGGCTGTGGTCACACACAAGACCTACGCGCGCACCCGGAAATTGTGCACGCAAGTGCACACAGGCATCGACACCCTGCTGCGGGACATGGAAGCTCTGCATGGCGCACCAGCCCCCGCCGAAGGTCCGGGTTCGCCTGGCTCGTCGCCCACGGCAACCGCAGACTGCGCTACCTCGGCACCCTCAAGAACGACACCTGGCTCCACACCCGAGCTGCCGCCCTCAACCTCCGCCGACTGATCAACCTCGGAATCACCCGAACCGACCGGACCTGGACACTCACCCCCGCCACCCCCTGACGGCAGGGGTCTTGTCTGCACCAACACCCACGCTGACCAGGCAAGATCTTCAGCAGACTTCTAACGGGACCCCCACACTGCTTGTACGGACACCTCCGGCAAGCCGACTCAGACCAAACTGACTTGGCCGGAGGCGTCGAGGTCGTTCGGACCAGTGGGGCGCTGTGCTGTCACGGTTGGATTCCCGGCCAGCGAACCCTGGTCACCGGGCTTGTGCGCTATCTCTCGCCGATCAGACCCAGAGGGCGATGGCTTCCAGGTTCAATGCCCGACCCTCGGTGCCGACAGTTACGACACCATCATTCCGTGCGGCCATCGTGCCGACGTTCTGCACGTGAGCCTGAGCCGTCACCCTGCCGCTACTGACGGCGATCTCGACAGCCTCCATAGGACGCGCCTGGCCCACCGTTCCCACCCTGACGTTCACGTAGTCATTCGCACAACTGAAGTTTTCCCAACCGTAGTTGCGCAGGTGAGCCCGCACGCACACGCGGCCAACTCCTCCCACGGCCACCTCCAGGGACTCCATGGCCTTGTTCAGCCCAAAGGACCCCGCCCAGTTTCCGTCGCAAGTCGTGCCAAGCCACCCGTGGTCAGCCACGTGAGCGCGGTAACACACCACGCGGGCAGCAGCAGCCGACTGCCCGCGCTTGGTTCTCTCGACCTTCAGCGCCTCCGCTGGCGTGACACCTCTCGCGTAGGTCGTCGACGTGGGCTCGGGCACCTGGGCCTGGGCCACCCCCACCCCCGCTCCCGCCACACCGAAGGCCGACACAGCGCAAAGCACCAGGAACGATCGGATACTTCTGTTCACGGGTTCCTCCTGATCGACTGTACGAATCCGGGCTCTGTGTAGCAGTCCAGGAACCCCCGCTGAAGAAGGTCCCCCGACCTGTCCGGGACTAGCTGGAGGAATGGCCGAGTCCGGGCCCGTGCCTCCACAGTGCGACGGCCTACAGGACTCCCCGCCCACCCCCAGTGGTCCCGGTACGTGCGGCTCCCGCGCTCCCCGTAGCGGCTCGTTCTTGCCTCCACGTCGCCCCCACCCCCTGACCAGGCCCGGCGCTCTCCTTCCTCGCCGCCCTCCACCCGGCCCAAGGGGGACACCGCACATGCACCGCAAGCCACCCAGCCCTGTGCATCCGCTGGCAGCACGACGGTCTGCCCATTCCCGGAGATTCCGGCGAGGTCCTCGCCCGCGACGCCGTCTGCCTGCTGGACGTGCCAACGCACAAGACCGGCACCGCGTTCACCAAACCCGTCGATCCGCTCTTGGGCCAGGCCATCGAGGCATGGCGAACCGTCAGGCCGACGCAGCCGCAGATGTTCGACCGCAAAACCAATGAGTACGCCGACTTCCTTTTCGCCCGGCGGGCCCGCCGGGTCGCCAAGCACTACATCAACACAGCGATCATCCCGATGCTCTGCCGCAAGGCCGGCGTCCCCACCGCCGACGTCCGCGGCAACATCACCAGCCACCGAGCACGCTCCACCAGCGCCAGCCAGCTCTACAACTCCAAGGAGCCCATGACGCTCTTCGAGCTGCAGGAATGGCTCGGCCACCGGACGCCCGAAGCGACCACGCACTACGCGAAGCTCACCCCGAACACCCTGGCCAGGGCCTACAACGACGCCGGATACTTCGCCCGCAACGTCCGCACCATCGAAGTGCTCGTCGACCGAGACGCCATCACCTCCGGTGCTGCCGCGGCGGGTGAGCTCTGGCAGTACCACGACCTGGGACACGGGCACTGCACCTACACCTTCTTCGAGCAGTGCCAGCACCGGATGGCCTGCGCACGCTGCGACTTCTACACGCCGAAGGACTCCAGCAAGGGCCAACTGCTGGAGGCGAAGGAGAACCTGCAGAAAATGCTCGCGAGCATCCCGCTCACTGACGACGAACGCGCCGCCGTCGACGACGGCCAGGCCGCCCTCGACCAGTTCCTCGAACGACTCACCGACGTCCCGACCCCCGCCGGGCCAACACCACGGGAGATCGGACTGCCAGCCACCCCGACATTCCTGCCTATCATCCCAGTCCGCCAAGGGCCGTCTGGGCCAGACAGGTCGTGCTCAGAGGCCGAGCCTAGTTGCTGACAGCCCGCTGCCAGCAAACGAAAGCACGGTAGGGGGGGGGGGGGGGGGGGGGGGGGGGGGGGGCCCGCGCGCGGGGGGGGGGGGGCGCCCCGCCGCGCCGCGCCCGCCCCCCGGGGAGGGGGGGGGGAGGAGTGGGGGGGGTGG
>NZ_JBITDM010000001.1:303649-939133 GCF_044454195.1 Streptomyces sp. NPDC051561 | reverse complement strand
GCCGCGGGGGGGCCGCCCCCCCCGGCGCCCCCCCCCCCCCCCCCCCCCCCCCCCCCCCCCCCCCCCACACCACCCCCCCCCCCGCCCCCCCCCCCCCCCCCCCCCCCCCCCCCCCCCCCCCCTACGCTCGGAGCTGCTTCCCCCACCGGTGGAGCAACAACACCTTGAGGAGATCTGCAGCGAGATCGAGCGGATCGCAGACCTAATTGCTCGCGGCGAACCGGCAGACGACGCCGTCGCGGCCTTCAATGGAAGAGCCGGACACGAGTACGCCTCCATCGACTTCACCGAGTACTACGGGTGGCGCGACCTGCAAGACTTCGCCCGTGAAGCCGCCCGGCCAGCATGGCCGAAGGTGCCCGACATCACTCGCGACGAACTCGCCGAAATCGTCCGCAGAGTCCTCGCCAATGCCCCCGAGGCCGACTACTACCTGCGGCCTTTCGAAGTCAACGTGGCCCATCCGCAAGCGGCTTCTCTGATCTTCCACCCTCCAGCCGAACTACGGGATGCCTCCGCTCAAGCGATCGTTGATTCGGCGCTGAGCTACCGTGCGATCGCCTTGTGACAGCCCCAGCGATACCCCCAGGGACTTGACGCACTCGTATTCCGCAGAAAGAACAAAAAGTCGTGCGGCAACAGCCTCCAGGCGCAGCCGGCCCGCACCCGGTACGCAAGCGCATCAAGGGGGTCTGCTTGAAGCTTCCACTTGATCGTGGACACCTGGAGACTGGGACATGAGGTTCCAGAGGAAGTAGTGCCAGGTGGGAAGCAAGAACAACCGCAACAAGCGGTACACCGAGGAGTTCGAGCGGGACGCGATCGCACTCGTCGACTCTACGGGCCGCACGGTCACCGAGGTCGTGCGGGATCTCGGGGTGAGCCCCGAGTCACTGCGGGGCTGGTACAAGCAAGCCCGCGCCGATCGAGGTACGGGCCGGCCCGGCGGGCTTTCGAGCGAGGAGCTCAAGGAGCTGCGCAAACTCGCGGCAGAGCAGGCCAAGACGATCGAGGTGCTGCGAAAGCCGCGGCCTTCTTCGCGAAGGAGAGCGATCGATGAACGAGATGTACGCGTTCATTGAGGCGGAGAACACCACCCACGATGTTACTTTCCTGTGCCGGTCGCTGAACGTCGCCCGCTCCTCTTTCTACGCCTGGCGCTCTGCAGCAAAGGCCCGCGCCGCACGGAAGGCGGCCGACGCCGCCCTCGCCCACGAAATCGCCGTTCTGCACATCGCTTCACGCAAGACCTACGGAGTTCCGCGCATCCATGCCGAATAGTGCCCGGCTGGGACGGCGGATCAACCGCAAACGTGTCGAGCGGATCATGCGCGAGAACGGCATACAGGGCGCCCATCGCCGCCACCGGCGTTCGCTGACGAGGCCGGACAAGAAGGCCCGCCCGGCGCCGGACCTGATCGGCCGCGACTTCCAAGCGGATGCTCCCGGCACGAAGTTGGTCGGTGACATCACCTATCTCCCGACGACCGAGGGCTGGCTCTACCTCGCCTGCTGGCTGGATCTGGCCACCCGCGAGGTTGTCGGCTACGCAATGGCCGATCACCACCGCGCGAGTCTGGTCGTCGACGCGCTGAAAATGGCCCACGGCAGGGCCGCCCTTGCGCCGGGGTGCATTGCACACTCGGATCGCGGCAGCGACTACACATCAGAGCCTGTGTCTAAACCCCGGTCGGATCAGCGAACGTCGTCTGGTGCGTGCGATCGCAAGGCGCTGGAAGGTCCTCGTAGCGGAGCTACTAGGGCATTTCGGCAACGCCGCGAGCGTGCGTGCCAGGCGGCGGGCGCCCGGCCGGGGTTTAGACACAGGCTCTCAGCCGAATTCCGCCTCGCGATAGGCCAGTTGGAGATCCGGCAAAGCTGCGGACGCACCGGGTCATGCTTCGACAACGCCACCGCGGAGAGTTTCTGGGCTCTGCTCACAGAAGAGATCGGCACCCGTCTTTGGCCCGACCGGGCAACCGCCCGAGCCGAGGTCTTCGCCTTCATCGAGACCTTCTACAACCGCCGCCACCTGCGCAAACAGAAGGTCTTCGGCCACCTCACACCAGCCGAGACCCGGCAGCGACATCAGCACGCCCTCGCGGCGTAACGATCAAGTGTCCAGGATCACGGGGAAACTTCATACCACCACTCCCACCCTTATCCGGACGCGAAGGCTCCGGTGTTCTTCGGTGACGAGGTCCGTCGCCGGATGAGGGAATCAGCGGGCTACTGACAGCCAGCTCCAACCGAGCGCGTGGGCATCAGCCTAGACCTGCCGATCAATGCCCTGCCGCACTGGAACGCCGCGCAAGGGCGGCACCCCCGCTGACCAGCAACACGCTCAACAAGTGGGCGGCCGGCACCTCGGACACCCTCGCCCTGGGTCTGCTCACCGCCACGAGAAGGGCTTCCAGGGGCGGCAGGACGTCCGGCTGCGACGGCAGTACTGGTAGCGGACAGGGTGCCCGGTGCGCTTCTCCAGGGCCTCGATGCCCTCTCGAAGTCCTCCTTCGCCCACCGGTACGCGGACGGGGTGAGGATCAGGCAGACGTCCCAACCCGCCTGCTGGGCGGCGCGGATGGGGCAGGGCACCGGGGAGGCCCGGGGCGAAGGCTGGGTGCGCACGGGCGCGGACGAGCAGCTGCTCGCGTTGGCGGCATCCCTGGGGGTGACGAGCGCAGTACATCGGGAGCCGTCTTCGCCGCGATGCTGTCCGCGACAGTAAGCGGCCGCCAGCAAGAAATGCATTGCTCTGCCATTTTCCATTCGTGATCATGTGCCGAATGCGAATCTTTCCCGCTACTGCGGACTCCACCGCCCTGGACCGGGCCGCCGCGTACCCGGCCGACGGTCCCATCACCGCCCTTACCGCTGAGAGGATCCGCGAGGAGCTCGGTGCCAACCAGTTCCGCCCGGAATGGGTCTGGCTTGCCGAGGACGAGAACGGGTACGTCCTTGCCCGTGCGCTGTGGTGGGGCCGTGCCGACAGCGAGCGCCCCATAGCGCTCGATTGCCTCCAGGTCCGTTCCACCGTTGCCGATCCGGTCGCCGTCGCCACCAGGCTCCTTGACGCCGGGCATGCCGCCTTCGGCACGCGGCCGCTGTACAACCTCTCCCTCCCAGCGGACTGGAGCATCCGACCGGAACTGAGCGAGGCGGTGGCCTGGCGTCGCGAGGCGGGCCTGCGTACAGGGCTGAGCCGGGAGATTCAGCGCCTGCGCTACGAGTGGACTCCGGCGGCGGGACTGCCCGAGGCCGGCGGTCGGCTGACGTTCCGCGAGGGCAGCGACGAGGAGTTCCTGGAGGCCTTCGTCCGGGTGTCGGGCGACAGCCTCGACCAGGCCACCCGTGACGAGCTGCGCACAAAGAGCGCCAGGCAGCTGGCCGAGGAGGACATGAAGTTCTACCTCGACTGCCCGGGTGAGCGCTCCTGGTGGAGGCTTGCGGAGCTGCCCGACGGCACTCTCGCCGGCCTGGCCGTCCCGTCAGCGACCCCATACAACCGCAACGTCGGGTATCTCGGTGTCGTACCCGAACAGCGCGGCAAGGGACTGATCGACGAGATCCTCGCCGAGATCACCCGCTTCCACGCGACCGAACGCGCCGAGCGCATCACCGCGACCACGGACACTACGAACATCCCGATGGCCGCCGCCTTCGACCGCGCCAACTACAAGGTGAGGGAGATCCGTATGGTTCTGGAGGCTTCGGGGGCCGCATGACGTCAGGGCCCCGGGGAGAGTCCTGTTCGCCCGGCTTGATCACGCGTCGTCGGTGTGGCCGGGTCAGGTCCGGTTCAGGGGCAGAGTTCAGCTGGTGGCAGGCCGAGGTGGTCGTGCAGTGCCCGGCGGCCGGCGGGTGTCACGAGGAGGGCGCGGGTGGTGCCGATGCGTGTCATCCACCCGGTGGCGAGCGCGTGGGCGGACAGGGCGGCGCCCACCGCGCCGGCCAGGTGGGGACGGCGCTCGGTCCAGTCGAGGCAGGCGCGCACCGGTGGCCGTCGTGAGCCGGCGGGCACCGTGATGCCGACCTCGGCAAGCCAGAGGGCGCCCTTGCCGGTCAGGCCCGGCTCGGGCCCCCACTCCAGGAGTCCGCGTTGGACCATTGCGTCGGTGATGGCCAGCGCGGTGGTTCCGGCCAGGTGGTCGTAGCACAGCCGGGCGCGGGCCAGTGCCTGCTGCCGGCCGGAGGCCGCCAGCGAGCGAGGTGGGGCGCTGTGCTTCGGGGCCAGCGCGGCAAGGCTCTCGATCAGTTCGACCACTCTGCGGTCGGCCACCCGTACGTAGCGGTGGCGTCCGTGCCGCTCCTCGACGAGGAGTTCGCCGTTTACCAGCAGGTTCAGGTGCGAGGTCGCGGTGGACGGTGCGACTCCGGCATGGCGCGCGAGCTCGTTCGCCGTCCACGCCCGGCCGTCGAGCAGTGCGAGGCAGAAGGCGGCCCGGGTGTTGTCGGCCAGCAGTTTCGCCACGCCCGCCAGGTCCACGCCCACGTCCTGGTCCGCGCGCTGAATGTCCACGGTGCCCATTGTCGCCGACGTCCCTTCGACGTCCGTCGAAGCGTCCGGGCCCTACCGTCGGCTCGTGCGCCGGGCTCACCGGCGCTGCACCCGCATCCGCTCACGTACTGGAGCAACCATGACCGCGTCCGACACTGCCGTCACCGCCTCCCGCCAGCCCAAACCGCAGACGGAGTGGGTGCTCACCGACTCCCCTCTATCGGAGGACGTCGCGGCAATCTCCGGCGCGCTGGACCGCTTCAACGTCGAACACACGGGAATCGCCGACCGCAGACCTCTGGCTGTCCTGGTCCGTGATCCCGAAACGCATCAGGTGGTCGGCGGACTGACCGGGCGTACCTCGCTCGGGCTGTTCTTCCTCGACCTCTTCTACCTGCCGCCCCGACTGCGTGGCAGCGGGCTGGGAACAGAGATCCTCCGGCAGGCCGAGGACGAGGCTCGTACCCGTGGCTGCCGCACGGCCGTGCTCTACACGATCACCTTCCAGGCTCCCGGCTTTTACCAGAACCACGGGTGGAAGCGGCTCGGAGAGGTCCCCTGCGATCCGCCAGGCACCAGCCGCGTCTTCATGACCAAGGAACTCACGGCACCGACCGGTGAACCAACCCGGTTCCGGTAAGGTCGCCGTGCTCGTTGCACCATCATCGGATCCGTCCGCTCCGCACTTGCCACAGGCCGCGTTGGGAGCGTCACGGCCCGAGGTGGTGGTGCCGTCCGGTCTGCTCGACGCACTGGCCCAGGTGCCAGATCCGAGGAGTCCGCGTGGGGTGCGGTTCCGGCTGGCAACGCTGCTCGCGGTCGGCGTATGTGCACTCACCAGCGCCGGACACAACTCCCTGACCGCCATTGCCGAGTGGGTACGCCGCTGTGACCAGGATGTCCTGGCCCGGCTGGGCTGCCCCTTCGACCCCTTTACCGGCCGGTTCAAGGCCCCGGGCGAGGGCACTTTGCGGGACGTATGTGCCCGCGTCGACCCCGCGATACTCACCGCCGCCGGTTTCACCAGGCTCCAGGCCCGCCCGATATCCGCAACAGCCCCGGGCGGGACCGTAGAGCGCGAACAGCGCCGCGTCCACCGCACCGTCCAGTACGAGACGGACCAGCCGCAACCACGTCGGACGGCCTTCGCCGTGGACGGCAAATGCCTACACGGCCGTCGTCGCCCCGGTGCTCGGGCCAGGTAGCACGGCCGAAGGTCGGGCACGGGTTCCCGTGCGACGCGACTTGCCGTACGGACGCGGTGCGGGGTGCGGGCGTACGCCCTGCTGGACGGGATCGGCGACACCCTGCTGGTGCGGGAGTGGACGCGGGAAAACGCCTACTTCCTTGCCGGGGACGGGATCGAGCACGGCGAGGCGTACGGGGCGCTGCGTGCCGTGTCCGCGGTGTGCGCGGTCGGGGCGCGGCGGCCGGGTGCCGCAGAGGTGGGGGCGGTCGCGGTCCTGGCCGTCGTCGTGCCGGGCAAGCCGGTCACGGTCGCCTGGTGCGGCGACGCGCGGGCCTGCCACCAGCCTGCGGGTGGTGGGGCGCCGGTGCTGCTGACGCGGGATCACAACCTGCGCCAGTAGGCCCTGGACGCCGGGCGGCGGACCGTGCCGGACGACTGGCGGCACGTCGTGTACTCCCACCTCACCGGCATCATCGAGGCCCCGGCGATCGGGCAGGCCACGCTGCCCGACGGGGGAGGTGGCCGGCTGTTGCTGGCGTTGGACGGGGCGTACGAGTGCTTCCACGACTACGGCCAGGAGGAGGCCCTCGCGGACGTGCTGCAGGAGATCGCCCCGGGCCGGGCGGTACGGCGGACGCTCGACTTCACGGTGCAGTGGGCGCGCTCGTACGCGGACAACGTCACCGTCAGGGCATGCCAGGTCAAGATGTCACCCGATCCTGCGGCAGACCCCATCACTACACCGCCTCTCCTGCTACGTGCCGTGGCACTCGATTTGCCCTTGACGCCAACGTCAAGTTTTAGCGTGGCCGTACGCCGTCTGACGGACTGAGCACAGCCGACTGAGGAGAATTTCATGACCACCAACGACTCCCGCCGCGCCACCCCCGAAGCCACTGTCGATGCTTCCGAGGGGCCCATTCCCCATTCGATTCTCACCTCGACCACGCCGGTCGCCTTCTACGGGTACTCGCGAGTGAAGAAGGAACGGCTGGAAGACTTCCTGCGGGAGATCCGCGCGGTCATCGGCCTCATTCGTGAGGAGACCGGCTGCGAGGAGTACACCGTCGGCGCGACTGAAGGCGATGCCTGTGCCTTCACGTTCTACGAGCGCTGGTCCACCGGCTCGGACCTGCTCGCGCACGTCTCCCAACCCTTCATGCACAAGTACTTCGCTGCCGTTGCGGAACTGAGCGATGGAGAGGGCGTGTCTCGCTGGATGAAGCCGATCGCCGCGTAGCGCCGTCACAGCTGGGCGAAACAGCCTCGGCGGCCTTGCTGCTTGCGCGGCGGCGGAGCGCGGTGTGCAGCGTCGGTGACGACCGGGGGCCGACCGTCGTGGTTCCTCCTTGCGGGCCGCGACGTCCCGGCCCGCTGAAGCCGTTTCCCTGGACGGGACCGGCGAGCATCTCCACCGTCGAGCCGCGGGCGGTGAGGTGATCAGCCGGGCTGTCAGCTTTGCGGCGCGTCCCAGACGCCACATCTCGTTCACCGTGACGATCACGCGGAGGGCATGGCGTAGGGGTCCCTCGTCCGTCATCCGGCAGCCACGGAGGGACTTCCAGCTCTCGATGGACGGTCATCGACCGATCTACCCTTGCCATTGACGTCAAGGGTGGTGCGGAACGCGCTGCCGACAGCTGTGACAAGCAAGCGGGAGGTCGTGCAGTGATGCGTATCGGTGAGCTGGCCAAGGCCACAGGGGTCACTTCCCGGGCGCTTCGCTACTACGAAGAACAGCGGCTGATCGTCCCGGAGCGCAGTCCGAGCGGGCAACGACACTATTCCGAGCACATGGTCGAGCGGGTGCGCTGGATCCAGGCCCTCTATCGCGCGGGCCTGAACAGCAGGACGATCGTAGACCTGTTCCCCGGCTCGGCCGCCGGCGTCACAGCGGACTCCGTGGCCGACCGCCTCGTGGTCGAGCGCGATCGCATTGATGCCCAGGTGCGGGACCTCATGAACACCAGAGACCGGCTCGACGCACTGATTACCACCGCGGCGGATCCGCACCCGGGCTGTGAGCCCCCCGCACCCCCCTCCGTTTAATTGCTTACTGCGGCTCTGCGGGCCAACGATTTGCCCTTGACGTCAACGTCAGGGTTAGCGTCGAGAGACACCAGCAGGGTGCCGGCGGCAGAACCATCGAGAAACGACTTCCACACTCACTTGCGTAGCCAACACCTCACCGAGGCCCGCGACACGCCCGACGGCATCCAGCTCCCCTACTTCTCCACCACTACTTTCCGTGGCGGAGAAGGGCTGGAACACCAACTGGCGGGTGAGTTGGGCTAGTTCGGATAAGACCAGCTCGGCGCGCTCGGGCGGGTCCTCAACCTCATCGTGCTGTGGACGACGAAGTACATCGACGCCGCCGTCGCCCAACTTCGCGCCGACGGCCACGAGATCCGGGACGAGGACATCGCCCGGCTCTCCCCGCTCAAGCACCGCAACCTGAACCTGCTCGGCCGCTAGAGCTTCACCGTCAGTGTCCCGGCCGCCGGCGCCCTGCGCCCGCTGCGCCACCCGGAGGCGACCGAGTTGGATGAAGACGAGACCGGCGCGGAATGAATCCGGCGCCGTTGCTTGTGGTCCGGGACAGGCTCGCCCGGTCGGTCAGAGGAGGGCGCCGCCGGAGACCTCGATGCGCTGGGCGGTCATCCACCGCAGGCCCTCGGACGCCAGCGTGGCGATGGCGTCGCCGATCTCCTCGGGTTCGCCGACGCGGCCGAGCGCGGTCTGCCCGGCCAGCCCCTGGCGCACACCGGCGTCATCCCGCATGGCACCGCCGTTGAAGTCGGTGGCGGTCGGCCCCGGGGCAATGGAGTTGACCCGGATACCCCGGGGGCCGAGTTCTGCGGCCAGAGTGCGGCTCAGAGCCTCGACGGCGGCCTTCGAGGCGGAGTAGACCGAGGTCGCGGGACTGGTGTGGCGAGTCAATGACGACGAGACGTTGATGACCCGGGCGCCCGGCGCCAGCATCGGCACAAGCGACTGGATGAGGAAGAACGTGCCCCGCACGTTCGTGCCGAACACCGTGTCGAAGTCGTCGGCCGTGACAGCTTCCAGCGGACCGAAGACACCAACCCCCGCGTTGTTGACCACGATATCGAGCCGCGAAGCCCCCCAGCGCTCCAGCAGTGCGCTCACCTCGACGGTGAAGGCTCCGAAGGAGGATATGTCGCTGATATCGAGACGCACGACAGCGGCAGTCCCACCCGCAGCGTGCACGTGCTGCGCCGTCTCCTCGGCCCCGGCCGCATCATCGCGATGAGTGACCACGACCCGCGCCCCGCGCGCCGCCAGCGCAATAGCCGTACTCCGGCCCAGACCACGGTTCGCACCGGTCACCAAAGCGATCCTGTCGGCTGTCATCAGCTACTCCCTCATCACACGGCACCGGAGAGACATCGGGCACCACCACTAGAGGCGAGTCGCTCGACTCGCCTTTCCATGTGCAGCGTAGGCACGCCAAAAGAGGCGAGTCAAGTGACTCGCCTCGGATCTGGGGCATACTGCACGCATGGCAGCAGAGCTCTCCGCACATCACCGCCGTCTCGCCCAGCAAAAGCGTGAGGCGATCATCTCCGCGGCCACGGGCCTCTTCCTGAACCACGGTTATGACGGCACGTCCCTCGCCCGCATTGCCGAAGGGGCGGCAGTCTCGAAGTCCACCCTGTTCAAGCAGTTCCCCACCAAGGCAGCCCTCTTCGAGGCCATCGTCACCGAGTCCTGGCAGCGTGATGCCACAGGCGCCGTCGCGCGACCTCAGGCCGGGGACCTGCGTTCCGGCCTGACCTCCATCGGTCACCGCTACGCCGACCTGATCGGGCGGCCCGCTATGACAGCCCTGTTCCGCATCGTCATCGCCGAGCTGCCCCGCTTCCCCGAACTGGGGCGGATGCAGTTCCAGCTCGGCAAGCTGCCCTACTTCACCTCGGTCCAGTACTACCTGGAGTCGGAACACGAGGCCGGTAACGCCGACGTTCCGGACGCCGAGAGCGCGGCCAACCAGTTCCTCGGGATGATCGCCAACTACGTCCTGTGGCCCCGCATGCTACTGACCGACTGGAACCCCGCTCCCTCCGACATCCGCTACGCCGTCGAGCAGGCGGTAGAGACCACGCTCGCCCGCTACGCCTCCGATCGACCAGCCTGATCCGAGGCTGGAATTCGTACGCCGCCGCCCCAGCACTGAAGGGGGCCGGCGGAGCCGCGACCGTGCGGGCCGTAGCTGTGGGACGGTGCTGCCGAGGACCGAAAACCTCCCACCGAGCCGATCGCGTCCGGGCGGCAGGTGATCCACATGCAGCGGGCCCCCAAGAGGTCTTGCGTGGAGGAGGAATCGGGGTCCCGGGATCGCGTACAGGAGCTCACCACGCGGAAGATCCTCGCGAAAAGTGTCCTGGCAGCCGCGTGCGCTGCCGCCGTCATCGTTCCCACAGCGGGCGCGGCGAGCGCGGCGACACCGGCCGCGAGCGTGCACACCGCCGTTCAGGGCGACCGCTGGTACCACCACGACGGCCGGTGGGACGACAGCTACTACTACGGCGGCGGCATCGGCGTAGGACTCGGCCTCGGACTCGGTATCCGGCTGCTCTGACCCGCTCGCGCGCGCACGACGTCACGGCGTGCCGGTAAGCGCGGCAGGCACGGGGGCGGACGACCGACGACGCCCGCCCCCTCTTCGTACCGGCGAACTCTCGTCCGTGTGCGGACCTCCGCACACGGACTTCCGCATGCGGATCGGGAGTCGGCCCTCTGGACGGCCTGCCGGAACTACTTCGGCATGAGGACGGTGTCGACGATGTAAACGGTGGCGTTGGCGGTGGGGACGTTGCCGCAGACCACCGAGGACGAGTCGTTGACCTTGTAGGACTCGCCCGATCCGGCGGTAGTGAGGGTGGACTTCTCCAGCGTCGGGTAGGTGCCGCTCTCCAACTGCTTGGGTGCCAGCTTCTGGCCCACCACGTGGTAGGTGAGGACCTTGGTGAGCATCGCCTTGTCGGCGAGGACCTTGTCGAGGTCGGCCTTCGGGATCTTGGCGAAGGCCTCGTTGGTCGGGGCGAAGACGGTGATGTCCTTGGCGTTGTTGAGGGTGTCGACCAGGCCGGCCTTCTTGACGGCGGTGACCAGGGTGGACAGGGCCGGGTTGTTCGACGCGGCGGTGGCCACCGGGTCCTTGGCCATGCCGTCGAAGCTGCCCGCGCCTTCCTTCGGCACCCCGGCACAACCCGGGCCGAACGGCTTGTCCGTCATCGCGGCGTCGGCGGCGGCCGACGACGGGGCGGCGGGCTCGGACGCGGCGGACGAGGACCCGGTGTCCTTCTTGTCCTTGTCCATGTCGCCGCAGGCGGTCAGCGCGAAGGGGAGGACGGCGGCGACGGACACGGCGACGGCGGCACGACGGAAACGACGGGCATTCATGATGGCTGCTCCTGTATGGGTGTGAGGGTTGTGTTGCTGTGGGGGTTCGGGTGCATCGGTGGGAGGGGAGACCGGTGCGGGGGCGGCCTGATGGGCGAAAGCCGAAGGTTGAGGTGCACGAAGGCTTCTCTCACTGGACGGTCAGCACCACGGAGTGCCAGCCGGTCGCCCCGTTGGGGACGGTCCCAACACGCTCCTCGGTCTGGGTGGCGCCGGTGCGGTCGGTGGCCCGGACGGTGAGGGTGTGACCGCCGGGAGTGGCCTTCCAGGGGAGCGACCACTGGCGCCAGGTGTCCGTGGTGTCCTCGGCCGCGAGGTCGGCGCGCTGCCACGGCCCCTCGTCGACACGTACCTCGACCTTGTCGATCCCGCGGTGCTGCGCCCAGGCCACCCCGGCGACCGTCACCGTGCCGGCCTTCGGTGTGGCGAACGGTTTGGGGGTGTCGATGCGGGACTGGGTCTTGATGGGCGCGCGTTGCGACCAGGAGCGCTTCACCCAGTACGGGTCGTAGTCGGCGAAGGTGGTCAGCTCGATGTCCTGGATCCACTTGCACGCCGAGACGTAGCCGTACAGGCCGGGCACCACCATCCGTACCGGGAACCCGTGGTCGAAGGGCAGCGGCTCACCGTTCATGCCGACGGCCAGCAGTGCGTCGCGGCCGTCCATGAGGTCCTCGACCGGGCTGCCGATCGTCATGCCGTCCACCGAACGGGCCACCAGCTGATCGGCGGGGCCACCGCGCGAGGGCGGCTTCACACCGGCCTCCTTGAGGAGTGCGGCCAGGGGGACGCCGATCCACCGGGCGTTGCCCGCGTACGGGCCGCCGACCTCGTTGGACACACAGGTCAAGGTGATGTGACGTTCCACCAGGGGGCGGTCCAGCAGGTCCTGATAGGTGAGAGTGAGGGGCCGGGCGACACCCTTGCCGTGGATCGTCAGCTTCCATGCGGTGGCGTCGACCTTCGGCACCACCAGTGCGGTGTCGACCCGGTAGAAGTCCTGGTTGGGCGTGACGAAAGGGCTGATCCCGGGGGTGTGCAGGGCAGCGCCCGCGGGGATCGGGCGGGCCTTCGAGACCGGGCGGGGCAGGGCCACCTTTGACCTCGAAGCGGCGGCTCCTGCTCCCTGGGAGGCGTTGAGCGAGCGTCCCAGAAACCCCGCCCCCGCCGAGGCGACGGCGGCGGCACCGGCCGCGATCACGAACCCGCGGCGGTCCCAGCCGACCGGCTCGCCGACGGTGTCGCCCCGCGTGTCACCTTCCGCAGGAGCGGACGTGAGCGCCGGTCGGGCGAGCCGTCCGCTCAGGTAGTACAGGAGGCCTGCCGCGCAGAGGGCCCCCACCACTGACGGCAGGGCGTCGGCCGGACCGGTGGAATCGGGACGGCCGGTCGCGGCGAGCGCGCCCACCACACCGAACAGCAGGACTCCGGCGGCACCGGTACGGCGGAACCGGAGTGCCAGCACACCGATCACGATCGAGAACAGCGCCAGCACGGCGAGAATGCCCAGTTGCAGAACCAGTTTGTCGTTGGTGCCGAACTGGCGGATCGCCCAGTCCTTGACCGCGACGGGCGTACGGTCGATCGCCGCTCCCCCGACCGCGATCACCGGCCCGGCCTCGGGGCGCACCAGCGCCGCCGTCAGCTCGGCGACCGCCAGTGCGGCGAAGCCGGCCAGCAGCCCGGAGAGGGCGGCGAGCGGCACACGTACGCCTTTGCTCAGGATCTTGGTCACGTGGGTACTTCGGAGCGGAGTGCTCCGCGGATGGGCCGTTCTTCGGATCCGTTGGAAAATTCTGCGCGGTCGCCGCGCGGGCCCTGCTCACGGAGGGCGGTTGGGCCGTATGTGCGAGTCGTGGTGGCAGGGCAATCCGGATCGACGTTCGTAGCGAATCTCCTCCGTGCGACCGGAGTTCCCGGCACACGTGCTCCCTCGCCTTCTCCCTCCTGGCCGGCCTGCCCCTCAATGCCTCTCTCCCCTTCGTCAGCTTCGTCAGCCTCCCCATCGGAGATGCCATGTCCCCTGACGCCACGCCTCCCTTCGTCGGCGCCCACGCACTACAGGTGTTGCCTCACGCGGTCTGGACCGAGTTGGTGGAGCACAGCCGCGGCTGCGCGTCGTGCGTCGCGGAACTGTGCCGACTGACCACGCCCGGGGCCCGGTGGGTGGACGGCCCTGGTCAGAGCGTCCCCGGATGGCTGAAGCAGGCCGTACTGGAGCAGATCGTCGACGTCCTGCAAACACCCCTGGCGGCCTCGGGCGAGCGGCCCGGCCCGCCGTCCGTCGGGGGCGAGGAACCTGCGGCCGGGGGCGAGGAACCTGCGGCCGGGGCCGCGGAGCAGGAAGCCGCCCGGCAGGCGCCGCGTACGGGACGCGACTGGCGCGCCCGGGCCGCCGCCCTTCGTCGGGCTTCGGGCAGGGGCGGATGCCGCTGACCGAGGAGCGCGGCGGCTCCTGCCCGCCGCTGTCTCCCCCCGGCGGCTGATCGGGCACGGTCGAGGGCCGCCGGCCTCGGAGCCGTTCGGGTGGTGTCCGGCTCAGCGGCCAAACCTTCGCGCCCGGCGCCGCGAACTCCGCTCGGATCGTCCGCATCGGTGCGGGCGCGAGGAAGAGATGGGGCGTGATGGGCGTACAACGCGTCGATACCCGGCTGTTGGAGCAACTGAGCGAACAGTCGCAGGACTTGAACAGCGACGCCATGCGCCTGACGCACGGTTCGCTCGCCGGGATGGACCGGCCGGTCTCGCGGAAGGACATCCGGGCGCTCCAGACCGCGGCGTCGCTGGAGAACCTGGCCGTCAGCGTGTACCGGACCGCTGCCGGGCTGCCGTTCATCAAGAACGGCAACAGGACCGTCGCGGCCTTCATCGCCACCACGATCAGCCAGCACTCCGCCCACGCGCGTGCCTTCAACGCCGCCACCGTCAACGCGGGCTGCGCGGCCCAGCTCTCGGTGAACCCGAAGTACGCGGCCGTGGTGAAGCAGGCGCTGCCCGGCATCAAGGGCCCGGCCGACGTGGTGGCGCTGGCCATCACGCTGGAGGACGTCGCGACCCAGACGTACGTGAAGAACATCGGCGAGGTCCGCGATGTGCAGCTGCGCAAGCTGTTCGCGAGCGTCGCCCCCGTCGAGGCGCAGCACCGGGCGACCCTGCTGGCCGTGCAGGCGCTCCTGGACGCCGGCCGCCCCGAGCTGATCGCTGTCCCGACCGACGCGGACGCGCTGCCCGCCGCGGCGGGCTCGGTCGCCTTTCCCCACGCGTTCTACCCGACCAAGAACGCCTCCCCGGTCACCGAAGGAGCCGTCAAGTGAGCAGTCGCCGCCAGGACGAGGACCTGCACATCAGCGAGCACGACCTGCTGCGGCTGACCGCCGACATGGAGGAGGCCCACAGGTCGACGCTGCCGGCCCTGCACGCGGGCACCGGGGAACTGGTCGATGAGGTACGGGCGGCGGACGTGCGGCGCCGGAAGTTCCTGGTCGGGATCGGTGCGGCGGCCGCGGCTGTCGCACTGACCGGGCGTTCCGGTTCCGTTCCGGCGTACGCGGCCGAGTCGTCATCCCTGGCCGGGCCCCGTCCTTACACGGGCGACCTGTTGGTCGTGGCGCTCGCGGTGGCCCTGGAGAATCAGGCCGTCATGGCGTACGGGGCCGCGCTGAAGGCCGCCCAGGCCGGCCGGCTCGGCAAGGTGCCGCCCGCCGTGGCGACCTTCGCGGTGACCGCGATGAACCAGCACGCCGCCCATGCCAAGGCCTGGAACGCGGTCCTGACCGGCGCCGGACGGCCCGCGATCAAGGGCGTCCCGCTGTCCAACCAGGCCGCCGTGCTCAAGGCCCTCGGCAAGGTCGACAGCGTCGCGGGCGTCGCCCGGCTCGCCCTCTCCCTGGAGGAAGGGGCCGCCCAGACCTACAGCTTCGCCACCACCCACGTCACCAGCCCCGCGGGCATCAAGACCGCCGCCTCCATCGCGCCGGTCGAGGCTCAGCACGCGGCCATCCTGCACTTCGTGCTCGGCGAGTACCCGGTGCAGGACACCTTCCTGCCCCTGGACAAGGTCGCGAGCCCCGCACTGCTGACCGTCTGACGCGCACCGGGCGCCCGGCGACGTGCGACCCGCACCGGGCGCCCGGCGACGTGCGACCCGCACCGGGCGCCCGGCGACGTGCGACCCGCACCGGGCGCCCGGTGACATCTGATCCCTGCCGGGCGCCCGGTGCGTCCGACCGTTGCCGCTCAGGAGACCTGCGCCGCCCAGGCCGCCGGGTCCGGGTCGACACCGGTGAGTTCCACCGATGCCTCCCAGAGCGCCAGGGCGGTCACCATGTCGCGGGCGCGGGACGAGCGCGCTGCCGGCGCCGGGGCGCCGCGGGTCTCGGCCAGCCTGCCAGGGCCGTAGTACTCGCCGCCCGTCACCGAAGGATCGGTCGCGGCGCGCAGCACCGGGAGCGCGCCGGCCGACGCGGGCTGGGTGTACAGACGGGAGGCCCGCTCCAGCCGTGCCGCCCAGGTGTGGCCCGCCATCCTCGGTCCCGCCTGACCCAGCTCGGTGGCGGACAGCCCCGGGTGGGCGGCGACGGCGGTCAGCGGGCGGGCGGCCGCCCGCGCCCGCCGGTCGAGTTCGGCGGTGAAGAGGAGGTTGGCGAGCTTGGAGCGGCCGTACGCGCGCCACTTGTCGTAACCGCGCTCGGAGTTGAGGTCGCCCAGCTCGATCCGGCCGAGGCGGTGACCGAGGGAGGAGACCGTCACCACCCGCGAGGGGCCCGCGCCCAGCAGGCCGCCCAGGTGCCCGGTGAGAGCGAAGTGGCCGAGGTGGTTGGTGCCGAACTGCATCTCGAAACCGTCCGCGGTGTGCCGCAGCGGGAGGGCCATCACCCCGGCGTTGTTGACGAGGAGGTCGAGGTGCCCGTCGACTTCGCCGCCGATGCGCTCCGCCGCCTCCCGTACGGACGTGAGGTCGGCCAGGTCGAGGCGGACCAGCCGGACGTCCGCGCCGGGTGCGACCGCCCGGACGCGCTCCAGGATGTACGCGCCCCGTTCGACGCTGCGGCAGGCCAGCACGGTGCGCGCGCCCGCGCGGGCGAGGTACAGCGCGGTCGCCGCGCCGATACCGCTGTTCGCCCCGGTCACGACGGCGGAAGTGCCGTCCAGGCGTGGGATGTCGAGTGCGGTCCAGGAAGTCATCGGATGCCGTTCGTGGAGGGGCCGGGTCCCCTCGATCTTCGCAGCCGTCGTCGACGGCCCGGTCCGCGGCACGATGATGCACCGCTTCCGCAGCCGGGCGGTGTCCGCACCGGGCGGCGCCCCTGCGGCGCGATGATCAACCGCCGTTGGAATTCCGGCCGGTGGGACCACGGGTACGAGGGCTTCGCCGGTGGGGGCGCTGCGGTGACCGGCCGGCCCGCTGCGGGACACCGGGCGTCCTCGCCGCCAAGTCCCGGGGAACGTGTCCTCGCACTCCGGCGCGCGGGGACCCGCGAGCGGTGCCGACCGGGCGTGCTTGGATGGACCTGTGGCCCAGATAATCGATTCACCGTTCGTCGGCCGGGCAGACGAGCTCACCCGGCTCACCGGCGTGCTGGAGCGGGCCGCGGCCGGCGAACCGCGCGCTGTCCTGGTGGCCGGGGACGCCGGCGTCGGCAAGACCCGCACGCTGACCGTGGCGGCGGCGCACGCCGCCGCCACCGGCATGACCGTCCTGACCGGCCACTGCGTGGACCTCGGGGACGTCGGCCTGCCGTACCTCCCGTTCACGGAGATGCTCGGCGCTGCCGCCGCCGACGAGCGGCTCGCCCCGGCCTTTGCCGCGTACCCGGCGGTGGAGCGCCTGATCGGCACGGCAGCGGGGGCGGGCCCCGCACCCGATGCCGGCAACCGTCTGCAGCTCTTCGAGGGCATCGCCGGACTCCTCGGCGACCTGACGACGCTGACCCCGCTCCTCCTGGTCATCGAGGACCTCCACTGGGCGGACCAGTCCTCTCGTGACCTGCTCCGCTTTCTGCTCAGCCGGGGTGTCCTGCAACGGCCCGCGCCCGGCGGCCCGCCCCACCGGCTCGCGGTCTTCGCCTCGTACCGCTCGGACGACCTGCACCGCCGTCACCCGCTGCGGCCTCTGCTCGCCGAGCTGGTCAGGCTGCCCGCCGTGGACCGGCTCGAACTTCACCCGCTGGCCGACGCGGACGTGGCCCGGCTCGTCCACGCGCAACGCACGGGCCCCGTTTCCGAGAGCGCGGTCCGCCGCATCGTCGACCGCGCCGAGGGAAACGCCTTCTACGCCGAGGAGTTGCTCGCCGCGCTGCCCGAGGACGACGAGGGCGCGGGCTCGGCCGCCATGCCCAGCGGTTTGGCCGACGTCCTGCTCATCCGGATCGAGCAGCTGACCGAGACCGCCCAGCAGATCCTGCGCACGGCGGCCGTGGCGGGGCGCCGGGTCGGGCACGAGCTGCTGCGGGGCGCCGTACAACTGCCGCAGGACGAGCTGGAGTCGGCGCTGCGCGAGGCAGTCGGTCACCAGTTGCTGGTGACCGACGACGCCGCGACGTACTCCTTCCGGCACGCCCTCACCCGCGAGGCCGTGTACGCGGATCTGTTGCCCGGCGAACGGGTCAGACTGCACGGAATATTCGCCGCCCTCCTCGCCGGCGAGGGCCGTTCGGCCGGCAGCGCGGCGGAGCGGGCCCATCACTCACGCGCGAGCCTCGACCTGGCCGACGCCCTGGCGGCCTCCCTGGAAGCCGCCGACCACGCCCAGCACCTCCGCGCACCCGCCGAGGAACTGCGCCACCTGGAGACCGCGCTCGAACTTCTGGCCGTGGTGGACGCGTCCGCGCACCCCGAGCACAGCGACCCGGTCACGCTCACCCTGCGTGCCTCGGCAGCCGCCGCACACGCCGGGGATCCCCATCGTGCGGTCCAGCTCACCCGCTCCGCGCTCGCGCGGGACGGCTCGGGCGCCGATTCCGAACTCGCCGCCCGGGTGCGCTACACCCTCGCGGGCAACCTGATGCGGATCGACAATCTGCAGGCCGCTTTCGCGTACAGCAGCGAGGCGCTCGGGCTGATCCCGGCCGAGCCGCCCTCGCGCACCTGGGTGTGGGCGGCCGCGACCCATGTCATGGCGGCCCGTCACGTGGGCCGTGACGAGGACGCCGAACGCCTCGCCCGGCAGGCCCTGGGCATCGCCGAGCAGCTCCGGCTGGCTGACGCCGAGGCCGATCTGGTGATATCGCTGGTCGGCCTCCACGTGCACAACCGGCGTACTCCGCAGGGGCGGGAGCAGCTCCTCGGAGCCCGTGGGCTGGCTCGCACCGCCGGGAACCTCCAGGTGGAGATGCGTGCCCTGTACAACCTGGCGCTCGGTTGCTACGAGGCCGGCGAGATGGACCCGTGCCTGACCTGGATCAGCGACGGACTCGACCGCGCCCGCCGTACCGGCCTCCTCTCCTCGCCGTACGCCGTGGAGTTGCGCTATCTGCAGTCCCTGCTGCTGTACACGCTGGGCCGCTGGGACGAGTGCACGCGAGCGGCCGCCGACGACGTCACCCTCCTCACGGCCGCTTCCGGGTTCGCGACCGCTCCCGCGCTGTACGTCGCTCTGGCGCGCGGCGAGTTCGACGTGGCGGTCAGTGGCTCCCGTGCACTGCTCGACGGCCCGGCGGACTGGATGGCCACGCTCGTGGCGAGCGTCGTGCTCATCGACGCCGCGGCGCTGCGCGGTGACGCCGAGGACTGTGTACGGCAGATGGACATCGCTGTCGACGCACTCGCGGGGGGCTCGGGCTCCGAGATGCCCGACGTGGTGGTCCGGCTGGCGGCGCTCACCTTGTCGGCCGTCGCGGACGCGGCCGAGGAGTCCCGCTCGGCCGGCGACGCGCCACGTACCAGTCGCTGGACGGACATGGCGGAACAGCTCGTGGAGGTGGCCCGGACCACGGCGGCCCACGGCAAGGCCGGCACGGAGCCGGGACCCGAGGGCCTGGCCTGGCTCGAACGCGCCCGAGCCGAGGCGGTACGCGCCGCCACCGGCCCGGACGTCGTCGCCTGGGAGCGGGCTGTGACCGCGTTCGGCTACGGCGATCCGTACGAACTCGCCCGGTGCCGACGGCGGCTCGCGGAGGCCCTGCTCACCGCCGGCCGCCGCGACGAGGCGGCCGAGCAGGCACATGCGGCCCGGGACACGGCCGTGCGGCTCGGCGCCGTACCCCTGCGGGAAGCGCTCGACGCCTTGGTACGACGCTGCCGTCTCGCCGACGCGCCGGCCGCCGGGGAGCGGATCGCCGACCTGACCGTCCGGGAGAGCGAGGTGCTGCGGCTGCTCGGCCGGGGACTCACCAACCGTCAGATCGGCGAGGAGCTGTACATCAGCGGCAAGACGGCGAGCGTCCATGTCTCGAACATCCTCGCCAAGCTGGGTGCCGCGAGCCGTACCGAGGCCGTCGGCATCGCCTACCGCGAGGGGCTGATCGAGCCCGGGAGCAGCACGTCGGGCTGAGAGCCTGTGTCTGCGCAACCACAGGACGGATTCGCCGCCCTGGCGGGGCGGGGCTGTGGGTCCGTCCTGGAGAGCGAGCCCGAAGCCCTGGGGTTTCAGGAACGCGGAGGCACCGTCCCGGGCAGCTCCACCGTTCTCAGGGAGCCGGGGGACCTGACGGCCGTGGGACCGGCGGGCGGTTCCTTCTGGCCCGGAGGAGCAGGACCACCGAGCACACCGCGGCGAACGCGTACCACGTCGAGACGTACTTGGAGCCTTTCGCCGCGAGGCGGCCGGGGAAATCTCCAACGGCAGTGGGGCACACCTCACGATGATCAAGCGCCGGATGTTCGTAGAGTGGCTTCCTCGACGGACCGGAAGGCGAGCGGCGTGGAGGTCACTGTGCAGTGGATCCGGACGTCCTGGACGAAGAAATCCCGGGGCGGCGAGCCTGCCGCGCGCAGGAACGCTGCCCCCGTCGGATTTGCTCTCCCGCGCGCCGCAGCCTCCTGCGCGCACGTGATCCGCATGCATGAGAGGGACGGCTTTGACCCGTACGACAGTGGGGAGGACCTGCGCAAGGTCGATGTCCAGCTGCGCGAGGTCGACGGGACGCTGCGTGTCCTTCCCCGGGTGCAGCCCCTGTTTGGTCTGCCGCCCCGGCCTCGACGGCCTCCGGCGGTGCGGCTCGTCTCCGAACAGTGGGTGCGCCGGCAGCTGAACTACCGGTTCAGCAGCGCGGCCGGAATCCGCGGTTGGTCGTACTGGCTCGACACGTTCAACATCGCATACGGCCCGGTCGGCGCCGAGGTGTTCCTCTCGGCCCCCAGTGTATTCATCGACGAGCAGGGGCCGTTGCGGTAGCGCGCTGCGCACGTCGACCACGGCTTCGGGTGACGCTACGTCACTGCACGGGAATTCCGGTGGTCGTCCTCACGGAATGAGTGCCTGCCTCGTTCTCGCCTGCACAGCCATCGGGAGTGCACGGGGGCGGCCCCGGGGATCCCGGGGCCGCCTGGTGGTGTGTTGCCCGCTGTTGTCGTTCTGGGGGTTCTCGCCTCCTTTCTCCTCCGTACCGGGCGGGCAGTGTTCGTGGTTCGTGGTGTGGGTCAGACGGGCTTCTTCAGCGTCTTGGCGGTGACCATCACCCCCGCCAGGACCGCCGCGACCAGGGTGCCGACGACTGCCGTGGTGATGGCGCCGTTGTTCAGGTGGAGGCCTACGTCGGACGAGGTGGCCTGGGAGAGGCCGGAGGCCATGCCTGCCAGCGGGGGCAGGGTGACCAGGATGCCGAGGCCGGCGCCGACGCCCACCAGGACCGCGGTCTCGCCGGCCGCCAGCTTGAGGAGCTGGCGGACGGTGCCGCCGACGGACTTCATGACCGCGAAGTCGCGGCGGCGGCCGTGGGCTGCCATGGCCATGCTGTTGGCGACGGCGATCACGCTGTAGCCGACGGCGATGACGATGAGCATCGAGGCCAGGCTGTCGGTGAGCTTGGCGTCGGTGTTGTAGTCGGCGAGGGCGTACTGCAGGGCGTCGTGGACGGCGGTGCCGGGAACCGTTGCGGAGGCCTTGTGGCCGGCGGGGACGAAGATGTCGTCGGTGAGGGCGGCCGGGTCGTGGGCCCGGACCAGGTCACGGGCGACCACGAAGTCACCGCGGGCCGGGTCGTCGGGCAGGACCTTGCTGATCTTCAGGTTGACGGTGGTGCCGTCGGCGAACCGGACGGGGGTGCTCTGGCCTTCCTTCAGGCCCAGGTCGGTGGCGGTGCGCCGGCCGAGGACGGCCTCACAGGGCTTGTTCCACCTGGGGTCACGGGTGCCGAGGACATCCAGGACGGTGTGCTTGTCACCGATGAAGGCGCGGGTCGGGACGGAGGCCTTGCCGACCGGGTTGGCGGCGACGACCTCGTCGGTGATTCCGGGGGTCGTGTCGGAGGTGACGATGGTCTGGCCGGCGACCTTGAGGGCTTCGCCCGCCGGGTAGGCCACGCGCATCGTCTCGACCGCTCCGCTGAGCAGGACGGCGAAGCCGACGGCGGCGACGACGGGGGCGACCAGGGAGGCGGCGCGGCGGGAGTTGGCGGTGAGTTCGGAGCGGATCAGTACCGAGTCGGTTTTGCCGCGCTTGTGGAAGGGGGCGGTGAGCAGGCGGCCGATGGGGCCGACCAGGGCGGGGGCCAGCAGGGCGGCGGCGACGATGAGCGTCATGGTGGCGAAGAGCGCCATGCTGATGCGGCTGTCGGCGCCGGTGGTGGCGGTGCCGATGGCCAGGACCGCACCCAGTCCCAGCACGGAGAGTCCGGTAATCCAACGGCCGCGCCCCATACCGCTGTTGGCGGAGCGGCTGTCGAGCAGGGCCTCGATCGGGGCGACCTTGGCGGCCTTGCGGCCGGCGGCCCAGGCACCGATGACGCTGACGCCGATGCCGACCGCGGAGGCGGTGAGCAGCGGCCAGGAGGCCACGCTGATCTCCATGCCGGGCGGGGTGACGTCCAGGCCCTTGAGGATGTCGCGCAGTACCGGGGCGGCGGCGATGCCGGCCAGGCAGCCGACGACGGAGCCGAGCAGGCCGACGACGGCGGCCTCACCGAGGATCATGCGGCGGATCTGACCGGGCGCGGCGCCGATCGTGCGCAGCAGGCCGATCTCCCGGCGGCGCATCCCGGTCGACAGGACCAGCATGGAGGCGACGACGAAGACCGTGGTGAACAGCCCGAGCGCGGCCATGGCGCCGATGAGCTGGACACCGAGGTTGCGCTTGTGCTCGACGTACTGGGGCTGGAGTTCGGAGCGGGCTTCGCCGGTGAGGACGGAGCCCTTGTCGCCGATGATCTGCTGGGCGCCGGCGGCGATGGCGGAGGCGGAGGCTCCCTCGTCGGCGATCAGGCCGAAGGTGCTGACGCCGGGCTGCTGCTTGGCGGCGAAGGCCTCGCTGAAGTAGTAGCCGGGGCCGTCGACGGTGCCGACGACGGTGAACGGCTTGCGGCCTTGGGTGATGTTGACGGTGAGGCTGCTGCCTGCGGCGACGCCCAGAGCCCGGTCGACGACGACCTCGTTGGCGGCGCTCGGGGCCCGGCCGGAGGCCAGCTTGTGGGGCGCCATCTGTGCGCTGCCCCAGCCGTGTCCGGCTTCGGCGGCGCCCTCGTCGGTGACGGGCTTGCCGCCCTGGATGGCCTGGGCGTAGAAGGAGCGGTCGATCACGACGGAGGAGACTCCGGGGACCGCGTCCAGCTTGGCGCGGATCGGTGCGGCCTCGGCCCCGCTCCACGGCATGCGGTCCTCGGGGCTGCCGTCCGTCTCCAGTGCCTGCTGCGGCAGGGCCAGTGCGGCGGCGCCGGTGTAGCGGTCCTGGACGGTGGGGCGGCTGGAGTCGTAGATGACGAGGGTGGTGGTGATCAGGGCCACGCCGACCATGACGGCGAGGAAGGCTCCGAGGAAGCTGGACCAGCGTTCGCGTACGTTCGCGATGATCAACATCACGCCTCCAGCCGGGCCATGTGGGCGGCGATGGCCGCGGCGTTGTTGGCGTTGGGGTCGCGGTGGAGCTGGATGCGGTCGGCGATCCGGCCGTCCTTGATGAAGACGACGACGTCCGCCACGGAGGCAGCCACCGGGTCGTGGGTGACCATCAGCGTGGTCTGGCCCTCCTGGTCGACCAGCATGCGCATCATCCTGAGCACTTCCTTGGAGGTGACGGTGTCCAGGGCGCCGGTGGGCTCGTCGGCGAAGAGGACGTCGGGGCGGGTGACCAGGGCGCGGGCGAGGGCGACTCGCTGCTGCTGGCCGCCGGAGAGCTGGCTGGGGCGGTGGTTGGACCGCTCGGCGAGACCGACCGAGGCGAGCGCGGCGGCGACGGCCCTGGGGTCGACCTTGCGGCCGGCGAAGCGGGAGGGCAGTTCCACGTTCTGGGCCGCGGTGAGCGACTCGACCAGGTTGAAGGCCTGGAAGACGAAGCCGATGTGCTTGCGGCGGAGCTCGGTGCGCTGCTTCTCGTTCTGCTTGCCGATGTCGACGCCCGCCAGGACGATCTGGCCCTCGGTCGGCTGCTCCAGTCCGGCCGCGCACTGCAGCAGGGTGGACTTCCCGGAGCCGGAGGGGCCCATGATCGCGGTGAAGGTGCCGCGGGGGAAGTCGATGGAGATGCTGTCGAGTGCGGTGACGGCGTGGTCGCCGGTGCCGTGGACCTTGCGTACGCCGTGGAGTTCGACCGCGTCGTGTACGGAGGTTTGCGTCGTTGTCGTCATGCATTGATCTCACCGCAGGAGGGGAGGCCGGGGCACTGATCCACCCTCTACTTCGTGGGTAGTGCCAGCACTACCCCGGGCTCCCGCTGCTGGTGGTGCTGCTCGGCATCACCCTCTGGTGGGGGCCATGTCCTCCGCCTTGGAGGGGCGGCTCGTCCGCACGAGCCGGTACAGGCCGGTCGGGTGCGGAAGGAAGGGAAGCGCGGGTCCTGTATCTGCTGGAACGAGGTGGGCTCGCGGACCTCGGCACCTAGGATTCTGACATGAGCACCCTCGCAGACCTCCGGCCCGAACTCGTCCGCCCGGACGCCCGGTTGCACACCGCCTGGCTCGCCGAGCACGCCCAGTGGCCACCCGGGTCCCACAGGGACGGTTCCGGACTCGGCGAGGACGACGACACGGCCGGCCCGGCGGGCTTCGCGGCCTGGGTGGAGCGCCTGCTGCGCTGCGCGGACCCGGCGGTGGAGCCCGCACCGGGGCGGGTGCACTCGACGTACCGGTGGATCATGGCGGGCGGCGTCTGTCTGGGTGCCACCGAACTACGCCACGACCTCAGCCCGTTCCTCTTGGAGGCGGGCGGGCACATCGGCTACAGCGTCCGCCCGGACTACCGCCGCCGGGGGCTCGCGGGCTGGGCGCTGGACGCGATGCTGGCCGAGGCCCGGGGCCGGGGCATGGAACGGGTGCTGCTGACCGTCACGCCGGACAACGCACCGTCCGTGCGCGTGATCGAGCGCGCCGGGGGTGTGCTGGAGGACGTACGGGACACCGTACTCGGCCCCAAGTCCCGCTACTGGATCACTTTCTGACGCTGTGTTGGTTGGCGACCCCCGGACCGTACCGATAGGGGGTCCCTCGCGAGCAGCAGCCCGTCACGAGGCGACGGGTACGGTCGTTAACCCGGTTATGCACGTTGCACAGCAGCCACTCTTGTCTCCTCCGCAGCCGACCCCACCGTCCCCGCAGCCCGCGGACAGCGGCACGCCCATCTTCGATGCCCTGGCGCAGGCTTGGCGCGAGCAGGGACGTGCCCTTCCCGAGGCCGCCCGCACCGGCTGCGGCCCGGATCCGAGCGAGGCACGACTCCTGCCGGTATCCCCCGCATCGGCACCGTCGCGCCGCACTGACGACTGTTGGGTGCCACCCGCTCCGCCACGCTGGGAGCGGGCGCCGGTGCAAGTCGGCTGGAGGTGAATCGTTTCCCCTTTCGGTGGGGTGCATGGAGCCCCGCGCATGTCCCTTCGATGCAGGTGTCTCTCCGGGAGTTGGGCAAGGTTGATGTACGACAAGACGCAGGAGCTGCGTACCGCTGTGGCGCGCTGCCAGGCGGTCGAGCGGGTGCTCGTGGACGCGCAGCAGCGCTACCGGCAGGCGCAGGAGGAGGCGGCCCGGGCCGAAGCAGAGCGGGTTGCGACGCTGCAGACGGCGGCCCGCGAGAAGTCCACGCTCATGGCTCTCCTGGCCCAGCAGGAGTCGGCTGTCGCGGAGTTCACCGCAGTACTGGAACGGCAGGTGCGACCGCCGGCCGCGCCCCCGCGCACCCCGGACGCCGAATGACCCGCCGAGCGGGGGGCCGTGCGGGGAGACGTGGGTTCCGGGGCCGGTAGAGGCAACGTCTCCGACCGGTGAAAGTGGCTCAGGCTGGATGGATACCCGGAGGGGTGCGTCGGTTGGCTGAGCCGTTGACGCTCTCGCGGGCGAGGGCGGACGGCGAAAGGCGGGAGCCGCGAGGTCAGCGAGGCGCCGCCCGAGGCGCAGGTCGTCCGCTTCTGCCTGCACAGAGCCCCAACTGCGCTGCCAAGGGCGCGGGATCGCCCCCCCAGCTCCTCGACCCGCCTCCGGACCGCATCCTCGTCCAGCGAGCCCATTCCGGCGCCCCCTGCACCCTCACGGCAGACGCCTCACCGTCCCAAGCCGTCGGGGGTGCGGCTAGGGGCGGGCGGTCCGGTAGCCGGCGACAATCGGGAGAGTTTGCCGCAGGACTCGCGCGTTGTCGTTCGAGGCGTCGCCGAGCGGCTGCCCTTTGTAGGTCTGTTCGGGGTTCGCGAAACGACTGATCTGCCGGCAGGCGGAACGACAGGATTCTTCGTACGCCATGATCGTGCGGTATTTGCCGTCCGGTGTGATCCACCCCGTGTTGTACGGGCGTGTGGTGCTGATACTCATCGTGCCGGTGGGATCGGCGGCAATGGTGCGCCGGTCGTGCGCGAGTCCGAGGTTGTGGCCCAACTCGTGGCTCACGGAGTCCTGGTGGATGCCCTGCACGTCGGCGACGGAGTAGGCGAATTCGCCACTTGAGTGGTCAAGCGTGGTGGTGTAGTCGCCCTTGCCTCCGCCACGCAACTCCTGATCGACCAGGAGCACGACCAGGTCTGCCGCGTACTGATCACGCAGGCGGTGCGCCTGCGCGCCCAGCGACTGGTCGTGAGGGTCTTTCAGGTGGTCGTAGGCCGAGTCGACGGTCTCGGGCCCGGTGTAGTCGGCAGCTGTGTAGGAGTTGACGAACCGGATCCTTCCGCACACTCCGCTGCGCTTGAGGGACAGGTTCATGCGATCCGCAATCGCCCGGGACGCGAACGAGATCCGGTATCTGCCACCGACAGCCTTCGTGGCCCTGGTCGTGTAGATCCCCAGTACGTCGACCCTGGGACACGCTGCTCGGACGCCTGGCGTGACCGACGTCGCCGTCTTCCACTTCATGGATTCATGTGCGTCTGCGTCGCCCCCTGGCACGGCGGCGCCGAGGGCGAGAGCGGAAAGCATGAGCCCCGTTGCGGTGGTGGCTATGACCGGCGAGAGCGTTGCGCACATGTCCCTTGTCTAGCACCGGGTGCAGCGCCCCGGCCCGGGGTAGTCGGCCAAACGGGCGGGTCGTCAAAACCCGGAAGGGGCGTGATGTGAGGGCTGGATGCGTCAGGAGCCGCGCGCCACGGATTCCCTGAGGGGCAGCATCTGTCGGACAACCGCGGCTGCATCAGGCCCGGCCAGGATGCCGATATTGGCCAGGCGCCCCCGGCCAATGGAACTATCCGAGCACAGTGGCGCCGGAGGAAACCCGATCCGGCGCTTTGAGTGGCCTGGGCCTGCGAAAGGGGGCCGCAATGGGTTTGGGCCCCCTTTCGTGTACGGCAGCCAGGGAACGGGCCAGCAGTCGTACGCCTGGAAAACGAAGAGGCCGCCGAAACGTTGCTGCGAGGGCTGTTCCCGGCGTGCGATCTTCACAATTCACACTCCCTGGACACCTCTTGTCCCTTGGTGTCGGCCGAACGAGAGACCTCAGGAAATCAGCTGGCCGCGCAGCGGGTCGGCGTTTGGGTGGCTCCGGCCCGCAGGGCGTTTCTCATGCCGCTCCAAGGTTGTTCTCATGGTTATGAATCCCCTCGTGAATGCCCGCGCCCTTCCCGCCAGGCCGGTCCACGACTGTGTGGACCACCGACAGGCCGCAGCGCGCAGAGGGGCACAGCGGTCGGACCAGAGGCCGGAAGAATCTCTGGTGAGAATCGCGCAGGCCGCGTTCGGTACTGCCCTGGCCCTGGGAGCCCTCGCATTCTGGCTCGCCGACAAGTAACGGCCTTCGGCAATCCCGGCGCAACGCGCGCCGGCCCGCCCGGACATTCCTTCGGCGCACTCGGCAGCGGCCTGGTGGAAGGAACTGGCTGCCTCCGCAGATGTGTGCGGAGGCAGCCTTGTTCTGTTGCGTCCTGCTTCCGCGCCGCCACCCTCAAGCCCCGGCCGGCCGTCGGCTGGTCCTGGTCCTGGTCCTGCGGGTGCTTCGCCGCGAAGCAGAGGAAGCATGCGGCTGCGCACCGGCGCGGGTGGAGAAGTCAGCCCAGCGAGTCGAGCGGGACGCCGACCGGTCCGCCGCCGGCGGCGAGCCCACCGAGCAGGGCGCCGGGAGCGGGAACGGCGTTGGGGCCACCGGGGTGCACCTGGCGCGCGGCCGCTTCTTCCCTGAGCTGCAGCCCGTCGACGTTGGACTTGACGTCGCTGAGGAACTTCTGGGGGGTGGCGACGTCCGTGAGCTGCTTCATCTGGTCAGCGTTCACCGCGTCGAGCTGTGCCTGCGCGTCGGCAGCCTGGACGGACTGGGGCACGTCATGGCCGGTGTCGTGGTGAGCGAATGCCGGAGCGGCCGACCCGAGGGCGACGAGTGTTCCGGCGAGGGCCGCAGTGGCGTGGGTGTACTTCATGGGGGGGTCCTGTCCGTGCGGTGGGCTTGGGACGGCAACTGCCGGGACGGCGCTTGCCGTTTCACCTCTGGAGAACGCAGGGGAGGGCCATTGGAGACGCGTAGTTCCTGGATCTCACCCTATCGACTCGGCCGGAGCAGGCCGGAATTGAGGGATCGCCCGTCTCTGCCGGGTACCGCTGCAGGGTGATTGACCCCGGCTGAGCCGTCTGCGGGCGAGGTGCGGGCCTGAACCTCGCGGCCCCCAAGGATGAGGCGGGGCGCGTTACTTCTGAGTGGCGCGGCTCGTTGCGACTGCGACCAGCCACACCACACACAGGAGAAGTCAATGCGTCATCACAAGGCCTCTGCCACTGCACTCGCCGTTCTCGTTTCGGGCTCTGCACTGGCTGCCGCGGGCACCGCTCAGGCTTCTGCGGCCGAGGCGGCGCCGAAGCCGCGCCCGGCCGCTGCGGCGCCGGCCGACGATCTGCTGGGCGGGCTCCCTGTGGTGGGTGGGCTGACCAAGGGCGGATCGCCCGTCGGACCCGCGGCCGGGCTGCTCGGCGGCCTCCCGATCGGCGGCTGACGCCGCGCTGCTGTGCGCTCGGTGGGTGTGGCCGGTAGGGACGCCCACCGTTGGACAGCCGGCCGGGCTGCGGGTTCCTCATCCTCCTGCCTTGTCCGCTGAAGGCTTTCTTGAGTCTTTCCAATGAGGCACTGCTCCTTTCGGGTGACCGCTGAAGTTCGCAGAACTAAATTAGTTTCCTCAATGCTGTCGGCTCGTTACGAATAGCGACGACGGTGCTACGGGATTCCTTAATGGCTCGTGCATCACGAAATACGTGCTGTGCACAGTGCCGTCGAAAGAAAGGTCACAAAATGAAGCGCATGAAGGTTGCTGCCGTTATCGCCGGCTCGCTGATGGCCCTGGGTGCGGCCTCCCCCGCGATGGCGGACGCTGGCGCTGACGCCGCGGCCTCGAACTCGCCCGGCGTCCTCTCCGGCAACGTCGTCCAGGTTCCGGTTCACGTTCCCGTGAACGTCTGCGGCAACAGCATCAACGTGATCGCTCTGCTGAACCCGGCATTCGGCAACACCTGCGTCAACAAGTAATTCCACATCCGAACCCTCGTGTGTTCGGACCTGGCCAGCCCCTGAATACACGCCTTGTGTTCGGGGGCTGCCCAATCAATGCCTCCTCATGTGTGGGTGAGCAATCGGCTTGCCCCGCAAGCATGAAAGACAGGGAACGGCGAAGTGCGACAGGTTTTGAGTAAGAGCGTGCTGGTAACAGCAGCCGTCTCAGGTGTGCTCTCCATGACCACTGGTTATGCCCACGCCGATGCGGTGGGCGACAGCACGGTCTCGAACTCGCCGGGGGTCATCTCCGGCAACAGTGCCCAGGTTCCGGTGCATGTTCCGGTGAACCTCTGCGGCAACACGGTCAACGTCATTGGCCTGCTGAACCCTGCGTTCGGCAACAAGTGCACCAACAGCTCCTCGGCTAAGCCGGGCAAGAGCAGCGGCGCGGCGGCCTCCTCGAAGGTCACCGGGTCGCCGGGTGTCGGGTCGGGCAACAACGTGCAGGTCCCCGTGCACGTTCCGGTCAACGCCTGCGGCAACACGGTGAACGTGGTGGCTGCGCTCAACCCGGCGTTCGGCAACACGTGCTCCAACGGGCCGGCCAAGACGACTCCGCCTGCGGACGAGCCCCCGGCCGACGAGCCCCCGGCCGACGAGCCCCCGGCCGACGAGCCCCCCGCGGACGAGCCCCCGGCCGACGAACCTCCGGCGGACGAGCCCCCGGCCGACGAGCCCCCGGCTGCGGACGAGCCCCCCGCCACTCCGCCGAAAGCCCCGGCGGGGCCCGGCAAGCCCGGTGGCAAGCCCCACCTGGCGCACACCGGTGCCGGTGAGCTCGGCGGCGCTGCGGCCCTGAGTGCGGCACTTCTTGCTGGTGGCGTGCTGCTGACCCGTCGCGGACGCGCTGCCCAGCACTGATTCGGGCGGGCAGCGAACGATGCTGCTCCGGTGGGGCAGGCCTCAAAGGCCTGCCCCACCTTTTTGTCCCCTCGTTCCCGGCATGCGGGTGAAGTTCGAGGAATTGAGCATGGATTCAGTTTCTCCGGAGGTCGGGCGCGCGTTAGTCACGGTGCAGGCGCCACGTGAGGAAGTCCCACAGCGCCGAAATCCCTAAGAACCACCACGGAGAATGAGGAGATTTACATGAAGTACACGAAGGCTGCTTCGGTTCTCGCTGTGTCGATGGTTGCCGTCGCTGCGGGATCCTCGGCGGCGATCGCTCAGCCCGGCGCCATGCCGACCAACCCGTCGATGAGCCTCAACTCCGGTTTGGCGCAGGTGGTGGACGCGTACAACACGCACACCAAGGCCCTCAATGCCCCGCTGCCGGTGGTCGATGAGGCGAAGGGCGCGGCGAAGATGGTGACCGATGCCAAGGACTCGGACCCGATGGAGCTGGTCGAGGGCGCGGTAGGCGGAAAGGGCGCGGGTTCGATGCTCGGCGGGCTCCCCCTCGGCTGATTGCGCTTGGCTGATCGCGCTTGCAGGGGGCAGTTGGCCTAATCGGTTGCCCCGCAGGCGTGACGTGGAGGGCCATTGGGGAGGATGCGGGCGTGCGGCGGTATGCCTCCTTGCGTCTCCATCCCCCTCCATGGGAGTTCACATGCGCAAGTTCGGACAGACCGTAGTTCTGGCGGCCATGACGGCCGCTGCCCTTCTTCCGCTGGCTGGTACGGCGTCGGCCGCAGCTGCCGAATCGTCGGTCAAGCCTGCTGCGATCGACCGCTGCTGGCTGCACCACGGGAAGGTGTACTGCTCTGATGACCCGCGCTGGTACCCGCACTACACCGGTGTCGGCGTCGGTCTGGGCCTGGGTCTGGGCATCGGCCTGCTCTGAGCGGTAACAGCACGATAAGAAGGTGGGGCCCCACAGATGCTGTGTGGGGCCCCACCTTCTTGCGCAGCCTGTGATCAGCTGTTGGCGGCGTCGTTGCCGAACGCCGGGTTGAGCAGGCCGATCACGTTGGCGGTGTTGCCGGCGACGTTGACCGGAACGTGCACGGGGACCTGCGCCTGGTTGCCGGAGATAACACCCGGGGACTGGGTCGCAGCGCCCTCGGCCTCGGAGTCGGCGGCAGCGGTACCGGCGGCGGCGCCAGCAGCGAGACCGGCGGTGGCGAGGACGAATGCAGCCTTCTTCGCAGCGTTCATTTTGATTTACCTCCTGGAGAAGTCGGGGTGTTTCGAGGATCCTTACACACCCGCAGCACAGGCCGGAAAGCAGAATGGACTGCTGAATAAATTTTCCCACCGATGGCTTATTGATAATTCTTTCTCCATGTATTACTCAGTTCACGTGAAAAGCATTGCGCCCGGCCCCGATGAGGGGCCGGGCGCAATGCGTTCACTCGGGCTGGATCAGCGCTTCCTTGAGAAGACCGCGGTCAGAGTGTGGTCACGGTCGTCGCTGAAGGACATGGCGGTTTCACCGATTGTTCTGTCGGTGTCTCCGCCGTACTCCTCGTCGTCCAGGAGCCAGCCGGTGAACACGTAGCCCGGTGCCGGGGTGGCGGTGGCGGTAACGGTGTCTCCCTCGGCGTAGGGGCCCTGCTCGGAGACGGCGATCGTGCCTCGACCGCCTCGAACCTCGGTGTCGAGGTCGTACTTGTTGCGGTCGAACTCCGCGCGCAGCTGCAGGTGTTCGTCGTCCAGCGCGAGTTCGATGGTGTCGTCGTCACCGGCGTGCGAGCCGTTGAGGGTCCAGCCGGAGAAGGACCAGCCGGGGGCCGGCACCGCGTCGTAGAGCAGGGTGTCGGTGGCGGGGCCGCCTCGCTTGGCGGGCGCCTTCTTCACGGTGCCGCCGCGGGTGGCGGAGGTCTGGACGCTCTTCTGCGGGGTGGAGCCCTTGCGGAAGGTCGCGGTGAGCTGCCGGTCGGCGGTCACGGGCAGGTTGAGGGTGCGGTCGGTTCCGTAGTTGCGCCCGTTGAGCGTCCACGCGGCGAAGACGTAGCCGGGCTTGGGCTTGGCGGTGAACAGAGCTGCGGTGCCCTTGGGGTACGGGCCGGGCTGGGCGGCCTCGACGGTGCCGGCCCCGGCGGGGGTGACCGCGGTACTGACCGCGCACAGGGTGTCGCTCGACTTGGTGTCGCGGTAGGTGGCGATGGCCTTGGTGGTGGTGTTGAAGACGCGGGCCGCGTCGGCCTCGTTGGGCTTGCCGAGCGGCACGCCCAGCGGCTGGCCGCGGTAGCTGAGCAGCGGGTTGGAGAACTGGTTGATGCGCCCGCACTTGCCGCTGGTGGCTTTGCGGCACCCGGACTCGTAGGCCATCAGGGAGGCGAATTCGCCGGTCTTCGGGAAGTACCCGTTGGCGCCGTAGGGCGGCGGCTGGTTGGGCTGGGTGACGCGGTCGTGCGAGGAGCCGAGGTTGTGGCCGATTTCGTGCCCGAGGGAGAAGTTCTTCAGCGCGGCGTGCGCCACCACGTTGTAGCCGTAGTTGGCGGTGGACTTCGCGGGGGCCTTGGGCGAATAGCCGAGGCCGCCTGCCGCTCTTCCGCCGGCGATCACCGAAACCAGGTCCGCGCCGTGCTTGTCGCGCAGGGCCTGCATCTCGTCGAGGAGGTTGTCACGCGGAGTGGCGAGCGCCTTGATCAGGTCCTGGGTGACGCCGTCGCGGGCAGCGGGGACCTTGCTGACCGGGGGAATGTGCACCAGGCGGATGCGGGCGTTGACCTTGCTGTCCGCCAGGGCGTCGTTGGTGAGTGCCACGGACCTGGTGATGTCGGCGCGCATCTGGCTGACGCCGCCGGCTTCGGCGAGGGCCTTGGGCGTGTAGCCGACGATGAGGTCGATCAGAGCCGACTTGCTGCCCTGGCGGCAGTCCTTGTCCGGGGCGACCGGGAGCGCCCGCGGTGTGGCCGGCCGTGCGGCCGCCGGGGCGGGCGGCATGCTCATGTCGATTTCGTCCTCGTCGCCCAGCGGGGTCACCTGGGTGATCGACACCCGGCCGGGGCCGGTGGACTCAAGGGCGTAGTTGTCGCCGCCCAGCATGAAGTGGGCTGTCACCTGCTCGTTGCCGAACGTGCCGTCGCAGGCTCCCTGCGCGGTGGCGACCACCTGCTGGCCGACTGCTCCCTTGACGGCGGCGCTGATCACGGTGACGTCGCCGATGACGCTGCGGGACTGCTCGACCACCTCGACGGTCACGTCGTCGAAGAGGGGGAAGGTGTACTCACGGTCGGAGGGGCCCTGGCACAGGGCGTCGAGCGCTTGACGGTTGAGCATGGCATCGCGCTGGCGTACGGCCTCCGCGCCGCCACCGTCCTCCGGGGTGGTGTCCTCGGCAGGGGGCGCCACGGACAGCATCGAGCCGGGGCCGCTGAATACTGCGGCTTGCGGGTGGAACGGGGCGGGCGGCGCCGAGAACCCGGTGGCACCGAGGACCATCGCGCCGAGCGCGATGCCTCCGGCCCACTTGTTGCTGCGCTTCACGTGTCAGCTGCTTCCTGCCGGTGAGAATGGGACACACCCTCCATTCCCAGACAGAGGTGCTATGGCATCGCGGCGTTCCGTGATATCACCCGCGTGCCGTGCGGCAAGTCACTGGCTATGCGTATTCCACTGAGGACGCGACGAGCAAACGGGTGAGTGTCGTCGAGCGTTCCGCGGGCATGCGGTAATCTGACACTCGAACCTGTCCAGGCGGGATTCACAGCCGTCGGCTTTCATGCCGTCGAAAACCGCCGCGTTGTCGTTCAGGTTCTCATTCCTCCGCATGACGAAAACGCACAGTACTGAGCCCCCCGAATTGGTTCTCGGGGGGCTCAGTACTGCGTGGAAAGGTCCGGCAGGTGTGTGCAGCCCGCAGGCTGCACACACGGAGGATCAGCGGTTGTGGTGACCGTTGCCCGAGAGGACCGGGAAGTCGTTGAGCAGGTGCGAGAGCGGCTCGTCACCCTTGGCCTGGGTGGAGTTCTCGACACACTGCTGGTTCTGCGGCGCGGACAGGATCGGGACGTCCTGGACGCCGACCGGCACCAGGCCGACGAGCGAGGTGGCGTTGGCCTTGGCCGGCAGACCGATGCAGGGCTTGTTGAGCGAGCCCTGGACCAGGGACATCTGCGGGCTCATGTCACCGGCGGTCTTGGAGTTGCCGTAGTGCTGCTCGGCCTCGTTGCCGCTCTTGGAGGTGGTGCCGTTGTCGTCGGCGAGCGCCATGGCCTGCGTGGCACCGAGGCTCATCGTGGCGGCTGCAAGCATGGCGGTCGCCATGATCTTCTTCATCTCTGCGTCCTTCTTTTCCATGGAGTACCCCTCGTGGAGCCCCCTGCAGAACTTCTGGCAGGAGGTTTGGTTATCCGCATTCACCCGAATGGCGGCAAAGTTGCCTCCAGCGGGCAGTTAGAGCGACGAACCGACTTACTGGAAGTACGTGCGGAGCCACCGGCTGAGTAGCTCTTATGCCATTCGGGTGAACGGAAAGAACCAAACCAGTCGCCGGGCGGTTAGGGAGCAAGTAAGCAGCCAGCCCCCCGGTAACGAAGAGGTTTTCTCCATGCGTAACAAGATGATGGTTTCTTCTGCGGTCGCGGCAGCCGCCATGTCCCTCGGCGTCATCGCCGCCCCCCAGGCCATGGCGATCGCGGACGACGGCGGCACCACGTCGATGAGCGGCAACGGCGCCGAGCAGCACTACGGCAACGCTGAGACCGCCGGTGACATGAGCCCGCAGATGTCCCTGGTCCAGGGCTCGCTGAACAAGCCCTGTGTCGGCCTGCCGGCCAAGGCCAACCTGACCTCCCTCGTGGGCGTGGTCCCGGTTGGCGTCCAGGACATCCCGATCCTGTCCGCGCCGCAGAACCAGCAGTGTGTCGAGAACTCCACCCAGGCCAAGGGTGACGAGCCGCTCTCGCACATCCTGGAGGACTTCCCGGTTCTCTCCGGCAACGGCGCCAACAACCGCTGACACCAGGGCTGAGCGCCCTGGAGCGGTAAGCGGTACGTGCGTGTGAACAGCCGCTCGCGCGCATGGGGATGAGGTGAGCAGTGTGGGGCCCTGCGAAGAATTCTTCGCAGGGCCCCACATGTGCGCGGCGTGAGCGGCTACTTGCGCAGGCGAGCGGCGGGAAGGCGGCAGTGGGCGGCCGTAGTGATGGTGTCCTCATCGCCCACGAAGGCCTGGAGCTCGTTCTCGGTGACCGGCTGTCCGGGCTTGTGGTCCGGCCAGGGGCGCGTGGTGAACATCAGATGTACCTGGCCGCGCTTCTCGGTGGCAGCGGTCCACTCCGGCGGGACAGCGCAGGTGACGTTGAGGTCGGGCATGGTCAGGACTGCATTGCCGCCGTCCACCATGAGAGTCACGGGAACAGTGGAGAGTGCACCGTTGGCGATGGGCCCGCCCGTGGTGAGTCCGGCCCCGGCGAGCACTGCACGGACTGCGGCGTCGCCCTCCTCGTCGGTGCCGGCGCCGTCGCCCAGGGGGTAGGCGAGCAGGAATGCGGCGTCATGGCCGTCGTCGACGTGCTCGCCCGCCCAGGGGAGAACGGCGATGGTGCCCAAGTGGGCGCGGTTGAGCGGGGCCTTGGTCTGGGTTGAAGTCATGCGACAGGACAGTAGTTGCGCCGCTTGACCGTTCAGAGGCTTGTGTCACCCACTCAGGCTAAGAAGCGCCCGCTGATAGCCCTTACGTGTATCCGTGCGGTGGCCGCGTGTCGTGCCCGCACTCCCCGCGGTCCGTGGGTTATGGCGGTCCGTCCGCGGCCGCGGGACGTTCGGCGACGGGCAACGGCCGCGTGCGGGGCGCCGGCAGAGCGCAGGAGGCGGAGCAGAACCGTGGGGGGATACCGGCTTGCGCATGCGGGCCGAGGGGCTGTCGCAGGTGGCGCACTGTCCGGTTTGCCGGCGGATGTGGTGCGTCTCGGCTCGGCAGATCTCTGTGAGCCGATGCCGCCCTCGTTCACGGGCATCGCGCAGGGCCCACTCCTTCTCCTGGGACCAGGAGGTTGGCGCGTCGTGCTCCTGCTGTGCGAAGAGGGCGTCCACCAGCACGGTGATCACTCTGTCGCAGGCGTCGGCAGCGGCGGCTGATCGGGCAAGGAGTTCGGCCTCGGGGCTTCCCTCGCCACGACTCGGGTGGTCGCCGAGGTCCTGCCCGAGCCCCCAGCGGTGTGCCATCTCGGTGAGTGTGTCCGCATTGCAGTCGGCCAGATGTTCGTCGCAGAAGACGATCTGCGGATGGGGTGCGGGGCAGTCGCAGCCGGGATGGCGGCACAGTTCATCGAGGCCGGCGCAGACGAGCGTCAGGGAGAAGCGGCGCCGTTCATGGACGATCACCGCGCGTCTTCCGGGATCCAGTATTTCCGGCGTCAGCCTCGCGTCCTGGCCGGCACCTGCCAAGGCGCCCGCGAGATTCAGCACGCAGCTGACCGGGACGGCCGTCCCCAGGACTTGGGAGGTGAAGCCGATCGGGCCTGTTGTCGCGGGGCCGCTCCACAGGGGCGCTGCGGGAGCGGTCACGCATTCCGTCAGCAGCTCTCTCAGGAGGAAGGGGGGACGCGTCGGTGAGGGGTGGAATCCGGCGTCGGGGGGCTCTGCCTCAAAGGACGTTGTGCCGGATGCGACTCTCGCGTGCCACTGCGAGGAACCCATGGCCTCCACCCGTCGGCCGTCCTTCGCCATGGTTGTCCTTCCGCATCACGCGCCGGGGCTGAGGCTGCGTCAGAAGGGGACCGGGGTGCGCGCACCGCGCGCCGTTCCAGCGCGTTTTCCTCAAGAACGCCCGGCCGTGACCTGGGCAGCACCGACAGTCTGGCCCCCTGCCGGGCTCATTGGCGGGACGCCACGGTCTGCCGGACGGCACAACCGCTGCCGGCCCGGAATTGCACCGGCTTCCAGCGGGGAGCCCGCTCGGTAGGGGCACGTGGGGTCGCCGGGGAGGTTGGGGCGGTCGTGCGGAAGGAGGCAGAACGTGCGGCGGGGGGCTTCCCGTCCGGCCCGTACGGCTCACCACTGCGTCTTTCGGTCCCGTCAGGCCCGTGCGGGGTCTTGTCCGACGACGTGCAGCTTTGGGTGGTGATCGTGGAAGAGTTGCCAGTCCATGACCAGGCGGAAGCGACGGTGGGCCTCCAGGCGCTGCGCGTCGGCCGGTTCCTCGCCGCGCTGGAGGCGGGCTTCGCCGGACTCCACGAGTTCCGCGAGTGCGATCCGGACGTCGTCGACCTCCTGGCCGGTGCCGGCCGCGAGGCGTTCCAGGGAGGTGAGGGTCTCCTCCGGTTCGCCCAGGTCGTCGGCGAGGTGGTCGACGAGGGTGTTGACGAGCGGGCCGGTGCGCATCGACCAGCGCATCCCGTCAATGCGCTCGGTGAGTTCGGCGTCCAGGGGCAGCAGGTCGTCGGGCAGCGGGAGCGTGTCGGGCATCGACCACCGGGTGCCGTCCTGGGTCTCCTCGCGGTGGGCCAGGCCCCACGCCAGGTAGAGCTCGGCCAGGTCCCGCGCCGTGGTGGGGACAGGGAACCCGGCTTTCGTCAGCATGGTGCTGAACTGGTCCCAGCGGGCCGCCTCGGACGCCTCGCGGCCCGCCGGCTCGTCCTCGTAGTGCCACTGCCCATCGGGCCAGAAGAACGTGAGGGTGCCGTCGAGGTCACCGCCGATCATGTCCCAGTGGCCGTCGAAGGCCTCCTGCATGAGCTCGTCCAGTGAGCCGGTGAAGCCTTGGGACGCGGTCCCGATCAGCATGGTCAGAGCGACGCCCTGGCGGGGCAGAACGTGGTCCCAGCCCGAGGGAAACCAGTCGTTGTGCATCGCCAGATCCGGGCGCGGGCCGGGCACGGACGGGTTAGCAGTCATGCTCAGCTCTTCCTCGAAAACGCCTCGACGCCCGCAGCCTATCCGGCGAGGCGCGCAAAATCTCACGAACATCACATCCATGCCAAATGGCCCGGGGCAAGGCTTAGTTGCTCGCGGACACGGGGGCGCAGGACGCCGTGCCGGCACGGAACCGGCGTGCGCGCTCACCTGCACGCCGCCGACGTCCGGGTCGGCGAAGTCGGCGAGGTCGGCGAGGTCGGCGGTCACGATGTCCTGGGTGCCGGGCAGATCGGTGGAGTGGACGACATCGCCGGTGACCGGGGTGAGGTCGGTGGTGGCGCAGCTCCTGGACAGCATGTGCGCTGCCGTATCCCCGGCATGGCGGAAACCTGACAGGCCGATTTGCGGGGCCGTGACCCGGGTCGCCATGGATCCGCTGAACTGCTTCGACGGGATCCGGCATTCGGGGGACGAGCCGCCTGCCGGCCACTCGGGCGGGCATACGGGACGACGTCGAAACAGCCCCCGCCCGGTCAGGGTGTGTACGTTCTGGTCGGGCAGGTGGCGGCCGACTCCGGCGGTGCGGTGTGGGCCCCGCTGATCGCCGCCCTGTGCCTGGCACTGCTGACTGCCGCCTCCTACGCCGAGTTCGTCACGCTTCCCCTCGCCCTCGTACCGGCCCTCTTTCTGGCCGCCCTGGCGCTGCTGAACGCCCGGGGCATCAGCGAGTCGACCCGGGCCAACGTCGTCGCCACCGTCATCGAGGTCGGCGGGCTGCTGCTCGTGATCGGGCTGGGCTGCTGGATCGTGCTGCGCGGCGAAGGGAACCCGGTGAGGCTGACGGACCTGGGCACCGCGAGCGAGGGCCCCGTGGCGGCCCTGTTCAGCGGGGCGGTACTCGCCTCCTACTCCTTCGTCGGCTTCGAGACGTCGGTCAACGTGGCCGAGGAGACCCTGGACCCTCGCCGTTCCTACCCCCGCGCGCTCTTCGGCGCCCTGATCACCGCGGGAGCGGTGTACGCGCTGGTCGGGGCCGCTGCGGCGGCAGCCCGTACCGACCGAGAAACTGGCCGCGTCGAGCGGGCCCCTGCTCGAAGTCGTCCGGGTGGCGGGCGGGGTCCCCACCGAACTCTTCAGCGATATCGCCCTGGTGGCCGTCGCCAACGGAGCCCTCATTTCCGCGCGCCGACCGCCGTTCCGGTGCTGGGCGCCGCCTCCTGCGTGCTGCTCGCGACGCAGGTCGAACGGGACGTCTGGATCAGAGGCCTCATCGTCCTGGCCGTCGGGGCCGTACTGGGCGCTGTCGCGGCGGTGCGCCTGCGCCGCGAGGGGTAGAGGGGGCCGCGGTGACGTGCCCGGCCGTGTCAGGGCGGCCGGGCACGTCACGTGACTCACCGCTGGTGGGCAGCGATCAGCCGTCCGTACCAGTGGTAGCTGTCCTTCGGTGTGCGTTGCTGCGTGGCGTAGTCGACGTGGACGATGCCGAAGCGTTTCGCGTAGCCGAGGGCCCACTCGAAGTTGTCCAGGAGGGACCAGACGTAGTAGCCGCGGACGTCGACGCCGGCGTCCATGGCGGCGCGCAGTGCCGTGAGGTGGTCGTGCAGGTAGGTGACGCGGTCGGCGTCGTGGACGGCGCCGTCCGCGGCGATCTCGTCGTGCTCGGCGGAACCGTTCTCGGTGATGTGGACCGGGGGGAGGGCGTCGCCGTAGGTCTCCTTGAGGGAGGTCAGGAGGTCGGTGAAGGTCTCGGGGACGACCGGCCAGTTCATCGCCGTGCGGCGGACGTCCCCGTACGGCTGCTCCGTGTAGCGGTTGTCGGTGGCCACGCGCTGCGCGGGGTCGCTCTCGCGGTACGGGGCGTCGGCGACGACGATCGGGCGGTAGTAGTTGATGCCGAGGAAGTCCATCGGCTGGGCGATGAGTTCGAGGTCGCCGTCGCGCCGGAAGTCCTGGTGGGTGAGGAGTTCGCCCCAGGTGTCCGCCTCCGTGACGGGGTAGCGGCCCGCGAGGAGCGGTTCGGTCCATACGAGGTTGTGCTGGGTGTCGGCACGGTCGGCGGCGGCGCGGTCGGCGGGCGAGTGGGTGGCGGGGAGGTTGCGGTCGAGGTTGAGGGTGATGCCCGCCTCGCGCACGCCGGCCGCGCGCAGCGCCCGCATGGCCAGGCCGTGGCCGACGAGCAGGTGGTGGGCGGCGGCGAGAGCGCCGCTGCCCTCCTTGGCGCCCGGTGCGTGGCGGCCCACCGAGTAGCCGAGGAAGGCGCTGCACCAGGGTTCGTTGAGGGTGATCCAGCGCGGGACGCGGTCGGCGAGGTGGTCGGCGGCGATCGCCGCATACTCGGCGAACCGTTCGGCGGTGTCGCGGACCCGCCAGCCGCCCCGGTCTTCGAGGGCCTGCGGCAGGTCCCAGTGGTAGAGGGTGGCCGCCGGTTCGATGCCCGCTTCGAGGAGTTCGTCCACCAGGCGGGAGTAGAAGTCGAGGCCCTTGGGGTTCACCGGCCCCTGCCCGGTCGGCTGAATGCGCGGCCAGGCGAGCGAGAACCGGTACGAGCCGACGCCGAGGCCACGCAGGAGCGCCACGTCCTCGGGGTAGCGGTGGTAGTGGTCGCAGGCCACGTCGCCGGTGTCGCCGCCGTCGGTGCGGCCCGGGGTGTGGCTGTAGGTGTCCCAGATGGAGCGGCCGCGGCCGTCCTCCGCGACGGCACCCTCGATCTGGTACGAGGCGGTGGCCGCGCCGAACACGAAGCCGGAGGGGAAGGAAGGGAGCAAGTCGCGCATCGGAAGCCTTACTTGACGGATCCGCCGGTGATCCCGGCGGCGATGTACTTCTGGGCGAGGACGAGCAGCACGGCCGCCGGGACCGCCGACAGGACAGCGGCGGCCATCACCTGGCCCCAGTCGCCGACGTGGGCGCCGATGTACTGGTAGATGCCGAGCGTGACGGGTTTGACGTCGTCGGTGGTGTTGAGGGTGAGCGCGAACATGAAGTCGCTCCACGCGTACAGGAAGGAGAAGAGCCCCGCGGTGATCACGGCGTTGCGGCTCATCGGCAGCACGACCTGGACGAACGTACGCAGCTTGCTCGCTCCGTCGACCTCGGCCGCCTCGATGACCTCCTGGGGGATGGCCAGCATGAAGGAGCGCATCAGGACGATGGCGAAGGGGATGCCGAGCGAGGCGTCGGCGAGCATCAGCCCGAAGTAGGAGTTGACCAGGCCGAGATCGACGTAGGCGCTGTAGAGGGCGTTGGCGATGACGATGCCCGGCACCATCTGGGTGATGAGGGTGCCGAACACGATGCCCTTGGCGGCCGGCAGCCGGAACTGGGCGAGGCCGTACGCGGCGGGCGCGGCGATCGCCAGGCAGATGGCGACGGCGCCGAGCGCGACGGCGAGGGAGGTCAGCAGGTGGCCGCCCTGCTCGCCGAGAGCGGCCGTGAAGCCGGACAGGTCCAGCGAGGTCGGTACGGGGGCGACTTCGAGCAGCCCCGACTCGGGTTGCAGCGCCGTGTTGATCATCCAGTACAGCGGGAACAGCATCACGCACAGGAACAGCACACCGGCGGCGGTGGCGCCCCAGCGGCGCCCGGGTGCGGTGCGGTTCGGCATGCGTACGACGGACGGTTGGTTGGTCGCCATGCCGGTCACTTCCCCTCGGAGCGGTTGGCCCGCAGGTAGAACACCGCGAAGACGGCGGATATCAGGATCAGGACGTTGCCGACGACGGCGCCGGCGCCGAAGTCCAGCTCCACGAAGGAGTTCTGGTAGGTGAGCGTGCCGAGCGTCTGTGTGGAGTCGGCCGGTCCGCCGTCGGTGAGGGCCAGGATCAGGTCGAGGATTTTGACCGTCGACATGAAGCCCAGCACGAGCACGACCGTGATGACCGGCTTGAGCAGCGGCAGCGTGATGGAGCGGAAGGTGCGCCAGGCGGACGCTCCGTCCAGGGACGCGGCCTCGTGCATCTCCCTGGGGACCTCCTGGAGGCCGCCGTAGAGGATCACCATGTTGAACGGGATGCCGATCCAGATGTTCACCAGGATCACCGAGAACAGGGCCATGCCGGGGCTGGTCAGCCAGGGGGTGCTGCCGCCGAGGCCGAGCGTGTCGGCGAAGGAGTTCAGGACGCCGGTGTCCTGGTCGAGGATGCGGCGCCACACGATGCCGGAGACCACCATGGGCACGAGCCAGGGCAGCAGGATCAGCGAGCGGAGGAACCCGTTGAGCGGGAAGCGCTTGGTGAAGAAGACGGCGAGCGCGAGGCCGATGCCGAACTGGCCGGCCAGCGACCCGATCGTGAAGAGGGCCGTGTGCCACAGCGCCTGACCGAAGAGCTCGTCGTGGAAGACCTTGCTCCAGTTGTCGGTGCCGTTGAAGGGGGCCTCGCCGTCGAAGAACGTGGACGGTGAGAAGTCCTGGAAGCTCATCACGATGTTGCGGACGAGCGGGTAGCCGAAGAACAGCAGCATGAAGACGACGGCGGGGGCGATGAAGCCCCACTGGGAGATCCTGCGGCGGCGCCGCTTGCGCAGCGGGTCGCTCCCGCCCCCGCGCACGACCCGTGGGGCGGCGGGAGCGGTGGTGGGACCGGTGGCGGTCGTGGTGGTCGGCATGGTCGTGGTTTCCCTCAGTTCCCGCTCGTCGCGCGCTGCTGCGCCTTCTTCAGCGCGGCCTCGCTGCGCTGTCCGGTGAGCGCGGACTGGAAGGCGCTCTGCAGGGCAAGTGACACCGACGGCCATCGGTCGCCGACCTTCGTGGTGCGCGAGCGGGCGGTGGCCACCTGGTCGGCGAGCGCGCCCAGCTCGGGCACCTCCTTGCGCCAGGTCGCGGCAGCCTTCTCGTTCGCCGGGACCATCCAGCTGTTGCGCGCGTAGCTGATCTGCTCCCGCTCCGAGGACATGCACCCGACGATCTTCGCGGCGGTCTTCTCCCGGGCGGTGTCACCGGTGCGGGGGACGGTGAGTACGGTGCCGCCGAGGGGGCCGACGGAGTCGTCGCCCGCCTCGGGTACCGGGATCTGCGCGATCTCCCAGTGCAGGTCCTTCTTGGTGTTGAGGGTCTCCACCTGCCACGGGCCGTTGATCATCATCGCCGCGTTCCCGGCCATGAACTGGTCGTTGACGTCGGCCTGGGTCCAGTTGACGGTCGATTTCGACAGTGAGCCGTCGTCGATGAGGCTCTTCCAGTAGTCGAGCGCCCCGGCGACGTTCCTGGTGGCGAGGTCCCGCTCGTCACCGCCGTTGGACCACATGAACGGGGTGAACTGGAAGACGCCGTCCTCGGCGCCGCCCGCGCTCAGGGCGATGCCGTACCGCTTGCCCCGGGTGAGCTGCTTCGCGCTTTCCCTCATCTCGGCCCATGTGGTGGGCACGTGGAGGCCGGCCTCGTCGAGGATGCCCTTGTTGTAGAAGAGGGCGAGGGTGTTCACGGTGCGCGCGGCGCCGTAGTACGTGCCCTTGTACGAGCCGAAGTCGACGATGCCCCGGGGAACGTTCTCGGTGGACAGGCCGAGGGTGCGCAGGTCGACGAGGCCGCCCGCCTCGGCGAAGGTCGGCATCTCGGAGGCGTCGAACTGGATGACGTCGGGGAGCGACTTCGAGGACGCCATCCGCAGCGACTTGGTCATCACCTGTGCGGCGGGGACGCTCTGCTGCTCGACGGTGATGCCGAGTTGCTTGCCGCAGCGCGCGAGCGTGGCGGCGTCCCACCCGTGGTAGGAGTCGTCGGTCGACGAGTTGAGGACGGTGAAGACGTCGTCGTCGCGCTGCTGGCCGCAGCCTGCGAGGGCGGCGCCCGCGACGAGTGCGGAGACGACGGTGAAGGGGACCTTGGCCCGTCGTCCGGTACGGCGGCGCCTGGCGCGCGGCACGTCCGGAGGGGGTGCTGCTGTCACGATGGGTTGCCCTTGCCTGGGAGGGGTGGCCGGTTCCGGCGGAACGCCTGTGTTCCGCCGGGGGTGTGCGCGGTGTCCTGTGCGGCTCGGCCTGCGCCGTACGGGCTGGGGGTGAGCGGGCGGTCGCGGTGTGGACCGGCAGCCCGTACGCCGACGCCGGCCCCACGTCTCCCGGGTGGTTTGTTTACAGAGATGACTAATACGCCATGACGCGTCGAAGCGCTAGACCTCTCGGCCCAGATTGCTCCCGGAAGTCTCTGTAACCCCTAGAAGAAGGCGTGTCGAAGCGCTTCGACATTCTGCCGCTTCCACTCTTGCTCTTTTGTTTTCCTTGCGCTCAAATGACCTGGGCGCGGCACCACGTGCGAGGCCGGGCGACGTCTCCCCCGCCACCGTCACCCGCCCTGCTGACCCGAACCACTCCTGCTCCCCTGGGAAAATCATGAAGTTCACCGACGGCTTCTGGCTGATGCGCGACGGGGTCGACGCCTCGTACGCCACCGAGGCCCGAGACATCCGCGCCGGCACCGATCGCTTCACCGCGTACGCCGCCGTCCAGCGCGTCGAGCGCCGTGGCAGCACCCTCAACTCGCCTCTCCTGACGGCCGATTGCTTCTCACCCGCCGAGGGCGTCATCGGTGTCCGCATCACCCACCACGCGGGCAAGCGGCACCCCGGCCCCGACTTCGCCCTGCCCGGCTCGCACTCCTCCGCCGGGCAGGTGCACCGGGAAGGCAGCGTCGTCCAGTTGCAGAGCGGTGCCCTGTCCGTCCAGCTGGACACCGCCGCACCCTGGTCGCTGTCCTTCCGCGACGCCGCCGGACGCGAGGTGACCCGGGCGGGCCGCAAGGGCACGGCCTTCGTGACCACCGCCGACGGCGCACACCACATGGCCGTACAACTCGCCCTCGGCGTGGGCGAGCAGGTCTACGGCCTCGGCGAACACTTCACCCCGTTCGTCAAGAACGGCCAGGTCGTCGACATGTGGCAGGCCGACGGCGGCACCAGCAGCGAACAGGCGTACAAGAACGTGCCGTTCAGCCTGCACCTCTCCCCCGCAGGCGCGTACGGAGTGTTCGTCGACCACCCCGGCAGGGTCGGCTACGAGGTCGGCTCCGAATCGGTCGGCCAGTTGCAGTTCAGCGTCGAGGACCAGACCCTCACGTACTACGTCGTCGCCGGCCCCACCCCCAAGGACGTGCTGCGTCGCTACACCGCGCTGACCGGCCGCCCCGCCCTTCCGCCGGCCTGGTCCTTCGGCCTGTGGCTGACCACGTCGTTCACCACGCAGTACGACGAGGAGACCGTCACCTCCTTCGTCGACGGCATGGCCGAGCGCGACCTCCCCCTCTCCGTCTTCCACTTCGACTGCTTCTGGATGCGCGAGTACCAGTGGTCGGACTTCACCTGGGACCCGGACGTCTTCCCCGACCCGGTGGGCATGCTGGCCCGCCTCAAGGAGCGGGGCCTGCGGATCTCCGTCTGGATCAACCCGTACATCGCCCAGAAGTCCGCCCTGTTCGACGAGGCCGCGCAGTACGGATATCTGGTGCGGCGGCCGAACGGCGACATCTGGCAGTGGGACCTGTGGCAGGCCGGCATGGGGCTGGTCGACTTCACGAACCCAAAGGCCTGTGCCTGGTTCCAGAAGAAACTGAAGGTCCTCCTCGACCAGGGTGTCGACTGCTTCAAGACGGACTTCGGCGAGCGCATCCCCACCGACGTCCAGTGGCACGACGGCTCCGACCCGGAACGCATGCACAACTACTACACGCACCTGTACAACCGGGTGGTCTTCGAGCTGCTGCAGAAGGAGCGCGGCGTCGGCGAGGCGGTGCTGTTCGCCCGCTCCGCGACGGCGGGCGGCCAGCAGTTCCCGGTGCACTGGGGCGGCGACTGCTTCTCGTCGTTCGGTGCGATGGCCGAGTCGCTGCGCGGCGGGCTCTCCCTGTCGCTGTCCGGCTTCGGCTTCTGGTCGCACGACATCGGCGGCTTCGAGGGGACGCCCGACGCGGCCGTCTTCAAGCGCTGGCTGGCCTTCGGCCTGCTGTCCTCGCACAGCCGCCTGCACGGTTCCAGTTCGTACCGGGTGCCGTGGGAGTTCGGCGACGAAGCGGTGGACGTGACACGGAAGTTCACCCTCCTCAAACACCGCCTGATGCCGTATCTGTACGGTGCCGCTGCCGAGGCCCACCGCGAGGGCGTGCCCCTGATGCGGCCCATGCTGCTGGAGTTCCCCCAGGACCCGACGTCCCGGGCCCTCGACCGGCAGTACATGCTCGGCCCCGACCTGCTGGTGGCCCCGGTCTTCACCGAGGACGGCGACGTCGAGTTCTACCTCCCCGAAGGGGTCTGGACGCACCTGCTGACCGGCGCACAGGTGCAGGGTCCCTGCTGGCGACGCGAGACCCACGGCTTCGACAGCCTGCCGCTGTACGTCCGCGAGGGCGCGGTGCTCCCGTTCGGCGCCGACGACCAGCGCCCCGACGGCGACTGGGCCGACGGCCTTACTTTGCTGGTCGCCCCCGGCCTGCGTTCCGCGACGGTCACCCTGCCGGACCACGCGGGCCGCACGCGGGTGACCTACCGGGTGACCAGGGACGCCGAGAGCGGAACGGTGACGGTGGCGGCTCCCGACGGGGAGGCGGTACCGCAGGTCAGAGAGCTGTGAGCGGCTGACCGTGGGACGGCGGGCCCGGGGAGGGGCTCGCCGTCTCCGTGCTGTGCGAGGGCCCGCGTTCTGCCGGGGGCCCGAGGACGTACCAAGGGGGCGGAGAGAGACTCTCAGTTCCCGGCAGGAGCCTGTCCGCTGCTCGCGCGGACCACGAGTTCGGGCGGCAGGAGGACGACCTCGTCGCCGTCCGCACCGTTGATCTTCGCGACGAGGCGTTCGACCGCCCGGCGGGCCATCTCGCGGGCCGGGATGGTGACGGAGGTCAGGCGGACCGAGCCCTGGAGGGCCACCTGTTCCGGGCAGAGGGCGACCACCGAGATGTCCTCGGGCACCGCCCGCCGGTTCTGGCGCAGCAGGCCCAGCAGGGGTTCCAGCGCCTGCTCGTTCTGCACGACGAAGCCCGTGATGTCGGGGCGTTCGGCGAAGATCTGGCCCAGGGCCCCGGCCAGCGCGGCGTAGCTGCCCTCGCACGGGCGGTGCAGCACGCTCAGCCCCAGCGTGTGTGCCCGCGCGCGCAGTCCCACGAGGGTGCGCTCCGCGAAGCCGGTCCTGCGCTCGTACACCGCGGGCGCCTCGCCGATCACGGCGATCTGACGGTGTCCCAGCTGCCCGAGATGCTCCGCGCACAGGGCCCCGGCCTCGGCGAAGTCGAGGTCGACGCAGGTGAATCCGGCTGTTTGGGCGGGAAGGCCGATCAGTACCGCGGGACGGCCGCTCTCCTTCAGCAGCGGCAGCCGGGCATCGTCCAGCTCCACGTCCATCAGGATGATGGCGTCCGCCAGACCACTGCCGACCACCCGCCGCACGGCCTCCGGGCCCTCCTCCCCGGTGAGCATCAGGACGTCGAATCCGTGCTCGCGTGCGTGGGTGGCGACGCCGACGGCGATCTCCATCATCACCGGCACGTACATGTCCGTGCGCAGCGGCATCATCAGCGCGATGATGTTGGACCGGCTGCTCGCCAACGCCCTCGCCCCGGCGTTGGGGTGGTAACCCAGCTCCTGGACGCTGCGCTCGACCCGCTGCTTCGTGACCCCGGAGATGGTCCGCTTGCCACTGAGGACGTAACTCACCGTGCTCGCGGAAACTCCGGCGTGCTTCGCGACTTCGGCAAGGGTGACCATCGTCAATCTCCATCTGATGAAGCGCTTCAACAGCGCGCTCCGCGTAGATTACGGCTGATCCGAGGCGGCCAGGAAGGGGAGGTCCGAGGTCAGGTAGGAGATGACCATGTCCCCCAGCATCGTCCGGTAGTGGTCGCGGCGGGCGGCCTCGGTGAGGTCGCGGCCGAAGAGCGTGCGGAAGGTGTGCCGGTTGGAGACCCGGAAGAAGCAGAACGAGCTGATCATCGCGTGCAGGTCGACGGCGTCCACCTCGGCCGTGAACACGCCCTGCTCGCGCCCGGCCACGAGGATGGAGCCAATGACGTCGATCGCCGGGGAGTTGAGGGACGCGAGGTCCGGTGAAGCGCCGATGTGCTTCGCCTCGTGGATGTTCTCGATGCTGACGAGGCGGATGAAGGCCGGGTGTGCCTCGTGGTGGTCGAACGTGAGCTCGGCCAGCCGGCGGATGGCGGAGACCGGGTCCAGGTGCCCGACGTCGAGCTGCTGCTCCTCGTGCCGGATGACCGCGTACGCGCGCTCCAGGACCGCGGTGAAGAGCTGGTCCTTGCTGCCGAAGTAGTAGTAGATCATCCGTTTCGTGGTCCGCATGCGCGCGGCGATCTCGTCGACCCTGGCCCCCGCGAAGCCCTGGCGGGCGAACTCCTCGGTGGCCACCTCAAGGATTTCCGCCTGCGTGCGGGCCGCGTCCCTGGTGCGTTTGGTGGGCGGGGACGGCGGGGGGACAGCGGCGGCCATGCGGCTCCTCAGGGCTGACTTTCTGGCGCGGGTCAGTCTAGCCTCGGGGCCGTTCGAGGGATTTGTGGCTGGTGGGAGGGGGTTGAAGACCTGTGGGGTGAAGGAGGGTCATGCACCGTGCCGGTGGAGGTGCTGGGCGGCGAGGCGTACGGCCGCGTTCTGGGCTCCGTATCCCCGGTAGCCGCCCGTGCGTTGCACCAGCTCGAAGAAGACCCGCCCGACCGTGGCGGTGTAGCAGTGGAGGAACTCCCCCCTCTCGTCGCGGTCGTAGAGGATGCCCAGCTCGCTCAGCGTGGCCAGTCGCGCTGGTTCCAGCTCGCAGCGGGCGTCGAGGTCCTCGTAGTAGTTGGCGGGGATCGGCAGCAGGCCCACACCCCGCTGCCGGACGCGCCGGACGGCGCTGATGATGTCGTCCGTCGCCAGCGCTACGTGCTGGAGGCGGGCGTCCTCGGCGTCCGGCGCCGGCGCGACGTTGAGGATGATCCGTACACCGCCGTCGGGGGATGCGACGGCCCGGCTGCGTACCAGCCCGTAGGGGTCGGCCAGATCGAGGCTGTCGTCCGCCTCCAGGCCCAGCACGCCCCGGTGGAACAGCACCGCCTCATCGAACTGGTGCCAGGGCTGGGTGAGGGCGATGTGGTCGATGCGGCGGACGGCCCCGGGGGATTCCGTGCGCTCCCGCAGCCGGGCGCGCGACGTGACGTCGGCGAAGTCACCGGTCCAGCTGGGGTGGTCCGGCTGCTCGGTGCGGCAGAAGAAGACCTCCGTGCCGTCGGGGGCGGCAACGGCGTTCAGTGGTGCGTCGAGCGGGTCTCTGCGGCGCGGCACGACGGGTGCCAGCACCTTCTCGGCGCGCTGAGCGGCACGGTCCGGGTCGGGGGTCTCCACGCCCAGGGCGGTCAGCGCCGGACCTTGACGGCGGCCGCTGACCCCGGTGTTGAGCAGGATCCGGGCCTCCCCCTGTTCCCACAGTTCGACCGGTTTGCCGGTGTGCCGTCCGGTGTGGGCGAAGCCGAGGGCCTCCAGGACTCCGCGCAGCGGCTCGGTGTCCGCCGCGCTCAGCTCGGCGAAGGCGAAACCGGAGGGAACGGCCGCGGCGGGGGGCGCGGACAGTCCGGCCGACTCCTCCAGCAGGAGCAGCGAGCGGAGCGCGTCGACGGCGGTCGAGGCCGCCCCGGCCTGCCGGAAGACGTCGTTGAACACTTCGAGCGACAGCGGCCCCCGGTATCCGGCTCGTACCGCGGCAGCCACCAGAGCGGCGACGTCGAAGCCGCCCTGGCCGGGGAAGCAGCGGTGGTGCCGGCTCCACTGGAGGACGTCCAGGGTCATCAGCGGGGCGTCCGCCAGCTGGAGGAAGAAGATCTTCTCGCCGGGGATGTCCGCGATGCCCTTCGGGTCGGAGCCGCGGGAGAGGATGTGGAAGCTGTCGAGGCAGGTGCCGAGGGCCGGATGGTCCGCCTGTTCGACGATCCTCCAGGCGTGGTCGTACGTGCTGACGTGGCGGCCCCAGGCCAGCGCCTCGTAAGCGATGCGGATGCCGTGGGCCGCTGCCCGGTCGGCGAGCAGCCGTAGTTGCCCGGCGGCGAGTGCGTCGTCGTCGACGGATTCGGGGGCGACGCTGGAGCAGACCAGGAGCAGGTCCGCGCCGAGGCGTTCCATCACGGCGAACTTGCGTTCCGCACGCCGCAGATTGCGGGCGAGGGTGTCGGCGGGCACGGCCTCGAAGTCGCGGAACGGCTGGTAGAGGTCAATGCTCAGGCCCAGGTCGGCGCAGCGCAGCCGTACCTCCTCGGGGCTGAGCGGGCTGCCGAGGAGATCGTTCTCGAAGATCTCCACTCCGTCGAATCCGGCGGTGGCGAGGGCGGTGAGCTTTTCGGAGAGCGGGCCGCTGAGCGAGACGGTGGCGAGGGACTTGCGCATGGTGTGCTCCTGTCAGGCCGGGTGCGCGGCCAGATCGGCGAGGTCGGTGAGCATCGGTCCGGTGTGCGGCGAAAGGCCGGTGAAGAGCCGGAAGGAGTCGGCCGCCTGGAAGACGGCCATGCCACCGCCGTCGAGGGTGCGGCAGCCGATCGCCCGGGCCTCGCGCAGCAGTTCGGTCTCCAGTGGCCGGTAGACGACCTCGGCCACCCACAGTGCGGGCCTGAGCAGCGCGACGGGCAGCGGCAGCCCGGGGTGCGCGGCCATGCCGGTCGGCGTGGCGTGGACGAGCCCGTCCGCGGCGGCAAGGCACTCGGCCGCTCCGGCAGTCGGCGCCGACCGTGCCCGGCCGGGCCCGAAACGCGAGGTCAGCACGGCGGCGAGCACGGCGGCGCGTGCCGGGTCGGCGTCGAGCAGGGTCAGCCGGCCGACGCCGAGTCTCAGCAGCGCGTGGGCCACCGCGGCGCCCGCCCCGCCCGCACCGAGCTGCACGACGTCATCGGTGGGGGCGTCGGCCAGGCCGCGCGCGAAGGAGCGGGCGAAACCGGTGACGTCGGTGTTGTGCCCGATGGCGCGGCCGCCCCTGAAGACGATGGTGTTCACCGCGCCCAGTTCGGCGGCCTCGGGGGCGAGTTCGTCCAGGTGCTCGATGACCAGCTGTTTGCAGGGGTGGGTGATGTTCAGCCCGTCGAAGCCGAGGCGTCCGGCGGCGCGCACCAGCTCACCGACGGCCTCGGGCGCGACGCCGATGACGTCGATGTCGAGGGTGCGGTAGACGAGGCGCACACCGTGCCGGTCCGCCTCGCGTTCGTGCAGGGCGGGGCTCAGGGAGGGGCCGATGCCGGAGCCGATCAGGCCGGTGAGGTAGGCGGTCATCGAGGGTTCCTGTGGGTCGGCTGGGTGGGGTGGGGCAGATGGGCGGGATGGGCCAGGTAGGTGGAGTGGGTCAGATGGGCGGAGGGGGTCAGGTGGGGGAAGTGAGTCAGGTGGGTGGGGCTGGGCGTCGGGGGCGGTCAGCGGGTGACGGAGTCGCGTACCGCTGTCGTCTCGTTCGGACCTCCGTGGCGCAGGCCGAGCTCGGCCGTGGGCACGCGGTACGTCTCACGGCCGGTGGCCACGGCGATCGTGCAGATCGCGCAGAGGGCGGCGGTGAAGATCGCGACACCGATCCAGTTGTCGCCGTCGGGGCCGTCGATCTGGGCCGCGAAGGTCACCGCGAAGCCGGCGATGGCGAACCCGATCTGGGTGCCGATGGCCATGCCGGAGAGGCGGACCCTGGCGGGGAACATCTCGCCGTAGAGGGAGGGCCAGATGCCGTTGGCCGCGCTGTAGACGACACCGAAGAGCAGTACTCCGGTCACGAAGGTCAGCGGGTAGCTGCCGGTCGAGATCGCCCACAGATAGACGAAGATCATTCCCGCGCTGCCGAGCGCCCCGACGAGGAAGACGGGCCTGCGGCCGATCCGGTCCGAGAGGCCGGCCCAGAGCGGGATGGCCAGCAGCGCCACCGCGTTGGCCGTGCCGGCGACCCAGAGCATGTCCGTCCTGTCGAGACCGACCGCGTCACTGGTGGCGTACGAGAGGGCCCAGACGGAGAAGATCGTGCTGACCGTCGCGATCAGCGCCGCCGCGACCACCCGCAGCACGTCGGCCCAGTGGTTCCTGAGCAGGTCCGCCAGCGGCATCCTGGCCACTTTCCGGTCGGCGGAGGCCTGCTGGAAGACGGGGGTCTCCTCAAGGGTGCGGCGGATGACGTATCCGGCGACCGCGACGACGGCGCTCAGCAGGAACGGAACGCGCCAGCCCCAGCTGTACAGCTGCTCGTCCGGCAGGGCCGCGACCGGAATGAACACCAGGGTCGCGAGGAGCTGGCCCGCCTGCGTCCCGTTGAGGGTGAAGCTCGTGTAGAAACCGCGCCGGTGTGCGGGCGCGTGCTCCAGCGTCATCGCGTTCGCGCTGGCCTGCTCACCGGCCGCGGAAAGCCCCTGGAACACCCGCATCAGCACGAGGAGTACCGGAGCGATGGTGCCGACCTGCGCGTAGGTGGGGAGGCAACCGATGAGGAACGTGGACAGTCCCATGAGGACCAGCGTCCAGACCATGATCGTGCGACGGCCGAGCCGGTCGCCGAAGTGGCCGAGGACTACCGCCCCGAGGGGCCGGGCGGCGTACGCGACGCCGAAGGTCGCCAGGGAGATCAGGGTGGCGGTGGCCGGGTCGTCCGGGTCGAAGAACACCTTGGGGAAGACCAGCGCCGCGGCGCTTCCGTAGATGAAGAAGTCGTAGTACTCCAGCGCACTGCCGATCCAGGCGGCGAACGCGGCCTTGCGTGGCTTGCCCTGGGGTGGGTCGGCCGACACCTGGTCGGCCTGCGGGTTTGGGGACACCTGGACTCCTCGGGGAGGGCGGCCACCCACGGGTGGGAGCCACGGGTGGGAGACGGACTGCGGGAGGGACGGGGGCGGCGCCGTGGAGGGAACGCCGCGACGGGTTGCGGGCGGTGCACACCCCGCGCATAGAGTTAACGCACTAGATAGTTAATTAACTTGGGGGTGATGGTCGCCCTCCCCCCAGGCAGTGTCAATACATCCGGCCGTAACGAGGCCCCTGAACGGCTCACTCCCGCAGGGAGGCGGCGATTCCACCGCCCTAGGGTGGGACGGTCGGTATCAATGAACTCGGAGCCTGTGTCCCAACGGCTCTCAGCGGAAGGGCGGCAGCCCCGTGGGCGGCGAACGGCACGGCACCCGTAGGAAGCGGCATCTGTGGATCGCGGGCGCGGCCTCGCTCGGGCTGGCAACGGCGGGGGTCGGTGTCTGGGCAGCCTCCGGTGACGAACGGGCCGCGCGCAGCGGGCCGTTGACGGCGCAGGAGGTACGGTCGGCGGCCGATGCGTTCCTGGCGGCGTGGGCGGCCGGCGATGCCGGGGAGGCGGCGGTCCTTACCGACGGCGGAGCGAAGGCCGACGCGGCGCTGCGGGACTACCGGGAGCGTGCCCGCCTCGCGGTGCGGGAGTTCCGGGCGGGTGCGCCGGCCGGAGCGCGGGTGCCGTTCTCGGTGAAGGCGGAGTTCGCCCACGAGGGGGCCCGCGCGCCCCTGTCGTACAACTCCGCACTCACCGTGGTGAGACGGGCCGACGACGGCGAGCCGGTGGTCCGCTGGGAGCCCCAGGTGCTGCATCCGCGGCTGGGGCCGGGCAAGCAGCTGGCGGTACGGGAGACCGCGGGCGCGGCGGTGCACGCGGTGGATCGCGACGGGCGGGCCCTGGACACGCGGGCGCATCCCTCTCTCGGCCCGGTCGTGGACGGTCTGCGGCGGGCGTGGGGGAAGACCGCCGGCGGCAGGCCGGGCGTCGAACTGCGCGTCGTACCCCCGCCCTCCGCCACCCAGGACGCGGCGCCCCCGGCGGACGCCACCCTCGTGTCCGTCGCCGCCGGTGCTCCCGTGCAGTTGCGGACCACTCTCGACGCACGGGTGCAGCAGGCCGCCGAGCGCGAGGTCGCCCGGCGTGCCGACGCCTCGATCGTGGTGCTGAAACCGTCGACCGGGGAGATCCTCGCGGTCGCCAACTCCCGTACCGGCGGACCGAACACGGCTCTGGAGGGGCGGCTCGCGCCCGGCTCGACCATGAAGATGGTGACCGGGTCGCTGCTCCTGGAGAAGGGGCTGGCCGCGTCCGACAAGCCGCACCCGTGCCCGAAGACCTTCTCCTACGGTGGCTGGCAGTTCCACAACGTCGACGACTTCGACATTCCCGGCGGCACGTTCCGCAGGAGCTTCGCCGCGTCCTGCAACACCGCCTTTATCTCGCAGGCGGGCAAGGTCACGGACGACTCGCTGTCCCGGCAGGCCAGGGACGTCTTCGGGATCGGCGAGAAGTGGTCCGTCGGCGTGCCCGCGTTCGCCGGGAACGTACCCGTGGAGCACGCCGCGTCGAAGGCGGCGGCGCTGATCGGCCAGGGGCAGGTGCGGATGAACCCGCTGACCATGGCGTCGGTGGTCTCCACCGCCCGGACCGGCCGGTTCAAGCAGCCCTACCTCGTCGCGCCGTCGCTCGGCGGGCGCACCCTCGCCACGGCGCGGCGGACTCTCGCCCCCGCAGCGCACCAGCAGTTGAAGGACCTGCTCCACACGACGGCGACCGCCGGTTCGGCGGCCGGTTCCATGCAGGGGCTGCGCGGCGACGTCGGCGCGAAGACCGGGTCCGCGGAGGTCATCGGCCAGAAGAAGCCGAACGGCTGGTTCGCCGCCTGGCACGGCGACGTCGCGGCGGCGGCCGTGATGCAGCGGGGCGGCCGGGGCGGCGAATCCGCGGGCCCACTCGTGGGGGCGGTCCTCAGGGCGGTCGAGGGGGGCCGGTGAGCGGGGGCGGGTGAGCGGGGGCGGACGGGGTACGGGCGGGGGGCGGCCAGGCGTTCGCGGGCGGTGAGGTCCGGTGAGCCGGCGGACCGTAGAGCATCTGAGGGGGCGTCACTTCCGGCTGCCGGGCGGGGGCAGCCAGAGGCGTACGCGCACCGCCCCGCGCCAACGGTGCCGCCCCTGACCGGGCCGGGGCAGGGCTCACACGCCTTACTCCTTGACCGGGCCGGGGCACGGCTCACACGTCGGAACGCGCGTGCACGCTCACGGCGTAGCCGCAGCCGTCCTCATAGGGATCCGCGCTCCAGGTGGAGTAGCGCTGCCGCAGGGTGAGTCCGGCCCGGGTGCACCAGTCGTCGAACTCCGCCAGGGTGACCGGCGGCTCCGGCAACGGCAGGTGTGCCGCGTCCAGTCCCATGCCCGTGACCAGCAGTCCGCCGGGACGCAGTGCGGAAGCCAGCTGCCGGACGACGTTCGCTTCGGTGCCGGGGGCCAGCAGGGGGATGACGTTTCCGGCCGCGAGCGCCAGGTCGAAGCCCGGATCCAGACCGAGGGTGTCCAGCCGGGCCAGGTCGCCCAGGAGCCACTCCTGCGCGGGGGCCTCGCGGCGGGCGACGGCGAGCATCGAGGAGTCGACGTCCACGCCGGTGCAGCGGTGGCCCAGCTCGGCGAGCCGGATCGCGATCCGGCCGGTGCCGCAGCCGGCGTCGAGCACGCGCGCCGCGGGCTCCAGCAGGGCGGTGCAGAAGGAGGCCTCGCCGTGGACATCGTGGCCCGATGCGGCGAGCCGCGCGAATCGTCGGGCGTAGTCCTCTCCGGCCTGTCCCGCGGTGAGTTCCGCCCATCGGTCTTGTTGCTCGGGCAATGTCCGGCATCCCTTTCTTGCGATCTCGCCCCCGGCCGACGGGCAGGGGTGCGCTCGACGGCATCGTCCTGTTCATGATCACAGATGCGGCGCACAGGGGGATGTTGAATTCTCGTGAACCCCCGTGAACACGCCTTACTTGCCATGGACGCTTCAAGCAACCGGCCCTACTCTCGGCCGTCGGCGCGCAACCCCGTCCGCTCGGAGCCTGTGCCTGAACCCGCAGGCGTACGACAAGGAGCCCGATGTTCCGCAGACCGCTCAGCAGCACCTTGGTACTGGTCATGGCCGCGGCGGCGGTTCTCGTCGCAGGTCCGGTGTACGCGGACGAGATCCCCAAGGCACCGGGCCACCGGCTCGTCAAGGAGTACGACGGCGCGCCGGCGATTGCCGCGCCCGTTCCCGGCGAGCCCCCGGCGCAGCACCCCTTTCTCGCCGCCAACGGCCGCAGCGGGATGCACGGCGACGCCGGGGGCAGCGGCACCTATCCCTGGTCCGGCCCCCTCGGCAAGCGGCCCGGGGTGAGCAGCGAGAAGATGGCCGCGCTCGGCGGCGAGTGCGCGACCGTCACCTTCGACAGGGCGGGGCGCATCGTCACCGTCTGCGGCACGTTCAGCGGCTTCCTGGTGAAGCTCCTGGAACCGAAGTCGATGGCCACGCTCGCCGAGTACAAGCTGCCGCAGCGTTCCTCGACGGTCGAGGCCCTCACCACCCTCGACTTCTCCAAGATCTTCAAGGACACCTCGGGCGGCGCCTACTCCTATCTCGACAACGAGGACCGCTTGGTGCTCGCGGACTCCCGCCAGCACATCCTGCGCCTCACGCACGAGCAGACCGCCGACGGCGGTTGGCGGTTCCGGGTCACCGACGACTGGGACCTCACCGCACAGGTCCCGCACGACTGCGTGAGCTGGACCAATCTGTTCCCCAGTGGTGTCTGCGACCCGGTCACCTCGGTCATGCCGGACTGGGCGGGCCGCATCTGGTGGGTGACCCGGCAGGGCCGCGTCGGAACCGTCGATCCCGCGACCGGCGCGATCCGCTCGGTCCGGCTGACGGGAGAGGAGATCCAGAACTCCTTCTCGATCGCGGAGGACGGCGTCTCGATCGTCACCGACCACGCCCTCTACACGTTCCGCGCGGCGGCCGACGGCACGCCGCGTGCCGTCTGGCGGCAGACCTACGACCGCGGCACCGGCACCAAGCCCGGCTCCGTGAACCAGGGTTCGGGCACCACACCCGACCTTTTCGGCAGCAACGGCAAGAAGTACGTCGCCATCACCGACAACGCCGACGACCGCATGCACGTCCTGGTCTACCGGCGGGAGGACGCCGTCCCCGACGAGAGCCGGCTCGTCTGCGAGGTACCGGTCTTCGGGTCAGGAGCGTCGACCACCGACAACTCCCTGATCAGCTGGGGCAACAGCCTCGTCGTCGAGAACAACTACGGCTACGAGAACATCACCTCGCTCACCTTCGGCCGTACGGTCGTGGGCGGGGTCACCCGCATCGACGTACGGGACGACGGCAGCGGCTGCGACGTCGTCTGGGAGAGCGACATCCGCTCCCCGTCGACCGTGCCCAAGCTGTCGACCGCCAATGGCCTCCTCTACTTCTACGAGAAGGACCGCAACAGCCTGGGCGTCGACGCCTGGTACCTGACCGCTGTCGACTTCCGCACCGGCAAGCGCAAGTGGAAGCAGCTCACCGGCACGGGCATCGGCTACGACAACAACTGGGCGCCGATCACCATCGGCCCCGACGGCACCGCGTACGCGGGTGTCTTCAACGGACTGGTGGCGGTGCGCGACACCGTGTAGGGGCGCTGCCGTTCCGGGCCCCGGGAGCGGCTCACCCCGGGGGGCGGCTCACCTTGGGGGCGCTCCCAGGGCCCGGGCTTCACTTCAGAGCCTGTGTCTAAACCCCGGTCGGATCAGCGAACGTCGTCTGGTGCGTGCGATCGCAAGGCGCTGGAAGGTCCTCGCTGGGGTCTCCCCTGCTCGAACGAAGTTGAGAGCTCGGGGAGGGAGCTACTAGGGCATTTCGGCAACGCCGCGAGCGTGCGTGCCAGGCGGCGGGCGCCCGGCCGGGGTTTAGACACAGGCTCTCAGAGCGGTGAGCACTCCCCGGCGGGGAGCGGCTGGTGCGGCATGGTGAGGGCCGGGCGCGGGGGCGCGGTGCGGTAGCGGACCTCGTCCCCGGGCGGTACGAGCGTGGCGAGCAGCGGGGTCCACAACTCGGTGACCCGGCGGGTGAGTTCGGTGTGCCACAGGCCGGTGGTCGCGAGGGCCGCGATGCCGCAGAGGGTCACGGTGACGAGGTTCTCCGGACCGAGGCCGCCCGGCGGCGTGCCGGTGCGGAGCTCTCCGGCGGCGCGGGCGCGGCCCAGCAGGCGGAGCGCCTCATGGGTGCAGGCCTGGTGGAAGTCGGTGTCCGACGGCCGTCGGCCGCCGCGCTCGTGGGTGAGACGGAATCCCGCTCGGACCACCTCGTCCTCGTGCAGGGTCCGGGCCAGCCAGTGCGTCAGGTCGATGAGCGCCTGGACGGGCGATCCGCCACCGCTGCCCAGTGCCTCGGCGAACTCCCGCAGCACGGCACGGCCGTGTTCCTGCACCGCTTCGGCCAGCCCCTGCTTGGAGGCGAAGTGGAAGTACAGCGCCCCCTTGCTCATGCCCGCGGCTCCGGCGATCCGGCCCAGATTCGCCTGCGCGTAGCCGTCCCGGTTGATGATCTGCGCGCCGGCCCGTAACAGCGCGCGGCGGCTGCGCTCCGACCTGGATTGCATCAGTGCACGCCGATGAGCCGCTGGCGGCCGCCGACCGGGGCCGCGTGCGACGAGGTCTCCCGCAGGATCGACTGCTGGAGCCTGCGCAGTCCCGGGGAGGGCTCCAGGCCGCGTTCGTCGATCAGGGCGCGCCGCAGGCGCTGGTAGGCCTCCAGCGCCTCGGTGCGGCGCCCGGAGCGGTGCAGGGCCAGCATGAACTGGCCGTGCAGGGTCTCGTGGGTGCGGTGGCGGCTGACCAGCACGGTCAGTTCGCCGAGCAGTTCGCGGTGACGTCCCAGGCGCAGGTCGGCCTCGATGCGCTGGTCCAGGGCGCACAACCGGGTCTCCTCCAGCCTCCGCGTCTCCAGCGCGAGTTGGCTCCCGGTGCGTACGTCGGCGAGCGCGGCGCCGGTCCACAGCGCGAGGGCCTCGCGCAGGCGCTGGGCGGCGGTGGCGAAGTCGTCCGCGTCCATCTCCCGGTAGCCGATGCCGGCCAGCCGGCCGAAGTCCCGGACGTCGCTGCTGCCGCCGAAGGTGTTCAGCCGGTAGCCGCCGGGCAGGGTGACGAGCACGTCCTTGGCCGTACGGGGCGGGGCATCCTCGGGGTCGGCCGCGAGCGCGACGGTGATCAGCTCCCGCAGCTGGAGCACGTACGTCTGGAGGGTGGCGCGGGCACTGCGCGGCGGCGTCTGCCCCCACAACTCCTCCGCCAGCGTCGCCACCGGGACCACCTGGTCCGCGCGGAGGGCCAGGAGCGCGAGCACCTGCCGCGGCTTGGGCGCCGACGGCGTGACCGAGACTCCGTTCTCCCGGACGGCGAGTCCGCCCAGTACTGAGATATCCATGTCGTCTCCCCTACGCACGCAAGAGCGATCAGTCCCCCGGCCCAGCAGGTCGGTCGGCTCTCGGCACACTCCAAAATAAAAACCGGTCGGACGGTTTGTCAATATCGAACCGTGTGCCCTGTTTTTGGTTGAGCAAGGGACAACACGACCCCAACACACCATAATTTCGGGTATGTTGCCTCAAGACCGACGGCAGCGATGACCCATCCGCCAGCGCTACCCTTCCGGACTGGACGCTAAAACCGCACAGTCAGTCTACTTTTTAACCGGCTCCCCGGCACTCACCGGCACTGTGGGAGATCTCCTCGCCGGTTCCCTGGATCAGCCGGGGCACCATCAGCTCCCAGTACCCGGCGACCGTCCGCTCCGAGAGCCACTCCGTGTCCCGGCAGCCCAGCACCGCGAACCCCACGGTGGCCGCCATGACGGCGGACGCCGCCTGCTCCGGCGAAACCCCCTCGGCGAGTGCGCCCTCGCGGTGAGCCCGCTCCAGCACGGCCTCGATCCACTGCTGCCAGTACGCCCGCAGATCCACCTCATCGGCCGTCAACGGCACCCCGGACAGGCCGAGTCCGGCCCGTACGACCATGTCGTCGGCCAGCAGGGACAGCAGGCAGTGGGTGGCGTCGACCAGAGCCCGCAGCCCGTCGGCGCCCCCCGACTCGGCCGTGGCGGTCACCTGCATCACCCGCGCCGAGGCCTCCCCCTGTACCGCTTCGGCGAGGGCCAGCTTGGTCTCGAAGTGGAAGTGCAGGGCACCGTTGCTGACCCCGGCCAGGCTGCTGATCCGGGTGAGCGAGGCAGGCGCGAAACCCTCCTCGGCGAACACTTCGGCGGCAGCCCGGATCAACGCCTGTCTGGTGCGGGCGGCTCTCTCCTGCTTGACCATCACATGTCTCCTGACTGCGCGGGGCGGCCGGCGGGCTCCCGGAAGCCGGCCGGCCGCTCACTCATGACTCGCAACGGCGCAGAGCCCCCGGGCCCGGAGAGGCTCGGGCGGGGGGCCGGGCCGGTTCGGACGCGGGCTCTCAGGCCGCCGGTGTGCCCAGGTGAACAGGGAGTGCGGTGTAGCCGTTGACGATGAAGGACGGGAGTTGCTCCAGGTCGGCCCGCGGCGTTGCCGCCGCCAGGTCGGGGAACGCATCGAAGAGGGCCGCCAGCGCTATCTCCGCCTCCAGGCGCGCCAGGGGGGCACCCAGGCAGAAGTGGGCCCCGTGCCCGAAGCCGAGCAGTTCCCGGCGGTCGGTGCGCAGCAGGTCGAACTCGGCCGCGTCCTGGCCGTACCGGTCGGGATCGATGCCCGGAGCACCGAAGTTGAGGAGGATCGTGTCCCCCTGCTTGATCTGCACACCGTCGAGGTCGATGTCCTCCACGGCGTAGCGCAGCGGCACGTACGCCGAGGGGCTCTGGATGCGCAGGGTCTCGGCGATCACGTCGGACCAGGCGGCTCGGCCCGAGCGGACCAGCTCCAGCTGGTCGGGGCGGTCGAGCAGGGCGGCGACCGAATTGCCGACCAGGTGGACGGTGGACTCCGCGCCGGCCGCGATCATCAGGTTGAGCGTGCCGAGCAGTTCCGCCTCGGTGAGCGAGTCTCCGTGGTCCTGCGCCGCGATCAGTACGGAGGTGAGGTCGTCCCCCGGCTCGGCGCGCTTGAGGGTGACCAGTTCGGAGAGCATCCGGAAGACGTTCATCTGGGCCCGGGAGGTCTCCTCGGGCGTGGCCACGGTGTTGAAGGTGACATCCACCTCGGCGCACAGGGCGGCCGTCCGGTCGGCAGGGACGCCGAACAGGGCGCAGATCACCCGCATGGGCAGCATCTTGGTGAACTCGGCGCGCAGATCGGTCACTTGCCCCGCGGGCAGGGCCCGCAGGCCGTCGATGAGCTCGGCGACGACCTTCTCGATCTCGGGCCGGAGCGCCTCGGTGCGGCGCGCGGTGAACGCGGGGGCGACAAGGCGGCGCAGGCGCGCGTGCCGCTCGCCGTACGCGAAGAGCATGTTCTCCGCCGCGACCCAGTAGTAGAGCGGCCACTCCTCGGTTATCCAGCCCTCGGCGAAGTCGGGCCAGTGCCGGGCGTCCTTGGACACTCTCGGGTCGGCGGTGAGTCTCTTCACGTACCGGTGTGCGGTCACGGCCCAGGTCCGGACCCCGCCGGGCAGCAGCACCTCTACGGCGGGGCCCTGCGCGCGGAGCATCGCGGCCTCTCCGTCGAGATCGCTGCCTGTGGCGTCCAGTGCGTAGGGGCAGGTCATGGTCATCAGTACACCTCGTCCGACGTCGGTCAACAGTTACATGTGCATGTCACACTTCACCGGGGTCGCGTCCGCCGGGCGCGGCGTACCCGGCCCAACTACACGCCGGCGGCAGCCGGTTCCGCCGCCCGGGCCTGCTCGCGTTCGGCGCGCCGGCGTACCGCCGCCTCGTGGACCCGCTCGGCCCGCTCGGGTGCGAAGTCGAGCCGGACGAGCACGCTGGGGACCGCGATGGCGGTCATCAGGTGCTGGTGGAGCTCGGCCACCCGCTCCGTGATGTCCTCGTGCCCGGTGAGGATGCTGGAGAGCATCTGCACCCCGGTGAAGCCACTGACGAACATCCGCGCGACGGACTCGACGTCCGTGTGCGCGAAGACCTCCCCGTTCTCCTTGGCCGCCTCGAAGAGTTCGACGCCCCGGTCGACCCATGCCTGCATGGGCACCTTGCGGTCCAGTTCGTCGCGCATCGTGCCCCGGTCGATGGTGAGGCGGATGCTGCCGCGGACCAACGGGTCACCGGAGCGCAGGAGATGGGCGAGCAGCAGGGACTCGTCCACCACCCTCTGGAGGACGATCCCCTCGTCCTCCACCTCGGGCACCGCTGCGAGCTGATTGGACAGCACCGCCTGGGCCAGCTCTTCCTTGGACTGGAAGTGGAAGTAGAGGGCGCCCTTGGACTGCCCGGACTTTTCGAGGATCTGGCTGATGGTCGCCGCCTTGTAGCCGACCTCGTCGAAGACCTTGGCCGCCGCGACGAGGATCGCCTCTCGCGTACGGACGGCTCGTTCCTGCCGCACCATGTCTGGCCTCTTCCACTCACTCGGGCTGCCGACGGAGACAGGTAAAAGAAACCGTCGGGTCCGTATGTTGTCAACGCGCCCCCCGACAGCCCTCACCGTTGCGGGCCCAGCGTACAACAAAACCTTCTGACCGGTTTTTTGTTCCGGGGTCCGACGGGACACAACAGGCCTGCCAAAATGGGCAAATTGGTCGATCCAGCCCCACAGGCCGCCTATATGATCGATCACCGCAGAGAGTGCGTCGCCAATCGACCTTGTAAATAAAACCGGTCGGTAAGTATCTTATGGGCGACTGCTTCCCAGTGATCAGCAACCTTGCGGAGAGGCCATGACCTTGCTGACGTTTCAAAAGGAAGCCCCTCGCCCCACGGGGTCCCTCCACCTTCCGAAGCCCCTGACCACGGCAGTGCCTTCCACCGATGCGCCTTCCACCGATTCGCCGTGCACCGATGCGCCGTGCACCGACCCGACCGTCGCCGACCTGACCTCCCTGCTCTTCGACGGCGACGACCGCGAACGCGTCCACGGCACCTGGAGCAGGCTCATAGCCTCCGAGGAGTTCACCCACCGCCCCGGGCTCGCCCCGGCGGAACGCGTGCGGCTCTCCTACGACCGGCTGCGCGTGGTGAACTCCGTTGTCGACGACGCCACCGAACTGGCCCGCGATCCACGGCTGCTGGCGAGCATGCACGAGTGGACCGGGGTGGTGGACGGCGCGCTCGGCACGCTGGCGGGGATCCACTACAACCTCTTCCTCGGCAGCCTGATCGACCACGACCCCGACGGCGAACGCGATCTCACGGAGTTCACCTCACTGCTGCGCACCGGCACGTTCCTGTGCACCGAGCTGGCGCACGGCAACGACGCCGTCAGCCTCGGCACGACGGCCGAACTCGACCGGGAGAACGGGGGGTTCGTCCTCAACACCCCGAACCCCGGCGCGCAGAAGTTCATGCCGAACACCAGCACCCTGGGCGGCCCCAAGAGCGCCGTCGTGGCTGCCCGCCTCCTGGTGGACGGCACGGACCAGGGGATCTTCCTCTTCCTCACCCCGCTCAGCGACGTCTCCGGGTTGCTGCCGGGCGTCACGGTCCGCCGGCTTCCCGAGCGCACCGGCAGCCCCGTGGACCACTGCCTCACCTCCTTCGACCGGGTGCGGCTGCCGCGCGAGGCCCTGCTGGAGACCAAACAGCGGCGTCTGGAGGACGAACTGGGCGCCGTACGCAGCAGCTTCGGCAGTCAGCGCAAGCGGTTCCTGCACTCCATAGGCCGGGTCACCGCGGGCAAGATGTGCATGAGCGCGGCCGGTACGGGTGTCACCCGCGCGGCGCTCGCCCTCGCGGTCCGCTACGCCCACCACCGCTTCATCGGCGGCCCCAAGGCGAACGAGCGGGTGCCGCTGACCGCGCACCGCAGCCACCACGCGCCGCTGGTCTCCGGTCTGGCGGACGCGTACGCCATGACGTTCCTGCACCGCTCCACCCTCGCCCGCTGGACCGACTGCCACGAGGAGGACCGTGCGGCTGCCGAGCGGCAGGTCGCGGTCACCAAGGGCTGGGTCACCTGGCAGGCCCGGCGGATCACCGTCGAGTGCCGCGAGCGCTGCGGCGCCCAGGGCCTGTTCGCCGTCAACGGGCTCTCCGAGTTCCCGCTCAATCTGGAGGGCGCGGTCACCGCCGAGGGCGACAACCTCGTCATCTGGCTCAAGGCCGCCTCCGAGCTGCTCTTCGAGAGCCGCCCGGCTCCGCGAGAGAGGCCCGAAGAGACCCTGAACGTGGGGCAGTTGTCGGACCTGGGCTTCCTGCGCGACCTGCTCGCCAGGACCGAGATCCAGTGGCAGGCCCGCGCCCGCAAGGCGCTGCGCGGTGGCCCCAGGGGCAACCCTCTCGACCGCTGGAACGCCGCGTCGTCGCCCGCGCTCCAGGTCGTGGGCGCGCACGCCCACGTCGAGGCCGCCGACGCCTTCCTGGCGGCGGTCGAACAGGCCACCGAGCCCGGGGCCCGCAGCCTCCTGGAGAAGCTGTGCCGGCTCTTCCTGCTCCAGCGCGTCACCCCGCACACCGGTGATCTGCTCGCCGAGGACCACATGTCGGCCGCCCAGGTGCGGGCGCTGCCGGAGACCGTGGACGCGCTGATCGCCGAGCTGGCGCCGCACATGCGGACGCTGGTCGACGCGTTCGCGCTGCCCGAGGGCTATCTGGCGTCGATTCCGCTGGCCAACGAGACGTACATCGCCGACTTCGACCGGCTGGTGCCGGGCGTCGACCCGGAGGACGTGTTCGCCTCCTTCTGAGAGCCGGTGTCCCATTGAGGGCCGGTGTCCGAACCTTGCCCGGTCCTCCACACAGCTTTTGGGGGTGGCTCGTCGCGGCGCCGGTACTAGTCAGTTCCTCCCGGTGCCGCGGGAGCCGCGAGCGCGGAGCGGGCCGTGCGGCGCGGGCGGTCCGCCAGGTACTGCTTCGCTTCCGGGGAGGCCTTGGCGTACGAGCCGGAGTCGAAGGGCGGCTGGGGGTCGTACTCGATGGCGAGCTGGTACGCCTCGGCGGCGACCCGCCCGGCGATCAGTTCCGCCAGTCGTAGGGCCATGTCGATGCCCGAGGAGACCCCGGCGGCGGTGACGATGCCGCCCGGCTGTTCCACCACGCGACGCGCCGTGTAGGTGGCGCCGTACGACTCCAGGGTGTCGATGGCCCCCCAGTGAGTGGTGGCCTCCAGGCCGTTGAGCAGGCCGGCCGCGCCGAGCAGCAACGAGCCGGTGCACACCGACGTGGTCCACGCGGTGGTGGCGTGGAGCCGACGGATCCAGTCGAGCAGCGCCTCGTCGGTGAGTCCGGCGCGTGCGCCCGGACCACCGGGCACCAGCAGGAGGTCGGCTTCCGTGACCTCGGAGAAGGAGGCCGTCGCGACGAGGTGGAGCAGGCCCTCGCCGTCCGCGTGGGCGCCTGGAGCGGCAGCGGCGAAGACGACGTCGGACTCCGGCAGCATGCGAAGAATCTCGTACGGGCCGGCGACGTCGAGCGCGGTAAATCCGTCGAAGAGCGGGATGACGATACGCATGGAGCGTGCCTTTCGGGGTGACGCCGGTGTCAGGCGGCGGTTCGGGATGACGCCGGTGTCAGGCGACGGTGGTGTGCGCGGAGAAGTGCCTGCGGTACTCGCCGGGGGTGACCCGGAGCGTCCGCCTGAAGCTGCGGTGCAGGGTCTCCACGGTTCCGAAGCCGCAGGCGTGTGCCACCGATTCCAAGGTGGCGGGGGTGGTCTCCAGGAGCCGCCTGGCGGCCTCGATGCGGGCGCTCTCGACGTACGCGGCGGGAGTGCGGCCGGTCTCCGCACGGAAGACGCGGGTGAAGTTCCGTTCGCTCATCGCGGCGCGCGCCGCGAGCGCGGCCACGCCGAGATCACGGTCCAGGTGGTCCGCGATCCAGGCGAGGACGTCGCGCAACGGCGCCCGCCCCGGGCGCTGGGCAGTCAGCTGGGCGCTGAACTGCGCCTGGCCTCCCGGGCGTTGCACGAACATCACCATCTGACGGGCGATGGCGCGGGCGATTTCGGGCCCGTGGTCGTCCTCGGTCATGGCGAGCGCGAGGTCCATGCCCGCGGTGACACCCGCCGAGGTCCATACCTCGTCGTCCCTGACGAAGATCGGGTCGGGCTCGACCGTGACCTGCGGATACTGCTCGGCCAGCTGGTCGCAGCGCGCCCAGTGGGTGACCGCGCGCCGTCCGTCGAGAAGCCCGGCGGCACCCAGCAGGAAGGCGCCGCTGCACACGGAGGCGGTTCGGCGGGCACGGTGGGCGGTGCGGGCGAACCAGTCGACGAAGCGTCCGTCCTCGCAGGCCCGGTGGACCCCCGGGCCGCCCACGGCGATCAGCGTGTCCACGGGCCCTGCGTCCTCATCGGTCGTCAGGGTCGGGGAGACGGCGAGACCGCCGCTCGAAGGCACGGGGCCCGGCGCGGCGGCCACGGTGCCGAGGACGATGCCTCCGGTGAGCCGTGCCGCCTGGGTGAATACCTCGTGGGGTCCGGTCAGATCGAGGATCTGGAAGTCGGGAAAGACGGCGAAGACGATGCGTCGGTTGCTCACCCCTTCATCGTGGCCATCTCCGCCGATGGCGGCAAGGACACGGATATGACGATTCCGGCCAGCGTCGGGGTCTCCGTGTCAGCCTGCCGGTCGGGGTCGGCCCCCGGGCCGGGGTCAGCCTGCCAGCCGGGCGAGGGCCAGCGCGTGGGCGCGGTCGAGGGCGTCGGCAGCAGCGCACGGGATGTCCGGTTGGACGCCGATGCCCTCCCAGTTCGTACCGGAGACGGGGTTGATGGCGCGGCCCCCGGGGATGGTGGCTTCCAGGTGGGGGTGCACGGTCCAGCCCTTGCACGGGTGTGCGCCGCCGCGGGTGGGTTCGCCGACGACGACGGCGCGGCCGAGCTGCTGGAGGTCGTACGCCAGTTCCTCGGCGGCGGAGAAGCTGCTGGCGCTGGACAGCACGTACAACGGCTTGCTGCCGCCGAAGCGCTCGCCGGGGACGTGCGGCAGGCTCCAGGACTGTTCGCTGCGTTCGCCGTCGCGCCAGTACATGGAGTTGAGGTGGGTGCGCTCATCGAGCAGGTAGCCGCAGACGAAGGCGACCGTGTCCGGGTCGCCGCCCCGGTTGGAGCGAAGGTCCACGATCAGCGCCTCGGCGCGGGAGGCCAGGGTGAGCGCGGCGCCCAGCGGTGCGGCGGCCCAGTCCAGCGGAAACAGCATCGGCGCCAGCTCCACCACGGCGACACCTCCGTCGAGCAGCTGCACCCGGGGCGCACCGCCCAGCGAGCTGTCGAAGTCCCGGCGCATGGAGTCCAGGGTGGCCGCCCCCTGCTCCGGGGACACCGGGTCGGCGTGGTGTTTCAGTCTCAGGTGCCGGTCTCCGTTGACGGACTGCAGGTCCGCGGTGACCAGACGGGCGAGTTCCGAGGCGTCGTCGACGTCGTAGGCGCCCTGGGCGAGACGCCCTCGCAGCAGGCCGGCGAGCTGATCGGCCACCTCGGGGAAGACGTAGTGCCCGGTCAGCAGTCGTACGGTTTCATCGATGGCGGCGGCAGGCAGAAGCTTCGTCACAGTGGTCATGGCAGGGAGTAGAGCACCGCCCTTGCGAAAGCGTCAATTGTTTTAGACACTTTCGTTATGCCTGATCAGCCTCCCCACCTGCCGCCTCCTGAGGACGTCCTGGAGATCGGCGCACCCGAGCAGTTCGCGGCGCTCGCCCATCCGTTGCGCCAGCGGCTGCTGTTCGCGCTGGGCCAGCGGCCCGCCACCCTCAGCCAACTCGCGGCGCGACTCGAAGCGAAGAAGGGCAACGCGGCCCACCACCTCAAGGTGTTGCGCGAAGCCGGGCTGGTCCACATCGCCGAGACCCGCCAGGTACGGGGCGGCACCGAGCAGTACTACCAACGCACGGCCCGCCACATGGTCGTCGCCGAACCCCGGGCGGCGGGCACCGCGGCGATGCTCGCCGCGGTCGCCCAGGAGCTGGACCGCTCCCCCACCGAACCCCACCTGACACTGCGCCACCTGCGCCTCAGCCCCGCAAAGGCAAGAGAGCTCGGCGAGGCCCTCACCCGACTGGTCGACGAGGCCGAGGAGGGAACGGAGGACCAGCCCGTGCACGGCGTGCTGGTGACGCTCTATCAGCAGGCGCAGCCGACCGGTGAGGTCAGCTGACCGGCTCCGCCGTCACCTCCGTGGGTACGGAGATCCGCCAGGTGACGAATCCGGCGACGACCAGTCCGGCGAGGGCCAGGAAGGTACTGGCGAGGAAGGGGTCGGTGCCGTGCAGGGTGGGCGCGAAGCCGAGGCCGACGTACAGGGTGATCCCGGTGGAGCCGCCCAGTTGGTCAGCGGCCCGCTGGACGCCGGAGACGATGCCGGCGTCCTCTTCGGTCACGCCGCTCACCGCGACGTACTGCAGCCCGACGATTCCCAGGCACATCCCGGCGGCGATGAGCACCATGGCCGGAATCATCGCAGGACCGGTGGCCCCGGAGTGCGCGACCAGGGCGATGGCGGCCATCGCCAGAGCGGTGCAGCAGACCCCGGCCAGGACGCAGGTGCGGGCGCCCCGCCGTTCGAGTACGCGAGGGACCAGCACCGAGGCAGCGATCAGGGTCACCGCCAGGGGAAGCATGGTCACTCCGGCCCGGAGCGGCCCGGCGCCCAGCCGGTCCTGCAAGTAGTAGGTGAAGAGTACGAACGAGGTGGACAGTGCCGCGCTCAGCAACGCGGTGGCGAGGTTGGCCAGGACGCGGGGACGGTTGCGGAACAATCGCAGCGGCACGAGCGGGTTGGGTGAGCGCCGCTCGACGCCGATGAACAGGGCCCCGGCCACTGCCGCACCCACCAGAGCCACCGGCGCAAGCCATGGCGGCCTGCCGCCTCCTGCGCCGCCCTCGCCCGCTTCCACGACTCCGAAGGTGAGGAGCAGCGGGGCCGAAACCAGCAGGAGCGATCCGGGGAGGTCCAACGGCGCGCCCCCGGAAGGGCGTTCGCCCGGCACGAGGACGGCCGCTGCCATGAGTACGGCGAGGATGAACGGGACGGTCACCAGGAAGATCCACCGCCAGCCGAGCAGTTCGGTGAGGAACCCGGAGACCACGAACCCGAGGACGAGGCCGCAGCTCGCGACGGCCGCCCACACGCTCAACGCCCGTGACCGGCGCGGCCCTTCGGGGAACAGGAGCACGATCACCGACATCGCGGCAGGCAGCGCGAGCGCCTCACCGACTCCCTGCAGCAGTCGGGCGGCTACCAGCACGGCGAAGGAGGGTGCGAGGCCCGCCAGCAGCGACGCCGCACCGAAGACAGTGGTACCGAGAAGAAGGACGCGGCGCCTGCCGAGCAGGTCGCCCAGCCGGCCGCCGAGCATCAGCAGCCCGCCACCGGTGATCGTGTAGCCGACCACCACCCAGGTCAGCGCATGACCGTCGACGCCGAAGTGGGCGCCGATCGAGGGCAGGGCGACGTTGACCACCGTCACGTCGACCGCGATGAAGAACTGCAGCATGGCCATGCAGCACAGCACCAGCCGTGCGCGCACCGGGGACGATGTGTCCCGGCACGTTGAAGGAATGCCTGAAATCACCAAGTGCTCCGTTGCTCAGAAGAAGTTCCGAGCAGCACCGACGTGCCGCTTCGGTTCGACCACGAAGCGACGACACGTTCTGCGGAAATGAGGAGAGACGTACCGCCGCTAGCGGAACGTCCTCGTCACTGCGGCGCAGGCCCCGCACGAAGAAGCAGACATGACAACGATGCTACGCGACCGGTGGGCGGGCCGGTGGCGGTGAGAGCCTGTGGATTTCGGGGGTCGAGGGTGCCCACGGAGTGCCGCGGGGCGGTGGATAGCGTGTCCGGCATGGTGACGACGGGGAAGCGGCGGGTGCTGTACCGGCAGGGCAGCGGGTTCTGGCGGATGACGGCGAAGTGGGTCGTGGTCTTCGGGGTCCTGTATCTGCTGGACGGCGGGCTGTTGCGGTCGTGGGGCGATGCGCTGGTCTGGCCGATGATCGGGGTCCTGTTGTGGGTGCCGTTCGGGATCGGCGTCTCCTGGTACCCGAGGAAGGACCAGCGGGTCGAGCTGACGGCGCGTGAACTGCGGGTGCGGCGCAAACGGTTGGCGATGGAGAAGGTGAACCTGCTGCATGTGGCGCGGCTGTGGCTGGAGGGACGGTCGACCGCGGACGACCGCTTGGCGGTGGACTGGCCGCGGTGCGACCGGGTGGTGTGGGTGCCGCTGCGGGACGGCCGGGCGTACGGCGTGGAGTTCCGCGACCCGGCCGCGTTCGCGAAGGTCTTCGGTGCGTTCGCGGTCGAGGCGTGCGGCGGGCCGGACATCGTCCGCGCGAGGGCCGCGGCCGAGACCTGGCCGGATCCGCGCCCGGTGCGGCCCCGCCAGGCGGCCGACGACGGCTCCTGGACGGATCTCCTGGACATCTTCGGCTGAGGGGCACTTTTCCTTTAGACACAGGCTCTTAGGCGAACTGCGTGCGGGGCCGCCGCTGACGTTTCCTCACGTCGGCGACGGCCCCGCAGCGCTTTCGGAGCCTGTGTTCAGCTCAGCCGGAACCGCAGCGTCCGCAGTTCGAACGGGCGGAGTTCCACGGTCAGTCCGCCCTCGGCCACCGGCTCGGGGCGTGCGCCCTCCAACGGGCGTTCCAGCAGATCGGTGGCGACCACGTCGGCCGCCGGGAAGCCCGGGGTGAGGACCGTCCTGGCGCGGCCGCCGTGGGCCTCGTGGAAGCGGACCACGACGTCGCCGCTGCCGTCGTCGGCCAGCTTGAGTGCGGTCACCACGACCGCGTCGTGCTCGACGGTGACCAGCGGGGCGACCTCGCCGGCACCGGCCAGTACGCGCTCGGGCAGGTTCACCCGGTAGCCCTCGCGGACCGCGTCGCCGATGGTGGCGCCCGGGACCAGCGAGTGCCGGAAGCGGTGCACGCCCTGGTCGGTCTCCGGGTCGGGGAAGCGCGGCGCGCGCAGCAGCGAGGCGCGCAGCGTGGTCGTCGTACCGCCGTCCGCGTTCGTGCCGTCCCCGCCGTCGCGCACGGCGCGGGTCACGTCGTGGCCGTACGTCGAGTCGGTGACCAGCGCGACGCCCCAGCCCGGCTCCTCCAGGTGGACGAAGCGGTGGTTGCAGGCCTCGAACTTGGCGGCCTCCCAAGAGGTGTTGGTGTGGGTGGCGCGGTAGAAGTGGCCGAACTGGGTCTCCGACGCGTACCGCTCGGCGTGCACATCGAGCGGGAAGGAGAGCTTCAGGAACTTCTCCGTCTCGTGCCAGTCCACCTCGGTGTCGATGTCGAGGCGGCGCGAGCCGGGGCGCAGGGTGAGGAGCTGGGTGGCCTTCGAGTCGCCGAAGGAGCGCACGACGCGTACCGCCGCGGCGCCGTCGCCGGACGGCTGGGGGGCCGCGGCCACCTCGTCCGCGTCGGTGAGGTCGGTGACGGTGTTGCGGTAGAAGGCGTCGACGTCCCAGGCGTCCCACATGTTGGGGAAGTCGGGGTGGATCTGGAGGAGGTTGGCCGGGGAGCCGGGGGTGAGTGCCTCGCGTCCGGCGACGAGGTCGTACGCCGAGACGATCAGTCCGCGCGGGTCGACGACGACGCGCAGCAGCCCGTTGTCGAGGACGAGGTTTCCGTCGTCGGAGCGGGTCAGGCGTGCGCTGTCGCCGCGTACGGGAGTCGAGGCGCCGCCCGCGGTGACGCCGTCGCGGGTGTGCGGGGCGGAGTTGAAGACGAGGGGGGTGCTGCCCTCGCCGGCCAGCGCCGTCTGGGCCGCTTCGATGATCGCGTTGAGCTCGTCGGCGACCTTGCGGTAGGTGGCCTCCGCCTCGCGGTGTACCCAGGCGATGGAGGAGCCGGGCAGGATGTCGTGGAACTGGTGGAGCAGGACCGTCTTCCAGATACGGTCCAGGTCCTCGTAGGGGTACGGGAACCGAGCGCGTACGGCGGCGGTGGCCGCCCAGAGTTCTGCCTCGCGGAGCAGGTGCTCGCTCCTGCGGTTGCCCTGCTTGGTGCCGGCCTGGCTGGTCAGGGTCGCCCGGTGCAGTTCCAGGTACAGCTCGCCCACCCACACGGGCGGCTTCGGGTACTCGGCCTGCGCCTTCTCGAAGAACTCGGCGGGGGTGCCCCACTCGACCTTCGCGGAGCCCTCCAGGTCCTTCAGCCTGGCCGCCTTGGCGATCATTTCGCGGGTGGTGCCGCCACCGCCGTCGCCCCAGCCGGTCGGGGCGAGGGAGACCGAGGCGACGCCCTTGTCCTTGAAGTTCTTCGCCGCGTGGGCGATCTCGCTGCCCTTCATCGAGCAGTTGTAGGTGTCGACGGGCGGGAAGTGGGTGAAGATCCGGGTGCCGTCGATGCCCTCCCACTGGAAGGTGTGGTGCGGGAACTTGTTCACCTGGGACCAGGAGATCTTCTGGGTGAGCAGCCACTTGGCGCCGGACGCCTTGATGATCTGCGGCAGCCCGGCCGCGAAGCCGAAGGTGTCCGGCAGCCAGGCCTCGTCGTTCTCGACCCCGAACTCGTCGAGGAAGAACCGCTTGCCGTGCACGAACTGCCTGGCCATCGCCTCGGAGCCCGGCATGTTGGTGTCGGCCTCCACCCACATGCCGCCGGTCGGCACGAACCGGCCGTCCTCGACCGCCGCGACGACCTTCGCCCACACCTCGGGCCGGTGCTCCTTGATCCACGCCCACTGCTGGGCCTGCGACATCGCGAAGACGAAGTCCGGCTCGTCCTCCAGGAGCGCCGTCATGTTGGACGTCGTACGCGCGACCTTGCGGACCGTCTCGCGCAGCGGCCACAGCCACGCGGAGTCGATGTGGGCGTGGCCGACCGCGGTGATCCGGTGGGCGGAGGGCTCGGCGGGCGTGGACAGCACGTCCTCCAGGCACGAACGGGCGGCGGCCGCAGTGCCGTTGACGTCCTGGAGGTTGACCGCGTCCAGCGCCCGGTCGACCGCGCGCAGGATGTCGTAGCGGCGGGCGGACTCGACGGGCAGTTCCGCCATCAGCTCGCCCAGTACCTCCAGGTCGATCACCAGCTGCCAGACCGTCTCGTCGAAGACGGCGAGGTCCATCCGCTCGATCTTGTAGAGCGGGTTGGAGTGCGAGGTCTCGATGTCGCCGAGCTGGGTGGGCAGGAAGGGGTGGTAGTCGAGGAGTACGGGGTTGGAGGCGCCCTCGATGCGCAGCTCGACCCTTTCGCCGCCCTCGGCGGGGGCACCGACGCGCACCCACTGGTTGCGCGGGTTGAGGCCCTTCACCGGGGTGCCGTCGGGGCGGTAGACCAGGCCCTCGCACTGGAAGCCCGGCATGTTCTCGTCGAACCCGAGGTCGAGGATCGCCTCGACGTGCCGGCCCGCCCACTCCTCGGGCACGGTCCCGGTCACCGTGAACCAGCTGGTGCCCCACGGCTTGCCCCACATGTCGCCGACCGCGACCGGCTTCGGCGCGGCGGCCAGGCCCTCGGCGACGGGCACCGGCTCGCCGGGGGCGTCCCACACGGCGACCTCCAGGGGTACCGAGACGGGATATACGGCCGGGCGGATGCGCTCGTCCAGGACGCGCTTGAGCCGGCCTTCGACGAGTCCGCGGTCGTCATGCATGGGGGAGGTCTCCTTCTTGCGGTGATGCTGCTGTGCCGAGAGGGGGCAATGCTGGTGAGTGTGACGGGAGAGGCGAAACAGTTGGTACGAGGGTGAGGGGTGGGGCGTGTGGGGAGTGTCAGGCGACCTGCTCCACGGTGACCACCTCGGTGATGCCGCGCGCCGCGAGGTGTTCGGTGTCGGTGGCCCGCGAGGCGAGTACGGCGGTGGGGCGGGCACCCTCCGCGGTGAGCCGGAAGAACGCCTCGTAGAAGGCGCCGCCCGGGGCGCACACCGACCGGGCCGGGGTGGTCAGGCTGTCGCCGGCGTCCACCACGAGTGCGGTGGTACGGGGGGCGGGCGCGTAGGTACGGGTGCCGTCGGCGTGTTCGCGGGCGTACCGCTCCAGTACCCGCGCGGTGTCCTTGGGCCTGCGGTCGTTGGTGAGCAGTCCGAGGCCGTACTCCAGCTCGGGGAAGTCGGCCAGCGTGCGCGACACGTCGTGCGAGCACCACCAGGTGACGCCCCACAGGTCCGGGCAGTCCAGCGCGTTGCGCACGGTCGCCTCGGTGAACTCGGCGGCGTGTTGGGGCGGTACCAGCGGGGCGGGTGCGCCCACCTCCTGGAGCCAGACCGGGCGGTGCGGGTCGCGGGCCCACGCCTTCGACAGTTCGACCAGGTAGGCGGCGTGGTGCTCGCTGGGCACCGAGGCCCGGCCGTGCAGCTGGGCGGTGCCGTTGAAGACCCAGGAGTGCACCGCCGTCATCGCGCCGTGCCGGGCGGCGTGGTCGGGGGTGAACGGCATGTCGTCCTGGTACCAGGTGGCGTCGTACTCGGCGTGCAGATGTGCGCGGCCGGGGGCGCCCTCCTCGCAGGCGGCGAGCATCGTGGTCAGCCAGGCGTCGATCTGCTCGGGGGTGGCCCGGTCGGGGTCGGGGTGCGGGTCGGCGGAGAACTGGTTGACCTCGTTGCCGAGGGTCATGCCGATGAAGTTGGGCCGGTCGGACAGGGCCTGGGCGAGCGTCTTGAGGTACTCGGCCTGGCCGGAGACGACGTCCGGGTCGGTGAAGAGGTTGCGGCGGTGCCAGGTGCGGGTCCAGGCGGGGAGGAAGTCGAAGCTGGACAGGTGGCCCTGGAGGCCGTCGACGTTGACGTCGAGACCGAGTGCGGCCGCCGCGTCGGCCATGTCGAGCAGTTGCTCCACGGCCTTGGGCCGGATCAGGGAGCGGTTGGGCTGGAAGTACGGCCAGAGCGGGAAGACCCGTACGTGGTCCAGGCCGAGCGCGGCGATCGACTCCAGGTCGGCACGCACCGCGCTCGGGTCGTAGTCCAGCCAGTGGTGGAACCAGCCCTGGCTGGGGGTGTAGTTGACGCCGAAGCGGGGCCGGCGGGGGGTGCGGGGGGAGGGAGGGGCGGCCATGGAGAGGCTCCAGAGGTGGTACGGGGCGGAGGCGGGCGAGGCGGGTCGTGGGCCGGGCCGGGCCCGAACACAGGGGCCGGGGACCGGGCCCGGGGGGTCAGCCCTTGACCGCGCCCTCGCCGACGCCCTTGAAGAAGAAGCGCTGCAGACAGGCGAACATCACGATCAGCGGGGCGACGGCGATGATGGTGCCGGCCGCGACCACCCGCTGGTTGTTGGCGAAGGTGCCGTGCAGGAAGTTGAGTCCGACGGTGAGCGTGAAGTTCTCGGAGTCCGAGAGCACGATGAGCGGCCACAGGAAGTCGTCCCAGGCGCCCATGAAGGCGAAGATCGCGACGACCGCGAGGGTGCCCTTGACCGCGGGCAGCGCCACCTTGGTGAACCGCTGCCAGACGTTGGCGCCGTCGACGATGGCCGCTTCCTCGATCTCGTACGGGATCGCGCTGAAGGCGTTGCGCATCAGCAGCACGTTCATCGCACCGATGCAGCCGGGCAGCACCACCGAGACGAGGGTGTCGTTCAGGTCGAGGCTGCGCATGGTCGCGAACTGGGCGATCATGATCGCCTCCATCGGGACCAGCAGCGCCGCGACGAACACCAGCGAGGCCACCGCGCGCCCCTTGAAGCGCAGGCGGGCCAGTGCGTAGCCGGCCATGGCCGCGCCGGCGACGTTCGTCAGGACGTTGGTGACGGCCACCTTCAGGGAGTTCAGGATGTAGTCCCAGACCGGGATGATGTCCGCGACGCCCTTGTAGTTGTCCAGGGTGGGGTGCTGGGGCAGCAGTTGGGGCGGCGAGGTGAAGATGTCCTCGCCTGCGCCCTTGAGCGAGGTGGACAGCTGCCACAGGAACGGGCCGATCATGATCAGCAGGACCACGGTCAGCGCCAGATAGCGCATCACCAGCCGCCAGGTGGCGGTGCGCCGGCGGGGCTTGTGCGGCGGGGCCTTCCTGGACGCGGCGGGGGCGGCCGGGACTGCCGGGGAGGGGGTCGTGGTGGTCATCAGTCCTTGTCCTTCCGGTCGGCCCGCAGCACGAAGAGCATCAGGATCAGCGTCAGGACGAACAGCGTGATCGAGATCGCCGACGCGTATCCGGTACGTCCCTGGAGCCCGGTGCCGACCCGCTGGATCAGCATCACCAGCGTGGTGTCCTGCCCGCCGGGGCCACCGGTCGGACCGGCGATCATGAAGACCTCGGAGAAGACCTTGAAGGCGGACACCGAGGACAGCGCGCCCACCAGCACCATGGTCGGGCGGACCGCGGGCACCGTGATGGAGAAGAAGCGGCGGATCGGACCGGCCCCGTCCACCTCGGCGGCCTCGTGCAGCTCGCGCGGCACGTTGGTCAGCGCGGCCAAGTAAATGATCATGTAGTAGCCGAGGCCCTTCCAGACCGTCAGCAGCATCGAACTCAGCAGCAGCAGCCACTGGTTGGAGAGGAACGGCACCGGGTCGACGCCCAGCATCTGCAGGACCCCGTTGATGAAGCCCCGGTCGTCCAGCATCCACACCCACATCAGGGCGACGACCACGACGGAGGCCACCACGGGGGTGTAGAAGGCGGAGCGGAAGAAGGCGATGCCCGGCACGTGCTTCTGCACCAGCAGGGCGAGCAGCAGGGGCAGGAAGACCAGCAGCGGGACGACCACCACGACGTACAGCGCACTGTTGCGCAGCGCCACCCAGAACTGTTCGTCGTGGAAGAGCGCCTGGAAGTTGTCGAAGCCGACGAACTTGCCCTCGGTGAGGGTACGGGCGTCGGTGAAGGACTTCCAGACCGTCGCGAGGAACGGGTAGAGGTTGAACGCCAGGGTGATCAGCAGGCCAGGGGCCAGCAGCAGCCAGGGGCTGAGCGCCCGGTGGGTGCGGCGGGAGCCCCGCCCGCCGCCGGGCCCAAAGGCGCGGCGGCGGGCGGACGAGCCGCCCTTGGACCCGGAACCGGCGGACGGCGCGGTGGGAGCCGCCGGGTGCGCGCGGGCCGCCGGGGCCGTTTCGGAGGAGGTGCTCACGGGGGCTACCGTCCCGTCAGTTCTGTTCGAGGAGCTTGTTCATCTGCTCCACGGCACTGTCGAGAGAGGCCTTCGGGGACGCCTTGCCCTGGAAGCACTTGGCGATCTCGTTGCGCAGGATCGTCTTCATCTCGTCGCTGAACAGCACCGGCGTGTAGTTCACCGCCTCGGGGAGCATCTTCGCCGAGGCCACCCGGATCCTGCCCTCCGCGGTGCCGTCGTCCTTGGTCCAGTACTCCTTGTCCAGCGAGCCCTTGGTGGAGGGGAAGACCGCGACCTTGTGGGCGAAGGCCTCCTGGTTGCGCTGGTCGGTGAGGAAGTGGGCGAAGGCGACGGCGGTGGCCGCGTTCTCGCTCTGCGAGTTCACCGACAGACCCTGGAGGTACATGTTCTGCTTGCCGGTGTTGGTGGGGACGTCGGTGACGCCGAGGTTGTCGTACAGCGACGGGGCGCTCTTCTTGAAGTTGTCCAGGTCGTGTGCGCTGCCCGGGTTCATCGCTATTTCCTGCTGGAGGAACTTCGTGCCCGTGGAGTCGTCCTTCAGCGTCAGCGTCTGCTTGTGCAGACCGCCGTCGTCGTACAACTTCTTGTACTTGGTGAGGAGTTCGACGCCCTCGGCACTGTTGAGCGTGAACTTCTTTCCGTCCTTGTCCATCGGTTCGACGCCGTAACGCCCGAAGTCCTCGATGGTCGGCGGCTGTCCGAGAGTGGCCTTGCCCTGCTTCGCCAACTGCTCGGCGGTGGAAAAGAGTTCGTCGAATGTCTTCGGCGGCTTCTGCGGGTCCGCTCCGCCGTCCTTGAACATCTTCTTGTTGTAGAAGAGCGGCCCGCTGTTGAGATACCAGGGGAAGGAGTACGTGCCGTCCATGCCGGGCATCTCGAAACCCTTCCAAGCACCTTCCAGGTACTCGGACTTGAACTTCGAGGCGACCTTGTCCTTGTCCAGGTTCAGCAGCAGCCCCGCCTTGGCCAGCGGGTAGGCGAGGTCCGGCGAGAGGTTCACGACGTCGGGCAGCGAGCCGGCCGAGGCGTCGGCGCTCAGCTTGTCGGGGTATCCGTCGGCGGGCTGGTCCACCCACTTGACGCTGGTCCCCGGGTGCTGCTTCTCGAAGTCCTTGATGGCCCCTTCGAAGTAGTCCTTGAAGTTCGCCCGGAGATTCCAGGTCTGGAACTTGATACTGCCCTCGACCTTGCCGTCGGTGGACGAGCCCTGGCCCGACCCCCCGCCACCGCAGGCGGTGACAACGGAAAGACAGAGGACGGTGCCGAGACCAACAGCTGTCCGGATCGCGACGCTGCGACGAATGGACATGGGAACTTACTCCTTGCCTGGGTTCTTGCCTGGTGCGAAGAGCTCGGCAGCAGCCTGTAGTTCAATTCCCTTTACGTCAACGCTGGTTAAACAACTAAAAATCATAAAGCCGCAGGTCAGAGCAACTAAAAAGGACTAAATTCTCTAAAGTGGGGGCGCCCGGGCCCTGGCGGACCAGCTTAGGGAGAGGAATATGTGAGGCGTTACTGTGGCGCGTAGGAGCTACCCGAAGGGATTTCTGCGGACATGGGTGCGCCCGGGGCAATGGAGCCCTCACACATAGCGAACAGCCGTCGTCCCGCGTGGGACACCGGGGAACAGCGGCCGCCCCGCGTCCCGACCCTCAAGGAGGTCGCCCGCGAGGCGGGGGTGTCCACGAGCGCGGTGTCCTTCGCCCTGAACAACCGGCCCGGCGTCTCGGACGCGACCCGGCGCCGGGTGATCGCCGTCGCGGAACGGCTCGGCCGGCGCACCGGACCGGGCGGCGGCCCGGCACCGGCGGACGAACGCTCCCGGGCGATCGGCATGGTGCTGGCCCGCCCGGCGGGCAGCCTCGGCGTCGAGGCCTTCTTCCTCCAGGTGGTCTCCGGCATCCAGGCCGGACTGGCCCCGCACGACCACGCCCTCGTCTTCCAGATGGTCGACGACATCGAGGCCGAGTGCGACCTCTACCGGCGCTGGTGGGCCGAGGGCCGGGTGGACGGGGTGATCGTGGTCGACCCCCGGGTCAGCGACCCGCGCCCGGAGGTGCTGGCGACCCTCCGGATGCCCGCCGTGGTGGTCGGCGCGATGGAGGCCCCCGGCACCGCACGCCCGGGCAACGCCCCCCACCCGATGACCGTCTACGGCCGCCGCGCCCGCCTCTCCAACCTCTGGGCGGACGACGCCGGCGCGATGGAACTGATCATTCAGCACCTGTACGAGCTCGGACACCGCCGCATCGCGCACATGGCGGGCCCGCCGGGCCTCGCCCACACGGCCCGCCGGATCGCCGCCCTGCGCTCCACCGCCCGGCGCCTGGGCCTGGACCACACGGTCTCCGTGACCACCGACTTCAGCGACCACCAGGGTGTCAGGGCGGCCCGCAGACTCCTCTCGGGACCGATGCGCCCCACCGCCCTCATCTGCCACAACGAGGTCATGGCCGTGGCCGCGGCGGGCGTCGCCTCGGAACGCGGGCTGCGCATCCCGCAGGACGTGTCCGTGGTGTCCTGGGAGGACTCCGCGATCTGCCGTACCTTCCACCCCCGGATCACCGCGCTCTCCCGCGAACCGGGAGCGTTCGGCCACCGGGCGGCCACCGAGGTGCTGAGCCTGCTGGCCGGTTCCGAACCGCGTTGCCTCCAGGACCCGTTGCCCCAGCTGGAGCCCCGCGAGAGTTCGGCGCGGCCGGCGGAGGGCGACGCGACGGTGCCCGAGCAGCGGACGGCGTCGTAAAGCGGTCGTGAGGCGGGGGCGTTGAGCCCCGAGCCCCACCTTGAGCGCCTCCCCCTCCCCGGACTCCCTCCCCTCCCCGTCCCTCTTCCCCGCCCACGAGACGAGCGAGCGACACGCCATGACTCTTCCCCTTCCGCTTCCCCAGCACAGTCCCACCCCCGCCGGTGCCGCATCGGAGAGCGGCGGTCGCGCCCTCGTCGCCGCCATCGACATCGGTGGCACCAAGATCGCCGGTGCCCTCGTCGACTCCTCCGGCGCGCTGCTGGTCCGCGTCCAGCTGCCGACCCCCGCCACCGAGGGCGCCGAGGTGCTGATCGCGCAGGTGCACCGGGTGCTCGACGAGCTGCGGACCCATCCGGCCTGGTCCCGGGTGAAGGGGGTGGGCATCGGCTGCGCGGGCCCGGTGAACACCGCGGAGGGGACCGTCAGCCCGGTCAACATCCCCGGCTGGCGCGGCTTTCCGTTGGCCGAGCGGGTGCGCGGCACGGTCGCAGGGCTGCCGGTGCGCCTCATAGGTGACGGCCCCGCGGTGGCTGCCGCCGAGTTCTGGTGCGGCGCGGCCCGGGGCCGTACCAACGCCCTGTGCATGGTGGTCTCCACCGGCGTCGGCGGTGGGCTGGTCCTCGACGGCAAGCTCTACACCGGGCTGTCCGGCAACGCCGGTCACATCGGCCATATGAGTGTGGACGTGGAGGGCGAGGAGTGCCCCTGCGGCGCGCGGGGCTGCGTCGAGCGCCTGGCCAGCGGCCCGAGCATCGTGCGCTACGCGGTCGCCCACGGCTGGAGCCCGCCGGCCGGTACGCCCGCGACCGCCCAGGCGGTGGCCGAGGCCGCCCGCGACGGTGAGGCGGCGCCGCTGGCGGCGTTCGACCGTGCGGCGCGTGCGGTGGCCGCCTCGGTGGCCGGGACCGCCGCGCTGGTCGAGCTGGAGGTGGTGGTGATCGGCGGCGGGGTGGCGCGGGCCGGTGACCTGCTCTTCGACCGGGTACGCAGGGAGTTGGAGCGCTACGCCACGCTCTCCTTCACCCGTGGTGTACGGGTGGAACCCGCCGAGACGGGCACCGACGCGGGCCTGGTGGGTGCGGCGGCGGTCGCCTTCGCGGCGGAGGCCCCGGCGGGCTGAGGGCAGGAGCGGCAAGAGGGAGCTGGGGTGGTGCCGGAACGGGGACGCGTTCCGGCACCACCCCGTTTCCGGCGGGTCAGTCGGACAGCCTCTCACCTGTCACGTCCGAGAACAGGTGCAGTTCGTCCTGCCGTGGGACGACCCGGACCGTCTGGTCGCGCAGAGCGCCCTCGCGGCCGAACGTGCGGACGGTCAGGGGCACTTCGGTGCCGTCGTCGAGCGAGATGTCGCCGTAGGCGTACCCGTCCGAGCCCAGCTCCTCCACGGTGAAGAAGGTGACCGGCAGTCCCTTGTCGCTGTGCTTCGCATGGAAGTCGAGGTGTTCGGGCCGGATGCCCAGCGTGACGGTGGGGCCGCCCGCCGCCTCGCGGGCGGCCCGGCTGATCCTGAGGGTGGTGCCGCCGAACCGGATGCCGTCCTCGTGCAGCGGCAGCGAGATGAGGTTCATCGCGGGCGAGCCGATGAAGCCGGCCACGAACTTGTTGGCGGGCCGGTCGTACATGGTGCGCGGCGAGGCTGCCTGCTGGAGCAGGCCGTCCTTGAGTACGGCGACCCGGTCGCCCATCGTCATGGCCTCGACCTGGTCGTGCGTGACGTAGACCGTGGTGGTCTCCAGCCTCCGCTGGAGGCGGGCGATCTCGGCGCGGGTCTGCACCCGTAGCTTGGCGTCGAGGTTGGAGAGCGGCTCGTCCATCAGGAACACCTGCGGCTCGCGGACGATCGCCCGGCCCATGGCGACGCGCTGGCGCTGGCCGCCGGAGAGCGCCTTGGGCTTGCGCTCCAAGTACTCGGTGAGGTCGAGGATCTTCGCCGCCTCCGCCACCCGCCGGGCGATCTCCTCCTTGGGGACCTTGGCGATCCGCAGGGCGAAGCCCATGTTCTGAGAGACCGTCATATGCGGGTAGAGCGCGTAGTTCTGGAACACCATGGAGATGTCCCGCTCCTTGGGCGGCAGGTGGGTGACGTCGCGTCCGCCGATGCTGATGGTGCCGCTGCTGACGTCCTCCAGGCCGGCCAGCATGCGCAGTGTGGTGGACTTGCCGCAGCCGGAGGGGCCGACGAGGACGAGGAATTCACCGTCCTCGACATGCAGGTCGAGTGCGTCCACCGAGGGGCGTTCGGCTCCGGGGTAAATACAGCTCGCCCGGTCGAAAGTAATATCTGCCATGGGTGCGTCGTCCCTTTCACCGGCGGTACGTGCCGGACGATCCGAGTGAGGAGGGGATACGCCGAAACCTCGCCGGAAAAGGCGGAATTCGCACGCGAAAACAGCCTGCTCGGCGCCCGGTGAATTGTCAAAGTGCCCCGGGGAACGGTGAGATCGGGTGAGGTCGGGTGACGAAGGTCCCGGCGGCCGGGACTTTCGGTGCATTGACCCCCGGGCCGCCGCTCACAAGGGTGGAGGGAGTCGGACCGGTCGGCGATATTCCACCATCCAGGGCCCGGACTGCGGCCGAGCAGCACCCGTGCCACGACCCGAGGGGTTCCCCATGACCCGAATTACCGGACTGCCGCGACAGATTCGCCGGGACTTGAACTGGCAGCGCCAGGCATTGTGTGTGGAAGCCGATCCCGAAATATTCTTCCCGGTGGGCTCGAACGACACCTCCGAGGCCGATGAGCGCCGCGCGAAAGATGTCTGCGAAGTGTGCGAGGTACGGGCCCGGTGTTTCCAATGGGCGGTGAATCACCGTATCCCGGAGGGCATTTGGGGCGGCTTCACGGCAAGGGAACGCCGCGAACTGGCGGACCGCCTGAAGAACCGCCGCTGAGCGCCGCCCCGTAGGAGCCTGTGGTGTGGTGATTGCTGCCGCTTTGCCGCCCGGCGACGGCAGCGACTGACGTGACGCGGCGTTCCCACGGAGTTCCCACGGAGTTTTCCACGCACACGCCGAGCGGGCGGATCCGGTGGTGTCCGGGTCCGCCCGCTCGGGTGTCGGCGCGGTCGGCGGTCTCGCCCGCCGGCCGTCGCCCCTGTCGGACGACTGTCAGATGGTGGACGTGTCGATCACGAAGCGGTAGCGCACGTCGCTGGCCAGGACCCGCTCGTAAGCCTCGTTGATCTTGTCGGCGTCGATCAGTTCGATCTCCGCGCCCAGGTTGTGCTCGGCGCAGAAGTCCAGCATTTCCTGGGTCTCGCGGATGCCGCCGATCATGGAGCCGGCGAGGGTCTTGCCGCCGCCGATCACGGAGAACAGGTTGAGGGAGACCGGCTCCTCGGGGGCGCCGACGTTCACGAAGGCGCCCTCCGAGCGCAGCAGGCCCAGGTACCTGTCCAGGGGCAGCGGCGCGGAGACGGTCGAGAGGATCAGGTCGAAGGAGCCCGCGAGCTGCTCGAAGGTGGCGTCGTCGCTGGTCGCGTAGTAGTGCGCGGCGCCCAGCTTCAGGCCGTCGTCCTTCTTGCGCAGGGACTGCGAGAGGACGGTCACCTCGGCGCCCATGGCGTGCGCGATCTTGACGGCCATGTGGCCGAGACCGCCGAGGCCGACGACGGCGACCTTCTTGCCGGGGCCCGCCTGCCAGCGGTGCAGCGGCGAGTACGTGGTGATGCCCGCGCAGAGCAGCGGCGCGGCGACGTCCAGGGCGAGGCCGTCGGGGATGCGCAGGGTGAAGGCCTCGTCGACGACGACGTGCGTGGAGTAGCCGCCGTAGGTGGGCTCGCCGTTCTTGTCGAGGGCGTTGTACGTGCCGATGTTGCCCTTGACGCAGTACTGCTCCAGGCCCGCCTTGCAGTTCTCGCACTCGCGGCAGGAGTCCACCATGCAGCCGACGCCGACGCGGTCGCCGACGGTGAACCCGGTCACGGCGGAGCCGACCTCGGTGACGATGCCGGCGATCTCGTGGCCGGGAACCATCGGGAAGATGCCCTCGCCCCAGCCGTCGCGCGCCTGGTGGATGTCCGAGTGACAGATTCCGGCGTACTTGATGTCGATCAGTACGTCGGAGGGACCCACCGGGCGGCGCTCGATGGTGGTGCGCTCCAGGGGGGCCTTGGCGGACGGTGCCGCGTAGGCGGAGACGGTGGTGGTCGTGGGGGTCTGTGCGGTGGTCATGGCATCCACCGTGCCACCCATGGAGGCATCCACCCAGGTCACCACTCTGCCTACGTCCAGTGGTCCTACTACTGGCGGGGTCAGCCTCGGGTGCGTACGACCCTGGATACTTGCAGGCATGGACGACCGGTCAACGCCTCCCCCCAGCCCCGAGCCCCTCGACGGCCGCGCCGAGCTCAGCGAGTTCCTGCGCACCCGCAGGGCACGGTTGCAGCCGGAGGACGTCGGCCTGCCGAACTTCGGGCGCCACCGGCGGGTGCCCGGTCTGCGCCGTGAGGAGCTCGCCCAGCTCGCCGGGGTGTCCGTGGCGTACTACACCCGCCTCGAACAGGGCAACGGCCGCAATGTCTCCGGAGAGGTCCTCGACGCGATCGCCCGGGCCCTGCGCCTCACCGACGCCGAGCACTCCCACCTGACGCACCTGGCCAAGCCCAAGCAGCACAAGAAGAAGCGCCCCGCCCGCCCGCAGCACGCACGCCCGGCGCTGCACCACCTGATGGACGCCATGGAGGGCATTCCCGCCTATGTGGTCGGCCGCCGCTCCGACATCCTGGCCTGGAACCGGATGGCCGCGGCCCTCTTCGGCGACTGGGCCGCGCTGCCGCCCGAGGAGCGCAATTGGGCACGTATCTGCTTTCTGCACCCCGGTGCGCGCGAACTGTTCGTGGACTGGGACCAGAAGGCTTCGGACATGGTGAGCTTCCTGCGGATGGACGCCGGCTGCTTCCCCAACGACCCGCTGCTCTCCGCGCTGGTGGGTGAACTCTCCGTGAAGAGCGAGGAGTTCCGCACCCTGTGGGCCAGGCACGACGTACGGGAGAAGGGCCACGGCATCAAGCGTCTGCACCACCCGCTGGTCGGCGAGCTGACCCTGTCGTACGAGACGCTGCGCCTGCCCGACGACCACGACCAGTCCCTCGTGACCTACCACGCGGAGCCCGGCTCGGCCTCCGCCCAGGGGCTGCGCCTGCTCGCCAGCTGGGGAGCGGACGCGATCCGGGCGGGGTCGGCGGGATCGGCGGGACCGGCCGGGCCGACGGGCAAGTAGCGCCGTACTACGCGTACGGCTCGTACTTACGCGTACGGGATTACGCGTACGGGTCGAAGGGGATTCCGGAAGGTTTGGCCTTGGCGAGGTGGGCCGCGAAGTTGCCGTCCTTGAGACCGAAGACGGCACTGCCGAAGTCGGTACCGCTGAGCTTGTCGCGAAGGCCCGCAGGGTAGCCGTTCCAGCCGACGAGGGCGGGGAGCTGCCAGGTGCCCCGGTGATTCTCCGGGGGTTCGTCCTGGGCGCTCGCGGGGCGGAAGCAGTGCGTGCTCGCGCCGTCCTTGTGGTAGACGACCTTGGGGTGCGTCCCGTCCCAGCGGATGCGGTCGCGGGAGTGGATGTCGAAGTTGCCGTGCGCGGAGGTGGCGACGTAACGCGCCTCGTTGTTCTGCACCCAGACGACGATGTGCTCCCAGTCGTGGCGGTGACCGCCGAGTCCGCTGCCCGGCAGGGCCTGGTCCTTCTCGAAGTACAGGCCGTACATCACGGCGCACCAGCCGTTGTTGCACTTCTGGCGGGAGTAACTGTTGGTGTTGTCGAGGTCTGGCGCGTCACGGCACTGGCCGTTGAGGGCCCCGGAGGGCTTCAGGCCGCCGTTGACCGTCCCGTCAGGCCCGATGGCGGGGGTCGGATAGCAGCCGTCGGTGTCGTAGTCGAGGGCCGGCTGGTACGTGCGCTCCAGCGCGTCCGCCTGCGCGGGCAGGGCCTGCGGCGGTGCGGCGTGGGCGCCGGCGGACGCCGCGACGACCAGCGCGACGGCGCTGCCCAGCACGAGGGATGTTCTGCGGATCCGTGTCATCGTCGTCTTCACTGAGTCCCCTGGTCGTCGTCCGGTGGTGGTCCGGTGGTCGTCGTCCGGCATGGGCGGTCCTGCGTACACCTTGCCTTGACATGCCCATCCCAGGTTGAACGAACCTCCTGGCGCTCGCGGGCCTCCGCGCCCCTGCCGTCGCAGGGCCAAGTGTGGTGCGCACCGGCGGAGTTGTGGAGGAACGGTGGTCATGGAACGATGCGCGGACGCCGCGGGAGCACGGCGCAGGACGCACAGGACGACACGACGCACAGGACGAGGGGACGTACCGCCATGGACCAGGAGCGCACGCCCCCGGCGGCGGCCGTTTTCGACGCACTGGGGGCGGAGTACGAGCAAGCCTTCGGCGGGGCCCCCGCCCACCACCACTCGCTGCGGCTCCTGCTGGCGGAACTGGCGCCGGGCAGCCGGGTCCTCGATGTGGGGAGTGGTACGGGGCAGCCCACCGCGGCCACTCTGGCCGCCGCCGGGCACCAGGTGCTGGGGGTCGACGTCTCCCCCGTCATGGTCGGCCTCGCGCGCAAACAGGTGCCGGGGGCGGACTTCCGGCACGCGGACATCCGTGAAATGCCCCTGGAGGACGCTTCGTTCGACGCGGTCTGTGTCTACTTCTCGCTGCTCCAGATGTCACGCGCAGAACAGTCCGCACTGCTGCGCCGGCTCGCGCGCGCCCTGCGCCCCGGCGGGCACTGCGTGGTGGCGACGGTCCCGCTGGACGTCGAGGGCGTCCAGGGTGTCTTCATGGGCCAGGACGTACGGGTGACGAGCTTCGCCGCCGAGGACTTCACCGTCGTCGTACGGCAGGCGGGGCTGGCCGTGACCCACGCGGACAGCCTCCTGTTCACGCCCACGCACCCGGGCGCAGGCCCCGAGCCACACCTCTTCCTGCACTGCCGCCGCGAGGAACCGCGTCCGCAGGGCTGACCGGGCGGACACCCCGCCGGTCACCAGCACCCCGCCTGTCACGAGCGCCCCCCTGTCACGAGCGCATCGCGTAGACGATCAGGTTGTCCACCGGGTGGCCCTGGGCGTCGAAGGCGCCGTCGCAGGTGATCAGCCGCAGCACCCGGCCCTTGGTGGCGCCGTACACCCGCTCGGTGGGGAAGGCCTTCTTGCCGACCGTCTCGCGGCCGGTGACCTTGAAGTGGACCTCCGTTCCCCGGGCGTCGCGGACGGTGATGTCCGCCCCCTGCGCGATCTTCTTCAGATCGCGGAAGACCGCCCGCCCGAAGCGGGTCTCGTTGTGGCCGATCAGTACGGCGGGACCCGGGGCGCCCGGCACCGGGCCGCCGGTGTACCAACCGGTCGTCATGCCCTTGTCGGCGGGCGGGACCTCCACCGTGCCGTCGGCGTTGAGCCCGAGCCGCATGACGGCACTGTTCACGCCGATGGAGGGGATGGACAGGCTCACGGGTGCGGCGGGGGCGGTGTCGCTCGCACCCTTGGCGCCGCTGTCGCCCGAGGGGGGCGGTGACGCGGGGTCGGTCCGCGGTGCTGTGGCTCCGGCGGTCGCCGCCGGGCGGGGCTCGGACGCGGTGCCGGACGGGGCGGCGCAGCCTGTCAGGGCGATCAGCAAGAGGACGGCCGGGCCGGTGCGGACGCGGGCGGTGGCGCGTGGAACGGTGCTCCGTCGGGGCCCCGACGTACGCGAATCACGGGTGGTGGTGCGGGACATGGCGGCAGGCTCCTGGAACGGCCGCCGGCCGGCGGGAGGGCGCCCGCTGCGGGGCGCCCGGCCCTACCGGCCGGCGGATGCGGGGTGGGTCAGGCGTCGTGTCGGGCGGCGTTGCGGCGGCGGATCACCAAGGTCCCGGCGCCCGCGAGCAGGAGCGCCACGCCTGCGGCGCTGCCCACGACCGCGGTCGTCCGGTCGGCGGGCGCGGCCTCGGCCTCACCTGCGGCGACGCCGCCTCGCGGCGCGGTCACCCTCGGCTCGGCGGCGGGCGCGGGGGCGGCGGGTGCGGGCTCCTTCACCGCGGGCTTGTCGCCGGCCGCGACACCGCCGCGCGGCACCTTGGCCGCACCGTCGGGAGCCGGGGCCACCGTCGGCGGGGTGGCCGTCGGCCGCTCCGGGGCCGGGGCGGCGGACGGAGCCTGGCTGGGGGACGCGGAGGCCGGCTTCGGGGCGGTGTCGGCGAAGGCCGTGGTGGCCGGGAGGCAGATCGCTCCGGCCGTGACCGCGGCGAGTACCGCGTGGCGCAGGGGGTTCCTCAGGGACTTCAAGGACATCTGGGTGGGCTCCGTTCCTGTTCGGCCTCGGCGGCGGCGCGGGTACGGAGGCGTACCCGCGCCGCGAGGCGTGCCGACAGGCTGGCGCGAACTTGTGAGGAAGCTGTCAGGACGTCGTATTCATCGGATCAGGCCTGCCCCGGGCGGGGTTCGCCGCTCGGCGCGGGACCGGCCGCGCGACCTCGTCCGCGACCGGCTCCGGGTCAGCTCTCCGCCGGTCCGGACCCGGCCGTCACCGGGAGGCGGAGGGTGAACACCGAGCCCTCGCCGACCGTGCTCGTGGCGGACGCCGTACCGCCGTGGGCCTCGGTGAGTTTCCGTACGATCGCCAGCCCGAGCCCACTGCCTCCGGTGCGGCGGCTGCGCGACTTCTCGGCACGCCAGAACCGGTCGAAGACGTGGTCGAGGTCCTCCGGCGGGATACCGATGCCGGTGTCCGCGACCTGCACCAGCACGGCGTCCCCGGTCTCCGTTCCGCGCACGCTCAGGGTGACCCGGCCGCCCGCCGGGGTGTGGCGCACCGCGTTGGAGACCAGGTTGCCGACGGCCTGGCGCAGCCGCACCGGGTCGGCCCGCAGTACGCGGACGGGCCGCTCGGGCGAGGGGTCGCACACGGTCAGGGCGACGCCGGCCGTCTCCGCGTGCGCCTGGTGGGCGGCGGCGACCTGGGCGAGCAACTCCCCCGCCCTTACGGGTTCCAGGTGCAGTCGCAGTGCCCCGGCCTCGGCCTGGGCGAGGTCCTGGAGATCGTCGACGATGTGCTGGAGCTGTACGGCCTCCTCGTGCAGTGAGGCGATGAGCGCCGGGTCGGGCTCGGCCACCTTGTCCTGCACCGCTTCCAGCCAGCCCCTGATGTTGCTCAGCGGGGTGCGCAGTTCGTGAGCGACGTCACTGACCAGGGCTTTGCGCTGGACCTCCAGACGGGAGCGGTGTGCCGACATGTCGTTGAACGTGGCGGCGAGCCGGCCGATCTCGTTGTCCGCGCTCACCCGTACCGGAGTGGTGTCCGCACCGTCGCGCATCCGCTGGGCGGCGCTCGTCAGAGCCTGGAGGGGGCGGACCAGCCTGACCCCGATCAGTACCGAGGCACCGACCGTGAGGGCCAGGACGAGTGCGGCGGTACCCGCGATCTTGGCGGTGTTCGCGGGCGAGAGGTCGAAGCCAGGCACGGTGACGGCACCGGTGTCGTCACCCATGAACAGCAGCGCGGGTGACGCGACGTACAGACCGAGCTGCTCGCGCCGGGCGCTGCCGACGCAGGAGGCGATCGCCCGGTCGCCCTCCACGTCTGCCCTGACCTTCCTGGGCGCGTCCGCGAGCGGGGGCTGCGAGGGGCTGCCCCCCGGCACCGGAGCCGGCGCGGGCGCGGGCGGAGCGACGGTGGGCTGCCGCACCGCGGGTTCGGGGCCCTGCCCCCAGGAGAGGTCGAGGTTCAGCCGGACCGGTTCCCTCCCCTGGCGTTTGAGGCAGGCGTCGGCGAGTTGGTTGAGGGCGCCCAGCGCCTTACGCTCGGTGGGGGTGGGGGTGTTCAGCGCGTCGTACGAGCACTCCGTGCTCTGCAGTCGGTCGGGGTCGTTGCCGACCATCTGTATCCGGGGGCGTCCGCTCGGGCTCGCGACCACGTCCGAGGCGATTCCCGATACGCCGAGGCAGGTCACCACCCGGTCGGCGATCTTCCGCAGGTCGCCCAACTCCTTGGCCGGCAACCGGAACGGGCCCACCGCGCGCGGGTCGACCCGGTCCGCCGGGGCGCCCGTACCGCCGCCGCTCTCGGCCGCCAGCGCGGTGTCCACGGCCAGCGGGTCGACAACCGCAGATGGCTGGGCCGGCAGTGCGGCGGCCGCCGTCGGGGCGGCCGAGTCGGCGAGCGTCTCCCGGCTCCCGGTGGTGAGCGCGATCCGGCGGCCCGACTGCTCGGCCAGTTCACGTACGGTCGGCCCGACCCCGTCCCAGGTGCGGTGGGCCGCCGCGTAGCCGAGCAGCCGGTGGTAGATCCGGGCGTCGGCGGTCAGGTTCTGTCCCTGTTCCTGGCGGATGGCGCCCGAGGTGGTCTGGACGGCGAGCCAGGCGGTGGCGGCCACCGAGCACGCCGCGACCAGCGCGGACACCGCCAGCAGACGCCCCAGAACGCTCTTGCGCAGCGGCAGTCGCGTCTGCCGGCCGGACCGCTTGCGCGGACTCCTACCGGGTCGCACGGGGCGCCGCCTTCGCCGGATCGGTCAGCTTGTAGCCGACGCCGAAGACGGTGAGCAGCCGGATGGGTCTGCGTGGTGCCGGTTCTATCTTCTTACGCAGGTTCATCACGTGGACATCGACGGTGCGGTCGCTGATGTAGCGGTCGAAGCCGTGCAGTTCGGCGAGGAGTTGCTGGCGGGAGAAGACCCGGTCGGGCTCGGCGGCGAGGGCGCCGAGAACCCTGAACTCCCCCGGCGTGCACTCCACCGTCCGGCCGTCGACGGTCACCAGGTGCCTGACCGGGTCGACCGTGAGGCCGCCGACGCTCAGCAGTCCTTCGCTGCCGGGGGTTTCGGCGGGCGTGCGGCGGGCGCGGCGCAGCAACGTCCGTATACGGGCCATCAGTTCGCGCGGACTGTACGGCTTGGTGACGTAGTCGTCGGCGCCGAGGTCGAGGCCGAGCAGCAGATCGTCCTCGGTGGAGCGGGCCGTCAGCATCAGCACCGGCACCTCGCGCTGTTCGGCGCGCAGGATGCGCACCACGTCCAGGCCGTCGGCCCGCGGCATCATCACGTCGAGGACCAGCAGGTCGGGTTCTTTCTGGCGGACCGCTTCCAGGGCGGCGAGACCGTCGCTGACGGCGGTCACCGCGTGCCCTTCACGTTCCAGATAGCGGCGAAGCAGTTCGGCCTGCTTCTCGTCGTCCTCGGCGATGATCACATGGGCGCACACCCGCCGGATCGTACAAGAGCCCGCGCCCGGACCCCGCCTGACGGATGACTGTCCGAATATCGGACACCCACTTCATCGCATACGTGAGCACTCCATACTGTCACCGCACTCGTCTCACATAGCGAACAGGCATGACCATGAACCGGACAACGCCCTCGGGTACGGCCCTGGCCGACCCCCCTCCGCAGCACAGCCCCGCCGAGGCGCCCACCGGCCTCACCCAGGGGCTCAAGCAGCGGCACCTTTCGATGATCGCCCTCGGCGGGGTGATCGGTGCGGGCCTCTTCGTGGGGTCGGGTGCGGGTATCGCGGCGGCGGGTCCGGCCGTGGTGCTGCTGTTCGCGGCGGCGGGCGCGGTCGTGATGCTGCTGATGCGGATGCTGGGCGAGATGTCCGCCGCGCGGCCCGCCACCGGTTCGTTCTCGGTGCACGCGGAGCGGGAGCTCGGTGCGTGGGCCGGGGCGACCTCCGGGTGGACGTACTGGACGATGCTGTGCTGCGGGGTGGCGGCCGAGGCGGTAGCGGCCGGCGAGATCATGCACGGCTGGGTGCCGTTCCTGCCCGCCTACGGGTGGGTCGCCGTCTTCATGATCTTCTTCTGCCTCAGCAACCTCGCCGCGGTGCGCAATTTCGGCGAGTTCGAGTTCTGCTTCTCGGCCCTGAAGGTCGCCGCGATCTGCGCGTTCCTGGTCCTCGGTGTGCTCGGCGTCTGCGGGGTGTTCGGCGAGGCGCCCGGCGCCTCCCACCTCACTGGCGAGGGCGGCTTCTTCCCGACCGGCACGGCCGGGCTGGTCGCCGGGCTGCTGACCGCCGTGTTCGCGTACGGCGGTCTGGAGACCGTCACGATCGCCGCGGCCGAGTCCGACGACCCGCGCGCCAATGTGGCCCGCGCCGTGCGCACGGCGGTGTGGCGGATCGCCCTGTTCTACGTCGGTTCGATGGCCCTGGTCGTCACCCTGGTGCCGTGGAACGACCCGCGCGTCGCGGCCAACGGCCCGTACGTCACCGTCCTGGACCGCCTCGGCATTCCCGCCGCAGGAACGATCATGCAGGTGGTCATCCTGATCGCGCTGCTCTCCGCGATGAACGCCAACATCTACGGCTCCTCGCGGATGGCGTACTCGCTGGTCTCGCGCGGTCTGGGCCCGCGCTTCCTGGGCAAGGTGCGCGGCGGTGTGCCGATGGCCGCGGTCGTCGCCTCCTGCTGCTTCGGCTTCTTCGCGGTGTTCGCCGGGATCTGGTGGCCGGACACGATCTTCACCTGGCTGATGAACACCACCGGTGTCGCCATCCTGGTCGGCTGGGTCTTCATCTGCGTCACCCAGCTGCGGATGCGCCGCAGGCTGGAGCGCGAGGCGCCCGAGCTGCTGAGCATCAGAATGTGGGGCTTCCCCTATCTGACCTGGGTCGCCCTGCTGGCGATCGCCGGAGTCTTCGTGGCGATGGCCACCACGCCCGGCGGACGCGACCAGCTGTACGTCTCCGCGGTGCTGGTGGCCGTGCTGGCCCTCGGCGGCTGGGCGAAGCAGCGCAAGGACGCGGCACGGCAGGCGGGCTGAGAGCCTGTGTCTCAACCCCGGCCGGGGTTGAGACACAGGCTCTGAGCCGGCGAACGGCCAGCCCCTGGGAGCAGGTCAGTCCCGCAGCGCCTTCTTCATGATCTTCCCCATGTCGTTGCGCGGCAGGGACTCCCGCAGCCGCACCACCCTCGGCCGCTTGTACGGGGCGAGTTCGCGGGCGACGTGCTCGGCCAGTTCCTGTGCGCTCGGCGGGGCCGCCGGATCCCTGGGGACGATCCAGGCGACGACGGTCTCGCCGAGGTCGGGGTGCGGTTCGCCGGTGACGGCGGCGTCGGCGACCGCCGGGTGTTCCAGGAGTACGTTCTCGATCTCGCCGGCGCCGATCTTGTAGCCGCCGCTCTTGATCAGGTCGGTCGACCGGCGGCCCACGATCCGTACGCCGCCGTCGGCGTCCAGCGTCGCCATGTCACCGGTGCGGAACCAGCCCCGGTCGAAGGCGGCTTCGGTCGCTTCGGGGCGGCCCAGATATGCGGTGAAGAGGTTCGGCCCCTTCACCTGGATCTCCCCGATGGTCTCGCCGTCGCGGTCCTCGACGGGCCGCCCGTCGTCGTCGACCAGCCGGAGTTCGACGCCGTCCAGCGGCGTTCCCACACTGCCGGGCCGGGGCGCGCCGCCCGGACGTACGCTCGTGTTCATCAGGGTCTCGGTCATCCCGTACCGCTCGACGACCTGCCGGCCGGTCGCCCCGGCAATGGCCTCGTGGTCGCGGCGGGACAGCGCGGCGGAGCCGGACACCAGGAGCCGGGCCCCGGCGAGGGCCTCGGCCAGGGCGGGGTCGGCGGGGAGTGCCTCGGCGATCCGGTGGTACATCGTCGGTACGCCGAACAGCATGGTGCCCCCGCTCGACAGCTCGTCCCTGACACCCTCCGGCGAGAACCGGCCGAGATGGCGCAGACTCCCGCCCCGGCGCAGCGGGCCGAGCACCCCGAGAACCAGACCGTGCACGTGGAACAGCGGCAGCCCGTGCACCAGCACGTCGTCCGCGCTCCATTTCCACGCGTCGGCGAGGGCGTCGAGGGAGGCCCGCACCGCCCGCCGCGGCAGGATCGCGCCCTTCGGCGGGCCCGTGGTGCCCGAGGTGTAGATGACCAGCGCGGGAGCCTCGTCGCCGGGCTCTTCGGGCAGGTCCGCGGGCGGTCCTGCCGGTGCGAGATCCGGGTGTACGACGGTCAGCCCGGCCAGCGCGTCGGGCAGCGCCGAATCCGGCGCGGCCAGGACGAGTTCGGGCCCGCTGTCGGCCACCAGATGGGCGAGCTCACGAGCACCGCTGCCCGGGTTCACGGGCACCAGCGGCACCCCGGCCAGCAGCGCGGCCAGCGCCCCGACCGCTGACTCCAGTGTCGGCGTGGCCCACAGCGCGACCCGCCGGGCACCGGCCAGCTGGACCGCGGTGGCGGAGGCCGCCGCCCGCAGCTCCGCGTAGGTCAGCGCACGGTCGCCGAAGCGGAGTGCGGGCGCGCGGCCCATGGTGTCGAGAGCGGGGAAGAGGCGCGTCATGTGGGTCTCCAGCGGCGGGGGCTTGGCAAGTCGGGTGCGGGGAGGGGGTGTTGGTGGGGACGTGGTGGGAGGGGAGGGGGTGTTGGTGGGGACGTGGTGGGAGGTGAGGGGAGTGGTCGGTGGGGTGCGGTCGATGGGAACCAGGGTTCCGGTGAGCCGGGCGCCGCGCAAGGGGCCGGCCGGCGGAGGGCGGGGTCCGGCGCCCTGGGCACGACCCACAAGGCTCACGTCCCGCAACCCCACCACCCACCACCCACCACGCACCACCCACCACCCACCGTCAGGAGTCCAGCAGCCTGGACAGCTCCGTTCGGGACCGGACGCCCAGGGTGGCGAACACATTGCGGAGGTGGTGGTCGACCGTGCGCGGGCTTACCGAGAGGCGGGCAGCCACCTCGCGGTTGGTGGCCCCTTCCGCGACGTACCGGGCGATCCGGTGCTGCTGCGGGGTCAGGGTGGCGAGCAGCCGTGTCCGGCCCGCTCCGGTGGCCGACGCGGGCTCCACCGCCTCGCCCGCGGCGCGCAGTTCGCCACCCGCGCGCTCCGCCCAGATCCGGGCCGAGCAGCGCTCGAAGGCGACCAGGGCGTCCCGGAGCGGGCCGCGGGCCTCCCGGGTGCGGCGGCGCCGGCGCAGCCACTGGCCGTAGAGGAGTTGGGTGCGAGCGCGTTCGAATTCGCCGCCCGCACGCTCGTGGTGGGCCAGCGCCTCCTCGTACCGTGCGGCGGCCTCCTGGGGCGGCGCGAGGAGGGCCCGGCAGCGGGCCAGCAGTGCGGGCGCCTGGGGGTCCGCGGTGCGTTCGGTCCACAGGGCCAGTTCGGCCACCGCCTCGGGTGCCCCGTCCGCCGCGGTCTCCTCGCGCCCGGAGAGTACGGCCGCTTCGACGTAGCACGGTACGGCGAGCATCCGCACGCCGAAGTGGCCGCGCCGCGGCCCGGGCCGTACCAGCGGGGCGAGCCGGGCGGCGGCCTCGCCCGGGCGGCCCCGGGCGAGTTCCGCGCGGGCGAGCGCCCAGGTGGCGAGGGTGGCCGCCTGGAGGAGACCGTGCGGTCCGGCCCCCACCAGCGCGGCGTCGCAGTGCGCGGCGCAGGCGGCGGGGTCGCCCTCCACCGACGCGACGAGTGCCAGTACGGCGTGCAGGTGGGCGGCGGTGTTGGGCTGCTTGGTACGGCGGGCTGCCTCCAGCCCCGCCCCGGCGTGGGCCCGCGCCCCGGCGTGCCGTCCGGCCCTCAACTCGGCGTAGGCCAGCTGCTCCAGAGCCCTCGGCAGCAGTACGTCGGGCCCGACCGCCCGTACGGCGGCGAGCGCCCGCGCCCCGAGGCGGCAGGCCTCGTCGACCTCCCCCAGCACCAGCGCCGCCACGACCGCACGCAGCAGCCCGGGGGCGTCCTGCTCGACTCCGGTCACGGTCGCGGCCCCGATCGCGGCCCCGGCCCCCGACGTGACCCCGTCGAGGCAGCGGCGTAACAGCGCGTGCCCCTCTTGGGCGTGGCCGCCGATCACCGCGAACATGCCCGCCCGGTAGTGCGCGAGGGTCAGGTCGGGGGTGGACGGGGGGATGCGCCGCATGGCGTCGAGGCAGGCGGTGGCGTCGCCGGTGGCCCAGGCGGCTTCGGCTGCGCCGAGCAGGGCTTCCAGGGCGCGGTGCGGGTCGTGGGGGGAGAGCAGGGTGAAGGCGGCGAGGAGGGCTTCGCGGGCGTCGGCGGCGGGGGCGTCGCGCAGGGCGAGCAGGCCGTGTACGCACTGGGCCGCACCGTCTGCGGGGCGGGTGCCGGTGCGGGCCAGCAGGGTGCGGGCGCGGTCGGGGTCGCCGGCGAGTCTGGCCTGCTCGGCGGCGGCGGCGAACCGTGCGGCGCGCAGCGAGTCGTCGGCGGAGAGTGCGGCGGCGCGGGCGAGTGCGGCCGATCGTTCGGCGTGCGGGTGCGGGGCGAGCGCGCTGGCCGCGAGCTGCCGGGCGAGCGCCGGGTCGGGGCCGGGGGCCGCGCAGGCCCGCTGCACGAGCGGCGGCAGCGGCGGCGAGCCGCGCCCGGCCAGCAGCGCGGCGAGCAGTTCGTGCACAGCACGCCGGCGGGCCGGGGCCGCTCTGTGCAGTACCGCGCGGCGCAGCAGCGGGTGCCGGAAGTGCACCCGGTCACCGCTGCGTTGGAGGGCGCCCGCGCTCGCACCCGGCTCCAGCAATACGTGTTCCACCAGAGCGGGGTCGAGCCCGGCACGGGCCCCCGCGCGCAGCAGCAGGGACACTTCCGAGCCCGCTCCGTCCGGTTCGTGCTCGGCGGCGGCGGCGGTCAGCAGGAGCAGCGTCCGGGCCTGCGGCGGCAGTCCGCCCAGCATCGCGGCGTGCGCCGCCAGGACGCTCTCGCCGCCGGGGAGCGGATACGGCAGGGCGGCCCGCCCGGCCAGTTGGCCGTGCGAGAGGCGGGCGGTGAGTCCGGCGAGCAGCCGCGGGTTGCCCGCCGCCTCCCGCAGCAACTCGTCCCGTACGGCGGCGTCCACCGCGCCCGTGTGCCCGGTGAGCCGGTCCAGGAGTGCCGCGGACGCTCCGTCGTCGAGCGGGCCGGGGTGCAGGGTGGGCAGTGCGGCGAAGCCGGTCTCGTCCACGGTGCTGATCACCACGGCGACCCGGCTGCCGGCGCCGAGCCGCCGGGCCGCGAAACCGAGGGCGGCGCGCGACTCGGCGTCCCATGCGTGGGCGTCGTCGACGCAGACCAACAGAGGCTTTTCCGAGCCGAGTTGGCGCAGCAGTGCGAGCAGTGCGCCGGGGGTGGGGCCCGGCCGCAGTACCTCGTCGGGCGACATCGGCAGCGGACCTGCGGCGGAGCAGAGCAGGGCGTGCAGCCCGCTGCGGGGGAGGTTCTGCTCGGCGGGTGCCGCGGTGGCGTACAGGACCTGCCCCGCGCCACGGGCGGTGTGGGCGGCGGCGGTCTGCCGCAGCAGCGCGGTGCGGCCGAGGCCGGGCGGTGAGGCCACCACGAGCGCGCCGCCCCGCCCGTCCCGCAGGCCGAGCAACAGGGCGTCCAGGACGGCGAGTTCACGGCTGCGGCCGTACAGCCGGAGCGGTTTGTGCACGGTCGTGGAGGGGGTCACGAACGCCACGTTACTTCTGCGTAAACAACCTCGGAAGACTCCCGTCCGCCTGTCGCCACAGGTATGGGGCACCGCCCCAACCCGGGCCCGCCCCGGCTGTGCGGCGGCACAATCACGGGGCCGGGGCGAGGACCGGGACCGCTCCCGCATCGCGGCCCCGGCCCTGCCCCCCCCTGCCCTGCGCCCCGCGTTCCCAGGGAGGCGTGCGGGGCTCAGGACGTGTGTCGGGTCAGGTCGTGCGGGGGCTCAGGACGAGTGCGGGCAGTTGCCCCGGTACTCGGCGATCGTCGTGCTGGCCTGCGGCAGCGGGCAGAGGAACTGTTCGTAGCGGGTGTCGTCGTCGATGAACCGCTTCAGCCACGAAATGCTGTATTTGGCGATGGTGGTGTTGGAGGTGTTCGGAGTGAAGTGCGAGGCGCCGCGCAGCTCCAGGTACGCCTTGTCCAGGGTGCCGGGCAGCGATCCGTAGAACGGTTCCGAGTGCGTGGCCACCGGTGCGATGGTGTCGGCGTCCGCCCCGACGACCAGGGTGGGGGTGCGCAGTTCGGGCCAGCTCTTGTCGGTGTTCCAGCCGGTCAGCGGGATCGCCGCCTTCAGCGAGGTGCGGCTCTTGGCGGCTTCCAGGGTGCCGCCGCCGCCCATCGAGTGGCCCATCACGCCGAGCCGGGCGGCGTCGATCCGGCCGCGGACCGAGCTGCGTTGCGTCAGGTAGTCGAGGGCGGCGAGGAGTTGACGGCCACGACTGGCGGGCTGGTCGGACGTGGTGTTGGTGTCGATGGTGAAGACGACGAAGCCCTGCGAGGCGAGGCGCGGGCCGAGCCACGCCATGCTCGACTGGGTGGCGGTGAAGCCCGGCGCGACGGCGACCGCGCCGAAGGTGCCGTCCGCGGTGGACGTCGGGTAGTAGATGGTGCCGCCGCCGAAGCCGGTGACGCTCAGCGAGGAGACGGACGTCTGCGAGGTGGCGTAGGAGCCGCGGCTGGCCTCGATGCTCGACTGGGTGGGGGCCGGACCGCGCTCGTAGGGATTGTCCGCGGCCTGCGCGGGAAGCGACGCGGCCACCAGGCCCGCGGCGGCGAACGCCGCGGCAAGCACGCTCTTGACGGTACGGGCGCGGCCCGGGGCGGTGCGGTGACGGCGTGGGGAGGCGTCGTCGGAGAGAAGTCGCTGCTGCACGAGGGGGGGTCCTCTCATCGTGGCGGCGCCGCGCGGAGCAGGGGCCGGAGCCCCCGGCCGCCCCGGGGCTCCGGGACGCACCGCGCGATTACCGCCGTCGTTCGCTGGCGATGGCCACTCTCGCGGCGCACCCGCACCGCACACATCGGCGATATCACCGGTCCTGCCGACGCGTTCCCCCGGCGGGCCGCAGCGGACCCGGACGGGATGTGCCTCGTCGGCGCAGCGGTCCGGGACGGGGTCCGCCCCGGCGGTGCGGCGGGCCCGGACGGGATCCGCCCCGGAGGTGCGGCGGCCCGGGCGGTCTCCGTCCGGGCGCGCACGATGGCGTACGTCACACGGTTTTCCTGTCCGATCGGACAGTTCTGACCGATCGGACAGTTACGGTAGGGGCATGGCACGCCCTGCATCCGCGATGCGCGGACACATCCTCGAATCCGCCCTGCGGCTGTTCGCCACGGGCGGGTTCAACGGCACGTCCCTGCACGCCATCGCGGCGGACGCGGGCTGTTCGAAGGCCTCGCTGATCTACCACTTCAGCACCAAGGAAGCGATCCTCACCGAGCTGCTGTCCCCTGCGGGCGAGGGCGTGGCCGCCCTCGCCGCACGGCTGGACGCCCTTCCCGCGGACCAGCGGGTGCGGGCGGCCGTCGTCGGATACGTGGATCTCGCCCTGCGCTACCGGCGCGAGGTGAAGATCCTCTTCGAGGACACCCCGACGATGATCTGCAACCCGGCACTGGGAGACATCCCCGCCCTGTCGGACCGCCTGGTCGTCGCCATGGGCGGAGGCACCGGGGAGCCCAGAGGCATCGTCGCCGCGCACATGGTGCTCGGCGCGGTGTTCGTCACCTGTGCCAGTGAGGTGGACGTGCCCAAGGACGTACTGCGCGAGGAGCTGGTCGAGGGCGCGCTGCGGACGCTCGGCCACCGCGTGGACTAGCGCTTCCGCACAGTTCGCGCGTTCCCGTACGGGTCACACGCCACCCGTGTACGCCCGGTCCGCCGCCTCCTGCGCCCCCGGCCGCCCCGCACCCGTAACCCCCGGCCGCCCCCTCCCCGTAACCCCACCTCACCCCCCACCCCCGCACCCGCCCCTCACCGAACGAGGAGACACACCCTCCGCATGGCATCCCTGCTCTACCGGCTCGGCCGGTTCTCCTTCCGCCGCCGGGGGCGCACAGCCGCCGCCTGGCTGCTCCTGCTCGCCCTGCTCGGCGCCCTCGCCCTGGTCTTCCAGGGGCCGACGACCGACAAATTCACCATGCCCGGCACCGAGTCGCAGCGTGCCCTGACCGCTCTCAAGGAAGAGTTTCCCGAGGCCAGCGGCACCACCGGCACCATCGTCGTGGCCGCCCCCGAGGGCGAGAAGCTGACTCCGGCGCGGATAGCCCCGATCGTGCGCGACGCCGCCGACGTGCCCGGTGTACTGGGTGCGATCGACCCCTTCCAGGCCAAGTCGCTCTCCCCGGACGTGCGTTACGCGCTCGTCCAGGTGCAGTTCGACAAGAGCGCCGAGGAGGTCACCGACGCGGAGCGCACGGCCTTCGAGAAGGCGGGCAGCTCCGCCGAGGGGCTGACCGTCGAGCACGGCGGCGAGGTGATGACCGCCAAGGTCGAGGTGGGGTCCACCGAGGCGATCGGCGTCGCGGTCGCCGCGGTCGTCCTGGTCGTCACCTTCGGGTCGCTGGTCGCCGCCGGGATGACCCTGCTGAACGCCCTGATCGGTGTCGCGGCGGGCATGGCGGGCCTCTTCGCGCTCAGCAGCACCATCGAACTCACCAGTACCGCCCCGATCCTCGCCCTGATGCTGGGGCTGGCCGTCGGCATCGACTACTCCCTCTTCATCACCTCCCGCTACCGGCAGTACCTGGCCGAGGGCATGGACGGGGAGGAGGCCGTCGGCCGGGCGACCGGCACCGCGGGTTCCGCCGTCGTCTTCGCGGGCGCCACGGTCGTCATCGCGCTGGTCGGTCTGTCGGTGGTCGGGATTCCGTTCCTGAGCGTGATGGGTCTGGCCGCTGCCGGCACGGTGCTGGTCGCCGTACTGGTCGCGCTCACCCTGCTGCCCGCGGCCCTCGGGTTCATGGGCGAGCGGGTGCTGCCGCGCCGCCTGCGCAAGGGACACAAGAAGGGTGGCGGCGCCGGTCCCTCCATGGACAGGGACGCCAAGAGCCCTGCCCAGGACGCCCATCCCGCCCAGGACGCCAAGCCCACCCAGGACACCAAGCCCACCCAGGACACCAAGAGCCCCGCCAAGGAGCCGTTCGGCTTCCGTTGGGGCCGGCTCGTCGCCAAGCTGCGCGTCCCGCTGCTGATCGTCGGCATCGCGGGCCTCGGCGTACTCGCCCTGCCCGTCCAGGACATGCGGCTCGCACTGCCCGACGCGGGCACCGCCGCGGTGGACTCCCCCGCCCGCAAGGCGTACGACCTGACCAGCGAGGGATTCGGCCCCGGGTTCAACGGACGGCTGCTCGCCGTCGTCTCCTCCGACAGCCCGGAGCAGACCAAGAAGGCGACCGCCCAGGCCGCGGGAATCATCACCAAGACCGACGGTGTAGTCGCCGTCGCCCCGCCGCAGTTCAACAAGGAGGGCACCACCGCGCTGCTGGCCGTCATCCCGGAGGCCGGTCCGACGGCGGAGGCCACCGAGAACGCGGTGCACGACATCCGCGACCGGGTCGCCAAGGTCTCCGGCGCCGACATCGCGCTGACCGGCGTCACCGCGCTCGGCATCGACGTCTCGGAGAAGCTGTCGGACGCGATGCCGGTCTATCTGGGGCTCGTCGTGGGCCTCTCGGTGCTGCTGCTGATGCTGGTGTTCCGCTCGGTACTGGTGCCGCTGAAGGCGGCGCTGGGCTTCCTGCTCACCGTCGGCGCGACGTTCGGCATCACGGTCGGCATCTTCCAGCAGGGCACCCTCGCGCACCTCGTCGGCATCGACACCCCGGGCCCCCTGGTCAGCTTCCTGCCGATCCTGCTCATCGGGATCCTGTTCGGCCTGGCGATGGACTACGAGGTCTTCCTCGTCTCCCGGATGCGCGAGGACTTCGTGCACGGCACCCCCGCCCGCGAGGCCGTGGTGGCCGGGGTCGGCCACAACGCCCGGGTGGTGACAGCCGCCGCGCTGATCATGACGGCGGTGTTCGGCGGGTTCGTGCTGCTGGACGACCCGATCATCAAGTCGATCGGCTTCGCGCTGGCGGTGGGGGTCGTGGTGGACGCGTTCGTCGTACGCATGACCCTCGTCCCCGCCGTGATGTCGCTGCTCGGCCGCTCCGCGTGGTGGCTGCCGCGTCCCCTCGAACGGGCCCTCCCGGACCTCGACATCGAGGGCGCGAGCCTCGGCCCGGCGGGCAGGAAGGACCCGGAGGACGGGACGGAGCAGGACGAACACGGGCGGGAGCGCGAGTCGGTGCGCGTCTGACCCCTGCCGGACGGACCTCCCGGTCTCCCACTCCTCAGAGCCTGTCCCTCACCTCCCCTCGCCCGGTCGGGCGGGGGGAGGTGGTGCATGATGTGCCCATGCCCACCCAGGAGTTCGCCCGGTCCGTCACGGTGGCCCGGCCGACGGAGGACGTGTTCACGCACTTGGCGCGGCCGGAGAGTTACGTCGGCCTGTCTCCGCTGGTGGTCGCGGTGCGGGACGTCGAGGTGGCGCGGGAAGTGGGGCGGGACGTCGCGGTGGCGCGGGACGCGGTGCGGTACGTCGCGGTCGAGCGGTTCCGGCTGGGGCCGCTGCGCTGGGACAATCCGATCCGGGTGACGATGACGTTCCCCGAGCCGGGCCGCCGGATCGTCAGCGAGGTCCGAAGCCCGGGCCGGGTGCGGTTGACGTCGACGGTCACGCTGGTCCCGGACGGCGCGGGAACACGGGTGAGCGAGGCGATATGGGTCGCCTTCCCCCGGCCGCTGCGGGCGCTGGTCATCGGCCAGGCGGCGAAGGCCCAGAAGTACCGGCTGGCCGAGCTCGCCCGGCGGATGGATCGGTCCACGACCGGCTAGCCGCCCGTCAGGAGAGCTTGCGGTGGCTCTCCTGCGGTGCGGGGGCGTCCGCCGCGGCACCCCGGGTGACGATCCTGCTGGGGGTGCTGCCGGAGAGGGCGGCGATGGTGACGGCCGCCAGGGCCAGTGCGATGCCCGCGACAGTCGCCGGTGTGACCTCGGCGCCGCCGTGCGGCAGGAGCAGGTCGAGGGCCAGGGATCCGGCGAGCTGGCCGGTGATGGTGCACAGTCCGAGCAGGAGCACGCCGAGCTTCTGGACGGTGGCGACGGCGATGGAGATGAACACGATCCCGACCAGACCGCCGAGGTAGAGGTACGGCTCGGTGGGCAGCCGGTCCGGCAGCCCCACGAAGACGGTGTGCAGGACCAGGATCGCGACCAGCGCGCCGGTGCCGGCGGCGAAGTTGAAGAACGTACCCGTGTACGCGGAACCCGAGGCGTTGCGCACATGCCCGTTGACCGCCTGCTGCCAGCTGACGCACACGCCCGCGATCAGCGGCAGTGCGAGCGCCGCGTACGGCAGGCCGCCGCCGAGCTTGTCCGCCATCGAGAGACCGACGGCCGCCAGCACCAGCACCGCGCCCAGGACCCTTCGCCGGGTGGGCCGTTGGGGGCCCGCCGGGCCGAGCCCCATACGGTCGAAGAGCAGCCCGCCCGCGACCTGCCCCGCGACGATCGCCACGCTGAACAGGGCCACCCCGAGCACTCCGACGGTCAGCCCCTGGGTGAGCACGAACGCCGCCCCGCCGAACCCGCCGAGCACCTGCCACCGGCGCAGCCGCCGCGCACGTACGTCCGCGACCACCCGACCGACTCCCCGGCGTGCCCCGCGCGCCACGACCAGCCCGATCGCCAGGACGAGGAGACCTGAGCCGAAGGAGATCGTGGCGGCCGCGAAGCCGTCACCCCCGAGCCCCGCCGCGAGGGCCCCGGTGATCCGGGACTGCAGGGATATCAGAGCGCCGGAGAAGACGGCGAGCAGCAGCCAGGGGGCTGTGGCGGTGGGCATTGCGTACGACCTTCGGGTGGGTGGTTGCGGTCCTGAGGTGGGTGGTTCCGGGCCTGAGAGCCTACGTCTCACCCTCGCGGGGGCACGCGCCCCGCCCCGCCCCCGGGCATCGTCACAGCCGCCCCGGCCCCGCCCGCACCCCGGCAGCGTCATGGAGCCGCCCCGCCCCGGGCAGACTCCCCCCGACCATCCGCCCGGCCCGGCTCGACCGCGCCTCCCCCAGGCCCCTTTGGGAGCTCCTCATGACAGTGGACCGGCACCAACTCACCATGAGCGGCACCGGCCGCGACGGCGTCCAGCACTACGAGGACGCGCTGGACGCACTCCTGTTCTTCCGCCCGGAAGTGGTCGACCGGGCCGCGGACGTACTGCGCGTGTCGCCCGACGCCCCACTGGGACACGCGCTGCACGCCTATCTGGCGGTGCTGGGCACCGAGGAGCGGGACACGGCGGCGGCCCGCGCCCCCTTCGCCCGCTTTCGCGGCGCGCTCGACGAAACGCGGATCACGCCCAGGGAGCGGCTGCATCTGGCCGCCGCCGGGGCCTGCCTCGACGGCGATCTGCACGGAGCGGCCCGGCTCCTCGACGAGCTGTCGGTCGGCTGGCCCCGCGATGCGCTGGCCCTGCTGGCAGGCCATCAGCTGGACTTCCTGACGGGTGACGCGGGGCGGCTGCGCGACCGGATCGGCGGGGCGCTGAGCGCCTGGGACCAGGAGGATCCGCATTACGGGCCGCTGCGGGGGATGTACGCCTTCGGGCTTGAGGAGTCGGGCCACTACGAGCAGGCGCAGGAGGCGGGCCTGGACGCGCTGGACCGCAACCCCCGCGACGTCTGGGGGGTGCACGGGGTGGCGCACAGCTTCGAGATGCGGGGGCGGTTCGGCGACGGCCTCCGCTTCCTGGACGCCCGTACCGCCCACTGGGCGAGCGGCAACTTCCTCACCGTGCACAACTGGTGGCACTACGCGCTGTTCGCACTGGAGGCGGGCGACACCGCACGCGTCCTGGACGTCTACGACAGTGCCGTCCACCCGCCGGACGCCGAACCCCTCGCCATGCAACTCCTAGACGCCTCCGCCCTGTTGTGGCGGCTGCACCTCGCGGGCCAGGACGTCTCCGCGCGCTGGGAACGCCTCGCGCGGGACTGGGCGGGGCGGGCGGACGGCGCGCACTACGCGTTCAACGACGTGCACATCGTGATGGCGTACGTGGGGGCGGGCCGTATCAAGGACGCCGAGGAACTGATCGCGGACCGGCGCCGCTGGCTCGCGTCCGTCGAGGACTCTTACGGTACGGCGCCCTCGACGCTGTCCAACCACGCCATGACCGCCCGCATCGGCGTCCCGGTGTGCGAGGCGCTGGTGGCCTACGGCACCGCCCGCGACCGGGCGGCGGTCGACCTGCTGCTCCCGCTGCGGCACCGACTCGCCGAGTTCGGCGGCAGCCACGCCCAGCGGGACGCCGTGCAGAAGACCCTGCTGGAGGCGGCGCTGCGCTGCGGCCGCGACGAGGTGGCGCGCGCCCTGCTCAGCGAGCGAATCGCGCTGCGCCCGTCGTGCCCGTACAACTGGCTGGCCCAGGCGCGGCTGGCCGACCGGTTGGGACATCATGCCGAAGCCGCGACCGCCCGCCACCGGGCGCGTCTCCAGGCGAAGGAAGGCGGCGGAAGGGGGGCCGGCAGGGACGTGAACGCGCCAGGTGCGGGCACACGGTTGGTGTGACGGCGGGGCGGTGGGCCCGGGCGCACGGCTGCGGGCCCCGGAGGGTGGCGGGCCCGCGACGAGGAGCAGGAGGACGGGTCATGTCGACGGCGATATCCCGGCAGCAGGGTGGGGGCGGTGGCACCAGCGGCCTCTACGACGTACTGGAACTGATTCTGGACCGGGGACTGGTGATCGACGCGTTCATCCGGGTGTCGCTGGTCGGCATCGAGATCCTGAAGATCGACATCCGGATCGTCGTCGCCAGTGTGGATACGTATCTGCGGTTCGCCGAGGCGTGCAACCGCCTCGACCTGGAGTCCGGGCCGCGGCGGTCACCGGGACTGCCCGACCTCCTCAAGGGCACGACCGGCGCCCCCGACAAGAAGGAGAGCGCCGCGCTGGGCGCCGCCAAGGGGCTCTCCGACGTGCTCGGGCAGGTCCGCGAAAGCATCGAGAGCCCGCGGCCCCGGCGCTGACCGGCACGCGCTGACCAGCACGCGCCGACCGGCCCTGGCTGACCGGCCCCGCGGGCGTCACCGCGAGCCGCCCCGTACCCACGCTCTCCGAGCCTGCGCCTGCCGTGAGTTGTCCGCGAACGCTCCCGAATATGTGCGTGATCTGTAACGGGCGCATCCACCTGCCCCCGCGCCTCGTCCTGACAGCTGGTTGCAAGGTCGTCGGGGACCGGCGAGGAACAGCGCGGAATGAGGCGGAACATGGCACGGCACGAGAGTGGGCGGGGCTGGCACGGCAAGGTCATCGGGGCGGCGCTCGGGGTGATGCTGTGCGCGACCGGCGCCTCGATGTGGACCGCGCAGGCCGGTACCGGGACCAGTGCGCCGCCGAAGGCGAAGGCGCCGGTCAGTGCCGTCAAGCCGGTCGCGGTGACCATCGCGCACGCCTCCGACGCGGGGGCCCGCGGCGTCAACCTCACCATCGACGACGGGCCCGACCCGGCGTGGACCCCTCAAGTGCTGGACCTGTTGCGGGAGTACGGCGTGAAGGCCACCTTCTGCATGGTGGGGACGCAGGCGAAGGCGTACCCGGACCTCGTGCGGAAGGTGGTCGCGGGCGGGCACCGGCTGTGCAACCACACCGTGTCGCACGACACCGCCATGGACAAGAAGTCCGAGGCCTACCAGTCGCAGCAGATCCTCGACGCCGAACGCATGATCACCGAGGCCTCCGGCGGTGTGCCGTCGATGTACTACCGGGCGCCGGGCGGGGCCTTCACCCCGTACAGCCGCAAGCTCGCCGCCGACCGGGGGATGCGCCCGCTGGGCTGGAACGTGGACACCAAGGACTTCGAGCGTCCGGGTACCCCCTCCATCGTCGCCACGGTCGAGCGGGAACTGCCGAACGGGCCGACCCTGCTCTTCCACGACGCGGGCGGCGACCGCACCCAGACCGTCGAGGCCCTGCGTCAACTCGTCCCCCAACTCAGGGCGAAGGGCTACTCCTTCGGGTTCCCGGTGCGCTGAGCCGTGCTCACGGGTTGCGCCGATGGGGTGGACGGTGCGGTCAACTCGGCTCCGGGGCCGGGGGCGTCTGCCGGGACCCGGTAGACAGGTGCCGGAGCCGGGGACCGGGGCCCGGCCCGGGCAGCCGCCCGTGTGCGTGAGGAGTGAGTGCCATCACCGCTGTTGACGAAATCTCCGTGCCGTATCCGGGGCGGGCCGCCCCCGCTGAGGTGGCGGTGATCGGGACCGGGGCGATCGGCCGGGACCTGGTCGGCAAGATCGACCGTTCGCAGGTGCTGACCTGTGGGCTGGTGGCGGGGCGCGATCCGGACTCCGAGGGTCTGGCGTACGCCGCGCGGCTGGGGTGTCCGACGAGTGCGGGCGGGATCGACGCGGTGCTGGCGCAAGCGGACCGGTTCGCGGTCGTGTTCGACGCGACGAACGCGATGTCGCACCTCGCACACTGGCGGCTGCTGGAACCCTCGGGGGTCCTGCTGGTCGATCTGACGCCGAGCAGGGTGGGGCGGTTCGTGGTGCCGAGCGTGACCGGCACCGACGCGGCATCGGCGCGCAACGTGAGCCTGGTCAGCTGCGGCGGGCAGGCCTCGGTGCCGGTCGTCCACGCGCTCGCGGCGCGGTTCCGGCTGGAGTACGTCGAGGTGGTGTCCACCGTCGCCAGCGACATCGCCGGCCGGGCGACCCGGCTGAACCTGGACGAGTACGTCGCCACCACCCAGCACGCCCTCACCGAATTCTCCGGCGTGCGGGACGTCAAGGCGATCCTCAACATCAGTCCCGCGGTGCCCTCGGCCACCTTCCGCACCGCGGTCCACGCGATCGTCCCCGGGGCCACCACGGAGGCGGTCCGTCCGGTGATCGAGGAAGCCGCCGCCCGGGTGCGGGAGTTCGCGCCCGGCTACCGGGTGAGCGCGTGCACGGTGACCGGGGACCGGCTGGTGGTGTGTGTGGAGGTGGCGGCGGTCAGCGACGTACTGCCGCCGTACGCGGGGAACCTGGACCTCATCGGCTCGGCCGCCGTCCTGGTCGCCGAACAGCACGCGGTGCGGTGTGCCGCCGCCGGACAGGAGGCACACGCATGACGACGAACACGGTGGTCGTCCATGACGCGACCCTGCGGGACGGTCAGCACGCGGTACGTCACCAACTCGACGCCCCCGCGCTGCGCGGGTACGCCGAGGCGGCCGACGCGGCCCGCGTCCCGGTCGTCGAGGTCGGGCACGGACTGGGCCTGGGCGCCTCCTCGTTGCAGGCGGGCAAGGCCGCGCTGAGCGACCGGGAGATGCTGTCGACGGTCCGCGAAGCCTTGCCGCACAGCCGGATGGCGGCGTTCATGATGCCCGGCTGGGGCACCACCGACGACCTGCGCACCGCCGTCGCGCACGGCACCGACGTCATCCGTATCGGTGTGCACTGCACCGAGACCACCCTCGCCGAACGCCACCTCTCCGCCACTCGCGAGCTGGGCGCCGAGGCGCACTGCGTACTGGTGATGAGCCACATGGCCACCCCAGGACAGCTCGCCGAGCACGCCGCACGAGCGGTCGCGTACGGCGCCCAGGCGGTCGGCATCATGGACTCCGCCGGGCACTACCTCCCCACCGACGTCACCGCCCGGATCACCGCCCTCACCGAAGCCGTGGACGTCCCGGTGATCTTCCACGGGCACAACAACCTCCAGATGGCCGTCGCCAACTCGGTCGCCGCCGCCCAGGCCGGTGCGGGCATCATCGACGCCTGTGCGCGGGGATTCGGCGCGGGCGCGGGCAACACCCAGCTCGAAGTGCTCGTCCCGGTGCTGGAACGCACCGGCTTCGCCACCGGCGTCGACCTCTACGCGCTGCTGGACGCCGCCGAGTTCGCGGGGCGCACCTTCGTGCCCGCAGCGCCGTTCCCGGACTCGCTCGGGGTGGTCAGCGGGCTGGCGGGGGCCTGCGCCGCGTTCCAGCACCATGTCTTCGCCCGGGCCTCCGAGGCGGGCGTCGATCCCCGGGACGTCTTCTTCGAGCTCGGGCGGCGCCAGGCCGTCGCCGGGCAGGAGGACCTCATCGTCGATGTCGTCGCCGAACTCGCCCGGCGGGGCGCCCCGGTTCCCGCCGGCCGGTAGCCCCCGTACACACCGCACTTCCCCCCTCCCCCACGTGAAAGGCCGGGCACACCTCCATGCAAGAAAGCATGCACGAAAGCGGCAAGGGCACTCCCACCGTGGCGCTGGTGACCTCAGGCAACCTGGCGGACTACGGCTGGCAGGACGCGGACACTCCGGCGGTACGTGACGCTCTCGCCCGGCGCGGCGTCGACGCGCGGATCGTGTCCTGGCACGACGGCCCCGACTGGGCCGACTTCGACCTGGTGGTGCTGCGCTCCCCCTGGGACCTGTTCATCTTCCACCCGGACAAGCTGCTGCGCTGGGTGGACGACCTCTCGGAGCGGACCCGGGTACTCAATCCGCCCGCCGTGATGCGCCAGGTCCTCGACAAGCGCTACCTCCAGCGGCTGGCCGACGCGGGGGTGGCCGTCGTCCCCACCCGCTTCCTCGCCGTCGGCGACGAACCGGCCTTCCCCGAAGGGGAGTTCGTCGTCAAACCCGTCACCTCGGGCGGTGCCCGCGACACCGCCCGCTACGGGCCCGGCGATCTCGCGGCCGCCCGCGCCCATCTCACTCACCTCTACGAGCGCGGCATGCCCGCGATGGTCCAGCCCTATCTCACCTCCGTCGACACGCTCGGCGAGCGTGCCCTGATCTGGATCGGCGGCTCCTTCGACCACGCCATCGTCAAGGGCCCGGTGCTCGCACCGGGCGTGCCGTACGACGCCTGCCGCCCCGCCCATCCCGACCCGCGCCCCTACCGGCCCACCAACGACGATTTCGCCGTGGCCAGGGCCGCCCTCAAGGCGTTCGCCCCGGACGGCGCGCTGCTCTCCGCCCGCGTCGACCTCGTCCTCGGTCCGGACGGCGCCCCGCTGGTGATGGAGCTGGAGCTGATCTCCCCCGACCTCTTCCTGAGCCACAGCCCCGGTTCCGTGGAGCGGTTCGCGGACGCGGTACTCGCCAGGCTGACGCCGTTCGGTGCCGGTGGGGGCGGGGGCGGGCGCTGAGGTTGTCAGGGCGGGGTCGCCGCCACGGCGGCGGGCGCAGCGAAGGCGAGAGCGGAGCGGCGGCCCGGCGCACCTCGGCGAGGAGTTGGGCGGACTCGGGGGTGGTTCAGGGCCGGCTGGTCACTTCTTGACCGGCGGGCAGGTGCCGGTGTCCGCACCGATGGAGTTGATCTCGGCGTTGGAACGCGAGTCACCCGCGTAGTTCACCTGGTCCGTGCACTTCTTGGCGGGGTCCTTCGGCGTACCCGATCCCGCGCCGGCCTTCTGCGGCGTCGGGCACTTGCCGGCGTCCGCACCGATGGAGTTGATCTCGGCGTTGGAACGCGAGTCACCGGCGTAGTCGAGCTGGTCCGTGCACTTGGTGTCCGACGGCGCCTTCTTGTTCTGGACCGGCGGGCAGGTACCGGTGTCCGCGCCGATCGAGTTGATCTCGGCGTTGGAACGCGAGTCACCCGCGTAGTTGATCCGGTCGGTGCACTTCTTGGCCGACGTGTGGGACTTGTCGGGCGTACCGGCCGACTTGCCCTCCGCTGTGTCGGACGACGGCGTACTCGCGGACGCCGACGAACTGCTCGCGGAGCCCGCGGACGAGGCCCCCTTGTCACCGGCACCGTTGCCGCAGGCCGTGAGCGAGAGGCCCAGGGCCACTGCGGTGAGGGTCAGTGCAGAAATCTTGCGAGTGCGCATGCTGGTGTCCTCTGTGTGGGGCTGTCGCTCGTGGGGAGCGTGCGGTGGGCACACGAGCTGGACTGCTGCTCGCCCGTGTGCCGTTCTGTCCTGTCGGACGGGCGGTGCGGTTGCCTCGGTTGCACCTTGATCATCCTCAGGACAGCTTCGTGACATGGCAGTGATCATGTCGTGAAGTCCGCTTCGGGCGCCGGGTACACGGCGGCCGGTTCCTACGCGTTCACAGTCGCTTGAGCCCGGCGTACTGGAGTCCGGCGAATCCGCCGACCGCCAGCGCCTGCAACACGATCCAGCCGGTGCCCACCCCGGTCGGGGAGAGCGCGCCAAAGACCGCGACCACCAGGCTGAGCGCCACCCACAGCAGGTTCGCCGCGATCACCGCCGTCAGTGCCGCGCGGCTGATCTCCTTGCGCGTCCCGACGACCAGCACTCCCAGTGCGTAGAGGAGCAGGAACGCCCCGACCGGGTACTGGACCGCCGCCGCGACCCCGAAGAAGGAGTCGAGGACCGTGGCGAGGCCCAGATAGGCGAGGCCGTTGAGGCCGGTGACCGCCGCGTCCAGCTTGAGTGTCAGCCGGGCGAGACCGTCGGCTGCCGTCGCCTGCGAGGGAGAGACCACCTGGGGGTACTGCGTCGATGCCACTGTCGTAGTCCTCTCGTACGTCAAGGAGTTGCCCTGATGCGGAGACGGCCCGTCAGCAGGGCTGTTGTCCACTCCTGAAAGGTAGGCAGCGGCAGGTGGGGGCCTCAATTACCTCCGGGGTAAGCAGAGGCAAGCAGAGCTTGCGCCCGAGGCGCGGCCCGCTACGCCCGGCGCCCCAGGTAGGCGGCCAGCCGCGTGTGGACGTCGGCACCCTCGGGCGCCGGCACGACCGGGCCGAACGGGCCCTTCTCGTCGCGGGCCTCCGGCGGCAGGAACCTCGCGTAGGCCTCCAGCGCCCGCGTGGACAGCTCGGGGTCGAGTGCGCCGAGCCGCCCGGTGGCGTGGGCGAGGTCCCAGGAATGGGCCGTCAACTCGTGGGTGAAGGCGTCGAGAACGCCCCGGCCGGGCAGGGTGGCCCACGGAAGCTCGGTCATGCGGTCGAGCTTCTCGTCGTCGGCCCACACCCGGTCCACCTCGCCGCGGGCCTGGGCGAAGGAACTCGCCCAGCCGTCATCGGCCACGCCTTCGGTCACATCGGGTACGTCGCGCGCATCGCCCCCGGTGCCGACCAGGGCGAGCTTGTGGAGCACGGAGACCAGGTGCCCGAGCAGCGCGCGCACGTCGAACGCGGTACAGGCAGTGGGCCCGCTCAGCTCATCGGGAGTGGCCGCCGCGACCAGCTTCCCGGCTTGGTCGAGCGCCCTGGCGAGTAACGGGCGAGGGTCTTCTGTGAGTTGAGTCGTCATGTCGAAGAGGCTAGCGGGGGGCACTGACAACGGGCCGGTGAGCGGCCAGGGCCTCGGCGGTGGTCTTCAGGTCGTGCAGCCAGGATTCGAGGCCCTGGCCGAGCAGTTCGGTCGCGTTCGGCAGGGATTCGACCTGGTCACCGGTCCAGGTCTCCACCGTGCGGACGCGGACGCCGCCCCTGACCTTGTGGAAGGTCCACAGGTGTACGCCCTCGTCGATGCGCGCGCCCTCGCCGACGGCGGGCCCGCTCCACAGGATGCAGCTGCCGCGCTGGAGTTGGCGGACGGTGGAGGTGATCTCCATGGTGGTGGCGGGTGTGGTGGGGGTCGGGGGCGCGGGCGTGGTCCAGCGGAACTGCGACCCCTTGCGCAGGCGGCCGGAGTCGAGGCGCTCCATGGTCTTGACCGGCGGCTGCCAGGAGGGCCAGCGCTCCACATCGGTCTGGAGCTTGAAGACGGTGTCGAGCGGCGCCTTGATCACGATCTCTGACGCGTAGCGGATACGGGCGTCGGGGTCGACGCCCTCGCCGCGGCAGGTGGGCGGGGTGTGGGGGTGGGGGTGGGTGGCCCCGGTGGACGTGGTCGTGCCGGTGGACGTGGTCGTCCCGACGGAGGCGGCGGTGGCGCTCGGGGCGGTGAGGAGGGTGGCGACCGCGAGGGTGACGGCGAGGGCGGTGGTTCGGGTGCGGGACATGGGAGTTCCTCTCACAGGGGCATGGGCAAGGGGATGAGGTGCGGGTGCCGGGCGTCGGTGCCGGTCACCGGGGTGCGCGGGTGGGGCGTGGGCGCGCGTACGGCGCGGATGGGGCGCGGATGGGGCGCGGACGCGATTACGGGTGGAGTACGACCTTCCCGGCGACCGTGCCGGACTCGGCCAGGCGCATGGCGTCGGCGATGCGGGTGAGCGGGAGGCGGTCGGCGATCTTGGGGGTGAGGTCGCCGCGTTGGAGGGCGGCGAAGACCTGGGTGAGGTCGGTGCGCAGCCGGCTGCGGAAGCGGTTCTTGGCCAGCGAGCGGCCGGCCCAGACATTGAAGAAGTACGCCCGCCGGCCGTTGGGGGCCGTGTTCCACCACCACACCCGCCCGAGGATCTTGAGCACAGGCAGCTGCTTGGAGCCGCGGTCGTCGCGGGTGGAGGCACTGCCGTACGAGACGAGGGTGCCGCCGGGTGCGAGGAGGTGCCAGGAGTCGATCACGCTCCGGCCGCCGACGTGGTCGAAGACGGCGTCGACACCGCCGGGTGCGAGTTCACGGACCCGGGCGGGGATGTCCTCGGTGCGGTAGTCGACGGGGACGACGCCCCGCTCGCGGAGGGCGTCGTGGTGCCGGGCGGACGCGGTGCCGATGACCTTCACCCCTGCGGCACGGGCGAGTTGGACCAAAACCGTGCCGACGCCGCCGTTGGCTCCGTGCACCAGGATCGTCTGTCCGGTACGGACCCGTGCCTTGCGGTGCAGCATCTGCCAGGCGGTGACGCCGTTGACCACCAGGGTCTCCGCCTCCGCCGCACCCACCCCCTCCGGTACCGCGACCGTGTCCGCGGCGTCGACCAGTACATGGCTGGCCCAGCCGCCCACCTTGACGAGTGCCGCCACCCGGGTGCCGGTCAGGCCCGTTGCCACGCCCTCGCCGGTCTCCTGGACGACGCCGACCACGTCGTAACCGGGTACGAAAGGGAACGCCGGCTGGTCGTAGTACCGGCCGCGGCGCATCTGCTGTTCGGCGAAGGAGACTCCGGTCGCCTCCATCCTGATCAGCACCTGTCCCGGCCCGGCGGTGGGGACGGCTCCGTGCCGTACCAGCAGCCCTTCCGGCTCGACCTCGCCCGGCAGAACGATCTCGACGAGTTCCTCGGTGTGCATGACGACCTCCCTGCGAGCCCCATCCGGTGATGTGCTCTCGTGTTCGTTATAAGTTCTAACGGTTGCGAGAGCACCTCGTCAAGAGTTCGAGTGATAGCCTCTAACTAATTCTTGAAGCTGTATACGTACAGCTGCACAGGTACGGAAAGAGGCAGGTGACCGCCGTGACGGATGCCGGCACGAAGACTCCGCGCGAGCGCTACCGCGCCCAGGTACGCACCGAGATCAAGGAACGGGCCCGCGAGCAGATCGCTGCGGCCGGTGCGTCCGCGCTCTCCCTCAACGCGATCGCCAAGCAGCTGGGCATGAGCGGACCCGCCCTCTACCGGTACTTCGCCAGCCGCGACGACCTGATCACCGAGCTGATCAGGGAGGCCTACCGCAGCCTCGCCGACACCTTGCGAAACACCGCCGACGCGGGAGCCGATCCGGCCGCACTCGCCCTCGCCCTGCGGCAATGGGCCCTGGACGACCCCCAGCGCTATCTGCTGATCTTCGGCACCCCCGTGCCCGGCTACCACGCACCCGAGGACACGACCGCGATCTCCTCCGAGGTCATGAAGACACTGCTTGACGTCTGTGACGCGGCGCGCACCGGCAAGCGTGCCGTCACGAACAATCGCCCCACCACCTCGTTCGCCACCCACCTCGAAGAACACCGGCAGTGGGCGCAGGACCACCCCGCCCCGCCCGAGGTCCTCCACCGCGCACTGTCCCTCTGGACACGCCTGCACGGCGTCCTGTCCCTCGAACTCGCGGGCCACTTCGCCGGCATGGGCTTCGACCCGGCGCAGCTCTACGCGGCGGAGATCGACGACCTCGTGGGCGAGCGGCCGACCCCTTCGAGGTGACGGCCGGGGGCGGGCACACGCAGCGCCCGCGGACCGGCACCGCTCAGCGGCAGGTCGCCACCAGCATGCGGCAGCGTGGGGTGCCGTCCGCCCGCCGGCCGAGTTCCTCCAGGGCGTACGTCTCGACGGCGAAGCCCGCGGTGGACAGTTCGGCCGTGATGTCGGCGAGCCGGAAGCCCCGGTAATACATGACGAACGGGGGCCGCCACAGCGTGTTGCGCACCCGCATCACGGTGTCGAAGCCGAGCATCGCGAGGTGGGCGGGCGAGCCCGGCCGGGCCGGGGCCGGCAGCGGGAAGGCGAACCGGCCACCGGGGCGCAGTACCGCCCGGACCTGGGCGAAGAGGGCCGGTCGCAGGGCGGGCAGGAAGTGTCCGAAGGCACCGAAGCTCACCACCAGGTCGAAGACCGGGCCGAAGGGCAGGGCGAGGGCGTCGCCGCGCACCCAGTGCGCGGGCACGGGGTCCGCCGCCCCGGAGGATGCCGGTACCCGGCCCGGCGTGCGGCGGCGGGCCACGTCGAGCATCCCGGCGCTGATGTCCACCCCCACCACCCGCTCGCGGCACACCTGTTGGAGCACCTGCTCCCCCGCGCCGGTGCCGCAGCACAGGTCGAGTCCGTTGCCGTAGGGGCCGAGGCGTTCCAGGGCCCGCGTCACGGGGTCGAGGATCGTGCCCGGGGTGCGGAAGGGCGAGTGGTCGAACTTCGGCGCGAGCAGGTCGTATCCGTGCTCGACGGAGGACATCGCCTGCACGGCGAGCTCGCGGAAGGTGGGGCCCTGGGAGTCGTACATCGCGCTCAGCATAGGCCGCGGAGGATGTGGGGCCGGAAGACCCGGTGCCGGCACCCGCTCGCTCGTGGTACATTGCGTCCAGCTCCTGTGTACGCCCCTTCTGTGGCGCCGGTGCTGGTTTCCTCTCCGGAGGTTCGTTTCTCCTCACGATCGTTTCTTCGATCGGCATTCCGGTTCTGAGTTCTGACCTCCTGGTCCGTGTTCCGATGCCTGGATTTCCGATCCCCGGGTTCCGAAGATCGTGCCGCTTCGTCTCCGGAGCATCGCTTCTCCCGCAACGGCTCTCGCCACTGCGGCTTTCCCGCCCGACTGTCGGTGCGGTCCCGTCGCGGACCTCCGCACCCTCCCGGGCATTTCCCTCGGCCGCGGACTTCTCCTGTCCGCCCCGCGAGGCCTTCGCGCCCGCCGTTTCGCCGAACCCCCCTCTTCTCCCATCGTTTCCACGAACGTCCTCGAAAGGACTGGTCCTCATGACCACCACACTCGAAAACCCACGGACGACCACGTCCACCACGTCCACCACGACGTCCGCGGCCGCGCCCGCCACCCCGGCGGTCCCGGCCGCGGGCGTCCTCGATCTCGCCGGAGGGGGCCACGGCTTCCTCCGCGGTACGGACCTCGCGCCCACGCCGCACGACGTCCAGGTGCCCGCCTCACTCATCCGCCGACTCGGTCTGCGCAAGGGCGACTTGGTGCACGGCGTCTGCGGCAAGCCGCACACGCTCGCCCGGGTCGACCTCGTCAACGGCGACCCGGCGGACGCGGCGCGGCGCCGGCCCCACTTCCGCGACCTCACCCCGCTGCACCCGCGCGAGCGGCTGCACCTGGAGAGCGCGGCGGGCGGGCTCGGCCCGCGCGTCGTCGATCTGGTCGCCCCCGTCGGCAAGGGACAGCGCGGGCTGATCGTCGCGCCGCCCAAGACCGGCAAGACCATGCTGCTCCAGCAGCTCGCCGCCTCGGTCGCCGCCAACCACCCCGAGGCCCATCTGATGGTGGTGCTCCTGGACGAACGGCCCGAGGAGGTCACCGACATGCGCCGCAGTGTGCGCGGCGATGTGTACGCCTCGACCTTCGACCAGCCCGCCAAGGCGCACATCGCGCTCGCCGACCTCGCCGTGGAACGCGCCAAGCGCCTGGTCGAGGAGGGCCGTGACGTGGTGATCCTGCTCGATTCGCTGACCCGGCTGTGCCGGGCGCACAACAACGCCGCCTCGTCCGGCGGCCGTACCCTCAGCGGCGGCGTCGACGCGTCCGCGCTGCAGGAGCCCAAGCGGGTGTTCGGTGCGGCCCGGCTCACCGAGGAGGCGGGTTCCCTGACCATCCTGGCCACCGCCCTCGTCGACACGGGTTCGCGCGCCGACGACTTCTACTTCGAGGAGCTGAAGGGCACCGGCAACATGGAGCTGCGGCTGGACCGCACGCTCGCCGGCCAGCGGGTCTTCCCCGCCGTCGACATCACCCCTTCCGGCACCCGCCGTGAGGAACTCCTCGTCCCCGCCGCCGAGTTGGCGGTCGTACGCAGTCTGCGCCGGGCCCTGGCCTCCCGCGACGGGCAGGCCACCCTGGAGGCCGTACTGGCCAAGATGCGGCACTCCCCCGACAACGCGTCCTTCCTGCGTCAGGTCCACTCCACGGTCCCCGCCGCCTGAGAACCGGGCTCCCGGACCCGCACCCGCGAACCCCGGCCGGGCGGCGCCCCAAACCCACGTGCGTCCGCACCCGCGCCTCTGGAACCATGCCAAAATGGAACACAGCCTCGAATCCGTGGTCGTCAGGCACACCCTCCGGGTCCCCGTTCCCGCCGACCCTCCGGGTGAAGGCGGCGTGGTGGCGCGGCAGTTGGACGTCGCGCTGATGTCGGTGGGGTTCAAGCTGTCGGGGCCGCTGCTGGAGTGGCTGTCCGAGCTGGCCGCGACGACGGTCACCGCGCTGGCCGTGCGTACGCTGGAGATTGTCCGCGGGATGGCCGGCGACCATGTGCGGCACAACGCCTACTTCCTCCGCTTCCCGCACCAGGTGCCCGACACCTTCGACTTCTGGCGGGAGTGCGTCGCCGGGGCGCTCGCCGACGACGCCACCCGCGAGGCCACCCTCGATCAGCTGCGAAGCGGGGTGGTGGACCTGCTCACGCTCCCGCTGTACGGCCACTACCAGCACACCTACGCCGAGCTGCTCGCCGTGCACGAGGAGTTGACCGAGGCCGCGGGCGACCGGACGACCGTGCTGCACCTGGGCGACGGCCTCGCCGAGGAGGTCTCCGCGCTGTATCTGGCGCTGGCGGGCAGCGGTACGCCGCTGGGGGACGAGGGGCTGCGCGATCTGCGGGTGCTCGCCGAGGACCAGGTGCACGGGCCGCAGCCCGGGGAGATTCCGGTGCGGGAGAACCGGGCCGTGGTCAACCGTGCCCGCCTCGGCGCCGGCCGGGAACTCCTGCTGGACACGGTCACCGACGTACTCCGGCTGGCCTGCGCCCTGTCCGAAGGCGATGTGGGCCTCCAGCAGCCGACCCGGTTCTCGGCGATGTCGCGGCCGGTGCGGCGTGCGCTGCTCGCCGGGCTGGACGCCGTGGTGGCCGCGTCTCCCGCCAAGCTCGCCGATGTCCTCCCGTACCGCGAGCCCTTCAAGCGTCTCGGCGAGCGGCTGCACCCGCACGAGTACCCGCGCTGGCCGCACGCCGGTGAGGTGTTCGCCGTCGCCCGGCGCGAGCGGCCGGCCCCGTCCTTCGAGAGCCGGGTCGAGGAACTCCTCGACAGCGCCGATGTGCTGGGGGCTGCCGAGCTGCTCGCGGCGGCGCCCGGCAAGCTGTTCCGCTCGCTGGACCGGCTGCTGCGCACGGCCCGTGGCCAGGGCGAGCGGGACGGTGTCGCGGCGATCGCCGAGCGGGTCGCCCCGTCGGTGTCCGGGCGGGTCCTGCTGTCCGTCCGCGAGCATCTGCACAACCGCGCCGCGGAGAGCGGCGAGCGGCGGGTCTTCGTCAACCGGGCCGGCCGCGCCTGGGTCGCCCCTGACGAGCGGGCGCCGGTACCCACGCCGGAACGCGAGCGGCTGACCGGTGTGCTCGACGCGGAGCTGCGCCGCCGGCTGCCCGCACCCGGGCGGCTGCTGATCGACCCCGAGGTGCTCGATGTGGCTCTGCCACTCAGCGGCAGGGCGACCACGGGCGGTTTCGGGGTGCTGCCGCGCGGCTCCACGGTCCCGGTCGACGGAGAGCTGCTGCGCTTCTTCGTGTACTGGAAGCAGACCGCCCACATGACGGACTTCGACCTGTCGGCGCTGATGCTGGACGCCGGCTACCGGACGGTGTCCTGGCTGTCGTACACCGAGCTCTCCAACCTCGACGGCGAGCACTCCGGCGACCTCACCGAAGCACCCGAGGGCGCTTCGGAGTTCATCAACATCCGGCTGGGTGCGGTGCGCGGCGCCTTCGTCGTCCCGCAGGTCAACGTCTTCTCGGGCGAGGGGTTCGAGGCGGTGGAGGAGTCGTTCTTCGGGTTCATGCTGCGGGAGACGGAGCAGCGCGGGATGCCGTTCGAGGCCCGTACGGTGCGGATGAAGTCCGAGCTGCGCGGGCCGGGCCGGGTGGCGTTGCCGTTGGCGTTCCTGCGCGGGGACGACGGGCGGTGGCGGGCCAGGTGGCTGCATCTGTATCTCGCGGGGACCCCGTCGGCGAACCGGGTCGAGGACAATCGCGTCTCGGTCGCGACGCTGCTGCGGGGCATCGTCGAGCGGGAGTACCTGACGGTCCGCCACCTCACCGATCTGATGACCGGCACGGACACGACGGTGACGCTGTGGGACGGGAAGGACGGCCGGCCCGCACCCGACGGGCCCGTCACCTACATCGGCCTGGCACGCCCGGAGGGCCTGCACCCGGACTCCCGGATCGTCACGCCGCAGAATCTGCGCGACGTGATCCCCGACTGACTGTTAGCGTGGGCGGCGGCGAGGCCATGGAAGGGCTTCCTTCTCACACTCCTTCCTGTAGTCCTTCCGCTTTCCTCGCCCTCAGCTTCCGGTTCACTCGCGGCGGCGCCGGACCGGCGCCGCCGTGGTGCTGCTGTTCCGTGCCGCGCGGCCGGCGTCGCCGCGCCCCCGCCCGTACCTGCTGCTTCCCTTCCCAGCTGTACGGCGCATACTGGTCGGGCCCCCGCCCCCTCGTAGATCGACCCCATGGCGAAAGAAATCAGCACCCCGACCCCCGTCCCCGACACCGCGTGGCTGGCTCGCGGGCGCCATGTGGGGCCCGAGCCCGAGCAGGACGTACGCCGCAACCTGATCGCCCTGAAGGCGGCGGGTGTGCTCGACGACTTCCTGGATCTCGATCCCGTCGAGGCCGCGCGCTCCACCCCCCTGCATCCGCGGGACGAGTCCGCAGACCCCGGCCCGGCGGCCCGTCGTGTCTTCGAGGCGCGGTGGCGGGTGGGCGGCGATGTCACGGTGCGTGCGCAGTTGACGACGTACGACGGCGAGAGCCGCCGCAAGGGCAAGGACGGCGACGGTGTCGACTGGGTGCTGGCCGCGGAGGCGGAACAGGTGTGGGACGGGTACTGGCCCTCGCCGGCGCTGATGTTCTGGCCGGACAGTGACCGGGTCGCCTGGGACCAGGACGTGGTGGAGGGGGTTCGGCTGCGGACGGCCAACCAGCTGCCGAAGGACGACGACGAGCTGCGCCGGCGGCTGCGGGAGTGCGCCCGGCAGAGCTGGTTCCTGCATGTGGTGGTGCACGAGGCGATGACGCCGGACGCGCTGGGGCAGCGGCCCGCGTCGGCTTTCCTGCCGCCGAGTCTGCGGCATCGGGTGGTCGAGCACCGGGCCACGCCCGAACAGGCGCAGATCGCGGACTTCGCGCTGAAGCGGGAGCTGAAGGTGCGGCTGCCGCGCGGCGGCGGTGTCGTGGTGCCCACGGAGATGTGGGGCCGGGACGCGGACGCGGAACAGTTCACGGTGCGCAGTGTCTTCCTGGACGGGTCGACCCCGACCGAACTCCTCGACAGGATCAAGGAGTTCGCGGCGCTGCCGCAGATCCTGTCGGCCGACGCCGAGAAGGCGCTGGCCCGGCTGCGCGGGGGCTGGCATCTGCTCACGCCGGACGAGGAGCTGGCCCACGCGCGGATCATGGTCACCAGGTACGCCGAGGCGCTCGACGCGATGACCGTCTCCCGCGACCGGTACCGGGAGGCGGCGGAGGCGGCCCATGCGGCGCTGGCGGAGGTGCACGGCGGTGACGGTGTGCCCCGGCCGCCCGTGTCGGGCGCGGCCAAGGGTGACGGGTCGCCGCTGACCGCGTTCACGAAGATGTTCGGGCGGTTCCGGGACCCGGGGCAGGGACCGCAGGGGCAGTAGGGGCCGCACGGGCAGTAGGGGCAGTAGGACGCGGGCATCTTCGGACTCCCCGGCTCTCAGGCCGTCAGGGTGAGCAGGGCCGCGACGGCCGGGCCGAAGGCGCCGCCCAGTTGGTAGCAGAGGTTGAACAGGCCGATGGCGGTGGGGCGTTGGGCGCTCGGGGCGGCCCCGGTTCCGTACACCGAGAGGGTGGCCAGGCCGCCGCTCGTCGCGAAGACGGCGAGGGTGGCGACCAGCAGGAGCAGCGGCGGCCAGGGGGACAGTGCGGCAATCAGCGGGGCCAGGGTGCCGGCCGTGAGCAGGAGGACCAGGACCCGGCGGCGGCCGAGGCGAGCGGCGGCCGCGGCCAGGGCCATGGCGAGTGCGGAGCCGATGAGCAGGGCGATCAGCTGACCGGTGCCGATGGTGGCGGTGGACCAGTCGGTGCGATCGCGGAGCAACTGCGGCACGGTGAACAGCAGGGTGAAGTACGAGGTCGCCAGGGCGCAGGCCAGCAGGGCGTGGCGGACGAACTCCCGGGTGCGCAGCAGCGCCGCGGGGACGAAGCCGTCGGGCCGGGTGCGGATGTGCAGGGCCAGCAGGGCGGCGGTGACGAGGGCGGCGGCCACCGCGGGCAGCGGGTGGCGCGGTATGAGGACCAGCGCGGTGGCGACCAGGACCAGCAGTGCGGCACCCCGACCGTCGAAGGGGGTGGCACTGTGGGGCGGCACGGACAGGTCGGCGCGTCGTACCACGGCCGGAATGGCGAGCAGGGCGAGGACTCCGACGGCGAGGGACACCCGCCAGGAGGCCGCTTCCGCGAGCAGTGAGCCGAGCAGGGGGCCGACGGCTCCCAGGGTTCCGAAGCCCGCCGTGATCACGCCCATCCTGCGGATCGAGCCTGCCAGGTTCATCGCCACGGTGATCAGACCCGCGCCGCCCGCCGCTTGAGCGACCCGCCCCGTCATGGCGAGCGGCAGCCAGGGCGCGAGGGCGACGACGACGGTGCCGGCGACGATCAGAGCCGTGCTCAGCCGAAGCGTGCTGCCGATACCGCGGCGGCGCAGCAGCCCGGCCATCAGCGGGGTACCAATGGCCATCGCCCAGGCGAACGCGGTGACGAGCCAGGTGGCAGTGGCGGTACCGACCCCGAGCGCCGACGCCATCTCGGGCAGGATCAGCACCGGACTGTTGGCGCTCGCCGCCACCGGCGTGGCGAGCAACGCGAGCCAGCCGACGGGGACTTGGGGTGGGGGCGAGGCAGGGCCGGGTGTGGCCGGGGCAGGGTCGTGGGTGGTCGGAGCGGTGCGGGTGATGTCGGTGGTGCGGGTGACGTCGGTGGTGCGGGTGCGTGCAGCCAGTGACATGAGGGGCTCCTTCGGGTGGGAGATGCGGAGGTGCAGGCGGGTGGGAGATGCGGAGGTGCGGGCTTCGGGTGCTCAGACCGTCGTGACGACCTCGTCGTAGGAAAGTCGCGGGGAGCGCGGGAACCAGGCGTTGGCGCCGGGCCGGCCAATGTTCACGACCATCAGCGGGGTGTGGTCGTCGTCCAGGAACTCCTTCTGTACGGCGGGGAAGTCGAAGCCGGTCATCGGCCCGGCCGCCAGTCCCGCCGCGCGCACTCCGAGGAGGAAGTACGCCGCCTGGAGCGTCGCGTTGACCAGAGCGGACTCCTCGCGGACCGGACGTTCGGCGAAGAAGAGGTCCTTGGCCTGCGGGAAGTGCGGGAGCAGCGCGGGGAGTTCCTGGTGGAATTCGTTGTCCGCGGACAACAACGCGACCAGCGGGGCGGTCGCGGTCTTGGGGCGGTTGCCCTCCGCCATGTGCGCCAGGAGCCGGGCACGGGCGTCGTCGGTACGGACGAGGTGGATCCGCAGCGGGGACTGGTTGTACGCGGTGGGGGCGTACTTGATGAGGTCGTACACCGCCTGGACCTGCTCCTCGGTCACCGGCTCGTCGGTGAAGGTGTTGGCGGTGCGCGCTTCGCGGAAGAGGAGGTCCTGGGCGGCGGGGAGGAGGGAGAGGAGGGTGCGCTCGGACATGGTGTGCTCCTGTCGTTCAGCCTTGAGAATCTCAACGTTGAGGTAAATAAAGCAGCGGACTCCCTCAACGTCAAGTGTCTTAATGTTGAGATGGTGAGTGTTGAGAAGACGGACGCTGAGAAGATGGCCGCTGAGAAGGTGCTTGTTGAGAAGATGGCTGTCGAGAAGACGCCTGACGAGAAGTTGGCTACGGAGAGGAGTGCGGCGATGAGCGATGCCGTGGACGCGATCATCGGGCAGTGGGTCGCGGAGCGCCCCGACCTGGAGGAGGATCTCTGGCCGGTGGAGCTGTTCGCCCGGGTGCAGCGTCTGGGGCAGGTGGTCGACAAGTCCGCCAAGGCGGCGGCCGCCCACCACGGGGTGGAGAGCGGCGAGTTCGACGTGCTCACCACGCTCCAGCGCTCCGGACCGCCCTACGCGCTCACCGCCGGCGCCTTCATCAAGGCGTCGATGGTGACCTCGGGCGCGATCACCAACCGCATCGACAGGATGGAGGCCAAGGGCCTGGTCGAGCGGGTACGCGACGGCTCCGACCGCCGCACCATCAAGATCCGCCTCACCGAGCACGGCCAGGAGGTGACCCGGGCCGCCTTCGCGGACCACCTGGCGAACTACGCGCAGCTCCTCGACGGCGTGGACCGCGACGTGGTCCGGACGGCCGCCGATCAGCTCCGCCAGGTACTGGAGACCCTCGGCGACACCAGCATCAAGTAGGCCCGGAACGGCCCGAGATGACAGGCCCGAGGCTCGCAGGCCGCCGACACTTCACTTGAATCCGCAGGTCAGAGGCGGTGTTCTGGCTACCGCGACCAGGTGTGACCAGCGTCACTCGGCGATGAAAACCCGCTGGCGTTGCCGTACGTCTAGCTGGTGTGAAACGGGTTGGGGCGGCACCGCCGCAGGAATTGGACGAGGAGCTTCTGCTCCGGAGGGTGGCCCGGGGGGACCGGGCCGCCTTCGAAGAGCTGTACCGGCGTACGTCGCCGTGGCTGGCCGTGCGGCTGACGCGCCGCTGCGCCGACCAGCAGATCGTCGCCGAGGTCATGCAGGAGACGTATCTCGCGGTGTGGCGGGCGGCGGGCTCCTTCGCCGGGAGCGGGGTCGGCGGTTCGGCCGTCGGCTGGCTGTGGACGATCGCGGCACGCCGGCTGGTGGACGCGTTCCGGCGCAGGGCCCATCACGCGGAGCCGCCACCCGCTGCCGCCGCGCACACCGTGGCACCGGCCGCCGAGGAAGAAGCGCTGGTGGGGACCGTCGGCGGGGATGTCGGCGATGCGCTGCGGCGGCTGGCGCCGGAACTCAGGGACGTACTTCAGGCCATGGTGCTCGACGGGCTGTCCGTCAGGGAGACCTCCGTGGTGCTCGGGCTGCCCGAAGGCACGGTCAAGACCCGTGCCCGCCGGGCCCGGATCGCGATGCGGGAGGCGATGGCGTGAACAGCGACGCAGAGGCGGACAAGAGCGGGGCCGAGGGCATGGGTCAGGGCAGGGGCCGGGGTCCGGGCCAGGGCATGGGCCAGGGTAGAGGCCGGGGTCCGGGCCAGCGCATGGGCACGAATCAGGGCAAGGGCCCGATCGTGGCGCATGCTTCGGTGCGGCTCATCGAGGAGTACGTACGCGGGGGCGGTGACCTCGGCGCGGACGAGGTCTGGGCGCTGGAGGCCCATCTGGAGGGCTGTCCGGGCTGCCGGGAGCGGCTGTCGGCCGCGGTCGCGGTGGAGGCGCCCGCGGTGACGGTGCTGACCGGGGCCGTCTGGTCCGGTCTGGAGGGGGAGTTGGCCGCTTCGGTGCCGGTTCGGGCCCGGCGGCGGGCGAAGCTGTCGGTGTGGGCCACGCCCGCGATGGCGCCGTGGCTGGCGATGGTGGTCGCGGTGGCGGGGCTGGCGCTGCTGCTGGATCTGACGGCGCCCGGTTCCGGCCGGGTCTCGATGGTGCTGATGCTGGCTCCCGTGCTGCCGGTGTGCGGGGTGGCGGCCTCCTGGTCGCGCGGGCTGGATCCGGCGTACGAACTGACGGCCTCCACCCCGAGGGCGGGGCTGCAACTGGTGCTGCGGCGTACCGCTTCGGTGCTCGCCGTGGTGATCCCCGCGCTGCTGGTGGGCGGTTGGGTGACCGGGGTGTCGGCGGCGCAGTGGCTGCTGCCGAGCCTGGCGTTCACCTCACTGACGCTGGCGCTCGGCGGGGTGATCGGGGTGTCCAGGGCCGCCGCCGCGATGGTGGCCGCGTGGGCCCTGGTGGTGGCGGCGCCGACCCTGGCCGTGGGCCGCACCGCCTTCGCACTCCAGCCGGACGGGCTGCCGGTGTGGGGACTGGTGCTGGCGCTGGGCGCGGCCGTGGTGATCGCCCGCAGGGGTGCGTACAGCGTGCTGGGGGCCGGTCGGTGAATCCGAGGGCGAACAGGCAGAACGACACGTCACGAGAGCAGAGGAAGCGCACCATGCCCGCAATGAGCAGGGCCGACATCGCCCCCACGGCGTACGCCTGGGAGATCAGGGCGACCGGACTGAAAGTCAGAGCAGGCCGCAAGCGGATGGCCGTCGACGGGCTCGATCTGTCGCTGGGCACCGGCGTGCACGGTCTGCTCGGTCCCAACGGGGCGGGCAAGACCACCCTCATCCGGGCGCTGGCCACCGTGCTGCGCCCGGCCTCCGGTGAGCTGGAGCTGCTTGGGGAGGCCGTGGGCGGGGTGGGCGAGCACCGTGCGCTGCGGCGGCGGATCGGCTATCTGCCGCAGGACTTCGGCTACTACAAGCGGTTCACCGTGCGGGAGTTCGTGGAGTACATGGCGTGGCTGAAGGAGGTGCCGAAGGCGGATATTCCGGCGGCGGTGCAGCGGGCCGTGGAGCGGGTGGGCCTCGCCGACCGTGCCGATGAGCGGATGAAGGCGCTGTCGGGCGGGATGGTGCGGCGCGCCGGTGTCGCCCAGGCGATCGTCAACGACCCCGCCGTACTCCTGCTCGACGAGCCGACGGTCGGCCTCGATCCGGCGCAGCGGCTCCGACTGCGGGAACTTCTCCAGGAGTTGGGACAGGACAGCTGTGTGGTGGTGTCGACCCATCTGGTGGAGGACGTGGCCGCCGCGTGCGGTGATGTGGTGCTCTTCGCCGAGGGAAAGCTGGTCTTCCAGGGCACTCCGGACGAGCTGGCGGCCGCGGGCGGGCCCGAGCACGTCGGCGACAGTCCGTTGGAGCGGGGCTACTCGGCGCTGCTCGCCGACCCGGTGAGCACGAGGGGTGCCTGGTGAACTTCCGTATTCTGCGCATCGAGTTGCGGCGTTCTCTCGCCCCGTGGGCCGGTCTCGCCGTCCTGGCGATCGCCCTCGCGTACCTCCTGCTCATCCCGGGGCCGTGGCAGCAGGACGGTGCGCGGTGGACGGCGCAGTGGACCTCGATGGCGCTGTGGACCCGCTATCCGCTGTTCTTCCTGCTGCCGCTGGCCGTCGGGCTCGGGGCGCTCCAGGGGCTGCGTGATCCGCGCGCGAAGATGGCCGAGCTGCTGGCGAGCACGCCGCGTCCGGCCCGGCACCGGGCGTCGGTGCTCGGGGGTGCGACGGGGCTGGCGCTGGTCTCCGGTTTCGCCCTGGTGGTGTTGCTGGGTGCGGTACTGGTGCTGCGCGGCGACGCCACGTACCACCATCCCGGCTGGCTGCCGATCTCGCTGATCGGGGCGTTCGCGCTGGTCGCGGGGGCGGTACTGGGCATGGGCGTGGCACGGGCCGTGCCGTCCGCGCTCACTCCGCCGGTACTGGCGGTGGGCGGCCTCGTACTCGGCTTCCTGCTGCGCCAGACCTCGGACACCGCGCTGCCGCAGTCCACCGCTCCGAACCCGCTCTCGCTGCTGTCGCCGGCGGTGGCGGAGGTCCGCGAACCGCTGCTCACGCTCACCGGCCCCGTACACCTCGGGCAGGCGCTGTGGCTGCTGGGCATGGCCGTCACCGGACTCGCGCTGCTGGCCGCCGCGACTGCGCGCACCCGGCTGCTCGCCCTCGCTCCGCTGGTGGCGGGCGGCGTCGTCGCCCTGCTGGTGCTGCCGTCCGCGCCGCGCGGTACGTACGTCATCGACAGGGCCGCGGCGGCGCAGGTGTGCGACGGCCCGGTGTGCGTGACCAGGGCCCATGAAGGGCGACTCGGCGCACTGGCGGGTCCGGGCAGGGAGACCCTGCGCGTGCTGCGGCTCGCCCTGGGCGACCGGGCCCCCAGGGTCATCCACGAGACCGTCGTCCCCCGGGGGAGTTTCGGCAAGGTGGACCGCGCCCCCGGTGTACTGCTCGTCGACTTCGACGACCGGGCGATCGGCGGGGCCGAGGGCAAGACGCTGACCCGCGCCCTGGTGGGCCAGGGCATGGCCCCGCTGTGCGGCGCCCGCAGCGCCACCGAGAGCGGCGCCGTCGAGGAGGCCGCCGCCCAGAGCATCGGGGCGGCCTGGGTCCTCGGCGGCCTGAAGCCGCTCGACGGGACCATGCACGACGCGCGTTCCCAGGGCGAGAAGGCCGTCCCGGCCTGGCAGAAGCTCACCGCGCTCCCCCGGCCCGAGCAGCAGAAGCGCATCGACGCCATGCACGCCGCCGCCGTCTCCTGCTCCGGTGACGCACTCACCGCACTGGGCGGGGTCAAGTGAGCCTCCCCGTAAGGTGGTTGACGCTGTACGCCCGTTCGCGGCAGGTTCCCGCCTCGCTCGCCGTGGTGCTGGGCTGCGCGCTCGCGGTGTGGGCGCTCGCCCGGCTCGGCGGCGGGTCGACTGCCGACCCGCGGCTGTCCACGCTGATCCTCACCGTCGGGGCGACCACCCTTGCGGCCGGGCTCGGCGGGCAGGACCCGGCACTGGACCGGACGGCCGCGTTCCGGTGGGTGCCGCGCAGGGCGGTGCATGTGCTGCTCTGCGGGGTGGTGATCGGTGGGGTGCTGCTCGCGGTGCTGGTGCTGAGCGGGCAGCCGGTGTCGACGTCCTTCGTGGTGCGCAACAGTGCGGGGCTGACCGGGCTGGTCGCGCTCGGGGCGGCGTGGGGCGGGGCGACGTACGCCTGGATCCTGCCGTTCGGCTGGCTGGCGGTCTCCCTGGTCGTGCCGCCGTCGGCGGAGGCCGGGACACAGGTGCTGACGTGGATGCTGCTGCCGTCGGGAACGGCGGCCGCGGGGTGGACGGCGCTGGTGCTGGCCGTGGTGGGGACTTCGGTGTACGCCGTCGGGGGGCCCAGGCGGTAGCGGGGGTGGGCGAAGGCCGCCCCCGTCCCCTCACATCAGCAGCCCCCGCCACCTGTCCGCCGACTCCATCATGTCCGTGACCATCCGCTCCAGGAACAGCCCGCCCTTGGCCAGGCGTTGGCCCACGGGGCTGTCGGGGCCGTGGAGCTCCGCCGCCGCCCTCGCGGCCCGCGCGACCACGAGTGTCTCCTGTGCGCTGGTCGCGATCGAGTGGTAGTGGGCCTCGTCGTCGATCACATAGATGTCGCGGCGCCGCTGCGGGTCGCGTTCGCGCCGCACATACCCGTGCTCGACCAGGTAGTTCACGGACAGGGAAACGGAAGCCGGGCTGACCCCCAGCCTGCGGGTCAGCTCGGCCGCCGTACGCCTGCCGTCCTCGGCCAGGATCAGGTCCACATGGACGCGCGCGGTCATCCGCGGCATCCCCGATCCGACCGCCAGGTCGACGATCTCCTCGTGTGCGGCGGCGAGCGAATCGCTCCCGCCCTCCGTGCCGGCTGCCGGTCCGGCCGCACGCGGGGGCACCGGGGTGCCGCGCCGCGCCCGGTGCGTCGTCGCCTGATGTGCTTGCTGGGGACGGTAGTCGGACGGCCCGCCGTTGCGTGCGATCTCGCGGCTGATCGTCGAGGTCGGCCGGTCGATCCGCCGGGCGATCTCGGCGTACGAAAGGCCGTCCGCGAGCCCGGCCGCGATGCGCTGACGTTCCTGCTGGGTCAATCGTCCTCCTGGCATGCGGGCCAGTATTGCCTTCGACGTCACCCATTGCAACGGCTTGTTGCATTCACCTTCAGCGTCATTGCATCAATTTCCCTTACTTCAAATGGAGTTACGCACTTCTTGCAATTGCGGCGGACCCGAATGCAACGTAGCTTTCGAGACACGTTAAACACGCTCTATCGCGAGATGAGGAATGGTCATGGGTGAAGTCACGGGTGAAGCCACGAGTGAAGCCGTCCACACCGTCCCGGCCCTGCCCACGGAGCGTCGGCCCGGCTGCCCCTTCGATCCGCCCGCCGAGCTCATCGAGGCCCAACAGCACGGCTCCGTCAGCCGGTTCACCCACCCCGGCCCCGGTGGCAAACCCGGCTGGATGATCACCGGGTACGACCTGGTCAGGTCGGTCCTGGCCGACTCGCGGTTCAGCGCGCGCAAGGAGCTGATGAACGTCATCGACTACGAGCTTCCGCCCGCCCCGCCCGGCGAGTTCCTGCTCACCGACGAACCCGTGCACAGCCGCTACCGCAAGCCGCTGATGGGCAGGTTCACCGTGCGGCGGATGCGGATGCTCACCGAGCGGATCGAGCAGATCACCGCCGAGTGCCTGGACGCGATGGAGGCGGCGGGTCCTTCGACGGATCTGGTGACCGCGTTCGCCAAGCCCATCCCCACCATCATCATCTGTGAGCTGCTGGGGGTCCCGTACGAGGACCGGGCGTCCTTCCAGGAGCAGATCGACACCTTCATGGGCGGCGAGACCAGCGACGAGGAGCTGATCGCGGCCTACACCGCGACCCAGGAGTACCTGGCGAAACTGGTGGCCGCCAAGCGCGCGCACCCCACCGACGACGTACTCAGCGAACTCACCGACAGCGACCTCACCGACGAGGAGCTGAAGGGCATGAGCCTGATCCTCCTCGCGGCCGGCTTCGACACCACCGCCAACATGCTCTCCCTGGGCACCTACGCCCTCCTCCAGAACCCGGCCCAACTGGACGCCCTGCGCACCGATCCCGGCCTCACCGACCGCGCCGTGGAGGAACTCCTCCGCTACCTGAGCGTCGCCAAGTCCTTCATGCGCACCGCCCTGGAGGACGTCGAGGTGGGCGGCCAACTGATCGAGGCGGGCACCACCGTCGTCCTCTCCAACCACGCCGCCAACCGTGACCCCGCCCGCTTCACCGACCCCCACACGCTCGACCTCCGGCGCCAGGACGGCGGCCACGTCGCCTTCGGCCACGGCATCCACCAGTGCCTCGGCCAGCAACTGGCCCGGGTCGAGATGCGCGTCGCCTTCCCCGCACTCTTCAAGCGCTTCCCCACCCTGCGCCTGGCGGTGCCGCCGGAGGAAGTGGTCCTGCGGCCGGAGCTCGCGGACATCTTCGGGGTGCGGAAGCTGCCGGTCACCTGGGACGCGTGAGCGGGGGCGGGGCCCGGAAGGCCCGGCCGTTCCTACGCGGGTGACGTGCTCGTGCCCTGTTCCGCGCGGTGTTCCTGCGCGGGTGTTCCTACTCGGGGGTTACGCGGGTGTGCCGGGCGCGGGTGTGCCGGGCCGCAGCGGTAGGTGCGTGGCGAGTTGCCCCCACTGGCGTACCGGCGGGGAGCCTGGCGTGGCGGTCACCAGGTGGAGGGCGACGTGGTCGGCTCCGGCGTCGAAGTGCTCCTGGACGCGTTGCGCGATCACCTCGGCGGAACCGTGGGCCACCACCGCATCGACCAGTCGGCGGTCGAGTGCGTCCGGGTGGGTGTGCCCGAGCCCACGGAGCAGGTCGCGGCGGTTGGGCAGGGCGGCTGCGGCCGTGGTGCGGGCCAGGCCGACGGTGGCCGGGGCTGCGGTGGCCGGGGCTGCGGTGGCCGGGTGGTCGTGGTCCGGGTGGTCGTCGTGGTCCGGGTGGTCGTCACCGAGCACACAGAGTTGGGTGACGGCCAGCAGGGGGTCGTCTCCGAGGAGGGTCCTGGTGGCCCGGGTGTACTCGACGGGCATACCCAGCACCATTGCGCCCAGGGTGCGTTCGGCGGCGAGGCTGAGCATCGCGGGTTCCAGGGCGGCGAGTACGCGGCGAGGTGAGGCCCCCGTGCCGGGTGGTCCGAACGGGGCGCTGTCCAATGCGTCGAGATAGCCGCGCATCGCGGCCGGCGCCGGGCCGTAGCGATGGCCTCGGATGTCCCGGGCCAGGCTGGGGTGGCTCTCCCACAGACCGAGCAGGAACCGCCCCGGGAACGCCTCCTCCAGGGTGCGCTGCCCGGCGGCGGCCGTGACCGCGTCGCGGGCGTAGATGTCCGTCATACCGGAGGCCACCGTGAGGTGCCGGGTGGCGGACAGCAGGATCGCCGCCTGCGCCATCGCCTCGCGTCCCATGGTTTCGGGGAACCACAGGGCGGTGAACCCGAGTTCCTCGACCACGGCGGCGGCCGCACGGATCTCGGCTGCGGTGAGCTGGTCGAAGTCCGACGCCCAGATCCCGACGCGCCCGAGGCCGTGGGCGCGGTCGCGGGCACTCATGCGTCCTGCCCGACGGTACGCGCGTCCCCGAGGCCGATCGTGCCCACCACCACAACGGCTCTCTGTCCCAGCTCCACAGTCATCTCCGTCTCCCCCACTGCACCCATCACACCCATCACACCCATATCGAAGAAGGAGCCTCCCCCTAAACGGGGCACCCCTCCGTTTCTCGTTCGCTACGATATGGAGGGCCACCCCGTTTATCAAGCCGTCAGGAGTTCCCCGTGCCCGAGGACGCCGCCGCCCCGCCCGGCCGGCCCATGCGGGCCGACGCCCGCCGCAACGCCGAGAAGATCGTGGCCGCCGCCGGAGCCCTGATCGCCGAGCACGGTGCCGACGCCTCCCTGGAGGAGGTCGCCCGCCGCGCCGGAGTCGGATCCGCCACCCTGCACCGCCGCTTCCCCTCCCGGCAGGCGCTCCTGGAGGCGGTCTTCAAGGACCGGGTTCAGGCCCTGTGTGCGAAGGCGGACGACCTGCTCACCGCACCGGACCCGGGCCAGGCCCTGTCCACCTGGCTGCACGCCGTCGCCACCCATGCCGTGACCAACCGGGGCCTGGGCGCCTCCCTGATACAGAACGGCGACCCGTCCCTGGGCGAAACCTGCCACGCCATGATCACCACCGCCGGAGGCCCCCTCCTCGCACGCGCCCGGGCGGCAGACGCCGCGCGCGCCGGAATCACCATCGCCGCACTGCTGAAGCTCGTCGGCGCCATCGCACTGGCCACCGAGCGCGACCACGACGGTCCGGCCGAGGCCGGCCTCCTGCTGGCCATCGCCATCGACGGCGTACGCACGCGCTGACCCGGTTCCGCGGGCGGGGCGCGGGAGGAACCCGCCCCGGAACGTTGCCGGTTGCGACGTACGGCAACACCCCCGGCCCGGACAACGGCCCACCTGAGCCGGGAAGGGTCCGTTGCCGGACCGGGCGTCCGGATCAACGGGCACCGAGCAACGTTGCCAGTCACCGATTTCCGGGACGCGGTGGGCCGTCCGTCCAGGATGCTGTTTCCACTCCGGAGGTTCGTCCGGGGTGGGGACACGGCCGGCAAACGGTCGTTGGCCGAAGAGGACACCTGGTGAAACGTCCACTGTTGTCGATGAGGGCCGCAGTTCGCAGGACCACCGGCGGTGACGGCCATGGGTGAGCTGCGACCGCTGGCCGAGGGCCTGAGTGAGGAATCCAGCGCGCTGGCACAGGCGCTGCGGGAGATGTTCTGCGGTCTGGACGTGTCCGTACGCCGGTACGCCAGCCGCCGTTTCCGGGATGCCGGCACGCTGTCGCGCTACCTCGGCGGCACCCGCGTACCCCCGTGGGAGGTGGTCATGGACCTGTTCACCGACCTGGCCGAGCACTGCGGTACGCCGCCCACGCCGGAGGCGATCGAGTGGGTACGCCGGCTGCATCGCGCCGCCGTGGAGACCAGTTCCTCGCCCCGGCACGCGATGGAGCTGCTGGAGCGGCAGCTCGCGGACGCCGACCGTTCCGCCCGCCGCTCGTCCGCCCACGGGGACGTACTGGGCGAGGCATTGCTTCAGCGCCAGCACCGGATCGCCGATCTGGAGGTGCGGCTCAACCAGCTGGAAGCGGACTGGTACGCGGAGCGGAGCAGGGCCGACGCGCTGGAGGCCGGGGCGCAGGAAGCCATCCCGGATGTGGCGGACCTGCTGCTGGAGCGCAGCGCGCTGCGGGCGGAAGTCAGCCGTCTGGCAGGCGAGCTGGAGGAGGTTCAGGCGCACCGGGAGCTGGCCGAGAAGCGCTGCGAACTCCTGGAGCGCCAGCTGGAGACGATCGAGGCGGCGGGCGCGCTCGGCGACCCCGAGGTGAAGGTGCCGGAACCCGAGCCCGATCCCGTCGTGGTGCCGCAGGCCATGCCCAAGGTGCTCATCGTGGACGACCAGCCCGACAACCTCCTGGCCATGACCGCCGTACTGGCCACCCTCGATCAGCCGCTGGTGGCCGTCTCCAGCGGGCGCGACGCGCTGAAGGCACTGCTCGACAACGACGACTTCGCGGTGATCATCCTGGATGTGCAGATGCCCGGCATGGACGGCTACGAGACCGCGGCCCACATCAAGCGCCGCAGCCGCAACCGGGACATCCCCATCATCTTCCTGACCGCCATGGGCACCGACTCCGAGCACTCCGCCCGGGGTTACGCGGCCGGCGCGGTCGACTACATCGGCAAGCCCTTCGACCCGTGGGCGCTGCGCGCGAAGGTCTCGGTCTTCACGGACATCTTCCTGGAACGCCGGTTGCGCGAGGGGGGTAAGTAGCGCGTACGGGAGGGGAGTTGACCCGCCGGTGTCCACCCAACCGGCCCTTCTGCCCCACCGCCGCGTCCGCTCAGCCGCGATCGGTGTGCAGGACCCGGAAGCGGGCCGGCTCCGCCGGATCCCGGTCGACGATCCCCACGGGCGCACCTGCCCACTGCCACACTCCGATGCCCGGCACCCGGGAGAACCCGATCCGCCCACGGGTGCCGTCGACCTCGACGTCCGGCCAGGCGCCGGCGACGGCCGCCCGGTCCGTGCCGTGGGTGCGCAGTACGTCGGCGAGGACGGCGACCGTGTCGTACCCCTCGAAGGCGACGAAGGAGGGCTCCTCTCCCAGCCGCTCCCCCAGGGCCGCCCCGACCCGGGCACCGAGCGGGGTCAGCCGCTCGGGCAGGTAGCGCAGGAAGGGGATCGCGGTGCCGTCCTGTCCCAACAGGGCCTTCCAGGAGGGAAGTTCCGGCTGGCCTGCCGGGGCGCCCAGCACGATCTCGGCGAGGCGCCGGTCGCGGCGGACCGCCCGGACGATCGGCACCGCCGGTTCCGGGTGGCCGACGAGCAGGAGCAGGGCCGTCGCGCGCCCGTCGGCGAGGGCGTCGCACACCGCCTCGGGACCGAGCGTGGTCGTGTCGAGTTCGGTGACGGTGCCACCGTGCGGGGCGAGGTGCTCCCGGAGGACGCGGGTCCCGGATGCCCAGTAGACGCTCGGCTGGGTGGCGACGGCGATGCGGCGGTGGCCCGCGCCGAGGAGGAAGTCCGCGTAGATCCGCCAGCCACGGGACTGCGGCGGGGCGAGCCGTGCGACCCGGTCGGAGGGCTGTCCGGTGAGCCCGTCGAGCACCGCCGACGAGCAGAGGTACGGCAGACCGAGGGCGTCGGCCCTGGTGGCGGCGGTACGGGCGACGACGCTGTGGTACTCCCCCGCCAGTGCGGCCACGCCCAGGCGGGCCAGTTCCTCCACGGCCGCCGCGGCCTTCCCGGGGTCGGCCGCGGTGTCCCGGACGACGAGTTCGAGTGGCCGTCCGGCGATCCCACCGGCGTCGTTGGCCTCGCGCACGGCCAACTCCATTCCGGCGAGCAGATGCTGCCCCGCCTCGGCCCAGCCGGGCCGGGTCAGCGGGGCGAGAGCGCCGATGAGGACGGGGCGCGTCGGGGTCGTGGTCATGCCGGCCATTCCATCCGCCGTGATCACCTCCGGGCAACCGGATAAGCGCCTGTGGCCCAACCCGCGGAGACGTGCGTTCACCCCGGGATCGACCGGGCTTCACCCAGGGGTCGCCCCACGTTGCGGACAGGTGCGGAGCATGACGGGTGTTGCTGTGGGGGCCCACCCGTGGCTCCGTACAAGGGAGTTCCGATGAATCCGCTGAATCCGCGTCCGCTGCGCCGGCCCGCCGCCGTGGTGCTGCCGCTCTCCGCCGCCCTGGTGTTCACCACGGTGGTGGGAAGCGCCGGTGCGGCACCGGCAGGGCACCACCAGCGTCCCCAGCCCCGGGTGGTCTCCACCTCGACACTGCCGGACATCCCGCTGGGCACCTTCAGCAACCGCCTGCTGCCCGGCACGGTCGGCAACGACCGCGGGGTGAACCTCGGCGGGATCGGCAGCGACCTCTACCCGGCCGGGCGGCACGGCGAGTACTGGACCGTCACCGACCGCGGCCCCAACGGCCAGATCGAGGTGGGCAAGGACAAGCGGCGCACCTTCCCCGTCCCGGGCTTCAACCCGGCGCTCGTGAAGGTCCGTACCGTCGGTGGCCGGGTCAAGGTCCTGGAGTCCGTACCGATCACCACGCGCTCCGGCAAGCCCGTGACCGGCCTGCCCAACCAGGCGGGCCGCGACGAGGCCCCGTACAACCACAACGCCACGACCCCGCTCCCCTACAACCCCAACGGTCTGGACACCGAGGGCTTGGTCCGGGACCGCGACGGCAGCTTCTGGCTGGTCGACGAGTACGGGCCCTCGCTGGTCCACATCTCCGCGCGGGGGCGGGTGCTGGCGCGCCACGTGCCCAGGGGCCTGAAGCTGACCGGCACGGACTACCCGGTGGTCGAGTCGCTGCCCGCGGTCTTCCTCAAGCGCAAGATCAACCGCGGCTTCGAGGGTCTCGCCCTGCTGCCCGACGGTGACCTGGTGCTGGGTCTCCAGAGCCCGCTGCTCAACCCGGGCAAGGCGGCCGGCGAGGAGTCCCGTACGACACGGCTGGTGCGCTTCTCACCACGGAAGGAGCGGGTGACGGCCGAGTACCTCTACCGCTTCGACCCGGTCGGTGTCGTCGAGCCCGGCCAGACCAAGACCTCCGAGCTCAAGATCTCCGCACTGGTCGCGCTCGGCGGCGACCGCCTGCTGGTCCAGGAACGCACCGACAAGTCCACCCGCCTGCACGAGGTGCGGCTGCGGCGGAGCTCGGACATCCTCAACTCGCGCTGGGAGTCCGCCACGGCCCCTTCGGTGGAGCAGCTGGCCGACCCGGCGGCGGCCGGTGTTCCGGTACTGCCCAAGCGCCTGGTGGTGGACCTGAACAAGGTCAAGGGAGTGCCCGGCAAGATCGAGGGCATCGCGGTCGAGGGCTCGTCGACGCTGGTGCTCCTCAACGACAACGACTTCGGGATGTCGGACGGCCCGGGCGCCTTCGACGCGAAGGGCCGTCTCGTCGACAGCGGCATCGAGACGACTCTCGTACGGGTGCGGCTGCCGCATCGGCTGCGCTGACGACGGGGGCGGGCCGGGGCGCACGAGGTTGCCCCGGCCTCAGTTCGCCCGGCCTCAGTTCTCCCGCCCTCAGCTCCCCCGGCCTCAGCCGAAGTTCCACGAGACCGTGTTGCTCAGGTCGACGACGGTGGCGAGTACGACGAGGTCGGCGACGCCGAGGGTGAGGCCGAGCCAGGCACGGAAGCGGCGGGTGGTGCCGCGGCGCAGGGCGAGAGTGGCGAGCACCAGGGCGGCCGGGCCCAGGATGACGTTCATGACGAGGAGCCCGACGAGGCCGAGCACGAAGGCGGCCACGGCCATTCCGTCGGCGTCGCGCAGACCGGTGGGGCGACGACGGGGGGCCGGGGTGGGCTCGGTGCTGGTGCGGTCCGTGCTGGTGCGGTCCGCACTGGTGCGGTCCGTGCTGGTGGCATCGGTGCGGGCGGGAGCGGTGAGCTGCATGGTGAGTTCCTCTCTCGGTGAGGTCGTGGGGGATGTCAGCGGTGCCGGCGTTCCCGGACGGCGAAGATCAGCAGCCAGCCGACGATGAACGCGGCGGCGACCAGGGTGACGGACAGCGGTGCGTGGGCGACCGGGCCGAGCAGAACGCCCAGGAGCAGAAGTACGGCGACGAGTGCGATCACGACTGAACACCTCACAGAAGAGGGTGAGTTGACGGGTTGAGTGAACACTTGTAGTTACAGTTGTCCACTGAACCACACCCCCACACTTCCCTTCCTCGGAGAACGACTGTTTACTGAATGACATGAGTCACACCGCCACAGACCGCACCCCCGGCCACCCCGCCGCCCCCACCCCGCACCCCCCGGCGACCGCAGGCTCCCGCCAGGCCCAGAAGTTGAGGACCCGTCAGGCGCTGATGGACGCGGCCCTCGGCCTTCTGGAGCACCAGAGTCTGAGCAGTCTCGGCCTGCGCGAGGTGACCCGCTCGGTCGGCCTCGCCCCGACCGCCTTCTACCGCCACTTCAAGGACACCGCCGAACTCGGTGTCGCCCTGGTGGAGGCCTCGCTCGGCAGCCTGCACGGCGCGATCCGCGCCAGCCTGTCCGCCCCCGACGCGGACGACAGCGACGCCCGTATCGCCCTCACGGTCGACCTGATCGCCGACCTGGTGCGCTCCTCCCCCGCCCATGTACGGTTCATCGCCCGCGAGCGGCACGGCGGTGTACGCCCCGTCCGCGAGGCGATCGCAGCCCAACTGCGGCTCTTCGCCGAGGAGGTCGCCGACGCCCTCGGCGCGCTGCCGGACTCCACGGGCTGGTCGCGCGAGGACCTGGTGATGCTGGCGGGCGTATACGTCGACCACATGGTGATGACCACCTCCGCCTTCCTCGACGCACCCCCCGAACTGCGGACAGCCACCGCCGAACTGGCCCGCCGCCAGCTCCGCCTGGTCAGCCTGGGACGCCGCCACTGGCTCGACGACGTCACCGGCAAGGACGTATCACCGCACTAGGACGGCGGGTGCGAACGCCCCGTCCGGGGTCGCGGCTACGTCACGGGGTCGAAGATGTCGGGGGACAGGCGGCGGGTGAGAAGGCTCTGGGCGAGGTCGGGCAGGGGCTGGTCCCGCGCGGCGGCGTGGGCGCGCAGACGCAGGAGGGCTTCTTCCAGGGAGACATGGAGTTCGGTGGCGAGGAAGCCGGTGGCCTGGTGGACCTCGGCGCGGTAGAGCCGCAGGCCGGTCTCCTCGTCCGCGTTGGCCAGGTCGCTGGGCAGGAGGAGGAGGCTGCGCAGGCTGCGGGCCAGGTGGTGCAGATCGCGCTGCTGGGTGGGGGTGAGGGGGCCGGGGGTGGTGCGGTAGCCGGTGAGGACGCCGATCAGGGCGGCGCCGAGCCGCAGGGGCCGGGTGAAGACGGCGCGGAGCGGGGTGCGGGCGGCGGCCGGCAGGAAGAGGGGCCAGCGGGCCGGGTCGACGGCCAGCACGTCCGGTGCGTCCAGAAAGAGGCCGTGCTGCGCGGATTCCAGGGTCGGTCCGTCGCCCAGGGTGTACTGCAGGGTGTCCAGGTCGGCGCCCAGCCCCCTGCCCGGGTCGCACCACAGCAGTTCGAGGTGGCCGTCGCGAGCACGCAGGTTCAAGGTGACGGCGTCCAGGCCGAGCAGGCGGGCGGCGCCGGGAGCAGGAGGGGAACCCGGACCGTTTCCGTTGCGCGCGGCCCGGTGGACGCGGGCCAGGAAGCCGGCCGGGCCGTCGTGGGGCGAGGGGGCGCCGCCCGAGGCGTAGTCCCCTTTGGCGCGGACCATGTCAGCGTGCCGTATCGAGTGCGGCCGGGATGGTTCCCCCCGCCACCTCGGCGGCGAGTTCGGTGAGTTTCTGCCGGCCGGAACGGGCATGACTGCGCAGCAAGGTGAATGCCTCTTCCACGTCGGTGGCCAGGCGGGAGGCGAGTACGCCCTTGGCCTGCTCGATCACGATGCGGGATTCCAGGGCTGTCTCCAGCTGGCCGATGATCTCGTCCTTGGTACGCAGCGTCTGCCGGTGGTGCAGGCAGATCCCGGCGGCATCGGCCAGCACCTGCGCCAGGCTCAAATCCTCCCGCGTCGGTACGCGCCCGGAGCTCATCAGGTTGACGGCGCCGAGCGGGTACACGGGGGTGCGCAGCGGCACGGCGGCGACGCTGGTGATGCCGGCGTGCAGCGCACGGTGGGTGAAGCGGGGCCAGAGCCGGCTGCTGGGGTGCGCGGCGCGCAGCAGGACCGGGGCCAGCGGCCGGCCGGTGCGGGCGGCGTCCAGGCAGGGGCCTTCACCGAGTTCGAGCTGGTCTTCTTCCAGGCGTCGGCACGTTTCGTCGGAGGCGGTGAGGTAGTCGACCTCTCCGGCCTCGTCGAGGATGGTGACCCCGGCCGAGCGTATGCCCAGCAGGCTGACCGTGTGTGTCGTCAGGTCATGCAGCAGTTCCAGGATGTCGAAACCGTCCGCGCGCGAGGCAAGGTCGAGCACTTTCTGGGCCGCGAGGACGTCACGAGGCGTGACAGACATCGAAAGTCCGTTCCGGCGCCTTCCAGGCACGCATGAACGAGCGGGGGCCGGGCCCGTGGATAACGCACCGTGAGGCGCGCCGAGGTAGGGCTGGCTGCAGAGAGCCGGGATGTGCCCGATGGCGGAAGGATCCGGTCGCCTCGATTCGCGTTGCCCGCCCGAGCCGCCGCTGTGACCGGATCCCTCCGGTCGGGGCAACTCACGGTACGTGGCCCAGCGTAGCCCCCCCGACCGGCGAAGCTCCGGTTTCGGAGGCGACGATTCAGCCGTTCATCGGGAAGTGGCGGCTTGTGGATCTACGTCGGCGCCACCCCTGCGGGAGTTCGATGGCGGCGATCGTGCCGGTCATGTCGGCTACGGAGGTCACCCGCTCCGGCTGGTCACCCGGGTAGTGAGGAAGTCCAGCAGGGTGGCGTTGAAAGCGTCGGGCTGTTCCACGCCGGGCAGGTGTCCGGCCTTCTCGATGACGGTGAGGGTCGCGTGGGGTACGAGGCGGTGGATGGCCTCGGCGGCGGCGACGGGGGTGTAGACGTCGTCCCGACCGACGACGATGAGGACGGGTGTACGCACCGCCGCCAACGTGTCGCCGTAGTCCGGGCGTTCGGCCCGCCCGCGCAGAGCGGCGGCGGCCCCGCGGGGGTCGGTGGCCCGCATCATGTCCAGGACGCGTGCGGCCACCTCCGGCATGGCGGCGACGTTGTAGTCGGCCAGCATCTTGTCGATGACCTCACCCGCGTACCCGTCCATCCCCTCGGCGAGAACCCGGTCGGCCAGACCGTTGCGGAAGGCCTTGCCCTCGTCGGTCTCGGCGGGGAAGGAGGAGTCGGAGAGGACCAGGGCACGCACCCGGCCGGGGTGGCTGCGCTGGATTTCCATGGCGATCTGGCCGCCCATGGAGACCCCGCCGATCACCGCCCGCTCGATGTCCAGGTGGTCGAGGAGGGCGACCAGGTCCTCGGCGAGGTCGGAGAGGTACACCTTGCCGGGGGTGACGCCACTGTCGCCGTATCCGCGCAGATCAGGGGTGATGACCCGGTATCCGGCCGCGATCAGCGCGGTGGCCTGGGGTTCCCACAGGGTGCGGTTGAAGGGGTGGCCGTGGATGAGGAGGACGGGCAGGCCGGTCGAGGGGCCGCGGTCGTCGTGGTGGAGGGTGGCGCCGCGCAGGTCGATGGCGTTCATGGAGCCGACCCTATGTCCGAACCCGTGTCCGAATCCTGTGAACCGTAAGGCCCGGACCACGCCACGCGCGAACTGCCCTGTCCGGACCGCCACAGCCGGACAGCCACACCCGGACAGCCACACCCGGACAGCCATGTCCGAACCGCCACGCCCCCCATGGCCGAACCCCCACGCCCCAAGCCCGCGTTATGACCATTCGCTATTACCCGGATCCTCCGCCCTTCGGCACCCTGGGGCCACCGACCCCCACACACGCCCCTCGGCGTCCCCCACGAAACGAGGACCCCATGCGAATAACCCGGCTGGCCCCCGCCCTCTTCGCCGCCGCCGCGACCGTCGTCGCCCTGCTCTCCCCCACCGCGGCGGCCGCCGCCGCCCCTGCCCCCGCCCCCACCACGCAGGCCACCCAGCCCATCATCGGCGGCGGTTACGCCAGCAACGCCCCCTGGGCCGCCCGCCTCCTCTCCAACGGCAGAGAGACCTGTTCGGCGACGATCATCGCGCCCACCTGGATCCTCACCGCCAAGCACTGTGTCTCCGGCGGCGGTCTCTCCTTCCGCATCGGCAGCCTCGACCAGCACAGCGGCGGCACCCTGGCCAACGGCGTCCAGACGTACACCCACAGCTCGGACCTGGCGCTGGTCCGTCTCGACCGGTCGGTGCAGGGGACGTACTCCCGGCTCGGGCAGCCCGGTTCGGTGCAGGTCGGGCAGAGCGTGCAGGTGTACGGGTGGGGTGCCACCTCGCAGTGCGGCTCCGAGATCAACTGCCAGTCGCGGTATCTGAAAGTGGCCAATGTGACGGTGACCGGTGGCTGCGGTGACGCGTACGGCGGCTCGGCGATCTGCGCCCGGCGCGGCAACGGCATCACCGCCGGCGGCGACTCCGGCGGCCCGATGACGGCGGGCGGCGTCCAGGTCGGCGTCGCCTCCACCAGCGACCGCCAGACCACCACGGCGTACACCAATGTGACCGCCTACCGCTCCTGGATCCAGTCGATCGCGGGCGTGTGACCGCGGGCCGAACCTGATCGACCGGGCCCCGCGCCTTCTCGTCCGGAAGGCGTGGGGCCCCCTTTCCCCGGCACCCCGGGGGGCGGCAAGATCGACGCATGCCTCCGACACCCGCACTTCAGTCACCCACCTACGAAGACGTCCGGGCCGCCGCCGCCCGCATCGACGGCCACGCCCACCGCACCCCGGTGCTGCGCTCCCGCCTGCTCAATGAACAGCTCGGTGCGGACGTGGTGTTCAAGTGCGAGAACTTCCAGCGGATGGGGGCCTTCAAGTTCCGTGGCGCGTTCAACGCCCTGTCCCGGTTCTCCCCCGAGCAGCGACGGGCCGGAGTGATCACCTACTCCTCCGGCAACCACGCCCAGGCGATCTCGCTCTCCGCCCAGCTGCTGGACATTCCGGCCACCATCGTGATGCCCCACGACGCACCCGCCTCCAAGGTCGCCGCCACCAAGGGGTACGGGGGCCAGGTCGTGACGTACGACCGCTACTCCGAGGACCGGGAGGAGATCGGCCGCGCGCTGGCCGAGGAGCACGGGTACACGCTGATCCCGCCGTACGACCACCCCCATGTGATCGCGGGTCAGGGCACCGCGGCCAAGGAGCTGTTCGAGGAGGTCGGCGAGCTGGACGCGCTCTTCACGCCGATGGGCGGGGGCGGGCTGCTGTCCGGCTCGTCGCTGTCGGCGGGGGCGCTGTCGCCGGACTGCCGGCTGTACGGCGTCGAGCCGGAGGCGGGCGATGACGGCCGGCAGTCCTTCCGTACGGGTTCCATCGTGCACATCGACACCCCGAAGACCATTGCCGACGGTGCCCAGACCCAGCACGTGGGCACCTGGACCTTCGACATCTTCCGCCACCGGGCCACCGACATCCTGACCGCCACCGACGCCCAACTCATCGACGCCATGCGGGACTTCGCCACCTTCATGAAGATCGTGACCGAACCCACCGGCTGCCTGGGCCTCGCCGCCGTACGCGAAAGGGCGGACCAGCTGCGCGGGCAGCGGGTCGGCGTGGTCATCAGTGGCGGCAACATCGACCTGGACCGGTTCGCCGCACTGGTGGCCTCTTGAGAGCCGGCGCCCGCACCACCCCTTGACCCCTGCTGGTCCAGACCAATAACGTCCGCTCATGCGTCGAAGACTTCTGCAAGGGTCGGCCCTCGTCGCCGCCGCCTGTGTCACTTCGCTCCTCGCCACTCTCGCGCCCACGGCGAGCGCCGCGCCCACGCCCGCACCCACTCCGGCCGCCGCGCCGGAGCAGGGTGCGGGCCACGGCTCCCCGCCCTCCCTCAAACGGATCGGGTACTTCACCCAGTGGGGGGTGTACGGCCGCAACTTCCAGGTCAAGGACCTGGACACCAGCGGTACGGCAGCCCGTCTCACCCACCTCAACTACGCCTTCGGCAACGTCGACACCTCCGGCAAGTGCTTCCTGACCCCGCAGCCCGGGGAGAGCGACCCGTGGGCGGACTACCAGCGCCCGCTGGACGCCGCGACCTCCGTCGACGGCACCGCCGACACCGACACCCAGACCCTGGCCGGAAACTTCAACCAGATCCGCGAGCTGAAGGCCAAGCACAAGAACCTCAAGGCCCTCATCTCACTGGGCGGTTGGTCCTGGTCGACCAACTTCTCGGACGCCGCCCTCACCCCCGCCTCCCGCAAGGCCCTCGTCACCTCCTGCATCGACCTCTACATCAAGGGCAACCTGCCCAAGGACGGTGTGCGCGGCGGCGACGGTTCGGCCGCCGGGGTCTTCGACGGCATCGACATCGACTGGGAGTGGCCGGGCTCGGCCGGTGACACCGACACCGTCTTCCGCCCCGAGGACAAGAAGAACTTCACCGCGCTGGTCCGGGAGTTCCGCACCCAGCTCGACGCCTACGGCAAGCAGCAGCGCAAGCACTACGAGCTGTCCGCGTTCGTGCCGACCGCCGAGGAGAAGATCGACGCGGGCTTCGAGGTCCGCAAGATCATGAAGGACTTCGACTTCGTCAACCTCCAGGGGTACGACTTCCACGTCAGCGGCGAGAAGAAGACCGCCCAGCAGTCGGCCCTCTTCGCCCGCGACGACTTCAGCGTGCACGGCACCGTGCAGTCCTGGCTGGAGCGCGGCGCCCCGGCCCGCAAACTCGTCGTCGGAATGCCCTTCTACGGCCAGGGCTGGACCGGCGTCACCGGCGGCGGCAACGGCCTGAACAAGCCCGCCACCGGTCCCGCCCCCGCACAGTGGGCGGCCGGCTACGCCGACTACAAGGAGCTGAAGCCACTCGCCCGGTCGGGGGCCTTCAAGGTGCACCGCGACCTGCTGCGCGGCCACGCCTGGCTGTTCGACGGTACGACCCTGTGGACGTACGACGACCCGCTGGTCCTCACCACCAAGGCGGCCTACGTCCGCGCCCGTGGCCTGGGCGGCGCGATGGCCTGGTCGCTGGACGGCGACACCGCCGACGGCGAACTGATGCGGGCCCTGGACCGGGGGCTCGGCCGCTGACCCGCTGACCGACTGCCCCTCCGACCCACTGCCCGTCTGACGGCGCACACCCACACCGACACCACCCACCCGGCGCCTCCTCGCTTCCCCCCTCAGAGCCTGTGTCTAAACCGGGGAAAGGCGGGGAGGCGTGCCGTGTCGCGCCCCCACTCCACCCGCCGTATTGCTATTTGTCGCTCTATGACCTTTTTGGTCCTTGGCCATTTCGTTCTCGCTCTCTGCGCCGCCCCCCTGGTCCGCCGGTGGGGACCGCGTGTCTTTGCGGTGCTCGCGATTCCGCCCGCCCTGGCGTGCGGCTGGGCGCTCTCCCGGTGGGACGACGTGGTGGCGGGGCGGCCGGTCACCGAGGCGTGGACGTGGATCAGGACGTACGACGTCGAAGTGGCGTTCCGGCTGGACGCGCTGTCGTTGCTGATGGTGCTGCTGGCCGCCGGGCTCGGGGCGCTGGTACTGCTCTACTGCGTCAGCTACTTCGATGCCGGGGACCGGCGACTGGGACCGTTCGCCGGGCAGTTGCTGGGGTTCGCGGGGGCGATGCTGGGGCTGGTGCTCGCCGATGACCTGATGGTCCTCTATCTGTTCTGGGAGCTGACCACGGTCCTGTCGTTCCTGCTGATCGGGTACGACAGTCAGAAGCGCGGCGGACGCCGCTCGGCGCTCCAGGCGCTGATGGTGACCTCGGTGGGCGGGCTCGCGATGTTCGTCGGGTTCCTGATGCTGGGGAACCTGGCCGGGACGTACCGGATCTCGGAGATCCTCGCGGCGCCGCCCGCACCGGACACGGCCCTCTCGGTGGCGGTGGTGCTGATCCTGTGCGGGGCGCTGGCCAAGTCGGCGATCTGGCCGCTGAGTCTGTGGCTGCCCAACGCGATGGCGGCGCCGACCCCGGTCAGTGCGTATCTGCACGCGGCGGCGATGGTGAAGGCCGGCGTGTATCTGGTGGCCAGGCTCGCGCCCGCGCTCGCGGATGTCGCGCCGTGGCGGGAGACGGTGCTCACCCTGGGGACCGCGACCATGCTGCTCGGCGGTTGGCGGGCACTGCGGCAGAACGACCTCAAGCTGCTGCTGGCCTACGGCACGGTCAGCCAGCTGGGTTTCCTGATGGTGCTGGCGGGCGCCGGGACGTACAACACCGCTCTCGCCGCCGTCGCGATGATCCTGGCGCACGCCCTGTTCAAGGCCCCGCTGTTCCTGGTCACCGGTATCGTCGAACACACGGCCGGGACCCGCAATCTGCGCCATCTGTCGGGGGTGGGGCGAGCGCTTCCGTGGGTGTGCGCGGTGGCGGTGGTGGCCGGGGCGTCGATGGCCGCGCTGCCTCCGCTGCTCGGGTTCGTCTCCAAGGAGGCGGCGTTCGGTGCCCTGCTGGACGGGAGCGTGAGCGAGCGGTGGGCGCTGGCGCTGATCGTGCTCGGCTCCGCGCTCACGACGGCGTACACCCTGCGCTTCCTGTGGGGGGCCTTCGCGCGCAAACCGGGCCTCGCGGACACCCCGGTGCACCGGGTGCCGTTCGGATTCCTGGCACCCGCCGCCGTGCCGGCGCTCGGCGGTCTGGTGCTGGGGCCGGGGATCGGCCGGACGGCCGGGCTCTTCGAGGCGTACGCCGCCCAGTACCCGGCCCCCGGACACCCCTACCACCTCGCCCTGTGGCACGGCTTCGGTACGGCGCCGGCGCTGTCGGCGGTGGCCTGGGGGCTCGGCGCCGCGCTGTTCGCGCGGCGCGGGCAGGTGGCGGGGCTGGGGCGGCGGATGGCGTGGCCGTCGGCGGAGCGGGTCTTCGACGCGACGGTGCTCGGGCTGGAGCGGGGCGCGCTCCAGCTGACCGGGGCGGTGCAGAAGGGCTCGCTGCCTTCCTATGTGGCGAACGTGATGTTCGTGATGCTGGCCGGGCTCGGTGCGGTGTTCCTCATCGACCGGCCCTGGCGGGAGGGGCCGCCGCCGCCCCGGCTGTGGGACACCCCCTGGCAGGCCGTGGTGGCCGCGCTGACCTGCGTATGTGCCCTGCTGTGTCTGACGGTTCAGCGGCGGATGCAGGCCGCGGTGCTGGCCGGGCTCACCGGGTACGGGACGGCTCTGCTGTACGTGGTGCACGGGGCGCCCGATCTGGCACTGACCCAGTTCGGTGTGGAGACGGTCTCGACGGTGGTGCTGGTTCTGGTGCTGCGCCGGCTGCCGCTGTTCTTCGGCGACACCGCCAGGCGCTACCGCCGGGTGGTGTCCATGGTGACCGGGCTGCTCAGCGGTCTGCTGGCGGCGGGCGCGCTGTGGCTGGCCGCGGGCGCGCGCACCGAGGCCCCGGCCGGGGCGGCCATGGTGGAGGCGACGGCGGAGCACGGGCTCAAGGACGTGGTGGCGACGATCCTCGTCGACTTCAGGGCCTGGGACACGATGGGTGAGTCCGCGGTGCTGGCGGCGGCCGTGGTGGGGGTGAGCAGCCTGTTGTACATGTACAGCGGGCGGCGGAATCCGGATGCGCCCAAGGCGTGGGCGCCGGTGGTGGCGGGGGACGGAGCGGGAGACGGGGCCGCTTCTGCCCTCCGGGCCCGGCCCCCCGCGCCGGATGCGGAGCCGGCTCCTGAGCCGGGCCCGGCCCCGCCCTCGACCCCCTCGCAGAACCACGACGCCGCGCCCGAGCGGGACTGGCTGGCGGCCGGTGGGACGCTCGACCCCCGGCACCGGTCGGTGGTGTTCGAGGTGATCGCCCGGCTGGTCTTCCATCCGATCCTGGTGCTGTCGGTGTATCTGCTGTTCTGCGCCGAGAACCTGCCCGGCGGTGGTTTCGTCGGCGGGCTGGTGGCGGGAATCGCCCTGACGATCCGTTACCTGGCGGGCGGGCGTTACGAGTTGGAGGCGGCCACCACCGTACGGCCGGGCGTCTTCCTCGGATTCGGCCTCGCCCTCTCGACCACCGTCGCGCTCGCCGGTCTGCTCGACGGGACCGTGCTGCACGCCTGGTCCTGGCACGGACATCTGCCGCTGATCGGCGACTGGCACGCGAGTACCTCCGTCGTCTTCGACCTCGGGGTGTATCTGCTGGTGACCGGAGTGGTGCTGGACACGGTCCGGGCGCTCGGCGCCTGGACGGACCGGGGGACCGAGGACGCGGCGGCCCCCGCGCTCGCCGAGGAGGAGGTCCGATGACCGTCAGCGCCTCGCTGCTGATCTGTGCCGTCGTACTGACCTTCGTCGGCGCGACACTGATCTTCACCCGCAGCCTCACCCGGGTCCTGATGGGCATCATCATCTGCGGCAACGGCGTCAACATCCTGGTGCTCGCCGCCAGCGGGCCAGCCGGAGTGCCCCCGCTGCTGTACCCCGGGGCGGCACACGACGAGGTGAGCGACCCGCTGCCGCAGGCCATCGCGCTGACCGCGGTGGTGATCACCCTGGCCACCACGGCGTTCGTACTGGCCATGGCGTACCGCAGCACCCGGCTGACCGGCTCCGACTTCGTACCGGACGACCAGGCCGACCGCAGGGTGGCCCTGCGGTCCCAACTAGCCTCCGAACGAGCCCAGTTGCGGGCCCGGGCCCATGCCGGTGACCCGGACCGGCGCTCCGTGCGCGAGGTGCTGCGCGAGCAGCGGCGCCGGATCCGCAACGACCGCGCGTACCAGGCGCGGGACGCGGACTACTCCGACGACGTATGGGACGACGTGCTGGGAGCGGACCCGCCGCGCAGCGGGGGCGCGCAGGGCGGCCCGACCGGGCCGCCCGACACCTCCGGCCCGCCCGACACCTCCGGCCCGCCCGACACCTCGGGCCCGTCCGCCACACCCGGCCCGCCCGACACCTCCGGCCCGTCCGACACCGAGGAGTCCCGGTGAACGCACTCGTCCCCCTGCCCGTCGTGCTGCCGCTCGCGTGGTGCGGGTGGTCGGTGGTGATCGGGCCCCGGCTGGTGCGCTGGCAGCGGTGGATGTCGGTCGCCCTGCTCACGGTGGTGCTGGCCGTCGACGTGATCCTGCTCGTCCAGGCGGACCGTCACGGGCCCCTGGTCTCGCACCTCGGCGACTTCACGCCGCCGCTCGGCGTGACGCTGGTCGCCGACCGGCTCTCCGCGCTGATGCTCACCGTGTCCGGCGCGATCACACTGCTCGTGCTGCTCTACGCGATCGGCCAGGACGGGCCCTCGTCCGGCCCCCGGGCGCAGTCGTTCTTCCACCCCGCGTACCAGATCCTCACCGCAGGGGTGTCGCTGACCTTCCTCGCCGGGGACCTGGTCAACCTCTACGTCGGCTTCGAGATCATGCTGATGGCCAGCTTCGTGCTGATCACCGTGGGCGGCACCGAGGCCCGGCTGCGCGCGGGCTCCACCTATATGATCGTCTCACTGGTCTCCTCCATGGTGTTCCTGACCGGCATCGCGGTGACCTACGCCGCGGCCGGCACCGTCAACCTCGCCCAGCTCGCCGTGCGGCTGGCCGAACTCCCGCTGGGCGTACGCACCTTGATCGAGGTGCTGCTGCTCACCGTGTTCGGTGTGAAGGCAGCCGCCTTCCCCGTCTCCGCCTGGCTCCCCGACTCCTACCCGACGGCACCCGCCCCCGTCACCGCCGTCTTCGCGGGCCTGCTCACCAAGGTCGGCGTCTACTGCATGATCCGCACCGAGACCCTGCTGTTCCCCGGCAACCGCCTCTCGGGCGTCCTGATGGCGGTGGCCGTCGCATCGATGCTGGTCGGCATCCACGGTGCGGTCGCCCAGACCGACCTGAAGCGGCTGCTGTCGTTCACCCTGGTCAGCCATATCGGCTTCATGCTGTACGGGCTGGCGCTGGGCAGCCGGGGCGGGATCGGCGGGGCCATCGTCTACACCGCGCACCACATCACCGTACAGACCACTCTGTTCCTGACCGTGGGACTGCTGGAACGGCGCTACGGATCAACGGAGTTGACCCGCCTCGGCGGAGTGATCCGGTCCGCCCCGCTGCTGGCCGTGCTGTGGTTCGTACCCGCGCTGAACCTCGCCGGAATCCCACCGCTGTCGGGGTTCCTCGGCAAGCTGGGGCTGTTGCAGGCGGGTGCCGTCGACGGCGGGACCTGGGCGTACGCCGGGCTCGCGGCGGCCGCGCTCACCAGCCTGCTCACGCTGTACGTCGTCACCAAGGTGTGGAACCTGGCCTTCTGGCGCACGGCACCGGCACCCGACCCCTGCGAACCGACGGGCACCACCCCACCGGAGGACACCGCAGACCCGGCCAACACCACAGATCCGGCTGACACCACCGACCCGGCCGACACCGCTCGATCCTCGGCCCCCTCCCCCGGGCCGACCCTTCCGGTACGGCAGCGGGCCGGCGCGACCATCACCGCGTGCGCCACCACCACGGTCGCCACCACCGCCACCACGTCCGCCACCAGCACCGTGCCGGAAGCCCACGTCCCCCGGCTGATGACGGCGGCCACCGCGACCGCCGTCGCACTCGGCCTCTCCTACACCCTCCTCGCCACGCCGCTCATCGGCCTCGCCGACCGCTCCGCCGGTGAACTCCTCGCCCGTACCCCCTACATCGAGGCGGTACTCGGACCATGACCGCGCCTGTCCCCCCACCCCTGCCCACGCCCCCGGACGCCGGCCTGCCCTCCACCCCCCGCTCACTGCTGCGCCGTCTCGATGCGCCGCTGATCGGCTGGCTGGCCGTGATCTGGATGCTGCTGTGGTCCGGGCCCTCCTGGGGCAACCTGTTCTCCGGCGTGCTGGTGGCCGTGGTCCTCTGCCTGGTCTTTCCGCTGCCGCCGGTCGAACTCGGGCTGCGGCTGCGCCCGTTGAGCATCCTGCGGCTCGCCAAGTACCTCCTGATCGACATGACCCTGGCCGGCCACGCGGTGGTCCTGCTCGCCTGGTCCGGGCGTCCGCAGCCGGCGGCGGTGGTGCGGGTGCCGCTGCGCTGCCGTACGGACCTGATGCTGGCGGCGACCGCGGTCGCCGTCTCCAGCGTGCCCGGCGGTGCGCTCGTCGAGGTCAACGCGGCGACCGCCACCATGTATCTGCACGTCACCGGCGCGGACGACCCGAGGACGGTGGCCCGCACCCGCCAGGACGTATGGCGGCTGGAGCGGCTGGTGGTGAAAGCCTTCGGCACCTTGGAGGAATGCGACCGTGTCCGCCGGGAGCCGCCCCCGGTCGAACCGCCGCCCCCCTCCCCCGCCACCGGAAAGGCGCCCCGCCCATGACCCAGGTCACCACCGTCCTGCTCAACGCCGCACTCGTCGTCCTGGCGCTCGCCGGGGCCCTCCTCCTGGTCCGCGTCGCCCGCGGGCCCTCGATGCTGGACCGGGCGGTGGCCGTCGATGTGGCGGCCGTGCTGATCATCGCCGGGATCGGGGTCCAGGCGGCCATGACCGGAACCCGCTACTACCTCTCGATCATGCTGGTGCTGTCCTTCCTCGGCTTCACCAGCTCGGTCGGCATCGCCAGGTTCATCGCCCGCCGGGACCGCCCCACGGCCGCCGAGGAGCGCGCATGAGCAACTGGTCCCGGGCCGCCGACCTGGTGAGCTCCGTGCTCCTCCTCGGCGGCGCGATGAGCTGCCTGAACGGTGTCGTCGGCATGCTCCGGCTCCCCGACGTCTTCACCCGGAGCTACGCCGCCACCAACCCGCAGACCTTCGGCATGCTGCTGCTCGTGGCCGGCGTCGCCCTCCGCCTCCGCTCCACCTTCGACCTCGGCACCCTGGCGCTGGTCGCCTTCTTCCAGCTCCTCACCAGCGCGGTCGCCGCCCACCTGGTCGCCCGGGCCGCGTACCGCACCGGTCTGGTCGACGAATGCCCTCTGCTCTACGACGAGTTGAAGGACAGCCCGCCCAAGTAGGGGCCCTCACCTGGCTGGCCGGGCTGGCTGCCCGGGCGCGAACCGGGTCAGACCAGTTCGCCCGCCCGTGCCACGATCCGGCCGCCGTGCACGACCATGTCGCGCTGCGGCATGTCGACCACGACCTGCGGGGTGCATTCGGCGCGCAGCAGCATGAAGTCGGCGGGGGCGCCGGGCTTGAGGGTGGCGCGGTCCAGGTGCATGACATCGGCGCCGCCGTGCGAGCCGACGGTGAAGCAGTCGTCGAGTTCGTCGTCGAGACGGACGTCGGTGACCCAGCCCAGAATGTGGGTGCGGTGCAGCATGTCGGCGTTGCCGAAGGGGCTCCAGGAGTCGCGGACGCCGTCGGAGCCGAGGCCGACGCGGACACCGTGCGCCTTGAGCTTGGCGATGGGCAGGACCAGGGATTCGTTGGGGGCGACCGTGGTGAGGGCGATGTCGAGGGCGCCGAGGTCGGCGGCCATGGTGTCGAGGCCGGCCTCGGAGAGCTTGGTGAGGCAGAAGACGTGGCTGACCGTCACCTTGCCGTGGAGGGAGAGGGCGCGGGTGCGTTCGATGATGCCGCGCAGCACCTTGACGCCCCTGTCGTCGCGGTCGTGGAGGTGGATGTCGACGCCGACGTCGTAGCGGTCGGCGAGACGGAAGACCAGGTCGAGCTGCTCGTCGAGGGCGTTGTCGAAGCTGATCGGGTCGATGCCGCCGATCATGTCGACGAGGCCGCTGCGGGCCGCGTCCTCCAGGAGCTTCGCGGTGCCGGGGGTGCGGATCACGCCGTGCTGGGGGAAGCCGACGATCTGTACGTCGAGGGCGTGGGCCAGGCGTTCGCGGGCCTCGGCGACTCCTTCGAGCCCCTTGAGGCCGTACGCCGGGGCGACATCGGCGTGGGCGCGCATGGCGCGGGTGCCACGGGTGACGGCGTGCGCCATCAGCCCGTACGCCCGCTCACCGACCGAGCGGGGCTCGGTGCGGAAGACCTCGACGTCCTGGGCGCAGTAGTCGGCGATTCCACTGGCGGGCTTGCGGGTTATCCACTTGCCGCCCCAGGTGGTCTTGTCGGGGTGGATGTGCGCGTCGACCAGGGTGGGCAGGGCCAGGCGGCCGCCGCCGTCGATGATGCGGGCGTTGCGGGGTGCGGGGCGGTCGCTGATCCGGCCGTCGATCACGGTCAGGTCGACGGACTTCTCCGAGCCGTACGGGCGTACGTCGCGGAAGACGGCGGTGGTGCCGCGGTGGCGGTCGGCGCCGCGGCCGGACCCGGCCGTACCGGCGGAGGCGGCGGTGGCGGCGGAGGCGGCGGAGGCGGCGGAGGCGGCGGTGGCGGCCGAGCCGAGGACCGCACCCGTACCGGCGAGGGAAGCGGCGCCGGCGAGAACGCCTCGGCGGGAGAGCGGAGGGACCATGGGGGGACTCCTTACGGAGGGAAGCGGGTGGCGGATGACGACGCGGGGCAGCGAACGTCGGACCGCACGAGAGACTCCCGCTTTTGTATACCAACCACTGGACCCGAACAAGATTTCCCGCACATTTCACGGCATCTTCGCCGCACCGAGCCACCTTGGCTACTTTTTGGTATACAACTCCTCGCCAAGCCGCTCACCGGGCTGCTTGCCGAGCTCATCACCGAAGAGCGAGTGCAGCGCCACCGCCCGGCTGTCCCGCACATGCAGGAACGTCACGGCCGCAGCCGCTTCCTCGTCACCGGCCGCGATGTACCGCAGCATCTGGGCGTGCTGGGCCCGCATGTGCGCGGGCTCCTCGCGCATCCCGAAGAGAAGCTGGAGCTGCCAGCTCAGTTGCTCCATGGTGCGGATCAGCAGCGGATTGCCGGCCAGCGCCACGACCTCGTCGTGGAACGCCGTGTGCGCGGCCACCTCACGCTCCCCCTCGCCGACCGCCGCCGCCTGTTCGGCCCGCTCCAGCAGTCCGCGCAGCTCCGCGAGATGTGCCCCCGCCCCGTCCGCCACCCGCCTGGCCGCCAGCCGGGACGCCTGTACCGCGAGCGGTTCCCACACCTCGTACAGGAAGCGCACATCGGCCCGCTCCAGACTGCGCACCCGCACCCCGCTGTGCGGCAGCAGTTCCAGCAGCCCCTCGGTGACCAGCGCGCGCAGCGCCTCGCGCACCGGGACGCGGGACATCCGCAGCTCCTCGGCGACCTCGCGCTCCACCAGGCGCGAGCCCATCGGGTAGCGCCGGTCGATGATCCGCTGCCGTACGGACTCCCTGGCCTGTGCGCTCATCGAGGGACGCGAGCCCCCGGCCCGCCCCCCGGCGGCCGCTTCGCCGTCCGTCACCGGGACTTTTCCTCCGCCTGCGGCTCGGCCGGTTCCGAGGCGCGGCGGTACTGGACGTTGAGGCGCTGGGCCTCCTCCAGTTGGTCCTCAAGGATGACGATGCGGCAGGCGGCCTCGATCGGGGTGCCCTGGTCGACGAGTTCCCGGGCGCGGGCGGCGATGCGCAGTTGGTAGCGGGAGTAGCGGCGGTGGCCGCCCCCGGAGCGCAAGGGGGTGATCAGCCGGGCCTCACCGATCGCACGGAGGAAGCCCTGGGTGGTACCGAGCATCTCGGCGGCCCGGCCCATGGTGTAGGCGGGGTAGTCGTCATCGTCGAGACGGTCGTAAGTACGGGAACTGTCGGCCGAACTGTCTGCTGTCATTGGCACCTCTCTGTGACGCCTGTCGAGTCGTGAAGCCTGTCGGGTCCTGAAACCGGTCGGTCCGTGAACCCTGCGATCCGTGAGTCCTGCGCGACCTGCGAAGCCTCTCAAGCGCCCCGCGACGCACGTCGAGGGGCCCTGGCGCCGTACCGGCACCAGGGCCCCGAAGGAACTGCTACACCATCTGTCGGCTTTCGTACTGCGCCGACGTTCTCTTTCCGCCGACCCGACCTGTGGAGCGTCGGGGATGCGGGGATCGCGGTTGCTTGACCGGAGACCACCTACCTATCGATGTCCTGCGGTACCCGGACGCGACTTCTGCCCGGGCGATCCTGATGGTGACAACTCCTCCGTTCTTTCCCTCTGCGGATCTTCTTGCCCAAACGGAACTGCGGTACTGCACTGCGGCGGCCCCTGATCACTGCGGGCCGCCCGGTCCGGTCGTCAGCCCCGTCGCCATCGCAACCACTCCGGCTTCGAAACTCCACCACCGCACCGTCCTGCAACTGCGGTAACGCTGCCCGGCAGTTCGTGTCTGCCGGGCCCTGCTCAATCTCGGCTACGAGAGAAACCATAGCCACGCCGTCGGCGAATGTCTACACCGGCCGACATAGATTTTCAGACGCGCCGCGACGAGACAGTTACGCCCGGCCGGGACACGGCCACACCGTCCCCCTCCGCACGCAAGGGCGCAGGCACCTCCGCACGCAAGGGGCAGAACGCTCCCCACGCAATGAGCAGGTCAAGAATCGCGTACGTACGACGATCCTCGGAATAGCCGCCCGGGGAAACAGGTTCGGGTTACACACAACTGCCGTACACCGACGCCCGCCCACCCCGCGCGCAGTTCCCCTGCCGTCCCGAGCACCACCCCCGGAGGCCCACCCCCATGCCCCATCCGACGACCAGCACCCGCCGGACCGGCCGATCGGGAACGACCGGCGTCGTCCCCGTCCTCGCCTTCACCGGCATCGTCGTCGCGGTCATGCAGACCCTGCTGGTCCCCGTCATCAAGGACCTGCCCGAACTCCTCAACACCGCGCCCACCAACGCCACTTGGGTCATGACCGCGACCCTGCTCGCGGGCGCGGTGGCCACCCCGATCATGGGCCGTCTCGGCGACCTCGCCGGCAAGCGCCGGATGCTGCTCACCAGCCTCGCCGTCATGGTCGTCGGCTCACTGGTCTGCGCCTTCACCGACCAGCTCCTGGTGATGATCGCGGGCCGTGCGCTCCAGGGCTTCGCCATGGGCGCCATCCCGCTCGGCATCGGCCTGATGCGCGACATGCTCCCGGCCGAGAAGCTCGGCTCGGCGATGGCCCTGATGTCGTCCTCCATAGGCGTCGGCGGTGGCCTCGCCCTGCCGCTCGCCGCACTGGTCGCCCAGCACGCCGACTGGCACACCCTGTTCTTCGGCGCGGCGGGCCTCGGCGTCCTCGCGATCGTGCTGACCCTCCTCGTCGTACCCGAGAGCCCGCTGCGCGCCCCGGGCACCTTCGACTACGCGGGCGCCTTCGGCCTCGCGCTCGGCCTGGTCCTCTTCCTCCTCCCCATCACCAAGGGCAGCGACTGGGGCTGGACCAGCGGCACCACGCTCGGTCTGTTCGGCGCGGCGCTGGCCGTGCTCCTCGCCTGGGGCGTGATGGAGCTGCGCCTCAAGGCACCCCTCGTCGACCTGCGCACCACCGCCCGCCGCGAGGTGCTGCTCACCAACCTCACCTCGATCATGGTCGGTGTCGCCTTCTACGCGATCTCCCTGGTCCTGCCCCAGCTGCTCCAGCTCCCGGCCTCCACCGGCTACGGCCTCGGCCAGTCGATGGTCATGGCAGGTCTGTGCGTCGCGCCGCTGGGCCTGACGATGATGTTCACCGCGCCGCTGTACGCCCGGCTCTCGGCCCGCTTCGGGCCCAAGTTCACCCTCATCATCGGCATGCTGGTCATCGCGATCGGTTACGGCGCCGGGCTCGGCCTGATGAGCGCCGCCTGGCAGACCGTGGTGATCTCGGTGGTCGTCGGCGCCGGCATCGGCCTCGCCTACTCCTCCCTGCCGGCCCTCATCATCGGCGCGGTCGACCCGTCCGAGACGGGTGCGGCCAACGGCCTCAACACCCTGATGCGTTCGATCGGTACGTCGGTGTCGTCGGCCGTCATCGGCATGGTGCTGGCCAACACCGCGCAGCACGTGGGCCCGGTGGCCGTCCCGACCATGCACGGCTTCCGGGTCTCCTTCCTGATCGCCACCGGCGCGGTCGCGGTAGGCCTGGTCTTCGCGCTGGCGCTGCCCGGACGACGCAGGGCCGCCCCCGAACAGCACGTCCAGCTCCGCGCCAGCAGCGAGGAGGACGCCCACCTGGCCCAGGCCACCGAGGCCCTCGCGTCCTTCCGGGGCCGTGTCCTCGACCCGGCGGGCACCCCCGTGACCCACGCCAAGGTCACCCTGATCGACCGTCGCGGCCGCCAGGCGGGCTCCGCCCTGACCGGCCCCGAGGGCCACTACTCCCTCACGGTCCCGGCCCCGGGCCCCTACGTCCTCGCCTCCACGGCCCCGGGCCACGCGTCCCGCGCCGCGTCCGCCACCCACCGGAGCGAGGACGGCGCGGTACGGCTGGACCTGGTGCTGGGCGCGCCGGACTCGTCCTACTCGCTGGCCGAGCAGGCCACGAAGGGGTAACTGAGCCTGCTGGCGGCCCTGCTGCTGTCGGTCCAGTTGAGAAGCGCGCCGGGTCCTCACCCGGCGCGCTTCTCGCGTTCCGGATCCGGCGCGCTTCTCGCTCTCTGCGTGCCGCGTTGCGTCGCCGGTCGGCTCATCCCGCCGCGTAGTCGGCCAGTGAGGGTTCCAGCAGACCGAAGGCGGTGGCCGCCTCCGCGGTGACGACGGCGGAGATCCGGGCGTTGTCCTGACCGGCCAGGGTGAGCTCCTGGATGCGCTGGAACAGGGTGCGGTGCACGGCGCCGAGCAGGGCGGCGGCGGTGCGCGGGGTGATGTCGTCGGGTTCCGTGCCGGTGGCCTCGGCCAGGGCTTCGGCGAGGGCGGCCTCGCGCAGGTCGTGCAGGTCGCGCAGGCGGGTGGAGAGGGTGGGACTGTCGGCGATCATGCGGACGAATGCGGGTCCGGCGAATCCGGCGACCGGGTCGGCGGCCGCAGCCGCGTCGGTGAAGGTGCGGCGCAGTGCCGCCAGCGGCGACTCACCCGACGCTCGGTCGGCCACGGTCCGGGCCAGCAGGGCGACGAAGGCGTCCTGGTGGTCCAGGGCCATGTCCTCCTTGCGCGCGAAGTAGTTGGTCACCGTTTTCTTGGCGACCCGCGCGGCGGCGGCGATCTCAGCGATGGTCGTCTGCTCGAAGCCCTGGGCCATGAACAGCCGGGTGGCGTGGTCCGAGATGAGCTGCCGAGTCTCCTGCTTCTTCGATTCCCGCAGGCCGAGAGGGGGTGCGGACGGATCGGTTTCAGTAACCATGCGCGAATCTTACACTCGTAGCATTTTTACGTTGACACCCTCGATCGGGTGGGCTAATTTTACGTCCGTCGCAAGTTTCGCCCGACCCTAAGAATTGGAAGTGCGTGTGCCTGAACCCCTGCTCCCCCACCTCTCCCTCACATCCCTGCGCGTCCCGGCGCTCGGCCTCGGCCCGACCCCGGCCAAGCTCGACGCCCGTACCGCCGCCACGTCGCGCAGCACCCCGCGCCCACCCGCCCAGTCCCGTACCGACCGGGCCCGACGCAATCCCCCGCGAACCCGCAACCTGCCCCGTCGCTCCGGCTACTGAGCCGCACCGGCCGCCACCCACACACCCCGCCCCGCCCCGCCCCGCCCCGCCCCTGAGGAGCATCACCTTGCAGATCACCACCTCCACCGTCTCCCTCACCGTCGACGATGTCGCCGCCTCCCAGCAGTTCTTCACCACCCACCTCGGCTACACCGAGCAGGCCGCCGCCGACGGCTTCGCCTCGCTGACCCGGCAGGACGCGGCGGTCGACATCGTGCTGCTGGTCCGCGGCACCGAAGTACTCCCTGCTGACCAGCGCGACCAGCATGCCGCCGGCCTGATCCTCGCCTTCACCACCACCGACATCCAGGACGAGGAGAAGCGCCTGGCGGACGCGGGCGTGGCCATCACCATGCCGCTGTGCGAGGAGGCGTGGGGCGAACGCCTCTTCCAGATCACCGACCCCAACGGCGTGATCATCCAGTTCGTCGAGTGGGTGACACCGATGACCTCGTGAACGGATGCCGCGGAACTCCGGACCCGCACCGTCACCGAGTCCGGAAGAACGACCCCAGCCGGGACTCCCAGAACTCCCGCCACAGGCCGACCAACAGCCACACCGCCCCCACCGCGACCAGCACCCCCGTGATCACCCACTGCTTCGTGCTCGCCCCCAGCAGGATGGCGTCGATCAGCCACGGCAGGGTCAGGACCAGCCCGGTCCAGGCCACCGGTGCCGACGGTTCCTCCAGGTCCACCGTGCCGCTGACCAGCGCCCACACCCCGAGGCCGAGGAGCAGCAGGGCGACACCGGTCATCAGGCGCATGAAGTGCTGGGAGGGCGGCGCGTACGTCGTCTCCTCCCCTCGCAGGCTCATCGCCACCAAGTCCCCCTGCCAGACGCGCAGTTCGGCCCGGTCGCCGACACGGGTCCGCTGGTAGAGGTCGTGTCCGACGCCGATCTCGTGGGTGCGGCCGGGGTCGGGCCTGCGGAGGGTCAGGGTGTACGTCGTCGAACAGCTCCGTAGGCCGTTGCTGTCCGTGGTGCAGCTCTCGCTCTCGTGACGGGACTCCACCACGGCGCTCTCCCGCCCGACGCACAGATCACCGGGGTGCGAGGTGGCACCGCCCGGGCAGGGTGCCGCCTGCTGGAACGCGAGGGTCCGCTCGTACGATCCGGACACCCGCTCCGTGCACCACAGGGCCCCCGACAGGGCGACGGCCGCGACCAGCAGCCGCAGCCACCACCGGATCCTGCGCTGCCGGCGTCGCGACAGGCCGCCCCGCGACCCGTACTCCCAGTCCACCGTCACCAGGAAGACCTTCGACATCTGCACCGGCAGCCCCCGCAGTCCGTCCTTCGTGCTCCGTTATCCCCCGCCCCGCCCTGTTTCATGCGGAACCTCCTGCGCGCGACATCCTGTGAACGGTCTTGTGCGGTCGATCTCCTGCGAACGCGTCCCGTCCGGCTCCCGCGAACGCGTCCCGCCCGGCCGAGGAGACCCGCGATAATCCGCCCATGAGCCTCACCGTGCGTCAACTCGCTCTGGCCACCCTGGACCGTCAACTCCTGCTGGAGCGGCAGCGATTCGACGTACCGGACGCGGTACGCCGCCTCTGCGCACTCCAGGCCCAGGCGCCGGCCTCGCCGTACCTGGCCCTGTGGAACCGGCTGCGGGACTTCGCGCCGCAGGACCTGGACGCGGCGTTCAGCGACGGCAGCGTCGTCAAGGCGACCCTGATGCGCATCACCCTGCACGCCGTGCACACCGAGGACTACGCCCACTTCCACGCCGCCATGCTGAGCAGCCTGCGCGGCTCGCGGCTGCACGACCGCCGCTTCACCTCCACCGGGCTGACCCCGGCGGACGCCGACGCGCTGCTCCCCCATCTCATCGGCTTCCTGGCCCAGACCCGTTCCGGCGCCGAGGTGGAGGCCGAGATCGAGGGGCGTTTCGGTGAGCACGGCAGGCGGCTGTGGTGGGCCCTGCGGACGTACGCCCCGGTGCACCGCGCACCCAACGGCGGGCCGTGGTCCTTCCTGCCGCGCCGCAACACCTACAGCGCGGCACCGCGGATGACCGCTCCGGTGACCCCGGAAGCCGGCGTTCAGCGACTCCTGCTCGCCTACCTGCGCGCGTTCGGTCCCGCCTCGGCCCGGGACTTCGCCCGCTACACCCTGCTGGGCCGCACGGTGATCACCGAGGCACTCGGCCAGCTCGACGGCCAAGTGGTACGGGTCGCGGGCCCGGACCGCAACCCCCTGTTCGACCTGCCGGACGCGACCGTCCCGCCCGAGGACACCCCCGCCCCGCCGAGACTCCTGCCCATGTGGGACAGCACCCTGCTGGCCCACGCCATTCCGGGCCGGGTCCTGCCCGAGGAGTACCGCCCCCTGGTCGTCCGCCGCAACGGCGACATGCTCCCCTGCCTGCTGGTCGAAGGCCGGGTCGCCGGCGTATGGCGCGCGGGGGCCGACGGCCTGGAACTGACCACCTTCCACAAGCTCACCAAGCCGTCCTGGCAGGCCCTCACCGAGGAGGCCGAAAAGCTGTGGCTCCTGCTCGCCGACCGCGACCCGGCGGTCTACGGCCACTACGGGCACTGGTGGGCCAAGGGCTTCCCCGGCGCGGAGACCGTGACGGTCAAGGGGTGAGCGTCCCGCCAACCGGCGACCGCCCGGCGCTCAGCCTGAAGCCTGCGGCACGGTCTGCGCGAGGAGGCCGTCGACGAGGGCACGGAGGCCCAGGGGGTAGGTGTCCTGACCGGACAGGGCGTGCCACTGGTTCCTGACGGCGGCCAGGTGGGGCACCTGGGCGGGGTCCAGCGTAGGCCGGTAGGACGGGAGTTCACCGTCCGGAAGGACGTACGGGGAGTGGGCGCGGACCAGGATCTCACCGACGGTGTAGTACCAGATGGTGCGCATGATGTAGACGGAGTGTTCGGGGGTGCAGCCGTAGCCGACAGCTCCGGACAGGATGCCCTCGACGTGCCAGAGGGCCGATTCGTCGAGGAGGCCGACGAACCCGTCACGGGTGAGGATCTCGGCTGCCCAGGGCCAGCCGGCGAGGGCGTCGTAGCCGGCGAGGGAGGCCGCGATGATGCGTTCGCGCGGATCGGCGGGCAGCTCGGTCCGCGCGCATCCACCGAGGTGCTGGTTGAGCAGGAGGACCAGCAGATCTTCCTTGTTGCGGATGTGGTGGTAGAGGGTCGTCGCCCCGATACCCAGCTCGGTGGCGAGCCGGCGGATCGTCAGTTTCTCCCAGCCGTCGCGGTCGATCAGCTGCCGCGCGGCCTCCAGGATCTCCGCACGTGAGGTGACGGGCGGGCGGCCGGTACGGCGCTGTGCCGCCGCGGCCGGCCGAGCGGTGCGGTCGGAGGCTGCCGCGGGCGGTCGGCCGGTGCGGTCGGAGGCTGGGTCGGGCGGTCGGGGCATGGCCCTCATGATGCCGTGACGCCGCCGCGATCGGTCCGGCGAGTCCGGGTTTCCTCTCACACGCATTCCCAGTGGGCTCCCTCGGTGCTACTTTCGGAACGTGTTCCGAAAGTCGGAACCCTGACGGGGACGGAAGTCTGCGATGACGGACAAGGGCGCGGGTCCACCCCCGCGATCAGGTCTCACGCTCACCACGGTCGCGTTCGTGCAATTCATCGTGTCGCTGGACCTCTCGGTGGTCAACGTGGGCCTGCCGCAGATCGCCGTGGGCCTCAACTTCGGTACCTCGGGCCTGACTTGGGTCATCCATGCGTACGCCCTCACCTTCGGCGGGCTCCTCCTCCTCGGCGGCAAGGCCGCCGACACGTACGGCCGCAAACGCCTGCTGCTGCTCGGCCTGGGCCTCTTCGCCCTGGCTTCGCTGGCGGGCGGTTTCGCCCAGGAGCCCGGCCACCTGGTCGCCGCCCGCGCGGCCCAGGGAATCGGCGCCGCGATGCTGGCCCCGGCCGCGCTCGCGCTGCTTTCCGGCGCGTTCCCCTCGGGCCGCGCCCGGGTCAGGGCCTACGGGGTGTGGAGCGCGACGAACGCCGCCGGAGGCGCCTTCGGCGTCCTGATCGGCGGAGTGCTGACGGAGTACGCGAGCTGGCGCTGGGTGATGTTCGTGAACGTCCCCCTGGCCGTCGGCGCCCTGCTCCTGGCCGTACGCGGCATCACCCCGGGCCCGCCCCCCGCCCACCGGGGCCGCCCGGACGTACTCGGCGGGGTGCTGGCCACGGCCGGGATGACACTGCTGGTCTTCGGCATCGTCCGTACGGACAGGTACGCGTGGACCTCCGCGGTCACCCTGACCACCCTCGCGGCGGCCGTCGCCCTGCTGGCCGCGTTCCTGTACGTCGAGCGGACCACCACCCGCGAACCCCTGGTCCGGCTCGGCCTGTTCGCCCACCGCGCGATCGCCGCGTCGAATCTCTTCAACCTGCTGGCCGGCGCGGCGATGGCGTCCTCCTTCTACTTCGTGTCCCTCTACCTCCAGAACGTCCTGGGCAAGGCCCCCGCCCTGAGCGGGCTGATGTTCCTGCCGTTCGCCCTCGGAGTGGTCCTCGGCTCGGTGGCCGCCGTCAAGCTCGGCCATCTGCTGGCCCCGCGCACGCTGCTGGCCGGCGGCGGGCTGCTGACCGCGGCCGGATTCCTCTGGTTCAGCCGGATCGACGCGGACGGCAGCTTCGCCCTCGACGTCCTGGGGCCCTCGCTCGTGGTGAGTATCGGCTTCGGGCTCTGCCTCGGTCCCGTGGTGTCGCTCGCGACCGCGGGGGCCCCTCCGCACGAGGCGGGCACCGCCTCCGGCCTGCTGGCCGCCTCACGTCAACTCGGGGCGTCGCTCGGGCTCGCGGTGCTGGGTGCGGCGGCCCACGGACGTACGGAAGAGGGGCAGACCGGAGCGGGCGTCACCCCCGCAGCCCTCACCGACGGCTACGCGTACGCCTTCATCCTCGGCGCCGCACTGCTGGTCGCCGCCGCACTCACCGCCCTGACCCTGCTGCGGCCCACCGGCCCGTCAGCGCACAGCTGGGCGCACAGCCGGAGCCCGGAGCAGGACGGCCCCGCCGACGCGCGAGAGCCGGACACCACGATCAAGGGAGGACCGCGATGACCAGCACCGACCTCACCGACCTCACCCGGGCGAGCGAACCCGCCGCGCAGCACCCCGCCTCCGCACCACTCCCGAAGGCCGGGTCCACACCGAAACGGGGCATCGCACACCTGCTGCGCCCGTACACCGCCACCTTCGTCTCCGTGATGTTCCTCCAGGTCATCGGCGCACTCGCCGGACTTGCCCCGCTGCTCGCGGTCGTCGAGCTGGGCCGGACCCTGCTGGCCCCCGGGCCGGTCGACCGCGGCCATGCGTGGCTCGTGGTGAGCGCGGGGGCGGCCGGACTGTTCGTGCGGCTGCTGTTCACGGCGGCGGCCGCGGGGGTGGGGCATCTGCTCGACGTACGGGTGCAGTTGTCGTTCCGGCGGCAACTGGCCGCGCAGCTGGGGCGGGTACCGATCGGCTGGTTCTCGCGGCGCAGGACCGGGGAGCTGGCGAAGGTGCTGGGTGAGGATGTGAGTGCGGTGCATCCGTTTGTCGCCCATGCGCCGGGAGAGCTGGTGTCCGCGTTCGTGGTGCCGCTGGCCTCGCTGGTCTATCTCTTCGCCGTCGACTGGCGGCTGACGCTGATCACGCTGATTCCTGTGGTGCTGGCGTTGGCTCTGGTGCCGCTGATGATGACGCCGACCCGGCTGCGCGAACAGGCGGACTTCGAGACGGCGATGGAGCGGATCGCCAGCACGGTGGTCGAGTTCGTGCAGGGCATCGCGGTGGTCAAGGCGTTCGGCGGGGGTGGGCGCGCGCACCGCAGGTTCCTCGCCGCGACCGACGACTTCACCCGCGTCTTCTACCGGATGGTGCGCGGTCTGGCCGCTGTGGCCGCCGGGATGCAGGTGGCGATCTCGCCGCCGTTCGTGCTGGCGGTCGTGCTGATCGGCGGCACGTCGCTGATCACGTCCGGCACCCTCGCCCCGGCCGACCTCCTCCCCTTCCTCCTCCTCGGCCTCGGGCTGACCGCCCCGATCGCCGCCCTCGGCCACGGCTTCGACGACATGCAGGCCGCCCGCCGCGCGGTGGGCCGCATCCGCGACGTACTGGAGGTCCCGCCCCTGCCGGAACCAGCCCATCCGCTCTCCCCGCAGGGACACCGCGTCGAACTGCGCGAGGTGCGCTTCGGTTACGAGGACGGGCGCGAGGTCCTCGGCGGCATCGACCTGGTGCTGGAGCCGGGCACCGTCACCGCACTCGTCGGCCCTTCCGGCAGCGGCAAGTCCACGCTGGTCCAGCTGCTGCCCCGGTTCTTCGACCCGACGCACGGCTCGGTGCTCCTGGGCGGCGTCGACCTGCGCGAACTGGCCCCCCGGGACCTCTACCGGACGGTGTCCTTCGTCTTCCAGGACGTACGTCTGCTGCGCGCGTCGGTCGCCGAGAACATCGCCCTGGCGGTCCCGCACGCCGACCACGAGGACGTCGTACGCGCCGCCCGCCAGGCCCACATCCACGACCGGATCCTCCAGCTCCCGCACGGGTACGACACGGTGATCGGCCAGGACGCCGGACTCTCCGGCGGCGAGGCCCAGCGGATCTCACTGGCCCGCGCACTGCTCGCCGACACCCCCGTCCTCGTACTCGACGAGGCCACCGCCTTCGCCGACCCGCAGACCGAACAGGCGGTACGTGGGGCGCTGGTGTCGCGCGGATCAGGCGGTCCAGACCGAACCGAGCCGGCGAACGACGGGACGGGTCACCGCACGAGCGACGGGACAGGGAACCGGACGAATGACGGGGCAGGGAGCCGGACGAATGACCGGACGATCCTGGTGATCGCCCACCGCCTGGAGACCATCGCCGACGCCGACACCGTCGTGATGCTGGACAACGGCCGGATCGTCGAACGCGGCCGGCCCACCGAACTCCTCACCAGGGACGGCGAGTTCGCCGCCTTCTGGCACAACCACCGGTCGGCGGCCGAACACCCTCCGGCCAAGGAGGGCCCATGATCACCCCAGGCCTGGTCGACCCGACCGAAATGTATCTGCGGACCATCCTCGAACTGGAGGAGGAGGGAATCGTCCCGCTCCGCGCCCGTATCGCCGAGAGGCTCGGGCAGAGCGGGCCCACCGTCTCCCAGACCGTGGCCCGGATGCAGCGCGACGGCCTGGTACGGGTGGCGGCCGACCGACGGCTGGTGATGAGCGGGCCCGGCCGCGCCCGGGCATTACGGGTGATGCGCAAACACCGCCTGGCCGAGTGCCTGCTGGTGGAGGTGATCGGGCTGCGCCGGGAGGACGTCGACGTCGAGGCCACCGGCTGGCAGCACGTGATCTCCGACGCGGCGGAAAGGCGGCTGACCGAAATCCTCGGGCGCCCCGCGAGGTGCCCGCACGGCAGCCCGATCCCGGGCGGCGAGCCCGGTTCCGCCACCGCGGTACGGCCCGTGCCGGGCGCTGCCACCGCCACGGGAAGCACCGCGCCGACCGACGGAACGCGGACGACCCTCCCCAGCACCCTCGGCAACCACACCTTCCAGGAACCGCACTGCGCACACGGGCCCCGCGCCCTGTCCCTCCGCGACGCACCGCTAGGAGACCAGCCCCGATGATCCGCACGCTGCTCCGTGTCCTCGGCCCGCAGTACGTCCGCCCCGTGCGCCGCACCGTGGCCCTGATGGCGACGACCGCCGTCGCCGAGGGGCTCTCCTACGCCCTGCTGGTCCCCGTGCTGCGCGCACTGTTCGGTCCCACGCCCCGCGACGCCTGGCCCTGGCTGACCGCGTTCGGCGCGGCGGTCGCGCTCTACGCCGTACTGCGGTACGTCAGCGACCTGTCCGGCTTCCGGGCCGGAACCACCCTGCTGCACGGGATGTACCACCGCCTCGGCGACCACCTGGCCCGGCTGCCCATCGGCTGGTACAGCACCGGCCGGGTCGGTGAGGTTTCCGTCCTCGCGAGCAAGGGGGTGCTCCAGGCCATGGGCGTGATCGCCCATCTGCTCGCCCCGTACGTCTCCGCCCTCGTCACCCCCCTGACCATCGTCGCCGTACTGCTCGCCTTCCAGTGGCAGTTGGGGCTGGCCGCGCTGCTCGCCGTACCGGTGGTGGCGTTGATCCAGTCCCGTGCGGGGCGCGCGACGGCCGCGGGCGACACCGAGCGCGCCCGACGCGACCAGGAAGCCACCGACAGGGTCATCGAATACCTCCAGGCCCAGCCGGTGCTGCGGGCCGGCGGCCGCGCCACCGAACGCTTCCGGCTCCTCGACGACTCCCTCGACGCACTCCGCCGCGCCTCCCGCCGCTCCACCCTCTCCGCACTGCCCGGAATCCTGGGTCTGGCCCTGACCGTGCAGGCGTTCTTCACCGGGCTGCTGGTCCTGGGGGTCGCGCTCGCGCTCGGCGGGGACATCGGTGCGGCGGAGCTGCTGGCGGTCCTGGTGCTGACCGCGCGCTGCGCGGACCCGCTGCTGTCACTCGCCGAGATGGGCGGGCAACTGCGTGCCGCACAGCATGAGTTGGGTCGCCTGGACGACGTACTGAAGACCGAACCCCTCCCCGAAGCGGCCGATCCGGCACACCCAAAGGGCCACGGCCTGGAGTTCGAGCGCGTCTCCTTCCGGCACGGTGCGCACCGCGTCCTCGACGGGCTGTCGCTGTCCGTGCCCGAGGGGCAGCGGCTCGCGGTGGTCGGCCCGTCCGGTGCGGGAAAGAGCACCCTGCTCCAGCTGATCGCCCGGTTCTACGACGTGGACACCGGCACGGTACGGGTGGGAGGCGTGGATGTACGCGACATCGTCACCGAGACGCTGATGTCCCGCATCTCGTTCGTCTTCCAGGACGTCTACCTCTTCGACGGCACCATCGAGGAGAACGTGCGCCTCGGCCGCGGCGACGCCACCGAGGCCGAGGTCCGCGCGGCGGCGACCGCAGCCCGTCTGGACGAGGTCGTGGGCCGGCTGCCCGGCGGCTGGGCCGCCCATGTCGGCGAGGGCGGAGCACTGCTCTCCGGCGGCGAACGCCAACGCGTCTCGATCGCCCGCGCCCTGCTCAAGGATGCCCCTGTCGTACTTCTCGACGAGGTGACCTCCGCCCTGGACCCGGTCAACGAGGCCGCCGTCCACGACGGCATCGAACGCCTGATGGCCGGCCGCACCGTCGTCATGGTCGCCCACCGCCTGCGCACCGTCCGACGCGCCGACCGCATCGTCTTCCTCGACGACGGCCGCATCACGGAGTCGGGCACCCACGACGAACTCCTGCGCCGGGGCGGCCACTACGCCGACTTCTGGAACCTCGCCCGGACGCCGGCGACAGCCGAGTGACCCCACCGGCCCCGGGGCGCGCTCATGACCCCGGAGGTAATCGACCCCGTTCTCCTCCCCCGGAAGGATCAAGGCATCGCACGCCGAACCCGCTTGTTGTCCGTTTGTTGTCCGCGGACAACACATCCGTCAGCCACCAGGAGGCCGTCATGTCCGCCAATCCCGCCACCGCCAGCACGACTTCGGCCTCCGGAGCGTCCCTCGACGTATCCCCGGAGACCACCCGTGCCGTCGTGCAGGAGTTCCTGACCGCACGTCTGGCCTCGGACACCGACCGGCTCGTGGAGCTCTTCGCCGACGAGGTCGACTGGCTGCTCGCCGAGAACCCCGTCGTGCCGTGGATCCGTCCGCGCTCCACCGGCACCGAGTGCGCCGCCCAGTCCTCGGAGCTGATGGCGCACACCGTGCCCGAGGACTCGGTCGCAACCCTCGACACCTTTCTGGTCGACGGTGCCGACGCCGTTCTGATGGGTCAGCTCTCGGGCACCGTACGTGCGACGGGCAAGTCCTTCCAGGGCCCGTTCGCCCTGCACCTCACCGTCGGCAACGGCCGCATCACCCGACACCACCTCTACGAGAACAGCCTGTCCATCGCCGAAGCCTGCACCCCGTGAGGCCCGCCGGCCCGGCCTCCCCGCAAACCACTGGCGGGCCCGGGCCCCACCGCCGACCATGGGGCACATGAGCGATCAACCCGAGCGTTGGACCCAGGCAACCGTCTACCCGGACATGTGGACGGACCCTGACAAAGACCCCCGCGAGAACAGCGGCCCCAGCCCGGACGGCGAGCTTCCGACGCTGGTGGACTACCTGGACAGCTACCGCAAGACCCTGCTGATGAAGTGCGAGGGCCTCACCCCACAACAGCTGGCCCTCCGCTCGGTCCCGCCGTCGACCATGTCCCTGCTCGGTCTCCTGCGCCACCTCGCCGAGGACGAACGCGACTGGCGCAACTGGATCTCCGACTCCGACCCGCTCCCCAAGCTGTACGGCAAGCGGGACGACGACTTCTTCGACGCCGTCGCCGACCAAGGCATGGTCGACACCGCGTACGCCAACCTGGAACGCGAACAGGCCGCCACCGACACCGCACTGGCCGCCCACCCCGACCTGGGCGTACGCCTCGGCAAGGACCAGATCTCGGTACGTGAACTACTCGTCCACCGCATCGAGGAGTACGCCCGCCACTGCGGCCACGCGGACCTCCTGCGCGAGTGCGTCGACGGCCGAGTGGGCCAGTAGCGACAACCGTGCGGGCGGCGGCCGGTGACAACGGCCGCCGCCCGCCCCGCGCGTCGGGGCGAGCCCTCCCGGGGCGGAGAAGCCTGTCAGGACGGAGAAGCGTCCCGCGACGGGACGCCGGGCGAACCGGCCGACGTGCCCACGGCAGGCCGCTCAGCCCACTCCGTCCGTTCAGAGATCAGTGCCGCGTCCCGCACCGCCCGGGCGAGCATCCGGGGCACCCCCAGTGGTGAGAGGTGTCCGTGGCCGGGCCAGACGGTGAGCCGGCCGTCTCGGCACGCGGCGAGGAAGGCGCGCTGGTCGCCGCGGAGCTGGTCCGTGGAGCCGTTGGCCAGCCAGATCGGGCCGGGGTAGGCGGCCACCGCGGCCAGCGGGTCCATGGCGACAATGGCCTCGACCACCTCCGCGACCACCTCGCAGGACAGACCGCCCGCGCCCATCGCCTCCGCAGCGGGTACCGGCAGCATCCGGCGGAAGGAACGGGCGCTTAGTCGGTTACCTGCCTCCGGGTACCTTCCCGCCAGCCGGGCCATCAGCCGGTAGACGGTGACCAGCGGCCCACGCGGCACCGCCGTACAGCCGATGGCCAGCACTCCGGCGACCCGCTCGGGATGGCGCGCGGCCGCCGCCAGCGAGGCGTATCCGCCGAGGGACAGCCCCACCAACAGGGCCCGGCCCCCCAGTTCGTCGACGGCTGCGGCGACCGCGTCGACCGCGCCGTCCATCGTGAAGCGCTCCCCGCGCCGGCTTCCGTGCCCCGGCAGATCGGGCGCGCCGACCTCCCGGTGCTCCCCGACGATCTCCATCACCGGCTGCCACATGGTGCGACTGACCCGGGTGCCGTGCACGAAGACAACGGGCAGGGGCGGGAGTGGAGTTAAGTCCTGAGGCTGCGTCATGCTCCTCACCGTAACATTAAATGCAACGCACCGTTGCGTTCCATTTCGGAGGGCTCGCCTTGCTACCCTCCACCTCCATGGCTCCCGAAAAGACCCCACCGACAAGCGACTTGTCCGCCGCCCCCCGCCGTATCGCGGCCCCCCGCAAGTCCCGCGAGATCTTCGACGCGACCCTCTCCCTCCTCCAGGAGAAGGGATACGAAGGACTCACCGTCGAGGGCGTCGCCGAGCGTTCCGGCGTCAACAAGACGACCCTGTACCGCTGGTGGCCCTCCAAGGGCGCCCTGCTCGGCGCCGCCCTCGTCCACGGCGCCCCGCTCACCCTGACCGTCCCCGACACCGGCACCCTCCAGGGCGACCTGGAGGCCCTGCTCGGCAGCCTGATCACCATGCTCACCACCCCGCCGGCCGCCACCATCGCCCTCGCCGTCTTCGGTGCGGCCACCCACTCCCCCGAACTCGCCCTGCACGCACGCGAGTTCTTCGCCGACCGCCTCCGCCGGGAACAACCGGTCTTCACTCGCGCGCTCTCCCGGGGCGAACTCCCCCCGGACGCCGACCCCACCCTCCTGATGGACCTCCTGGCGGGCGCGGCCTGGCTGCGTATCGTCCTGCGCCAGTCCCCCGTCGAGGACGACTTCATCGCACGTACGGTACGGACGGTCATCCAGGGGGCCGGCGCTCCGGGCGCCGCCTGAGACAGCCCGACGTGGACCGGGCCCCCGGGCAAAAAAGAAAGGCAAAGGAGAGAACCCACTCCTTTGCCACTCTCAACTTATAGCCCATGGGGGGCCTTGCCGCAAGACCCCCCTGATGCCTCAGAATCGCCAACCTGAGCCCGGCCGGCTCCCGAAGAGCCGGCCCTCCCCAAGCCGGCCCCCAAAGGGCCGGCCCCAAAGTGCCGCCCCCTGAGATCAGTCCGCGGACTCAGCCACGCGACCACCCGAGGACCCCATGACCAGCACCGCCGCCGCCCCTGCCCCGGAGGCCACCGCGACCACCACCGTCACCACCCCGGAGAACACCATCCCCAGCGCTGCCGCCCCCACCGCCTTCCACCTCCCCGGCCGCCTCTCCGCCAAGGCCTCCCCCGCCCTCATCGGCGCCGACGAGCAGCACTTCGCCGCCGTCGCCCGCTGCCTGGAGCAGTCGAAGGCAGAGCTCTCCCACAGCCTCGACACCCTCCGCAGGGCCCCCGGCGGGCTGGGCCGCGACGCCATGGACCGCGACATCGAGATCCACCGGCTGACCGCCCGGCTGCGCACCCTCGACCGCTTCGGGCTGGACCTCTGCCTGGGGCGCATCGTCGGCGCCGACAGCTCCGAGCCCGTCTACATCGGACGGCTCGGCCTCACCGACGACGAGGGGCAGCGGCTGCTGATCGACTGGCGCTCCCCCGCGGCGGAACCCTTCTTCGCCGCCACCCACGCCGACCCGATGGGGCTGGCCAGCCGCCGCAGGTACCGCTGGACCAGTGGCCGGGTCGGCGACTACTGGGACGAGGTCTTCACCGCCGACGGCCTGGAGGGGCACGCCGCTCTCGACGACCAGTCCGCGTTCATCGCCAGCCTGGGCACCAACCGTTCCTCCCGGATGCGCGACGTCCTGGGCACCATCCAGGCCGACCAGGACGCGGTGATCCGCGCGAGCTCCCGGGGCGCGCTGGTCGTCGACGGCGGCCCCGGCACCGGCAAGACCGTCGTCGCCCTGCACCGTTCGGCCCACCTGCTGTACTCCGACCCGCGCCTGGGCCACCGCCGTGGCGGCGTGCTCTTCGTGGGCCCGCACCGCCCCTACCTGGCCTATGTCTCCGACGTACTGCCGAGCCTCGGCGAGGAGGGCGTGCAGACCTGCGTCCTTGAGGACCTGGTGGCGGAGGGGGCCGCGGCAACGCCCGAGACCGACCCGGAGGTGGCCCGGCTGAAGTCGTCCGCGGACCTGGTGCGGGCGATCGAGAAGGCGGTGCGGTTCTACGAGGAGCCGCCCACCGAGGGCATGGCGGTGTCGACCCCGTGGGGCGAGGTCTGGCTGAGCCCGGCGGACTGGGCGGAGGCGTTCCGCGCCCCGGACCCCGGCACCCCGCACAACGAGGCACGCGAGCAGGTCTGGGAGGAACTGACCGCGATCCTCCTCGACAAGCACGAGGGCGGGCACGGCGACGACGGCGACGAGGCCCCGCCTGCCGAGCTGTTCGGCCGCGCCCTGCGGGCCGACAAGGAGCTCCGTACGACCCTCAACAACGCCTGGCCCCTCCTGGAGGCCACCGACCTGGTCGGCGACCTGTGGTCGGTACCCGCCTACCTGCGGATGTGCGCCCCGTGGCTGACCCGCGACGAGGTACGCACCCTCCAGCGCAAGCATGCCCCGCACGACTGGACGGTGTCCGACCTGCCCCTCCTCGACGCCGCCAGGCAGCGCCTCGGCGATCCGCAGGCGGCGGTGCGCAAGCGCCGCCGGGCAGCCGGACTCAGGGCGGAGAAGGCCCGGATGGACGAGGTCATCAGCGACATCCTGGCAGCCGACGACGACGGCGAGGGCGCGGTGACGATGCTGCGCGGCAAGGACCTCCAGGAGACCCTGGTCGACGAGTCCGACCTGGTCACCGCGGATCCCGACCTCCTCGCCGGACCATTCGCGCACATCGTCGTCGACGAGGCCCAGGAGCTGACCGACGCCGAGTGGCAGATGCTGCTGCTGCGCTGCCCGTCACGCAGTTTCACCATCGTCGGCGACCGCGCCCAGGCCAGGCACGGATTCACCGAGTCGTGGCGGGAGCGGCTGGAACGGGTGGGTCTGGACCGGGTCACCATGGCGTCGCTGGGCATCAACTACCGCACGCCGGAAGAGATCATGACGGAGGCCGAGCCGGTGATCCGGGCCGCGCTCCCGGACGCCAACGTGCCGGCTTCGATCCGCAGCAGCGGCCTGCCCGTCGTGCACGGTTCCGTCGGGGAACTGGACGCGGTCCTCACCGGCTGGCTGGCCGCGCACGACGACGGCGTGGCGTGCGTGATCGGCGCCCCGTCGTTCCTGGAGACGTTCCGGGCGCCGTCACCGGAGACCTCCCGGGTCCGGTCGCTGACGCCGGGGCTGTCGAAGGGGCTGGAATTCGACCTGGTCGTCCTCGTCGATCCGGAGGACTTCGGCGAGGGCATCGAGGGCGCCGTCGACCGCTATGTGGCGATGACCCGGGCCACCCAGCAGCTCGTGATCCTGAAGGGCTGACGCGACGGACGCCGCCTCCGTCCCCGGGAACCCGGGCCGCGCGGGCAAAGGGCGGGGGCGTCCGGCCGTACCGTACGAAGGGCCGGCCCGGGCCCGTACCGTACGGAAAAAGCCTCAGGGCATCGCTATGGCCGCAGCGGCCGAACCCTGCTGCGAACGGGGGGTCTTCTCTCCGACCTTCTGCGGGTCGATGGTGCGCGGGTCGACCGCCTCGCCGGGCGCGCCCTCCGCGTAGTACCCGCCGGGGGCGGTGTCGCGGTCGTGCGGCAGCAGGAAGAAGACCCGGCGCTTGTGCAGACCGCTGTCGGGGTCGGCCTCGGCGTGCTCGTCGAGCTCGGTGTAGCCGACCAGACGGCCGTCCCTGGCGTAGCGCGGCTTGCCGCGGCGGCGGGGGGTCTTGTCGAGGGCCTGGCGCACGTAGTCCAGGTCGTCGGGGCTTTCCAGCCACACCACCGCATTCTCGTGGGCGAGATCGCTCTCGTTCAGTAGCGAGCTCATGGCTGAAGCCCCTCCTCGTTGTTTCCGGCCACGCACGGGCCCTTGAATTCTGGCCCCTGGCCGGGTCCTGTTGTCGGGCCCCGTCGGTGCGCGTGCCCGAAAGCCCGGTACCCATCGTAAGGCTGCCCGCTGTTGCGGCACAGTGCACGCATGGGCGTCATGTGATTACCGGGGCGTTCGAAGGGACCGGGACGCCGTGCTCGTCCTCGTCGGCGAGCAGGCCCAGCCCCGGGTAGTACTTCTTGCCGCTGGATTTCATCATGTCGTTGGGCGAGGCGAGCCCGAGCTCCTGGCGGATGCGGCTGGCGAAGGAACGCGAGGTCGCAGGCCTGATTCCCTCACTGGCGCTGCACCAGGTGCCGTACTCCGCGTACAGCACGCCCTGCTCCACCCGGAGGTCCGAGGAGCGGTCGTGGCCGTTCGCGGAGGGTGGGCTCTTGACGCAGCACTCCTTGAGGAAACGCCCGATGTGGTCCTCGGTGGATTCGTACGCTTCGGTGGCCATGCGTACGGAATCCGGACCGGTGAGCGGGTCCCGGGTCTCCAAATAGTTCATCGCACCTTCGATGAGCCAATGGAGGATTCCGGGGCCCTCGTCCCGTACGAGCTCGAAGGCCAGGTTGTCGATCTTGTGTTTGTTGGGGACGACACGTTCGAAGGGAATCAGCCGGATGCGCCGCCAGAAGGCGTGCCCGCCGGTGCCGACCTCCGGGCGGTGGTTGCCGAGCAGCCACAGCTTGTGGGTGGGCGCGAACGAGAAGTAGTCCTGGCGCATCCGGCGGGCCTTGATCCGGTCGCCGCCGGTGAGCAGCTTGACGCGGGACTCGTCGAACTTGTCATTGGGCTTGAGCTCGGAGCAGACCATGATCCGGCGACCGTGGAGTTCGGTGAGCTCGGTGGAGTGCTCGGAGAACTTGCCCTTCTCCATCAGGAAGCCGGGCGGCGCCGCGTCCGCGTAGTCGCCCAGGATCTGGATCATCACGTCGAGGAGTACGGACTTGCCGTTGGCGCCCGCGCCGAAGAGGAACGGCAGCACCTGCGCGCCGACGTCCCCGGTGATCGAGTAGCCCAGCAGCAGGTGCAGGAACCCGATGGTCTCCTGGCCCTTCTCGTCGTGGCCGAAGGTGTCGCGGAGGAACTTGTGCCAGCGCGGTGTCGGCATGTTCTCGGGTGCCACGCTGGTGGCCCGGGAGTGCCGGTCGGTGATCGGGCTGGGCTTGCGCATGTCGCCGGTGTGCAGGTCGACGACGCCCTCGGGGGTGCACAGCGCGTATGCGTCACCGTCCAGGACGTCCGGGTCCAGGGTCAGCGCCGGGGACGCCTTCGCCTGCGTGAGCAGGGCTTTCATGCCCGGGGTCGACATGGTGCGCTTGCGGTGCGCGTACAGCTCGCGGTCGCTGAAGAAGCCGCGCGGGTCCTGCGCGGGCATCTGCTCGGCCATGTCCCCGGCGGCCCACAGCGCGGCCTTCTCACCGCCGGTGCGCTTCCACCGGTACTGGTCCCAGGAGTACCAGCCGAGTCCCTCGACATGGCGGAACTGGTCGCCGAAGAGCTGCGCGAACAGCTTGGCGTTGCCCCGGTCGGTGAGCATGCTCGGGAGCATGCCGAGGTCGTCGTTGTACGGCTCGTTGACGGCGAGCGCCCCGGGGGCTGCGGGCTGCTGCCCGGGGGGCTGTCCGGGCCCGGTGACCTGCTGGGCGGGGAATGCCGTGCCGGTGCCCGCAGTGTCCGTATCCGGGTCGGCGACCGGGAATTCGAGCATCTGCTGAGCGGCGGCAGTGGCGTCGAAGCTCGTGCTCTCGGCGCTGCTCATGGGCGTCCTTGGGGGTGAAGCGGTCGGGTGGCACCTGCGGCAAGGGCGGATTCGATGATCGTGGTGTTGCGCTGCGGCTGGTGCGGGCGTGCCGCCCGGGCTGCCTGCGCCAGGAGTTCGCGTACGACGTGGTCGGCGAGGTGACCGCCGGCCACCAGGCCTCCCGCCGTGTACGCGGCCCGGTTGAGCTTCTCGGTGAAGCTCGCGCCCTCCGGGACGGACGCGCAGGCCGCGGCCTCGGCCAGGAGAGGCTCCAGAAGGCGTTCTGCGGCCCTCGGGGCGCGTCGGGGGCGACCCCGGGGGGTCGGCACGGCAAAGGCGCCTGACGGGGCGTCTGAGGCTTTCGGTGGCTTCTCGGGGTCGGTGGGGGTGGCGGGAGCGACCGCCTGGTCCTGGATCGCGTGCCCGGTGCGGACCAGCTCGTCGGCAAGCCAGTCGGGCAGCGGTGCGGGCAGGCGGGTCTCGCCCACGGCCACGTAACTGCCCTGGAGCGTGCGGTTGGTGGGCGCGACGATGTAGCCGTTGTCGGCCCGGATGTCGACCTGCCAGGCGAGGGCGACCTTGGGGCTCGACCCGGTGGAGGAGCGGAAGCGGGTGGCGGGGCGGGTGTTGCGGTACCAGATGTGCAGGCCTCCCGAAGGGGTGCGTACGCGCAGCGTGGTGGCGTCCCCTGCCGGGTCGGGCTGCTTCCGGTACGCGGCCAGCAGGGCGAGCGTGTCGAACCCGGAGGCGAGCCCGGTCAGGTCGACCTTCGGGTGGATCTGGATCCCGGGCAGCAGCCGGGCCCGGTCGGGGACCTCGGCACTGTGCGCGTCGACGTCGAGGACGACCAGGTCCGCGGGGCCGCAGGCGACACCGACGCCCATCGCCGGGTGGCTCCCCCACCAGTCGTCGATCCTGGCCTGCTCGGTGGTGGCGGCCCGGAACCCGTGACACCAGCGGCCGGCCCCGATGCACGGGCAGTCCTGCGGGCAGCGGACCGCTTCCCGGCAGGCGGTGCAGTTGGCGGCCGGGGTCTTCCGGCCGGGCGCCAGCGGGTGCACCGGCCAGCCGTTGCCCGCGCACCAGCGTGCAACGGCGTGCGCCCGCAGGGCCCCTGACGGGGCGGGGCTACTGGTCTCACCGTGGCGCGGCACGCGGTCGTCCTTGTCGGGTTCAGAGGTCGTGCGTTCTGGTACGTCCAGTCCCTACCAGCAAACGTCCTGGTCAGCGCCCTGTTGGTGCCTGTAGGAGGGACTGAAGGGACTGAACTTTCCTATGAGGTCCTGAGCCTAGCGCAAGGGTCGGCAATCTCCGCGGGGAACTGCCGTTGTATCAGTTCTTCAGTCCCTTGAGTCCCTTTGGGCCGTCGGCGGGCGAGCGGTCTTTTTTCCGCGCGGAGGCAGCCCCGCGCGTCACGGCGGTCCTGCGGGGCGCGGCCGGGTCCGGGGCCGGTCCGGATCGTACGGGTGCACGAGCGTTCCGCCATACGGAGCCGAGGGACGAAAAAAGGGACCTCTGGGCCGTTCAGTCCCTGCGTTTTAGTCCCTCGGTAAACCCGCAGGTCAAACGGGGTGCGCCTGGCCTGAACAGGGTCTGAAAGGGACTGAAGGGACTGAAAATCCCAGTTATCAGCGCTCCAGAGATATACCTGGTTACTACACGCGTCCGCATACACGCACGCACACAATTGGGATGGATACTGCAAAGTTGAGTCCCTTCAGTCCCTCAGTCCCTTGATCATCATCATTCTTACTGCTCTGACCTGGGCTTTTATCGAGGGACTGAAACGAGGGACCGAAACGCTCAGTCCAGTCCCTCCGCCCCGGAGCCAACACGGAAGTGGCTACGGAAGGGCACACCCACCCGCTTCTCGGGCAACTGTTCTGGCCGGTCCCTTCGGTCCCTCTTCAGTCCCTGACCCGTCGTGTCGAGTGCTGCCCCGCCCCTCGCCGCCCTTCGCGGGTCACCCGACCCGGGCCATGGGATCCACCGGATGGACCTCCAGTCCGGGTGCGGCAAGGAGCGCGGCAACGCAGGCCCGTGAGGAACCGACGTAGGTGCTCTTCAGGTCCGTGTCCGAGCCGACGCACCAGCTGTGGTCCTCGGGCCACCACAGCTCGGGCAGCTCGATGTACCCGGTGCCGCGTCCCTGCCAGCCGGGTTCCGACGGCGACGAGACCTCGTTCAGGGCCCCGCCGAGCAGGATGTGGTCGCGGTGCGGGGTGGGGAAGGTGGGCACCCGGTTGTCCCAGTCGTACGTCCCGTAGCCGTCCCACAGGCCGTACCAGCACCGCTCGGGAGTCTCTGTGTGCCCGGAGAGCACAGCGGCCAGCAGACGGGCGACAGGAGCCGGTGTGACGCCCTCCCAGGCCATCTCGTCCCAGACCCCGGGCAGTCCGGCCTGCTCCTGGATGTACGGGGCTTCGTCGTCGGCGCCGACGAGTTCGTGCCAGAGGGTCTCGCCGTCGACCTTCCTGACGCCCGCCGGGTCCTTGCGGGCCACCTCGTCCCAGCGAACCGGGTGGTCGTCCAGCGCCGCCGGGTGGAGGACCCGGGCATACGCGGGAAAGCCCGGCGTACACATCCCGGCGACCTTCCCGAAGAGCGTGTCATCGGGGTACGCGTCGACGAGCCACTGTGCGGGTGCGAGGTCGCGGTGGACCCGGAGCCGGCCGTAGTGCTCCGACGGGGGCCGCGGTTCACGGCTCGTGAGTTCGATCGAATCCATCTGTCCAGGATCGGCGGCACGGCCAGTCCCTCGCACCACCCACTCCGGTTCACCTTCCCCGACTGCAAACGGGACCTGGCCGGAGGGACCGAAGAGGGACGGAGGGACTGAAGGACCGGAAAACTCAATTACCTGCCGTGCTGGGACCGTGTCTGATAAGAGCATCCGGTGGACCGGAAGATGTGTAATTTTAGGGCTTTTGTCCCACCAGAATTGGGTGTTGGTGGTTCCGCTTCGGCCGAACAGCGCTCGTTCCTGCGGCTGTACGGTCCTTGTTCGGTCCCCCGCGCTTGCCCGGCCCTCCGTCACTCGTACGAGCTGAATTTCGCATCCGCAATGGCCCAGAGGCGTCTGAAAGCCGATGCATCGGGCATACGCCTGCCTCAGGGCGGTACAACCGATCATGGATTGGGGCGTACGCGCATGACCAGCAAGCAGCTGACCAAGCAGAGGACCAAGCAGCCGGCCCCCCGGCCGGGCCGCGTACCGAGCACCACCGAAGAGTCCCTCGTCGGAACCGTCCGGGGCAGGGGAGCCGCCGGAGTCCTTCGCGCCCGCAAGGCGGCGCGGGCCTTCGCCGAGAGCCTCTCCCCCGCTCCGGCCCCGGACACGGCCGAATCCCTGGTGCTGGTCGTCTCCGAACTCGTCACCAACGCCGTACGTCACGGCGGCGGCCGCTACACCCTCGCGCTCTCCGCGTCCCCGGAGACCCTCACCGTCTGCGTCGGCGACCGCAGCACCGTACGCCCCCAGGCCCGCACCCCCGACCTGTCCGACGGCGGGGGCGGCTTCGGCTGGCACCTGGTGGAACTGCTCGCCGACGAGGTGACGGTTCGGCCGGGGCAGAGCGTCGGGCGCGGCCGGGGGGCGGTGCAGCCCCGGGGGCGGGTGATGCGGGGCAAGACGGTACGGGCGGTCCTGGCGAGGTAGAGGTGGCGCGTGGGATCGCTGAAAACCCTTTCCGGATAACGGATTTGAGGCTCCCCCGCGGCTACGGCGACGCCTATCGTGGGGCACATGAGTGACCTGAGTGCCCCCTGGGAGTCCACTGCCGCCGGAGTGCTGCGTCTGCCCTCGGGGCGTCTGGTGCGTGGCCGTGGGCTGCGTGATCCGCTCCCGTCGGGGCCGCCGCCGACGTACGCCCTGTACCTGCTCGGCAAACAGCCGCCCGAGGTGCCCTGGGAGTCCCGGTGGCTGCGCTGGCCCGACTTCAGGCTGCCCGGTGACCGGGCGCAGGCGCGGACGTTGCTGACCGAGGTGTGGGGGCGCGCGGGCGAGGAGCGGGTCGAGGTGGCCTGCCACGGCGGGCGGGGCCGGACGGGTACCGCGCTGGCGTGCCTCGCGGTGCTGGACGGTGTGGCGCCTGAGGAGGCGGTGGCGTTCGTACGGGAGAACTACGACCGGCGGGCGGTGGAGACGCCTTGGCAGGCGCGGTATGTGCGGGGGTTCGGGGGCTGAGTGGTGGGGTTGAGTGGTGGGGCCGGCCCGTAGGTTGTGCCCAGCGCGGGGGATCAGCGCGGTGGGATCAGCTGCTCCGCCGCCGTCGCGGCAACCGCACTCGCGACCGCCGCCAGTGCGGGCGAGTCCAGCTTCCACTGCTGCCAGAACAGGGGTACGTCCACGGTGCGGTCGGTCGCGAGCAGTGACAGCGCCCCTGCGCGCAGCAGTGGCACGGCCTGCGGCTCCGGCACGAGGCCCCAGCCGAGCCCCGCGACGATCGCGTCGCAGAAGCCCTCGGAGGTGGGGACGTAGTGCCGGGCGGCGCTTGCGCCCGGGGCCGTCGCGCCTGGCACCGTCGCGCTGTGTGCTGCCGTACTGCCGTTGTCGCCGCCGGTGCCAACGGCGGTGTCGGCGGCCAGGGACCGTACGAAACCGTCCTGGATCTCGTCCCTGCGGTCGAAAACGATCACCGGCGCCTCGCGCAGCCGGTCGACGAGGCGGCCCTTCTCCAGATGCCGGGACTCGAACTCCGGGTTGGCCACCGGCAGATAGCGGGTCAGTCCGAGCGCCCGTACGGTGCAGCCGGCCACCGGGTCGGGCGATGAGGTAACCGCAGCCATCACCTGTCCCTCACGCAACAGTGCGGTGGTGTGCGCCTCGTCCTCGCGGTACAGCTCGAAGCAGACGGGCGGGTCCTGGGGTACCCGGGTGAGGGCGGGCAGGAACCAGGTGGCGAGGGAGTCGGCGTTCACCGCGATGGCCAGCCGCGCCGGAACCGGACGCTTCGCTTCCCCTGCCGCTCCCCCCTCGGCCTCGTCGCCGGGCAGCCCGAGCTCGGTCCGCGCGTCCCGCTCCAGCAGGGCGAGCTGACGGGCGAAACGCGCCACGACCTGCCCCGATTCCGTCGGCCGCACCGGTTTCGTCCGCATCAGCAGTACCCGCCCGGTGCGCTTCTCCAAGGCCTTGATGCGCTGGCTGACGGCGGAGGGAGTCACATGCAGGGCGGCAGCGGCGGCGTCGAAGGTGCCCTCGTCGACGACGGCGAGCAGCGTGTACACCTGGTCCAGGGGAAGTTCGTCCATCACAAACGCTAAGGGTACGTAAGAATCTTTAGCTGTACTGAAGGCAGCCCGTTCTCTAGCGTCGTAGACATGACACACAGCACCTCGGGCATCATCGCGGCCGCCCTGGCCGGCTTCGGCACCGGACTCTCTTTGATCGTCGCCATCGGCGCACAGAACGCCTTCGTACTGCGCCAGGGAGCGCACCGGCACGCGGTGCTCGCGGTGGTCGCCATCTGCGCGCTGTCCGACGCCGTACTGATCGGGCTCGGGGTGGCGGGCGTGGGCGCGGTCGTCACCGCCTGGCCTGCCGCGCTGACGGCGGTCGGCATCGCGGGCGGCTGCTTCCTGATCGGTTACGGGCTGCTGGCCGCCCGGCGGGTACTGCGCCCCTCCCCCGACGCGGCCCTCACCACCGAGGGTGGCAAGGCCACCGGATCCGCTCGCGCGGCCGTACTGACCTGCCTGGCGATGACCTGGCTCAACCCGCACGTCTACCTGGACACGGTGCTGCTGGTCGGCTCCGTGGCCGCCGACCAGGGTTCTCTGCGCTGGGCGTTCGGCGGCGGCGCGATCCTGGCGAGCCTGATCTGGTTCACCACATTGGGGTACGGGGCGCGACTGCTGAGCGGAGTGCTGGCGCGGCCCGGGGCGTGGCGGGTGCTGGACGCGGTGGTGGCGGCCACGATGGTGACGATGGGCGGAATGCTGCTGGTGGGAGCGTAGGTGGGTGCGTACTTGAGGGCGTACCTGGGAGCGTAGGACTGGCGGCTCTTCGTCCCTCACGAACCGTCAATTGGCTCCGCTCTCACCCGACACGCGGCACTTTCTCTCCCTCAATGTCACCAAAACCCCCACGGAGGTGAGTAAGGTAACCGCATGACCGTCCCATACGCCCCGGACGACCGGGAAAAGGTAGTAGCGAAGCTTCCGGCCTCACTGCGCCAGGAACTCAAAGTCAGAGCAGCCGAGTTGGGCGTCGACATCAAGGATGCCGTCACCGAAGGCGTCCAGGCGTGGCGCTCGGACAAGTCCGAGCAGCCCGTCGTCGACACCACCGGCGGCAGCTCCTTCTCGACGTACCTTCCCGCCGGTCTGTACGGGGAGTTCAAGGACGACTGCAAGGAGCGTGGCCTCCCGTTCAACCAGGGCCTCGCGCAGGCGATCCGCTACTGGCTCGGCGCGCACCCCTCCCCCCGCCGGGCCGCCCGCCGCAGCGGCGCGCGCCGCATCATCTTCGGCAACCAGAAGGGCGGCGTCGGCAAGACCGCCACCTCCTCCGGTGTCGCCCAGGCGCTCGCCGAGGCGGGAAACCGGGTGCTGCTCATCGACTTCGACCCGCAGGGCCACCTCACCAAGCAACTCGGTTACCAGCTCTTCGACATCGAGGAGCCGAGCCTGGCCAAGCACATGCTCGGCGAGGCCAAGGGTGAGCTGCGTGAGCTGCTCGTCTCGATAGAGGACAACGGCTTCGCGGGCCGGCTGTTCCTGCTGCCCGCGTGCAAGGACGCCTTCCTCCTCGACGCGAAGCTGGCCACCAGCCGCTTCGTACGGGTCAAGGAGACCGCCCTGGAGAAGGCCATGGAACCGCTGGAGAAGGACTTCGACTACATCGTGGTCGACTGCCCGCCCAGCCTCGGCTACTCCATGGACACCGCGCTCTACTACTGCCGTACCCGGGAGGAGGACGAGCCGGAGACCTCCGGCGTCTTCGTGCCGGTCCTCGCGGAGGACTCCTCCGCCGACGCGTACGACATGCTCTACGACCAGATTCAGGACCTGACGGCGGACATGGAGGTCGAGATCACCATGCTCGGCTTCATCGTCAACATGTACGACAGCCGCAAGGGCTACATCGCCACCTCGTCGCTGGACAGCTGGAAGGCGATCGGCGACCCGCCGGTCATCGGCATCATGCCCGAACGCAAGGAGCAGCGTGAGGCGGTCCGCCTGAAGCAGCCCCTGCTCACCTACGCCCCGGACTGCGAACAGTCCGAGATCATGCGCACCATCGCACGGAGGATCACCTCATGAGCGTCGCCGACCGGCTCGGCACCGGCTCCTCCTTCGGCGGCGTACCGCGCGGCCGAAGCGCCCGTGGACGGGCCAAGGCCCTCGTCCAGGGCGACGTCCCGGCATACGAGCTCTCCCGTATCCGCCTCGAAGAGGTGGCACCCACTCCCCTCAACCCGCGCCGCAACTTCGGCTCGGAAGAGGAAATGACCCGCTTCGGCGAGGAACTGAGGACCACTCAGCTCGCCGCCTGCGTCGCCATCTCGCGCGCCGCCTACCTCAAGGTGTGGCCGCAGCACGAGTCGCAGATCGGGGACGCGCAGTACGTCCTGATCAACGGCGAGCGGCGGTACCGCTGCGCCTCGCACGTCGGTCTGGAGTCCCTGGACTTCGTGGTCCGGGACGATCTGGCCGAGTCCCGCGAGGCGTTCATAGACCATCTACTGAAGGAGAACCTGGAGCGCGAGGACTTCGATGTCGTCGAGCGTGCCCGGGGCGTCCAGCAGTTGGTGCTGGTGTGCAGCGAGGAATCGGCGACCGGTGCCCGGGCGCGGGCGGCCAAGCGACTGGGCCGCGACCGTTCCTGGGTCACCAACCAGCTCTCCCTGCTCGACCTCCCCGAGGGGCTCCAGATGATGCTCAGCGCGGGCACCCTCTCGGAGCGCGACGGGCGCATGCTTGCCCGGCATCTGAAGGATCAGCCGGGGATGAACACCCGGGAGCTGCTCGGCTTCCTCAAGGAGTACCGGGGCAGGGAGTCCCGGCTCCGCGAGGAGACCAAGGCACTGGCCGAGCAGGCTCGGCAGCGGCAGGCGGCCGAGGAAGCCGCAGGCGGGGCCGACGAGAGCGGGGCCGACAAGGGCACGGAGTTGTTGTCCGCGGACAACAACGCTCGTGCCGGGCAGCCGGAGACGGAAGCCGCGCGGGAGGCCGCCGTACAGGAGGCCGCCGTACAGGAGGCAGCCGTGCAGAAGCCCGCACCGGAGCCTGCCCCGGCCGCTGCGGTTCCTGCCGCGCGGGAGACTCCCCCGGCTCCGGCTCCGGCCCCGCGCACTCCGGAATCCGTACCGGCAGCCACACCTGCTTCGCCAGCCGTCGCGGACCCGTCCCCTGCGGCTGCGGAGCCTGCGCCTGAGCCGGTGCTCATTCCCGCCGTGGCGCGGGTTCCGGTGGCCGTCCCGCCGCTGAAGGTCGCGGAACAATCCGAGGACGAAGCCGAGTTGTTGTCCGCGGACAACAACTCGGGCTCCCGCCGTCCCGCCGCGGGGGTCGATGCCGTGGCCGCCCGCAGTCTCGTACGCCGCCTCGGTGCCACGCCGAAGGAACAGGCCCGCACCATCGCAGCGGGCCTGGGAGGCACCGAACTGGGCGCGCTGATCGAGGAATTGCACGCGCAGATGTGAGTTCCCCGAGGTGAGCTGCGCACACCGCTGACCCCGAAGGGGCGCGCTTCCGGCCGAGACCGGGACGCGCCCCTTCGGCATGCCAGGGCCCACGTGATACTGGCCCGATGAACAACGCCTCAGCGCAGCCCGCGACCAGACGTCCGTTCACACGGCGGCACCCCGCAGGATGGTGAGTGAGCACGGTATGACGCTCGTACTTCCGCCCAGGCTCACCGACTCCGCCCGGGCCATGCGCGACACCGCGCAGGCGCGCGGCCTGGCCACGGTTCAGCTCACCACCTTCGCCGTGCCCGCCGACTTGCGGGCCGGTCATCTTCATGCTGGGCCTGCCTTCGCTGATGTGGCGGCACCAGCTCTCGGCATCGGACTGCTCCAGGCTCCCGAGGACTGGTTGGCACAACTCCCCCGGACTTGGACCGGGCGCGAGATCGTTTCCATGCCGATCCGCGAGGCCTACGCGCTGCGTCGCCCTGCCTTCATCAAGTCGCCCAATGACAAACAGATCCGGGCCATGGTCTACACCGACGGCTCGCGCCTGCCCGGCCCGGACCAGGTGGACGCCACGACCACGGTTCTGGTCAGCGACATGGTGGAGTTCTCCGCCGAGTACCGTCTCTACCTGCTCGACGGAACGGTCCACACCGGCAGCCGTTACGCAGAGAACGGCCGACTGAGCCTGGGCCCGCTCAGCGAGGACGCGACAGCCTTCGCCACGGACCTCCTCGCTGAATGCGGTGAGACCCTTCCTACGGCGATCGTCGTGGACGTGGGCAGGACCGAAGGCCAATGGGCCGTCATTGAGGCCAACGCGGCCTGGGCCAGCGGTATGTACACCTCCGATCCCCAGCGCGCCCTGGACGTCCTCCTCCGCGCGGCAGCCCCGGACCACACCATCGCCCCCCGGGACCGCGCCTTCCTCCGCTCCCCCTCCCCCACTCCCATCTCAGCAACCCAGGATGTGTTGTCCGCGGACAACACCGAGGGTCGTACACAGACCGGGAATGTGTTGTCCGCGGACAACAAACACGGGTTCATCCGGTAGCCGCGTGGAGTTGTTGTCCGCGGACAACACGGCCAACAGCGAATGCGTGAATCCTGGCGCAGTCAGATTTTGTTGTCCGCGGACAACACGCGAGCCTCGCCTTGAGTCTTCCGGGATGTGTTGTCCGCGGACAACACGGCCGACAGCACGGGGGAGTCGGACCCGCTTCGGGAGCTGCTGCGAGAACTGTCAGAAGGCGCTGAGGCCGGTCAGTTCGCTGGAGAGTTCCCAGAGCCGGGCCGCTGCATCGGGGTCGGAGGCCCAGGGCTTGATGCCGCCCCGGAGCAAGTCGTCGGTCGTGGCCGGTTCGGCGAGATCACAGTCCTGGCAGTAGGTGCCTCCTCTGCCGCCGCCTCTGCGGTCGAGCTGAGGCGAGGTCGCTGCCCAGACTGTCGTGGCCGCCCCTTGCTCCGGCGTCTTGAATCCGGCGGCGGGGGTGCCGTCGTCGGCGACCCAGCCCTGGGCACGCCATTCCTCGCGTGGGATGTGGCGCTGCAACGGGGTGAGGATGCTGCCCGGGTGGACGGCGAAAGCGCGGATGTTCTGGTCGGCCCCGACGGTGTCGAGGTGCAGGGCGAAGAGCGCATTGGCGGTCTTGGACTGGGCGTAGGCGAGCCACCTGTCGTAGCCGGTGCGGAAGTGGATGTCGTCCCAGCGGATGCCGGAGAGGAAGTGTCCGGAGGAGGAGAGGGTCACCACCCGAGTCCCGCCCGTGGCGAACGCGGGGCGGAGGCGGTGGGTGAGTGCGAAGTGGCCGAGGTGGTTCAGGGCGAAGTGGGCTTCCCAGCCGGAGGGGCCCACGCAGGTTTCGGGGCAGGCCATGACGCCCGCGTTGTTGATGAGCACATCGAGGGTGCGGCCTGTATCCAGGAAGCGTTCGGTGAACATCCGGACGCTGTCGAGGTCCGTGAGATCGAGAGGGTGGACCTCGGCCCGGGGGACGCCGTCGAGTGCGGCTCTGGCCGCGTCCGCGCGGCGTGCGGGCACCACCAGGTGAGCTCCGGCTCGGGCGAGCGCGCGGGACGTTTCCAGTCCGATCCCTGAAGAGCCGCCCGTGACCAGAGCGGTCCTACCGGTCAGATCGTGGCCGGCGAGTACGTCGTCGGCAGTGCTGCGGGCACTGAAGCCGATACCGGGTTTGTGCTGTGGGGTGGTCATGTTGATCACGCTAAAACCTAGAGTGCAAGCGAGGTCAAGGTAGGGTCCTGCCATGATCAAGAACGTGAAGGCGCCGGCGCAGGACGGTGGGCTGTCGATCGGCAAGGTCGCCGAGATGACCGGACTCGGGGTTCATGCCCTCCGATTCTTCGAGCGCGAAGGACTGCTTCTCCGCGAGATTCCGCGCACCGGCGGGGGCCAGCGGCTCTATGCACAGTCGGACGTGGACTGGCTCGTCCTGTGTTGTCGGCTCCGCGACTCGGGCATGCCGATCGCGACGATCCAACGCTTCGCCGAGCTTGTCCGCTCCGGCCCGGGCAACGAACCGGACCGCCTCGCTCTGCTCCAGGAGCACGAGCGGACTGTGCGCGACAAGATCACTGACCTGACGGCAAGCCTCGAAGTCATCCACAACAAGGTCACGGCCTATGAGCAGCACGTGCGGGAGGGGACGGCCGCCGGAGTCTGGGCGCCGATGCCTCCGCAGTGAGGTCGGCAGGGAGGGAAGGAAAGTGTTGTCCGCGGACAACACCGGGGACTCTCATGAACCCAGGATGTGTTGTCCGCGGACAACACCGGAAGGTCGGAGCGGAGGTCGAGGTTGAGGATGTGTTGTCCGCGGACAACACATCGGGTCCGGGGTCGGTCGACGCGTTGCTTTGGTCTCGGCGGCATGTTTGCGTCGTGCGGCGAGGACTGCTCGGAGCCCCAGATAGACGAGGTAGGCGGCGCCGCACAGTTTTGATGCCTTGGTAGACGGCAGGGGAGCGGGTGGCGACGACGGACAGGCCGATGGCGGCGGCGACCATGTGCACGCATAGCCCCGATTGCGCGCTCAGAGCTGCGGCCCGTCCCTGTGAGGGACGTACGGCTGCCGCTCTCAGGACCACCAGAAAATCCGGTCCCGGTACCAGGTAGGCCACCAGCACCACCCCGAGGAAACCCATCAGGTCGACCGACATCCGCACTCCGATCCTTGCTCGGGAGAGGCAGCGGTCGCTGTCCCAGCCGTACTTGCCGCGAATACCCGGTGCAGAGCCCCGGATACACAGACGCCTCAGTTGTTGTCCGCGGACAACAAACGGGACCCGTGGCAGAGGGAGCGGAGTCGGTCCAGCAGCCTCGGATGTGTTGTCCGCGGACAACAGATGGGGTCCACGGCAGGGGGAACGGGTCGGGCTGTCCGCCTCGGATGTGTTGTCCGCGGACAACAGATGGGGCACATCGCAGGGGAGCGGCGGCGGTCCATCCGCCTGCAATGTGTTGTCCGCGGACAACACATCCGTAGGAGCGCCGGGCCTCGGAGCGCCCGAGGGTTCGGGCAGGATGAACTGCCATGACGGGGATGACGGGGATGGCAGAGGGGTTGGGTGGCGGGCGAGCCGGCCTGGGGGAGCTGCTGCGGTGTGCCGGGCTGGAGTTGGTGGGGGAGCAGCGAAGGGAGAACGTGCTGCCTCCGCGGGTGGCATGGCGGCCGATGGTCGCAGGTTCGACCGAGCCGACGGTGGCCGTGTCGGAGGATCGGGCGGACCAGGTCGATGAGCTCAATGCGCAGTGGTACCGCCTTGCCGTGGAGCACGGGATTCTCGACGAACGGGGTGAGGGCGACTTCCTGATCCATGTGCCGGGGAATGGGGGCGAGCCCGGGGCGGGGGAGTGGACCCGGGTGCGTCTGGCCTCGGAAGAGTGGGATCTTGCCGGGGTGCTGGGGGAGCGCGCAGGGCGGCCGGAGTTCGTGACGTTGTCCCTGGACGGTGAGGTGCTGTTGGGGGCCACGGCTGAGGAGTACGAGACCTGGCTGATCCTTGTTGAGGGGATCTCGGCGCGGCAGCAAGCGGCTGCGGAGGCCGCGGTCAGGGAGAGTCCGGGGGAGCGGGGTGCCGCCCGCTTCCACTTCTGGCGCCCCCTGCCGACCGCAGTGGTCGAGGCAGGGCTCACGCACCCCAGTCGCAAGGTGCGGCACCCACTCGTGGAGGTCCAGCCGAACATCACCGTCGAGCAGTGGGAGCGCATTCTCCTCGACGAGTCGGCCACTGCACAGGATCGGTGGTTGTGCAGCTCTATCGCGGCCGATAGGGGAGTGGCCCTCACCGAGGCCACCTATGCGCGACTCTGCTCCGACCCTGACAGCGAGGTCAGAGCGGAGGCCGCGCGTCTCCACGGGGTGCCCGCCCGGCTCCTGGAAACGTTGTGCTCGGACCCGGAAGCTTCGGTACGGGCGGAGGCTTGTGGCCGGGGGTGGCCCCGACTTGCCGAGCCCGTGCGGCGGAAGCTGCTCACCGACACTGCCGCGGGGCCGCGGATCCAGGCACTCCTGATGCATCACCGCGAGCACCCGTTGTCGCGCGCCGTGTTCGACGGGCAGGAGCTCGGTACCGTCGCTGCGGAGACCTGCCGTCTGGAGCACGACCTCGCGGCTCACCTTGCGGTTCACGAGGACCCGTCCATGCGTCGGGCGCTCGCGCGCAATCCGCATCTGCTGCCCGCTCTCGTCGGGATGTTGTCCGCGGACGCGGACGCGCAGGTACGTGCGGAGGCAGCGGTGAGCCCCGTGTTCACCGAAGAGCGGAGGGCAACCATTCCGCTCGAACTCGACCCGCGTATCCAACGCCGGGCGCTGGGCTGGGTGACCGCCCTCCATGGCGACTTCGCCGCCGTGCGACGCCTGGCGAGATCCCCGCAGCCCGCGATCCGTAGGAGCGTGGCCCGTGCCCAGCACCTGACTGGCCGAACGGTTCAGCCGGGACCTCGACGAGGAGGTGCGTCACCGGGCTGCGGAGGACCCACGGCTCACGGCTGCCGCGGCGGTACGGCTGCTCGACGACCCGGATGAGAGCGTGCGGTCGGGGTGCTGAATGCGGTCAAAGTGCTTTAGGGCGGGGGAGTTTGTTGTCCGCGGACAACACATTTCCCGGGCGGGCAGCGCATCTCTGGGGCGGGAGGGTGTCAGTGTCGTGTGCGAGGCTCCCGTTCATGAAACCGGACATGACATCGGACATGCCATGGGAACCCCGTGCTGCTGACAGCGCAGCCGCCTTCGCGAATCTTTTCGCCCTGACCGGCGCCGATCCCGTGCCCGTCGACTGGGACACCGTTGAGTCGTGGCTCGGGCTGCGGCTGCCCGCCGACTACAAGGCGATCGCCTCCGCGTTCGGGCCGTTGGACCTCGGACGGCACCTCTGGCTGCACATACCGTGCGCCCAGGAGGGGCGGTTCGACTACGCGGGTTGGCTGAAGCAGGAGCAGGGGCACGCGCCGGACGGCTGGCTGCCCTGGGGAGCGACCCGGACCAGCGACGTCCTCTACTGGGACACGACGGTCTCCGACGACCCCGACGCCTGGCCGGTCGTCGGCCACGATCAGGATGTGGCAAACCGGGGTGGTGACCCGTGGCAACGCACCACCACACCCCTCCTTCCCTTCCTGGCCGGCCTGGTACGCCAGGGCATGCCCGCCACCGCGTCTCGCACAGCCTTCCTCACCGACCTGGTTCCGGGGCCCTGGACACCTCCGCCGCCACGGCCGAAGCCCACCCCGCAGCAGCGTGCGGCGCTTACCGAGGGCAGCGGGCTGGCAGCGCTGACCGCTCTCGTCCCGGCCCCACCCAAGCCGGAGCTGGGGGAGCAGACCTGGGAGTGGCTGTACGAGCGGCTCGGGACGCGTCTCCCCACGGCGTACACGGAGCTGATGCGGCAGTACGGTGGCGGGACCTGGGCGGGTTGGCTCAACCTCGGGACGCCGCTGAGCGCGGACCGCTTGGGACTGGCCGAGCACGCCAGATGGGGATGCGATGTCTATCGCTCGCTCAGGGACGGCCACCCGGAGTACTACCCTTTGGCCGTGTGGCCGGAGCCGGGTGGGATCCTGCCTTTCGGCGACACCATCGACGGCGACGCGCTCTGCTGGCTGACCGTGGGTGACAGTCCCGACGACTGGCCGCTGATTGTCCACCCCCGCCACTCCGACCAGGGCCCGCCACTGCCGTTGCCCCTGGCCGACACCCTGCTCGAATGGTTCCGCGGTCGCTTCGCCCACGAGGGCTTCCCCAGCCTCGGCAAGGTCAAGGACCCCTTCGACCATGCCCAGTTCGAATCCTTTGCCGACGACGAAGCGGAGGAGGCGGTGACTGGCGTGGAGGCCGGCACGTAGTCTGCCCGTCATGACGCAGTTGCTGCCGTTCTTCCTCTGCACCGTGGGTCTGGCCCTCGCTGTCGGTGGGTTCGCATGGCTGGCCCGCTACGTTCGGCGGCGCGGGTTGGCGGGCTCCGGGGTGCAGTCCGCGTTGGCCGCGTACGACGAAGCGTTCCGGGTGACGGCGCACGAGTCCCACCACGAGATCCGCGCGCAGACGGACCGTAAGGCGCCGATTCTGTCGCCCGACGGGCACTGGCAGCCCGATGCGGGGCCGGGTACGGGGGAGGGCGGCGGACCGCGACGGCCGGGGGCCCGTGCGGGAGTGGGGCGGCGGATGTCGCTGGGTCGGCGGGTCCGCCGCCTGGCTGTGCGGGGCCGCCTGTTCAGGCGAGGGGGATGACCGTGCGGTACTTGCCGCCGGGTGCCTGTAGCGGAGGTTCCGGGGCACGTTCGAGGGTGAGGTGGCCGAGTTTGTTGTCCGCGGACAACAGCGTCAACTCCCTTTGTACGGCCTGCCAGACGGTCTCCGGGTCGGCGCCGTCGGCCACACGCAGCCGTACCCGCAGCACGGTGGGTGCCGTTTGCTCGATCTGGAAGAGCTCCACGCCGGGTGTGCGGTCGAAAAGGGTGCTGAAGGCGAGCGGGCTGAGCCGGACCTGCTCGCCGGGCGTGGTGGGGAAGGTCAGGATGTCGCCCGCGCGCCCCCGCACCCGGATCGCGGTCAGCGGGCTGCCGCAGGGGCAGTGGTCGGGACGTTGGAGGACGCTGTCGCCGAGGTCGTAACGGAGAAATGGCTGGACCCGGTTGGCCAGGTTGGTGACCAGGACGCTGTGCGAGTACTCGCCGGGTGGGGTCGGCCGGTGGTCCGCGTCCACCGGTTCCACCACGACCCAGTCGCTGTTGACGTGGTACCAGCCCTCCGTGCAGCTGTGGCTGAGATAGGTGCACTCGGTCGCCGCGTACACCGTGCGGACCGTGGTGCCGAACGCGGCGCCGATCCGGTCGGTGTCCGCGGCGGTCATCGTCTCGCCCGCGGGCTGGATCAGTGTCGGGGCGATCCGCAGGCGGCCCGCCTCCCGCTCGGCGGTGAGAAGCATGACCGTGCTGGCGTAGCCGATGACGATCGAGGGGCGGAACGCGTTGAGCTGCGCGACCAGTTCGGGCATCGGAGTGTGTACGGAGAACGCGCGCAGGATCTTGCTGCGCCAGCCGCCCTCGCGCATTGCCCGGCGGTAGCCGGAGTAGCCCGCGTAGTGCCCGTCTGCAGCGATCAGTTGGGCGAAGCGCCCGCCGTGGGCGACGGTTCGGAGGATGCCGGTGGGGCCCAGCCAGGTGGTGAGTGCCTGGGAGGTGAGTGCCGAACCGACTTCCATGTACCGGTCGTCGAGCACGAACAGGCCGCGCCGACCGCTGGTCCCGGAGGTGGTGGCGACCATGTACTTGCCCAGGAAGGGCTGTCCGATCAGGTCCGGATCGTCGACGAAGGCGTTGATCCGGTCGTAGGTGATCTCCCGGTCGGTTGCCCAGTCGTCAAAGCGGGCCATCAGCTGCGGCTTGTCGGTGACCGGGAGGAGGGCCGGGGCGTCGACCCGGCGGGGCAGGTCGCGGTAGAGCTCGCGGTAGTAGGGGGAGTGAGTGCGGGCCCTGGCCACGGCGTCGGCTAAGCGGGCGCGTTGGCGCGAGGCGAGAGCATCGGGGCCCTGTTTGCGGGCCTGCCGGATGTCGCGGGCGAGCCAGGGCATGAAGGGGGATCGGTGCTGTGTCATGGGGCGATGTCCTTCACCGTGGCTCCGGTAAGGCCCGTCAGCTGGAGGACCGCGAGGAAGTACGCCTTGATGTCCGCGGCGCTCGTGGTGTCGGGGTGTCCGGCCAGGTGCTGCAAGGCCACGCCGCTGAGCACCTGTTGGAGGAGCGTGGGGTCGCTGTCGGGCGGAAGCTGTCCGGTGGCGCGGGCGCGTTCGAGGGTGCGGCGGACCGCGATACCGCGGTGGCTGCCGTGGGCGGTGTCGTATGCGAGCAGCAGCTCGGGGAGGTCGTCGAGGGTCCCGTACAGGCGGCGGATCAGTTGCCGGGACCGGGGCCGGCTGAGTTGGTCGGCCCAGTCGGTGACCATGGCGTCGATGTCGGGCCAGTTGAGCGAGCGCGGATCCGCGTCCCGGAACTCCCACTCAACCGCCCGTACCAGAAGCTCTGTCAGATTCGGGAAGCGGCGGTACACGGTGGCCCGGGTGACTCCGGCCCGGCGCGCGATCTGCTCGATGCTGGTCCAGCCGATTCCTCGCTCGATCAGCAGGTCGAGTGCCGCCGAGAGAATCGCCTCATCGGCTTCGCGGCTGCGAGGGCGGCCGGGGGAGCGGGGTAGGGAGGGCGGAGGGCCGGAGGTGCGATCGCTGGGGTCGGTTGTCATGGGTCAATACAATACAGCGCTGTACCGTATTCAATCCAGAGTCCAGAATCCGGAGTCCAGAGACTCAAGGTCGAGGGAGCAGGGAGCAGGGAAGGATCAGAAGGAGCGAAACGGGAATTCTCTACAAAGTGTTGCAAAAAGTGGCCCACAGAATGGGGTCGCCAGGGCCCGAACTCCATGGCCCTGGTGTGATGGGGGGCAAGATGCGACGGGAGGCCGTCAGGCGGGCTCCTGTGGCTTTTTGAGGTCCCGTCAGCCGCGCAAACGTAGTTGGAGGAGGTACGTCGCGGTCAGCGCGACGGCGCGGTCCGGGTCGTGCGACAGATCGGTGAGGACGGTGGAGGCCCGGGTTCCCGGGATGCCTGCCAGCGACTGGGTCAGGCGGCCGCGGGCGGGGGGAGGGGTGGTGGCGTGTGTGAGGTGGTTGAGGAGGGTGGTGGTGAGGTGATCCGCTGTGGTGGGGTCGGTGGCGAGGAGGCCCAATGCGTCGGCTGCGTCGGTGTCGTTCTTGCCGGCCACGATCATTTCGATGAGGGTGGGGATCGCGGCGGTTTCTCCGCGTGTGCCGAGGGCCAGTGCCGCATGGGCGCGGACCTCGGCGTCGGAGTGCGCGAGGGCATCTCGCAGGTGGGTGGTGGCTTCGTCGTCGGGCAGTTCGGCGAGGGACTGGATGGCGCGTTTGCGTACCGCGGCCACCGGTGAGTCGAGGCCCTTGGCCAGCAGGGGTGGCGCTTGGTCGCCCGATCGGGCCAGGGCCCAGCGGAGGGCCCCGGCGACGATCGGGTCCGTTTCGCTCAGTGCCGCCTCGGCGAGTGCCTCCACCGGGGCCGGAACCTCGTCTGCCGTGGACAGTGCCGCACGCTGGCGGGCGTCCGCGCTCTTCGACCCCAGGGCCTGGAGCAGGGCGATGCTCTGGAGGACGCCCTCCCAGCCGGTGGGTTCCGCGGCGTCGATACGGTGCAGCCGGGTGAGCAACTCGCTCTCTGCGGCGATGCGTTCACGCGTCCTGCGGATGAGGTCGTCGACGAGCGTCGAGGGCGTGAAGCCGGGATCGTCGAGGGCGCGTCCGATCTCGCGCAGCGACAGTCCCAGTGACCGCAGGCTCTCGATGTGGAAGATCCGCCGGATGTCCTGCCCGGAGTACTCCCGGTAGCCGGAGCCGGTACGGCCCGAAGGCCGCACCAGCCCGAGCGACTCGTAGTGCCGGAGCATGCGGGCACTGACCCCCGAGCGTCGTGCCACCTCACCGATCAACACGTCCTGTTCATCCCTCCTGGCCCGACCCGCCGAGTGCCACGACGCGCTTCGCCTCCTCGATCGCGAAGCCGAATCCGAGGTCCGGGTCGCGCAGCAACTGCTGAGTGGCGAGCGCATGTGCGCGTACGCCCGGGTCTTGGGCCGATGTCGCCGCACGCAGAGCAGGCACGATTATTTCGCCCAGAGCGACCAGCGCCCGGCTGAGACTCAGCTGTGTCTCGCGCTCACCGCGGCCGAACTGGGTCGCCAGGGCCACAGCCAGTTCGGACTCCTCGCCCTCGGGCACGAGGACGACCGCGGCCCGCCAGGCGCTCCGGGCCACGGAGTCGTCGGCGTCGGACAGCAGCGCCCGGGTGATCACCGGCCAGGCCTGCCGGTCCCCGATCTTGGACAGGGTGTGCAGCGCCTGGCTCCGCGCCTGTACACGGTCCGAGCGGACCTCGCGGATCAGTTCGGGGAGCGTCAGGGCCGTTGGATGCCGGGTGAGTGCCCAGGTCAGCATGTCGCGGACGAAGAACTCGGGCTCGATCGCGCTGCGCTCGATGAGCTTGCCGACGAAGCGGGGGTCGGGTGCGGTGCCGACCGCCATCGCCGCCCGCAGTCGTACGGACGAACGGTCGTCCTCCAGTGCTTGGAGCGCGCGTACCGCGTCGGTGTCCTGGTCGGTGTCCTGCTGTGTGATCGCCATGGGGATCACCTCCTCGGCAAGCAGTGAAAACCTTGTCACCGTGTCAAGGTCAAGCCGGGTTCGCAATCGAGCCTGGTTGGCTGTCGGGCCGGGTTCGCAGTCGGGCCGGGTTCGCAGTCAAGCCTGGTTGGCTGTCAGGCCGGGTTCGCCGCGAGAGCGGTGTCGGCGATCTGCCGGGCGGCCTGGGCGGGCGTGAGGTGCGTGGTGTCGATGACCTCGGCCTCGCTGTGCAGCCAGGTCCGGGACGCTTCGGCGTAAGGCTCCAGGTAGTCGAGCCGGAACTGGGAGGGGCCGAGGACGGTGTCTCCCTCGATGCGCCCGCGGAGGGTGTCCTGGTCGGCGTGAAGGACGAAGTGCCTTACGGGGATGGCGTGCTGGGCGAGACCAGCGCTGATCTCACGCCAGTACTGCTCGACCAGGACCGTCATGGGCATCACCAGGGTGCCGCCGGTGTAGTCGAGTACCCGGCGGGCGGTCTCGACGACGAGGGGGCGCCATGGCGGCCAGTGCTGGAAGTTGCCCGTCCAGGGCAGCGCAGGCTTGATGTCCATCAGCGTTTCGCCGACCTTCTCGGCGTCGAACACCCGGGAATCCGGGATCAGTTGCTGTACGAGGGCGCTGGTCGTCGTCTTGCCCGCGCCGTGGGTGCCATTGAGCCATACGATCATGGACCGACGGTACCGCTGTGTCGGCCGTGGCGAGGGGGAGTGCCCGGTCCCGGCGGGGCCGGGGGCCCGGCAGCGGCCGTTGATTGTCAGACCCGGGTGTCACACTGCGGTTATGTCACTCGCTGACCTCACCCTTGAACGGTGGCGCTCCTTCGAACTGCCTGCCGCGCGTCAACTCGCCGCCGAAGTCGCCGAGTTCGCGGGCGGCCGGGTGTCCGCCGTCGAGACCGTCGAGCATCTCGGCCTTCCGCTGCACCGGGTCCGGATCGAGCGGGAGGGACAGGAGTTCGCGCTGGTACCCGGCGGGACCGTCATGCTCGGCTTCGACCCCGACACCTGGCAACCTGCCCCCGGGCAGGCCGCCGACTACGCGGAGAGCCGGAAGGAGGGGCACGGTGCCGGGCCCGACCTGCGCACTCATCTCGCGCGGGTGCTCAGTGCGCGCCGACGCGTCACGCCGGGCGCCGTACTCATGGCGGTGGAGGGCGAGAATCTGGGCGTGGCGCCCGACGAGATACCCGCGGTCCTGGCCGTACGGGGTCTGCGGATGCCGAGCGCGGACGAGTGGGAGCACGCGTGCGGGGCCGGCGCGGACACACTCTTCCGCTGGGGGAACGAGTGCCCCCTCGACCGCATCCCGTACGAGGACGAAACCGGGCCGCACGAGGAGCTGAGCGCTCTCGGCCTGCGTATTGCCCACGACACCTACAGCGTCGAGCTGTCCAGCGACGTCACCGCGGTGCACGGCGGCGACGGCGGCGGGTCGGTGTGCGGGGGATACGGAAGCCTGCTGATGTGGCTGTCGCTCGCCACGGCCAACCGCAACCCCTCGATGGCCGAAGTCGCCTACGGGCCCGATGGTGTCTACCTCTACGACGACTTCACCACCAGGCCGGTGCTCGCGCTCTGAGAGGTCGAGGCCCCCGCGCCCGGCGCGCCATCACCCGCTCCCCGCGCCCGGCGCGCCATCGAGGGGCGGGGAGCGAGGTGCGGGGCGGGGAGGTCCTGGCTACTCGATGACCAGGTCGACCGCGATGTTGCCACGGGTGGCGTTGGAGTACGGGCAGACCTGGTGGGCGGCCTCGACCAGCTCGCGGCCGGTGGCCTCGTCGACCGTGTCCGGCAACTCGACGCGGAGCGTCACCTTCAGTCCGAAGCCCTCGCCCTCCTTGCCGATGCCGACCTCTGCGGTCACGGCGGCGTCGCTGACATCGGCGTTCGCCCGGCGCCCGACGAGGCCGAGCGCGCTGCCGAAGCAGGCGGCGTAACCGGCGGCGAAGAGCTGCTCCGGGTTGGTGCCCTGGCCGTTGCCGCCGAGCTCCACCGGAGGGGCCAGTTCGAGGTCGATCCTGCCGTCGGAGGAGACGGTGCGGCCGTCGCGGCCGTGCGTGGCGGTGGCAACGGCGGTGTAGAGCGCGTCCATGGAGATCATCCCGTTCGGGGTCGCGGAGTGAGCAGTGAACCGGCGATTCCCGCCCGTCCACCTTCGGAGTCATAATTGGAGCACACATTTAAATTGTGCACAACTCAATGTAACGCAAGAGGTACCCTGGACCCATGACCAACCCGCCGACCACCCCAGCCGCCGACCTGGAATGGCTCCGTCTGGACCGCCAGGTCTGCTTCTCCCTGGACGCGTCCACCCGCGCCGTGAAGAGCCTCTACCGCGTCGTCCTCAAGGACCTCGGGCTCACCTACCCGCAGTACCTGGTGATGCTGGTGCTGTGGGAGCGGGGGGACCAGTCGGTCAAACAGCTCGGCGAGCATCTCCGCTCGGACTCGGGCACCCTCTCCCCGCTGATCAAGCGGCTGGAAGCGGCCGGCCTGGTCCGCCGTGAGCGCAGCGCGCAGGACGAACGCTCCGTCCAGGTGCGACTGACCGAGGAGGGCGCCGGGCTGCGCGACCGCGCGCTGGACGTACCGCGCCGGTTCGCCAACGCGACAGGCTTCGAGCTTGAGGAGATCGGCGCACTGCAGGAGCGCCTCGACCGGCTCACCGCCGCGCTCGACGCGGCCGTCCAGGACGAGGGTTCATGGCGTGATTGAGGGGGCGGGGTGCCCGGGCGGGGGTTCGGCAAGGGGCGGTCGTGGTGGGACGACGTACCGGAAACGTGCTGGGACGACGTACCGGAAAAAAGATCTGGTGGGGATGTCGAGAACCCGTGATCGGCTCCGTCCTCGGGGTGAAGGCGGCCACAATGGGCCGCACCAGGACCGAGGAGAACCATCATGGCCAAGTACCTGCTGCTGAAGCACTACCGTGGCGCCCCGACCGCGGTGAACTGCGTGCCGATGGAGAAGTGGACGCCTGACGAGATCTCGGCGCATGTGCAGTACATGCAGGACTTCGCGGCGCGGCTGGAGAGGACCGGGGAGTTCGTCGACGGGCAGGCGCTCGCTCCCGAGGGGACGTTCGTCAGGTACGACGGTGAGGGCCGGCCGCCGGTCACCGATGGTCCGTTCGCCGAGACCAAGGACCTGATCGCGGGGTGGATGGTGATCGACGTCGACAGCTACGAGCGGGCCGTCGAGCTGGCCGGGGAGCTGTCGGCGGCGCCCGGCGCGGGAGGGGAGCCGATTCACGAGTGGCTGGAGCTGCGCCCGTTCCTGACCGAGCCGCCCACCATCACGGAATGAGCTGTCGGGGAGTGGCGGGAAAGGCGGTGGCTCTTCGTGGATGAGGTTCTGCTGCGGAGCCTCACGCCAGGTGTGCTGGGCATCCTCGTCCGCCGCGGAGCTGATTTCGCGGCGGCCGAGGATGCCGTGCAGGAGGCGCTGATCGAGGCGGTCCGGGTGTGGCCCGAGGATCCGCCGAGGGATGCGAAGGGCTGGCTGGTCACGGTGGCCTGGCGGCGGTTTCTCGATGCGACGCGGGCGGATGCCGCCCGGCGGCGGCGGGAGGACCTCGTCGAGGAGGAGCCGGGGCCCGGTTCCGTACCCGCCGTGGACGACACGCTCCAGCTGTACTTCCTCTGTGCGCACCCGTCGCTGACGCCCGCCTCGGCGGTCGCGCTGACCCTGCGCGCCGTCGGCGGGCTGACCACTCGACAGATCGCCGCGGCCTATCTGGTGCCGGAGGCGACCATGGCACAGCGGATCAGCCGGGCGAAGCGGACGGTCTCCGGGGTGCGGTTCGAGCGGCCCGGTGAGGTCGCCACCGTGCTGCGCGTCCTCTATCTGGTCTTCAACGAGGGGTACTCGGGTGACGTCGACCTCGCCGCCGAGGCGATCCGCCTCACCCGCCGGCTCGCGGCCGCGATCGATCACCCCGAGGTGGCGGGGCTGCTCGCGCTGATGCTGCTGCACCATGCGCGGCGCGCCGCCCGTACCGCGCCCGACGGCAGCCTGGTGCCGCTCGTCTCACAGGACCGCAAGCGGTGGGACACCGCGGTGATCGCCGAGGGGGTCGACATCCTCCAGGTGGCGCTCGCCCGCGACCGGCTGGGGGAGTTCCAGGCGCAGGCCGCCATCGCGGCGCTGCACGCGGACGCTCCCACCGCCGGGGAGACCGACTGGGTGCAGATCGTCGAGTGGTACGACGAGCTCGCCCGTCTGACCGACAGTCCGGTCGTACGGCTCAACCGCGCGGTCGCCGTCGGTGAGGCCGACGGGCCGCGCGCCGGCCTGGCGGCGCTCGCGGCACTGGACGCCGCACTGCCCCGGTACACCGCGGTGGCGGCGTACCTCCACGAGCGCGACGGTGATCTGGCGACGGCGGCCCGGCTGTATTCCGAGGCGGCCCACCAGGCGGCCAACCTCGCCGAGCGCGACCATCTGACCCGGCAGGCGGCCCGGCTCAACTCCGGGTGAGGGGAGGTGCCGGACGGCGGGTCAATGAGGTTGCAGGGTAAGGGAGTTGCTTGGGAGTTCGCGGCGCAGCTCCTCAGCCGAGGTCCTCACCATTGTTCGGCTCAGCGGCGCGCAAGCGGGCCGCCGCACGACGAGCCCTTTCAGCGTGTTGCCGCAGCTCATCCGCCTGGCCGGGCTGTTCGTGGGCAAGGCGCTCGTACTCGGCAGCCAGTTTCTCCTGGGTGGCTCTCAGCGCGGACGCTACGGGCGACAGCTGCTCCTGCAGTCGCAATACCCTGGTCTCCAGAACCTGGCGGTCCGAAGGCCCTTCGCGCTGTTGGCGCTCACTCGAACCCGATACCTCGTCATCGATGGCACGCTGTTCTCTTCCGTCGCGCGCGTCCGCGCGGTGCAGCGCCTCTTTACCGCGGTTCAGCCGAGCGTAACTACCGTGCATCAGCTGCCGGGCCCGCTCGATCGCCTGATAGGAACGCTGCCGCACTGCGGGCACGGCCTGCCCCAGCTCGCGAGCCTGCTTGTCCAGCAGCCCCTCTCGTTGGTCGGCTTGGCGTTCTCGGTCGTCGGCCGCGCCTTCTCGTTGGTCGGCTTGGCGTTCTCGGTCGTCGGCCGCACCTTCTCGGTCGTCGGCTCGGCGTTCTCGATCGTCAGCCGCGCCTTCTGCTGAAGTGCGCTCCGCATCCGAATTCGATCCGTTAATACCCACACAGGCAGTGTGCCCGAAAAGGCGGTGGGTCGTCACGGACTGCACCGCCTGCCTGTCTGAGCAATGTGGCACAGGTTCTCAGCGTGCCAGTAGCGGGAACAGGCGGGTGACCGCGGCCACGGCAGTCGCATCGGCGGGGAGCGGCGCCCCGGGGTCGGACTCGCGGTCGCGATAGGGGGCGAGCAGGGCGCGGAGGGATGTGCCGAGTTCGGCCATTTCGGCCGGGGTGAGGTGGAGTACGGCGCTGAAGGACTCGTCGCGCTGCCATGCGGCAGGGGCCCGGTCGCGGTGGGCGAGCCAGTGCCGGAAGCTCTCGTCCTCCAGGTCGTGGTGGAGGGCGGGGGAGGGGGCGTCGGCCTGTGCGGTGTTCCAGCGGAGTTGCCAGGGGCGGGCGCGCCCGTCGGTGTTGGGGGCTTCCTCGATGAGGCCGTGGCGGGCGAGCTGGCGCAGGTGGAAGGAGCAGAGGCCGGAGCTGTGGCCGAGGTGGGCGGCGGCCTGGGTGGAAGTGAGAGTGCCGGTTTCGGCCAGCAGGTCGAGGAGGGCGAGGCGCAGCGGGTGATCGGGGAGGGGCTGCGGGGCGCGGTGTTGCAACGGGCGGAAGGGGGGCGGGGGTTGGGGCAGGGGAGAAGGGGGGAGCTCTTCGTCGGTCATTTTGCAAAGGGTGCTACTTTGCAAAGTGTTCGGTCAAGCTCGCCGGTGGGGCGGTCGGGGTGGATGCCCGCGATCCCGGCCCCGTGAGGCATGTGCGGAAGGCGCTGGTATTCCATGGGAGTTGGGGCATTTCGGGCTGGGGGCGCCTCTTCGGAAGGCTCGTCGGGGGACTCTTCGGGCTCTTCCCCGGACCCCTCTCGGGACCCTTCGCGGGATCGGCGGGTGCGGGTGCTGGGGGAGCCTGTTGACTCCTTTCCGCGGCTCGCGCCCGAGGTCGAGCGGGGTGCGGTGCGCCGCATCACCGTGGTGGGGGAGGAGATCCTGCGGCGCAGGTGCCGGGAGGTCACGGAATTCGGCACCCCGGAACTGTCCACGCTGATCGATGACATGTTCACCACCAACGCGGCGGCCAACGGTGCCGGACTCGCCGCCAACCAGATCGGTGTGGACCTGCGGGTGTTCATGTGGGACATGCCGGACGACTGGGGGGTACGGCACGTGGGGCACATCATCAACCCCGTACTCGACGAAGTACCCACGGAGCAGCGGGAGTTGGTCGAGGAGTCGGAGGGGTGCCTGTCGGTGCCCGGCCCGTACCGGATGGTGTCACGGCTCGACCGTACGGTCGTACGCGGCCAAACCAAGGACGGCAACCCCCTGGTCATCGAGGGCAGGGGGTACTTCGCCCGCTGCCTCCAGCACGAGACGGACCACCTGAACGGCCACCTCTACCTGGACCGGCTCGCCCAGCGCGAACGGAAGTCCGCCCTCCGGGAGATGGAGGAGGCCAAGGAGGCGACGTTCGCCAGGCGGGCGGCTCGGGCGAAGGAGCTGGGTGTCAGTCCAGGCCCTCGATGATGCGGAAATCGCGCTCTACGCCGTCGGAGAGGACGGCCAGCGCCTCCTGGTAGGTCTCGCTCTCGTGTGCCGCGAGGGCCTGCTCGAAGCTGTCGAACTCGATCAGGACGGTGCGCTCGGCGATTCCGGCGTCGTATGCGGCGACCCGGCCGCCACGGGCGAGGACCCGCCCGCCCCTGAGCTGGACGGCCGGGCCGGCCAGCTTGCTGTAGGCGGCCAGCTTCTCCGGGTCGGAAATGGTGCGGTAGGCACTGACCCAGTAGGCCTTGGGCATGGAGCCTCCAGTGTTCGTGAGAGCACATCGGATGGTCGTGAGAGAGTAACTGGTTGGTTGCCGAGGCAATTGCTTGCCGAGGTGGACCGGATGCGGCGATCATCTGGGGCATGACCTCAGAAACGCTCGGTTCGCAAACGCTCGGTCCGGAAACGCTTCGTTCTAAAACGCTCAGTGCGGCCGTAGCGGGCACCTGGAAGCTCGGTGACCTGGAGGTCAACCGGATCGGGTTCGGCACGATGCGGTTGCCGCAGACCGGCGAAGCCCTGATCGCCGGTGCGGTTTCGGGGGACCGGGAGCAGGCGATCGGCGTGCTGCGGCGGGCGGTTGAGCTCGGTGTGAACCACCTCGACACCGCCGCCTTCTACTTCTCGCCGCTGCGTTCCGCCAACGAACTCATCAACCGGGCGCTCGGGCCCTACTCCGACGACCTGGTGATCACCACCAAGGTCGGGCCCGCCCGGGACGCCGAGGGGGAGTGGGCGGGCCATGCCCGTACCCCGCGGGCCCTGCGCGGACAGGTGGAGGAGAACCTGCGCCAGCTCGGCCGCGACCACCTCGATGTGGTCAATCTGAGGGTGGCGGGCGACGATTCGATCGCGGAGCGCTTCGGCGCACTCGCCGAACTGCGCGAGGCCGGCCTCATCCGTCACCTCGGCCTCTCCAACATCACCGTCGGACAGCTCGCGGAGGCCCAGCAGATAGCCCCCGTGGTCTGCGTACAGAACCCGTACGGCATCGGAATGCGGCCGGAGTACGAGGAGCTGGTGCGGACCTGTGGGGAGCAGGGGATCGCTTTTGTGCCGTTCTACTCGATCGCCGGCTCCGGGAGGGAGGCGGGCGCCGGGGACGGCGAGGCGGAAGAGGTGCTTGAGGTCGCGCGGGAGCAGGGCGTGAGTGCGGCGCAGCTGCGGCTGGCGTGGGCGCTGCACCAGGGGCCTCATGTGCTGGTCATTCCGGGGACGAGCAAGGTGGCGCACCTGGAGGCCAATGTGGCCGCCGGGGCGGTCCAGCTCTCCGGGGATCAGCTGGACCGCCTGAACTCCCTTCACCGACAGGGGATTTGAGGGCCGCGCCTGAGGTGAGGCTGTGTCAGTTCTTTTGTTCAGCGGCCGACGGACTTCAGTGCTGCGGCGTACTGCTCGTCGGTGACCGGCTCCAGCCAGGTGGTGCCGTCGCCGTTCTCGTCGCCGACCAGCATGGCGAGGTGGGCCATGAGCGTGGTGTCGGTGGCCCCGTGCCAGTGCTCCTCGCCGGGCGGGCACTTGACCGTCTGACCGGCGCTCGCCAGCACGACGTCGCCGTCGCGGGTGCCGACCAGGCCGATGCCGTCGGTGAGGTGGAGGGTCTGGCCCTTGGCGTGGGAGTGCCAGTTGGTACGGGCGCCGGGGGTGAAGCGGACCAGGGCGGCGACCAGGTGGGCCGGGTCGGAGGGGGCTTCGATCGGGTTGAGGTAGACGTCACCGGTGAAGCGCTCGGCGGGGGCCTTGGCGGTGGGGGTGGAGGTGATGTGTTCCATGGGTACGGGTTGCTTTCCTTGGTCTGGAGAGAGGTGTGCGGGCGCCGGCGGGGATGCCAGGGTTACGGCGTGACCAGGGCCTTCAGGGTTTCGCGGTCCGCCATGGACTGGTAGGCGGCCGGTACGCCGTCGAGGTCGGTGGTGGCGTCGAAGACGCGGCCGGGGGTGAGGGTGCCGTCGAGGATGTCGGGCATCAGCTCCTCGATGTAGGCGCGGACCGGGGCGGGGCCGCCGGCCAGGCGGATGTTGTGGCGGAAGAGGCTGCTGAAGCCGATCGGGGCTTCTTCGTACTGGGGGACGCCGACGCGGCTGATGATGCCGCCGGGGCGGGTGACGCCGATGGCCTGCTGGTAGGCGGGCATGTGGCCGACGGCTTCGAGGGTGACGTGGGTGCCGTGGCCGTTGGTGAGGGCGCGGACCGCTTCGATGCCTTCCTCGCCGCGTGTGGCGATGACGTCGGTGGCGCCGAAGGAGCGGCCGAGGTCGGTGCGGGAGGTGTGGCGGCCCATCAGGACGATCTGTTCGGCACCGAGGCGCTTGGCGGCGAGGACTGCCATCAGGCCTACCGCGCCGTCACCGATGACGGTGACGGAGGTGCGGGCGTTGACGCCGCCCATGACGGCGGCGTGGTGACCGGTGCCGAGGACGTCGGAGAGGGTGAGGAGGGAGGGGATGAGGGTGGAGTCGGGGGCGACGGGGAGTTTGACGAGGGTGCCGTCGGCGAGCGGCACACGTACCGCTTCCGCCTGACCGCCCTCCTCGGCCTCGCCGTCCCAGAAGTTGGCCTGGGGGTGGGCGCAGGAGGTGTGCAGGCCCTCGCGGCAGAAGAGACAGGTGTTGTCGGAGATGGCGAAGGGGGCGACGACCAGGTCGCCGCGCCGCAGGGTGGTGACCTCCGAGCCGGTCTCCTCGACGATGCCGATGAACTCGTGGCCCATCCGGGCCGGGCCGTCCTCCGGCTTCATGGAGCTGTACGGGTGCAGGTCGCTGCCGCAGACACAGGAGGCGGTGATCCGGACCAGTGCGTCGGTGGGGTGCTTGAGGGAGGGGTCGGGGACGTTCTCGATGCGGACGTCACCGGCGCCGTACATGAGGGTTGCGCGCATGGGAGTGCTCCGGGTTCAGACGAGGAGGGGGTGCGGGAGGGGTCTGAGGGGGTTGCGGGAGGGGTCAGATCTGTTGCTGTCCGGCGTACCGGGCATCTCGGACAGATGCCCTCGAACGTCGTCGCTGAATCAGGGCCAGCGCGGTGGTGGAGATCACTGTCAGGGCGGCGATGACCGTGCCGACCAGGGCCGGGCCCGTGGTGCCGAGCGCGGAGGTAAGGGTGATTCCGGCGATCCAGGAGCCGACGGCGGTGCCCAGGTTGAAGGCCGAGACGGTGAGCGCGGAAGCCAGGGTGGGGGCCTGGCCCGCGTACCGTACGGCCAGCGAGATCAGTACCGGATTGGCGCCGAGGCCGAAGAAGCCCAGCAGGGTGACCAGGGCGATCGCGGCTGCCGCGTAGCCTGCGAAGAGGGTGAGCGCGAGGAGGAGGACGGTGGCGCCGACGGCCGCCGTGAGGGTCGTCAGGTGCGGGCGGGCGTCGCCGAGACGGCCGCCGACGAGCGAGCCGGACAGTGCGCCGACACCGAAACCGACCAGCACCAGGGGGACGAGGGCGGAGGAGATGCCCGCGCGGTCGGTGAGGAGGGGGGAGATGTAGGAGTACGTCGCCAGGACGCCGCCGGTGGTGGTGGCGCAGGCGGCCAGGGTCAGCCGGAGGCGTCCCGAGCGCAGGGCGGTCAGCTCCGAGCGGAGGGAGACGGCCTGTTGGCCGGGGGCGTCGTGCGCAACGGTACGGGCGATGAGCGCGACGGACGCCAGGGCCAGCACGGCCAGCGCCCAGAACGGACCCCGCCAGCCCATCAGCTGCCCGGCGTACGCGCCGACCGGCACCCCGATCACATTGGCGAGCATCCCGCCCGCCCCGACCAGCCCCAGCGCTCGGGAGGCGGCGGCCGGTCCGGCGGCGCGCGCGGCGACCACGTTGGCCACCGCCCAGAACGCGCCGGTGGCCAGCGCCGTCAGGAACCGGGCCGCCAGCACGAGGGTGAAGCTGGAGCTGACCGCGACGATGACGTGGCCGACCGCGTAGACACCCAGCGCGAGCATCAGCGTCAGTCGCCTCGGCATCCGCAGTGTCAGCATCGACATCACCGGAGCGCCGATGATCATGCCGATAGCGAAGACCGTGATGGTCAGACCGGCCTGGGCCACGCTCACGCCCAGGTCACCGGATATCTCCGGCAGCAGGCCCGCCACCACGAACTCGGTGGTGCCCATCAGAAAGGTGCCGAGCGCCATGACGTACACGACGAGGGGGAGGCGGGGGCGCGGCGACGTTGCGGGGGCTGCCGTGGAGACGCCGTCGGCGGGTGCGTGGAGGGTTGCTCCTCGCGTAGTCATAGGTAGGAACTCCGTCGGGTGGTGAAGCGGGTGGTGAAGCGGGTGGTGAAGGAATCGGGTGCGGGGTGAATCCCGTACGGACAACCACACAACAGGCCTCTTCGCGTGTGTGGAAGGTCGGGCTTATGGGGGGTACAGACTCAACCTCCCTCAGCGGATTTGCCCGGTTACGGTGGATTGCATGGAGCAGCAGCCCGACCCCACCGGCCCCGGCACCCGCCCCGGCCCCGGCAGCGACCCCCGTGCCGACCACCGCACCGAGATCCGTGACTTCCTCGCGACCCGGCGCGCGAAGATCACCCCGGAGCAGGTCGGGCTGCCCACCAGCGGCCGGCGCCGGGTTCCGGGGCTGCGTCGCGAGGAGGTCGCCGTACTCGCCGGGGTGAGCACCGAGTGGTACACCCGGTTGGAGAAGGGGCACATCGGCGGGGTGTCGGAGGACGTGCTGTACGCGGTGGCCCGGGCGCTGAAACTGGACGAGGCGGAGACGACGTACCTCTTCGATCTGGCTCGTGCGGCCCGGCCCGCCCACCGCGCCCCGTCCCGGCGCAAGAACGTCGAGGTGCCGCCGCCGGTGCAGTGGCTGCTGGACTCGGTGGGCCTGTCGGCGGGCTTCGTGCGCAACGGGCGGATGGATGTCGTCGCCACCAACCCGCTCGCCCGGGCTCTGCAGGCGCCGATGTTCGAGAGCGCGACCGCCGGCGCCAACCGGGGCCGCGCCAACGTCGCCCGCTTCCACTTTCTCGACCCCGTTGCCCGGGACTACTTCGTCGACTGGGAGGACGCCGCCCAGGTCACCGTCGCGCTGCTGCGCGCCGAGGCAGGGCGCGAGCCGCACGACCGTGCGCTGCGCGAGCTGATCGGTGAACTGTCCACGCTCAGCCCGGAGTTCCGCACCATGTGGGCGGCGCACGACGTCCGCACCCGGCACGAGGGGATCAAGCGCCTCCAGCATCCGGAGGTGGGCCGCCTGGAGTTGACGTACCAGTCCCTCGACCTGCCCACGTCAAGCCGTTCGGTGCACGACCTGACCTTCTACACCGCCGAACCGGGCAGCACCTCCGAGGACCGCCTCAAGCTGCTGGCGAGCCTGGCGGCGACGGCGACGGCGACGGCGGGGGAGTCGGAGAGGCCGGGGGCCCGTGAGGTGGAGTCCAACGGCGGGCTCCCGTAGGCCTGTTACCTGATGCTCGCCTCCACGGAGGAGCCGGGACCGGGGGCAGCGCCAGCGGGACCTGAGCCGACCGGTTCCGGGGCAGCGGCCACCACAGGGCGCGCCCGAGGAGGGCGGCGAGGGCGGGGACCAGCACCAGGGAGACGACCAGGGCGGAGAGCAGGATGCCGAGGGTCATCGCGAAGGCCATCTGCGCGTTGCCGGGGGCGGTGGCGAGGGTGCCGAAGGACGCGGCCAGGACCAGGCCCGCGGTGGCGACGGCCGGTGCGGTGTGGCGTACGGCGCGGGACACGGCGGAGCGGGCCGGGACTGGCCGGCGCATTTCCTCGCGGATGCGGTCGGTGATCAGGATGTTGTAGTCGGTGCCGAGGGCCACCACGAAGAGGAAGAGGACCAGGGGGAGGGTGTAGCTGACGCCCGGTTCGCCGAGGCCGTGCTGGAAGAGGAGGGTGGCGGCGCCGAGGGTGGCGGCGAAGCCGAGTCCGACGGAGAGCAGCAGGACGACCGGGGCGAGCAGGCTGCGCAGGAGCAGCAGCAGGATGAGGGCGATGAGTCCGGCCGCGACCGGGAACACGGTCTTCAGGTCGTGGTCGACGGCGGTGGAGATGTCGGCGTAGAGGGCCGCGGTGCCACCCACGTGGACCGTGGTCATGGCGGGGGTGTGGCGGGCGACGGCGCTGCGGATGGGGCCGGCGGCGAGGTCGCGGGCCTGCTGGGTCCGGGGGTCCGCGTGCGGGTAGAGGTCGATGCGGGCGGCGCGGTGGTCCTTGTTGAGGGTGGTCGGGGCGATCCGGTCGACCCCCTCGACCTGCTGGAGTGCGCGGTGGAGGCCGTCGAGGCGAGTGGTGGTGAGGGTGCTGCCGTCGGTGGTGGTGACGTAGACGCTGGTGGGGTCGGAGACTCCGGCGGGCAGGGTGCGGGAGATTTCGGCGGCGGTGGTGGCGGCGGGGGTCTTGGTGTCGGGGTCGCCACGGCCGTAGTCCATGTGGATGCCGGTCAGGCCGGCTGCCAGGGCGGCGAGCAGGGCGACGGCGGCGGTGAGCAGGGCGAGGGGGCGCCGGGTGACCAGGTCGCCGAGGCGGGCGGCGCGCCCCTCGGGCGGCTCGCGGTCGAAGGTCCGGGAGGGCCAGAACATCTTGCGCCCGGCCGCCGCGAGCAGCGCCGGAAGAAGGGTGAGGCTGCCCAGCAGCATCACCAGTACCGCGAGGGCGATCGCCGGGCCCATCGACCGGAACTGCCCGAAGGTGGCCACCCCCAGTGTGGCGAACGCGGCCACGATCGTCAGGGCGGCGGAGGCGATCGCGGTACCCACCCGCCCCGAGACCTGCGCGGCCGCCTCACGGGCGGACTGCTCAGGCCGCTCGCGCAGTTGCTCACGGAAGCGGAACAGCAGGAAGAGGAGGTAGTCGAGGCCGATGCCGAGCAGCACCACATTGATCAGGTCCGTGATGCCCGGGTCGAGTTTGCGCCCGGTGAGCATCGCACCGCCCGCGACGGCCCCCACCGCCACGAAGCCGATCATCGCGACGGCGAGCAGCGGCAGCAGGGCGAGGAGTGCGCTGCGGAACACCAGCACGTTGAGCAGGACGATCAGCCCGACGGCGAGACCGCCCGCGACCTTGATGACGGTGCCGTTGCTGTCGGTGGTGTCGACGCTCTCCGCGAGGGTCCCGGTGAAGCCGGTCCGCAGGGAGGCCTCGGAGAACTGGGTCCGGGTGGCGTCCCGGAACGCCCGGTAGACCCCCTGGACCCCCTTGTCGGTGGGGCTGCCGGTCAGTTCGACGGTCAGCAGCTGAAAACTGCGGTCGGGGGCCGTCACCGCCGGAGCGACCCGGGGCGTCTGGGAACGGTCCGGCAGCAGGAACTGCGGCCCGTCGTCCTGCCGGGGCATCACCACCCGCCGCTGTCCCAGCTTCGCCGCCCCGGCCGCGATCTTCTGCTGGTCGGGGGCGGTGAGAGCCTTGCCGTCGGACCGGGCGACCAGCACCGTCACGGTGGTGGCGTCGGGGTTCGCCCCGAACTGTTCCTGGGCGATGTGCTGGGCGGCGGCCGAGTCGTAACTCCGGGGCAGGAAGTCCCCGGCCCGGCTCTGGGTGACACGGTCCATCAGGGTCGGGGTCAGGGCACTGAGCACCACACCCAGCACCCCCCAGAGGGCGATCACCTTCCAGGGGTGTGTGGTGGAGTACCTGGTCAGGGCGCGGATCACGGTGTCCTCCGGTGGACGGGCCTCGGATGCGGATCGGGTACGTCTGCCGGGGGATTCCGGCCTGCTTCCAGACCATCAGGCGGGGGGCGGGCGGGCGTCGGGGCGACGGATGATCCGGAGGGGGGACCTGGGGCCTTCGGTGGCGGGGGACTGGGACCGTGGTCCTGGGGTGGGGGGGGCGGCCCCGGTCCCGGCCCCGGCCCCGGCCCCGGTCCCGGTGCTGGTCCCGGCCGGTCCTGGTCCCGGCCCCGGTCCTGAACCCGGCCTTGGTTCTGGCAGTTGCTGTGCAACCCTTTCCCGGGGGCCGCGAGGCCGGGACGCGAGGCCGGTACGCGAGGAGAAACACGCAGATGCCCAGTAGCAGCCGCCACAACGACGCCCTCGTCACCGGCGGCGCCTGTGCCATGAACCTGCTCAGTTACGTCTTCTTCGACGACCCGGACGGCCGGTACGCCGTCAGCGCGGCCGGGGTGCTGCTGGTCGCGGTGGCCGCGCTGCCGTTGCTCGCCCGGCGCCGCTACCCGGTGGCGGTGCTCGTCGCCGTACTGGTGCTCGACGCGATCGCCACGCTGGTGGTGCCGCTGCCCAGCCACTTCGGTGCGGTTCTGCTGGTTGCGTTGTACACGGTGGCCAGGGCCTGTTCGAAGCGGGTGACGGCGCTCGCGGCGGTGGGGTCCGTCACCACGGTGTGGCTGACCCTGCTCGGACGCAGCAGTGGCCGGATTCCGCCCTGGCAGGACGTCCTCCTGGCGCCCCTGACCACCCTGATCGTCGTCGGTGCCGCCCTCGCCATCAACCGCTGGCAGCAGGAGGTGGCGGCCAACCGCAGGCTCCTCGCCGACCGTGCCGTGGCCGACGAACGACGCCGTATCGCAAGGGAGTTGCACGACATCGTCGCCCACCACCTCACCACCATGCAGCTGATGGCCGGCGGCGCCCGCGCCAATCTGGCCCGCCCGGAAGTGGCCCGCGACGCCCTGATCACCCTGGAGTCCTCCGGTCGTCTCGCACTGAGCGAAATGCGCCAACTCCTCGATGTCCTGCGGACCGATGACGAAGGTGGCGGAGGTGACGAAGGTGGCGGAGGTGGCCAGGGTGCTCGTGGCGGCGAAGACGGTGGATCCGACAACGCCCCCGCGCAGCCCCAGCCCGGCACCGCCGACCTCGGCCGGCTGATCGCCGAGTCGCGGCTGGCCGGGCTGCCGACCGAGTTCGCCGTCCACGGGCCGGAGCGTCCGCTGCCGCCGGCCCTCGGGCTCACCCTGTTCCGTATCGTCCAGGAGGCCCTCACCAACTCCCGCAAGTACGCGGGGCCCGCCGCCCACGCCTTTGTACAGCTGACATACGGTCAGGAACGGGTCGGCGTCGAGGTGCGGGACGACGGCGGGGGTGCGCCGCCACTGGACGACGTACCGCCCGGAAAGCCTGCCGGATACGGGCTGATCGGTATGCGGGAGCGCGTCGCCCTGCACGGCGGGACGCTCACCGCGGGCCCGCGGGCCGACGGGGGATTCGCCGTACGGGCCGAACTGCCGCTGGCGGAGAACGAGGCGGCCGCGGCGGCCGTCCAGTACGAGGGAGGCCTCCGATGACCGGACCGACGACCGAGCCGCCGCCTGAGCCGATGACCGGACCGACGACCGAGCCGGGCACCACGACGACAACCGGGGCCGAGCACACGTCGCCCCGCATCAGAGTCCTGATCGTCGACGACCAGCCGCTCGTCCGGCGCGGACTGTCGCTGATCCTCTCCCCGGACTCGTCCTTCGAGGTGGTCGGAGAGGCCGAGGACGGCACCAGGGCCGTCAGCCTCGCCGGTCAACTGCGCCCCGATGTCGTGGTGATGGACATCCGGATGCCCGTCATGGACGGGGTCGCCGCGACCGCGGAACTCGCCGCGACCCTCCCCGGCTGCCGGGTGCTGGCACTCAGCACCTTCGACATGGACGAGTACGTGGTGGGTGCGCTGCGCGCCGGAGCGTACGGATTCCTGCCCAAGGACAGCTCCCCGGAGGACCTCGGTGCGGCGATCCGCACCGTTCACGCGGGCGAGGCGGTGGTCGCGCCGCGCCTGCTCACCCGGCTGATCTCCACGTATGTACGGACGCGGGGCCCCGCACGCCCTGCCCCTGCCACCACCGGCTCGGGGCCCGGCTCCGGCTCCGGTGAACTCACGCCCCGCGAGGTCGAGGTCTGGCGTCTGATGGCCACCGGTCTCGACAACACCGGCATCTCCCGCGCCATGGACCTCAGCGTCTCCACCGTGAAGAACTACATCACCAGCATCTTCGACAAGCTCGACGTCCGAGACCGTGCCCAGGCGGTCATCGCGGCCTATGAATCGGGCCTGGTCACCGCCCGTATGCCGGCCGACGGGGCGCCCTGATGCCGCGCGGTCACCATGCGCCCGGCCGCTGACGGCACCCCGCTCACCTGCTGATCCGGCTCGCCGTCACCCTCTGCACGAGCCCGGTGACCATCATGGCGGCGCCCACGAACATCAGCACCACCCCCACCTTGGTGAGGTCGAAGAACAGGACCTTGACGTCGTCGGTGAACAGATACAGGGCCAGGCCGACGGGCAGGGTCACTGCGCCTTCGACGAGGTTCTTGGTGCCACGGCTCATCGCTGGACCTTCTTCCTACGGACTTCCTACGGGCACGGCACACGGGCACGGCACAGCGGTGCGACGCCCGGTGCGGGCCGACTTGGGGGATCGGCTTCATCGTAGGAGCGGGGGGACCGGTGGATCATCGCCCGCACGGACGAGCCCCCGCTGCATCCTTCGACGTACTGCGGCGAGGGCTCGACCAGGCTTCGGAAACGTTCAGCCCGTCGTCCACGTCCGGAGCTTCTCCGGGTTCCGGACCGCCCAGCAGCGCGTGATCCGGTCCTCCAGGATCTCGAAGGCGAGCACCCCGACGGTGGCGCCGTCGAGCTGGGTCACCAGGCCGGGGCGGCCGTTGACCGACCGTTCCAGGATGGTCAGGCCGGGGACCGCGGTGACGCTCAGCAGATACCGGGCGATCTCCTCGCTGCCGATGACGGGGTGGATCGCGGCGGCGACCAGCCCGCCGCCGTCCGCGAAGCCCGTGACATTGGGGTCGAGCAGGCCGACCAGGGCCTCGATGTCCTGGGCCTCCCAGGCCTGCTTGAAGGAGCGGACGACCTTTGCGTGCTGGGCCGCGGGGGACGCCGGGGGCGTGTGGGATTCGCGGATACGTCGCCGGGCCGAGGTCGCCAGCTGGCGGCAGGCCGCCGGGGTGCGCCCGACGATCTCGGCGACCTCCGCGAAGGAGTACCGGAAGACGTCATGCAGGATGAACGCCACCCGCTCCGCCGGAGTCATCTCCTCCAGTACGACGAGGAACGCCATGTTCACCGACTCGTCGAGCGTCACCCGGTCCGCCGGGTCCGCCGCCCGGCCGTCCGCCCGCCCACCGGCCCACTCCGCCCGGTCCGGCAGGGGCTCAGGAAGCCACTCGCCGACGTAACTCTCCCGCCTGGCCCGCGCCGAGCCGAGCAGATCGAGGCAGATGCGGCCCGCGACCTTGGTCAGCCAGGCACCGGGGGAGTCGATGGCCTGCTGCTGGGCGCGCGACATCGCGTACCAGCGGGTGTACGCCTCCTGTACGACGTCCTCGGCGTCGGCCAGCGAACCGAGCAGCCGGTACGCGAGGTTGATCAGCTGCCGGCGCTCGCTGATGATCGCGCTCAGGCCCGGATCGAGCGGCTCCGCGCCCTGTTCGGGCTGGTCGGACGGGGTCCTCATGGTGTGGCTGCTCCCTCGGGCGCGTCGGTTGTCTCTCCGTTACGACGAGACAGGGCGCCGGAATGTGAGGTCGGAGCGGGCCCCTCACATTCTCGCGGGCTGCCTCGTCGTACTGCTGTGGGTCGAACACGATCCCGTACTCACCCGTTCCGCAGGAGATCACCATGGACGCCCGTCTCAACTTCCACACCAACCCCATCGGTGCCAAGTACGTGAAGCACTTCGTCTCCGCCGGTATGTCCCTCAGGTCGTCGACGCTGCCGGACTCGACGCTGGAGCTCACGGCACTGCGCATCAGCCAGATCAACGGTTGCGGCTTCTGCGTCGACATGCACACCAAGGACGCGACCGCCGCGGGTGAGTCCTCGGTACGGCTGCACCTGGTGGCGACCTGGCGCGAGGCCACCGTCTTCACCGACGCCGAGCGTGCCGCCCTGGAATTGGCCGAGGAGGGGACCAGGATCGCGGACGCCGCGGGCGGGGTACCCGACGAGGTCTGGGCGAACGCGGCCAAGCACTACGACGAGGACGAACTGGCCGCCCTGCTCGGCCTGATCGCCACCATGAACGCCCTCAACCGGCTGAACGTCATCGTCCAGCAGCCGGCCGGCGACTACCAGCCCGGCCAGTTCGGCTGACCGGCCCGCACCAGGGGCCCTGCTCCGGCGGGGCCCCTTCCGCCGTACGTCCGTACCTCACCCCCACTTAGGGAGCGACCCATGTCCACCATCACCCAACTCTCCACGCTGAGCGGCGAGTACGTCCTGGACGCCGCCCACACCCGGATCGGCTTCGTGGCCAAGCACACGATGGCCAGCAAGGTGCCGGGGAAGTTCGAGGAGTTCGAGGGCGGCGCGCAGCTGGACGGCGGCCACCCCGAGGGGTCGAGCGCCTGGCTCTCCGTCCGGGCACAGAGCCTGACCACCGGAAACCCGCAGCGCGACGAACTGCTGCGCGGCAAGTTCCTGGACACCGGCACCCATCCGGCGCTCACCTTCACCACGACCCGGGTGAAGCAGGTCGACGCCACCCACTTCAAGGTCACCGGTGGCCTGACCGTGCGCGGCCACACCCAACAGGTCACCCTGGACGTCGAGTTGACCGGCGGCGAGACCGATCCCCAGGGCCGCTACCTGGTCGGCTTCAAGGGGCGGGCCCTGATCAACCGCAACGACTGGGACGTGAACTGGAACGCCACGACCACGGCCCTGGTCAGTCCGAAGGTGCGCCTGGAGTTCGACGCGGTCGCCGTCCGGCAGGCCTGAGGAGTCCCGTACCCATGCATCTGCGCGTCCTGACCCTGAACGTGTGGAACACCCGGGGCGACGCCGCCGCCCGCACCGCACTGATCAACGCCGGACTGCGGCGGCTCGCCCCGGACCTGGTGGCCTTCCAGGAGGTGCTGCCCGACCAGTTGCCCGTCCTCCTCGACGGCACCGCACTGCACGGCACCCATCAGTCGCAGACCTCCGCCGTCCAGCCGCCGTACGTGGACCGGTTCGGAGGTACGGCGGTGGCGACCAGGTGGCCGCACCGCGTCACCGAGGTCCTCGATCAGCGGGGCGCGGACGCCCCGGACGTTCCGTGGCTGACCCTGGCGGCGCGGGTTCCGCTGGAGGGGCTGGGGGAGGTGCTGTTCATCGCTCCCACCCTGTCGTTCCGCCCCGGCGCGGAGGCCGTACGGGAGCGTCAGGCGCAGGCCCTCGCGGACCTCGACTCCCGGCACCGTACGGCCCTGCCCACGGTCATCGCCGGAGACTTCAACGCCGGCCCCGATGCCGCGAGCATCCGCTTCCTCACCGGCCGCCAGTCCCTCTCCGGCCGCAGCACCCACTTCCACGACGCCTGGGAAATCGCCGGCTCCGGCCCCGGCCACACCTGGACCGCCGCCAACCCGAACGCCACCGAGGACATCGACCGTCTGATCCGCCAGCCCCACCACCACCGCCGTATCGACTACGTCCTCGTCGGCTCCCCCCACGCGCATCCGGGCGCCCGCGCCCGGGTCCGCGACGCCCGCCTCGCCTTCGACAAGCCGGTCGACGGGGTGTGGGCGAGCGATCACTACGGGGTGGTGGTGGATCTGGAGGTGGGGGCGGATCCGGTGGCGGGGAAGCGTCCGGCGGGCAGCTGACCACCGCGTTCGACGGTCCATTACGCCGTCGCGCCCGCCCACACCCCCTCCCGCGCCGCCACGCACGCCGCGTCGGCGGCGCGGTCCGCGTCGGAGGGGGTAAGGGGGCGGCCGGTGTTGAGGAAGGCGTAGTAGAGGGGGGCCGAGACGGCGGCGACCACGGAGTGGGGGTCGGTGGTGCCGGGGATCTCGCCCCGGGTGGCGGCGTCCCGTACGCAGCCGGCCCATTCCTCGATGCGGACCTCGTAGAAGTGGTGCAGGGCCTCGGCGGCCTGGTCGTTGCAGAGGGAGGCGGCGATCAGGGCTTTGAAGAGGCGGCTCTGCCGGGGGTCGGTGAGGGTGGCGACGACCAGGCGGGCGTTGGCCCTGAGGTCCTCGGGCAGGGTGCCGTGGTCGGTTCGGGGCAGTGACTGTTCCGCCATGTCGGTCAGCAGGTCGGCGGCCAGAGCGCCCGGGTTTCCCCAACGGCGGTACACGGTCGTCTTGCCGACACCGGCCCTGCGGGCGACCTCGCCGAGGTCGAGGGCGGCGAATCCGTCGGCGGCGAGCGTGTCGCCCGCGACCTCCAGTACGGCTTCGCGGACACGGGCGGTACGGCCGCCGGGGCGCTGGGTGCCGGGGGCGGAGGGGTCGGAGGGGCCGGACGGGCTTGACGGGCTGGAGGGACCGGACGGGCTGGAGGGACCGGACACGGGGGCTCCTTCTTCGAGTGGCGCTTCTTCAAAAGGGCGGGGCGCGGGGCCACGCCCCATCTTATCGGAACCACAGTTCCTTTACGGCCGAGCGCGTGCTAACTTCATCGACGTAACGGAACCACAGACCCATTAGAGAGGGTGGTTCCAGGTCCACGTCCGTACCCCCGCACCCGTAGAGGAAGCTTCGAGATGTCCGTAACGAAGACCGCGCCACGGCCGACCGACCACCCCGCCGGGGCCGCCTCCCACACCGCCACCGAGCCCCAACCCCCGCGCCTGACCGGCAGGTTGAAGCTCATCCTGGCCGTGCTGCTGATCGCCCAGTTCATGCTGGCCGTCGACTTCTCGATCCTGAATGTGGCGCTGCCCGCGATCGGCGACGGTCTCGGCTTCTCGCTCTCCCATCTCCAGTGGATCGCGACGTCGTTCGCGCTCTCCGCCGCCGGATTCACCCTCTTCTTCGGCCGGATCGGCGACCTGGTCGGCCGCAAGAAGATCTTCATCGGGAGCCTCGCCCTGCTGGGTGCCGCCTCACTGGTGGGCGGCCTGGCCACCACCCCCGAAGTGCTGCTCGCCGCCCGTGTCGCCCAGGGCCTGGCGACCGCCGCCGCCACCCCGGCAGGGCTCTCCCTCCTCACCACCGCCTTCCCCGAGGGCCCGCTCCGGCAGAAGGCGCTCGGCATCAACGGCGCGCTGATGTCCGCCGGGTTCACCACCGGCGCCATCCTGGGCGGCGTACTGACCGAACTCCTCTCCTGGCGCTGGGCGTTCTTCATCAACGTGCCCGTCGCGCTCGCCGTCGTCCTGATCGCCCCGGCCGTCATCAAGGAGTCCGTGCCCGACGCGGCCGCCCGCCCCAAGCTCGACCTGCCCGGCGCCCTCACCGTCACCCTCGGGCTGCTCGGCCTGGTCTACGGCCTGACCCAGGCCGGCGAGTACGGCTGGACCCACCCGCTCGCTCTCGCCGGGCTCGGTGCCGGAGTCGTCCTCCTCGCCGCGTTCTTCCTCATCGAGCGCAAGGTCGCTCAGCCGCTGGTCCCGCTGAAGACCCTCGGCCGCCGCAACGTCGCCTGGGGCAACGTCGCGGGCCTGCTCGCCTTCGTCACCGAGACCTCCCTGGTCTACCTCCTGACCCTCTACCTCCAGAAGACCCTCGGCTTCTCCCCGCTCACCGCCGGCATCTCCTTCGGAGTCCTGGGCATCGGCACCGTCGTCGGCGGCCTGCTCGCCCCCAGGCTCATCGCCCGCACGTCCACCCTCACCGTCCTCGTCACCGGCGGCGTCATCCAGACCGTCTTCACCGCAGCCCTCCTCTTCCTCGGCACCACGACCACCGCCGCCATGGCCCTGCTGCTCCCCGCCACCTTCTTCGGCGGCATCGGCAACATGCTGGTCATCGTGGGCTTCATGGTCACCGCCACCAGCGGGCTCCCCAACGCCGAACAGGGCCTGGCCACCGGCCTCGCCTCGATGTCCCAGCAGGTCGGCATCACCATGGGCACCCCGGTCATGGCAGCCGTCGTCACCGCCACCACCGCCGGAGCGACCACCGCCTCCGCCATCCACCAGGGCGTCACCACCGCGATCGCGGTCAACGCGGGGCTGGTACTGCTCGGAGTGGCTCTCGCGGCCCTCTTCCTGCGGAACCGCAAGGCGCCCCGCTCTTGAGAACCTGTGCCTGAACCCCGGCCACAGCACCCCTTCAGAGCCCGTGTCCGAACCCCGGCCACAGCACCCCTTCACCATGTGAGGATGCCCGGCATGACATCTGGACGCGCGCTGAGTTTCGGGGCCATTGCCCAGGCCTACGAACAGTTCCGGCCGGGCTACCCCCAGGAACTCTTCGACACGGTGGCGGCGTACGCGGGCCGCCCGCCGCGCACCGCCCTGGAGATCGGTGCGGGCACCGGCAAGGCCACCCGCCTCTTCGCCGGGCGGGGGATCGCGGTCACCGCCACCGAGCCCGACGAGGCCATGCTCGCCGAACTGCGCCGGCACGTACCGGCCGGGGTGACGACGGTGCGGGCCGCCTTCGAGGACGTACGACCCAAGGGGCGCGAACGGTACGACCTGATCTACGCGGCCGCCTCCCTGCACTGGACGGACCCGGCGGGGCGGTGGTCACGGATGGCCCAACTCCTGGCACCGGGAGGTGTGTTCGCCTGCTTCGGCGGACCGGTCGAACCGGCCGACCCGGACCTGGAGGAAGCGGTCCGGGCGGCCGGGGCCCCAGTCCTGGAGAGCGCCCGGGCCCCCTCCCCGGACGGCACGCCTTCGGGCTGCGGCATGGAGTGGCCCGGCACCGAACTCCGGCAGTGCGAGCACTTCGCCGACGTACAACAGGCCCTGATCCCACGCCACTTGACCATGACCGCCGCCGACTACCTCGGCCACCTCTCCACCGTCTCGGCCTACCTCGTACTCGCTGACGCGGACCGCGCCCAGGTATTCCGTGACATCGCCCGGGTCCTGCCCGATACGGTCGAGGTCACCGCCGACATCACGGTCCACCTCGCACGGAGGGCCGGGCCGTCCTGACCCGTGTCCCCACCTCCCACCTGGAGCCCTCCACATGCCCAGCAACCGCCTCATGCGCATCCACAGCCCCGAATTCAAGGCCATGTCGGAGCGGGTGCTGCGGGTCACCGAGCTCACCTCCCGGCTGAACGCGCTGCCCTTCGAGGACGAGGCCGGAAAGGCGGAACTCTTCGCGCGGATCCTCGGGAAGCCGCTGCCGGACCGGGTCACGATCTACCCGCCCTTCTTCACCGACCACGGCCTGCGGCTCGAACTCGCCGAGCGGGTGTTCATCAACCAGAACTGCACGTTCCTGGACTACGCCGGCATCCGGATCGCCGAGCGCACGATGATCGGCCCGAAGGTCACCTTCATCACCGGCGGCCACCCGGTCGACCCCGCGGAGCGGAAGCTGTACCTCACCGGTGCGCCCATCGACGTCGCGGAGAACGTCTGGATCGGCGCCGGTGCCACGATCCTGCCCGGCGTCAGCATCGGCCGTGACGCGGTGATCGCCGCCGGTGCGGTCGTGGCCGACGACGTGCCGGCCGCGACCCTGGTGACCGGTGCCAAGGCGACCGTGCAGCGGCAGTGGTGACGACGGTGTCGCACCGTCAGTTGGACAGCTGGGCGTACATTCCCGGCTCGTAGGCGCCGCCCTTGTTACGGACGATCACGCCGAGCCGGTTGGCCGCGTTGATCATGGCGACCAGGTACACCAGGGCGGCGATCTGGTCGTCGTCGTAGTGCTTGGTGACCTGCTCCCAGGTCTCGTCGGAGACGCCGTGGTGGGCGTCGGCGATGCGGCTGCCCTCCTCGGTGAGCGCCAGGGCGGCGCGTTCGGCGTCGGTGAAGACGGTGGACTCGCGCCAGGTGGCGGTGAGGTGGAGACGGAGGGCGGTTTCGTCGGCGGCCGCGGCGTCCTTGGTGTGGAAGCCGAGGCAGGAGCCGCAGCCGCGCGGGGCGGTTTCGGCAAAGGAGAACCGGGAGGCGGTGGACGCGTTCCGGGGGGCGGTCGAGACCGGCGATCTCCAGCGGCTGGTGGACATACTCGCGCCGGACGTCGTGCTGCTGACCGACGGCGGCGGAGTGGTGCGGGCGGCGTTGGCGCCGATCGTGGGTGCCGACGAGGTGGCCCGGGTGCTGAGCAGGCTCGCGGGGGCGGTGTCGCTGGGCCAGGCGCAGGCCAACGGCTGCCCGGCGCTGATCCTGCGTGGCGCCGGCGGAATCGACGCGGTGGTGGGGGTACGGGTCGTCGACGGCCGGGTCGCCGGGCTCTACGCCGTACGCAACCCGGAGAAGTTGTCGCGGATGGAGCGGGAGACGGCACTGCACCGCTGACCAGGGAGTCCGTGCTTTCGGTTGTGCGCCAGGACCGGGGCGGCGTCCGCATCTTGTGGCTTCTGCCAATACGGCGGGGCGCCCGGGTATGGAGAGACTGCCGACGGACGAGGTGCGGACGCACCACGCACCACACAGCCACCACACAGCACGGACGAGGGAGACGGCGCCATGGGTACCCAGCAGTACGACGAGATCGGCGAGGCGTACGAGGGCTTCAAGGGGCTGCCGCTGGAACAGTACGTGGCAGTGCCGGGCTTCCTGGGACTGGTCGGGGACGTGACGGGCAGGTCGGTGCTCGACCTGGCCTCCGGGACCGGTTTCTACAGCCGGGAGTTCAAGCGGCGCGGCGCCACGGAGGTGCTCGGGGTCGAGATATCCGGGGAAATGGTCGCGGTGGCCCGGGTGCTGGAGGAGAGCGACCCGCTCGGTGTGCGCTACGAGGTCGCCGACGTGGCCGAACTGAGGGGCCTGGACGGCAAGTTCGACATCGCCGTGGCGGTCCACATGCTCAACTACGCCCAGGACGCCGCCACCATGGAGCGGATGTGCCGCAACGCGCACCGGAGCCTGAAGCCCGGCGGTGAGTTCTTCGTGCTCAACCAGTCGCCCGATTTCCGGTTCGAGGGGCCCTCGCCGGAGCGGTACGGATTCCGCAGCGAACTGACCGAGGACAGCACCGAGATCGGGCCCCGCGTGCGGACCACGGCCCTGCTCGACCCGCCGGTCAGCTTCCTCGCCACCCTGCCGAGCCGCGACGCCCACGAGAACTCGCTGCGGGCGGCGGGATTCAGCGAGGTGGAGTGGGTGCGGCTGGAGGTGTCGCAGGCCGGGCTGAAGGAGTTCGGCGCGGACTTCTGGGCGGACTACCGTGCCAACCCGCCGTTCGAGATGCTGCGATGCCGGGTCTGAGACGGGCTGGGCCGGTGGTTCCTATGACTCTTCCGGTAGCTCTTGCGGCTCACAGGTCGGCGAGGAGGCCGTCGAGGGCCTTGCGATCGGCGTCGGCGGGGGCGATGCCCTGACCGACGGCCCAGGAGGTGAGGGTCGCGAGGTACGCGTAGTGGGTGGTCAGGGTTCCGGTCAGCGCGGAGAAAACGTTGAAGGCCGCCTCGTCCGGGACCGGCTGCGCACCGCCCAGCCGCTCGAAGAGGGCGTCCACGACCGGGTGGGACGGGCAGGTCTCCGTCCCCGAGCGGCGTTCGCGTATCGAGGGCAGCGGGATCGCCCGAACCAAACTCCGACTGGGTGCCCAGTAGTTGACGTAGCTCGTCATTGGGGAAACCGGACATCACATTGACCACGACCCGGTCCGCGTCCACCGCCCGGCCGGGGTTCAGACACAGGCGCTGAGCGCCTCACCACTTTGATGATGCCGATGCGGCGCACGATGACTTCCCCCAGGTGCGTGGGTGAACTCACGATCGGCTGACCTGGGGCGGGCCCCAGGGCGACGGGTTACCGGTTACCGGTTACCGGTTACCGGTTACCGGTAACTGGTCACTGCAACTCCAGCACCCCCACCGTCTCTCCCTCACTCATCTCCCCGGTCGGCCGGAACCCCAGCCCCAGGTAGAACCCCTCCGGACCGTCCGGCCCCGGATGCCAGGTCACCGTCAGCCGTGTGCCGCCCCGGCGCCGTATCTCCGTCGCCAGCGCCTCCACGGCGAACCGCCCGTACCCCATGCCCTGCTTGCCGTCCGCGATGTTGAGCCGCCAGAGCCCGGAGCGGAAGTCCTTCCCCTTCCCGTCCCAGTCGATCTCGAAGAACCCCATCAGAAACCCGACGACCTCGTCCCCGTCGCAGATCACCCGTGGCCAGGCCACGCCGGGATGGACGTACGCCTCGGCCAGCGACTTCATCACCGGCGCCACCAGACCTTCCTGGTCGGGACGGACCTTGACGTTGATGGCGGCCTCGAAGTTGGCGGAGGTGACCTCTTGGAGGTGCAGGGCAGTAGACATGTCTGCACCCTACGCAGGCGCCGCAGGGGAATTTCGGGGGCGACGGCCGGTAGACGCAGGAGGGCCTGCCGCTCCGCCTGTTCAGCCGCCGACCAGTATGGCCGCCATGGTCGCTGCCGGCAGTGACGGATTGGCTGCCGCCGCTTCCACGACCTCGCCGTCGGGGTCGGTGAGGAGGCCGACGATGACCGGTGGTGGGAGCGTGGGGTGGCCGGCGGCGGTGATGCGGGCTCGTCGGTCGGTGAGGCAGGCGAGGAGGGCCGGGGGTGTGGCGTGGGGGTGCCGGGCGATCTCGCCAAGTGCCTTCTTCGCCGGGGGGTCGTGGCGGGCGAGTTCTTCCAGGAGGGCGGGCGGTGCGCCGGGATTGGCTGCCAGCTTGGCGGCGGCCTGGGACCCGTGCCGGTTGAGGATGCTGCGCAACTGGGCTTCGTTCAGGCCTGGTTGGGGCGCCAGGGACTTGGTGACGCGGGCGTCGGGGTCATTGGCGAGGGCGTCTCGGATCGTGGCCGGGAGGTGGGGGAGCCGGGCCACGAGCATGCGTGCGGCCGGGTGCGGGGACCGGGCCAGTTGCTTGACCTCGGTGGGGGTGGCGGTGGTGAGACGGGGGAGGGGGCCGTCGCTGAGTTTGGTGGTGGCTGCCAGGTGGATGAGTACGTCGAGGGGGATGTGGGGGTGGTGGGCGAGCCCGCGCCGGATGTCGTGGCTGGGGTCGTCGGCCAGGCTGCGGATCAGGGATTCGCCTGTCGCGGGGTTCGCGGCGAGGTCTGCGCGGATGCCCGGGACGGGGTCGGTGGCGAGCTGTTCGCAGCTGTCGGCGGGCAGGTCGGGGCGGGCGGCCAGGGCCCGGCGCAGCAGCGTGGAGGGGTGGGTGGCGAAGGGGGCGAGGGCGGCGGCGGGGGTGGCCGGGTTCGCGAGGGCGGCCAGTCGTACGGCGTGCACGGTCGACTCGTGGGTGCCGTCGCAGGCGGCGTCGGGCGGGAGGTCGCAGTCGGGGCGAGGGCAGTTCCGGTCGTGGACGAAGGGAGTGTCCTCCTGGTCGCAGACCAGGCAGCGCAGTGCGGGCGGCAGACCCTCGCCCGTGAGGAGTGCCGTGAGTACGTCCGCAGGCGTGGCCTCGTTGAGCGCCACCGCGCGCCGGACCTCGGCGTGCGGATGGCCGGCGAGTTCCGCCGTCACGTCCGGTGCGGCCCACAGCGCGAGCTCCGCGACGACCCGTACCTCCGCATCCAGCGCCAGCGTCGTCACCACATCGGCCGGGAGGCCGGGGCAGGCGGCCAGGCATTTCCGCCGCTCGACGGACGGGTCCGCCGCGAAGAGGCGCGCCCACTCCGGGGTGCCCGCACGGTTGTCGAGCAGCGCGAGGGCCGCGTCCGGGTGGGTGACCGGGTCGATGTCGGTGGCGGTCAACCGGCCTTCGTGGGCCAGTCGTACGGCGCTGTCCGGTACGCGGGAGAGAAGTGCGAGGGCCTGTGGGTGGGTGAGGTCCGGGCGGGTGGCGAGGTCGTCGGCGAGGTCGTCGTCCGCGTGGGCGATGAGGTGGTCGACGAGGTCGGGTGGGAGGGCCGGGTTTGCGGCGAGCCCGGACAGGAGGTGGTTCACGGGAAGATCTTGCCTGGTGGGGGGCGATTTTGGCATGTGGGTTCCGGGGCGAGGGCGAGGGCGAGGATGAGGGCGAGAGCGCGGCTCAGCGGTGGGCGTCACTGACAGCACCCGTGGCCGGGTCGCGGAGCTGGTATTCGGGTGGCGGCAGGGGGGTTGCGGGGGAGAGGATCGGCCGTCGTGACCTCATACGAAGAGCGGCAGTCCGTAGCCCCGCCGGTGCCACCGGCCCCCGACGCCGGTCGGATACCCGGGGTGGGGCCGGAACCCGAGCCGGCCCGGCCTCTGCGGTCGCGGGCGTTCGTGCTGTTCTTCGGGGCGCGGGCGGCGGCCAAGCTCGGGGAGACGATGCTGCCGGTGGCGTTGTCGGCGGGGTTGTTGCAGTACGGGATGGGGGCGAGCGAGGTCGGGCTCGCGATGGCGTCGACGGTCGCGACGTGTGCGGTGTTCATCATCTTCGGCGGGGTGTTCTCGGACCGGTTCAACGCCCTGCGTCTGATGGTGATTTCGGATGCCGTGCGGATCGTCACGCAGGTGGTCGCGGCGGTGCTGTTCCTCGGCGGACATGTGGTGCTGTGGCAGATCTGCCTGATCGGCGCGGTGAACGGGATCGCTACCGGGCTGTTCCAGCCCGGGGTGGCCAGCACGATCCCGAAGGTCGCCGACGATGTGCAGGCCGCGAACGGGACGATCCGGATCGGTGAGTCGCTGGCGATGCTGGCCGGGCCTGCGATAGCGGGACTGCTGGTCGCGGTGGCGGACCCGGCGGCGGTGTTCGCGGCACACGCGGCAACGTACGCGATCAGCACGGTCTGTCTGGCGATGCTGCGGCTGCCGGGCGGGGACCGGCCGAAGGAGCCGAGGGCGGCGACCACCTACTGGTCGGACCTCGCCGAGGGGTGGCGGGAGTTCAGGTCGCGGACGTGGTTGTGGGGCACCATCGTGATCTGGATGTTCTTCATGATCACGGCGTGGGGGCCGTTGATTCCGCTGACCTCGGTGGAGCTGATCGGGGCGCACGGTCCGCAAACGTACGGGCTGATCAGCTCTGCGCTGGGGCTCGGTGCCGCGGCTGGTGCGTTTCCCGCGCTGCGGATGCGGCCGGAACATCCGCTGCGCGCCGGGGCGTTCGCGCTCATCGGGACGGCCGCGTTTCCGGCGGCGGTGGGGGCTCAGCTGGCGGTGCCTGTACTGATGGTCGCGGCGGTGGCGACCGGTGCGGGAATGGGGTTCTGGAGCGTGATGTGGGCGACGAGCGCACAGACGCAGGTGCCGGGGCCGGTCCTCAGCAGGCTGCACGCGTACGAGGTGGCGGGGTCGGTGGCGATGCTTCCGGTGGGGCAGGCGCTGGCGGGCCCGGCGGCCGCAGTCTTCGGTGCACGGGAGGTGCTGCTGGCGGGTGGGGTGCTGACGCTGGTGGTGGTGGCCGCGCTGGTCTCGGTCCCGGCGATTCGGGGGTTGAAGCGGGTGTAGTGGGGGTGGTGGGGATGGTGGGTGCCTGGCCGGGGTTTGGGGGCAGGGCGTCAGTCCGGGGTGTCCGGGGTGTCGGGGCGGAGTTTGCGGTGGGTGCCGGAGTGGCCGATGTCCAGGGTGAGGAGAGTGGGGAGGGGGGTGCCGTTGTTCCAGAAGCCGAGCAGGTCGACGTCGATCAGGCAGAGGTTGTGGCGGGCGGCGAATTCGCGGGCCGGGCGGGTGAAGACGCAGGTGGCGACGTAGACGGCGGCGTCGGCGCCGTGCTCGGCGCGGGCGGTGCCGTTGAAGGTCTGGAGGTCGCGGCTGCCGACCGAGCGGTGTTTCGCGTAGCGCTTGCACTGGATGACGAGCTTGCGGCCGTCGGGGAGATGACCAATGACGTCGGCGCCCAAGTCGCCCGATCCGCCCACGCGTTGGACGCCGGTGCAGCCGTCCCGGCGGCAGAGTTCGGCGACGTACTCCTCGAATTCCCGGTCCTTCATGGTCCAGATCGCTTCGAGCGAGCGTCGGGCCTGCCTGCGTGCCTCCTCGACGAGGCGGGCCCGTTCGGCCTGTGCCTCACGGCGGCCGGCGCGGACCAGGCCGAGGGTGACGACCGCGGCCGCGACCGCGATCAGGGCGACCAGAAGTACCGTTCCCATGGCGGTGCCCCCTCCTGCTCCTGTCGGCGGTGGCCCGCCGTCCTGCATTTCTCCCCGGCGGGCCGGAGGCTCATCGCGGGAGTGGCGCACGTCACATCCGGGCCGTGTCACGAATGGGCCCGCAGCCTCCATCTCGTAGGCATCAACAGCCGGACGATGGAGGCGACACCATGAACGAGCATCACGAAGCGGACCGCACGGCAGGCGATGTGACAGGGCATCGAGTGGTTGTTCTCGGCGCCGGGTATGCCGGAACGGCCGCCGCGATTCAGCTTGCCGCCCGCACCGCGAAAGGCCAGGGGGGCCGGCATGAGGTGCAGGTGACGTTGGTCAATGCCCAGGAGACCTTCACCGAGCGGATGCGTCTGCACATGACCGGCACCGGGCAGCGGCTCGCGGAGTTCGGTATCGCGGAGTTGCTGGAGGGGACGGGTGCCCGGTTCGAGCGCGGCTGGGTGACCGGGGTGGACACCGAGGCTCGTACGGTACGGATCGACGACGACCGCATCGTCCCGTACGACACGCTGGTGTACGCACTCGGCGGCGTCGCCGACACGGTCACGGTGGCGGGTGTCGAGGACCACGCGTACACCCTCAACAGCCCCCAGGACGCCGAGCTTCTCGCCGACCGGCTCGGCCACCTCACCACCGGCAGCGTGGTCGTCGCGGGCAACGGCCTCACCGGCATCGAGTCGGCCGCCGAAATCGCCGAACAGTACCCGGAGTTGAAGGTCGTCCTCCTCGGCCGGAACGAACCCGGTGCCACCATGCACCCCAAGGCCAAGGCCTACCTGCACACCGCTCTCACCCGCCTCGGTGTCGAGATCCGCAGCGACTGCGTAGTCACCAAGGTCCTGCCCGGCACCGTCGAACTCGCCGACGGCACCGGGATTCCCGCCGACGCGGTCCTGTGGACCAGCGGCACCCGCGTCTCGCCGCTGGCGGCCGCCGCCGGGCTGGAGGTCGATCCCCGCGGACGCATCGTCACCGACCCCACGCTCCGCTCGGTCTCGCACCCCGTGGTGTACGCGGTCGGCGACGCCGCCGCGATCCGCCAGGGGTACGGCGTCATGCACGGCACCTGCCAGGGCGGCATGCCCACCGGGGTGCACGCGGCCCTCAACATCCTGCGCGGGCTCAAGGGCAGGCGCCCCAAGGCCTTCCGCTTCGGCTACTACCACACGCCGGTCAGCCTCGGCCGGAACGACGGGGTGGTGCAGTTCACCCACCCCGACGACAGCGCCCGGCGGATATTCCTGACCGGAGCCAAGGCCGCCCGGTATAAGGAGACCGTGACAGCCTCGCCCTGGCCGACCTACGGCCGTATGAAGAAGATGCCCGCCTCGGGCGCGTTCTGGCCCCGTGGCGGCCGCTTCACCAGGATCGGAAACACATTCGGAGCCGGAACCGGGACCGGAGGTGCGGGCCGATGACGATGTCGTCCACGGACTCCGACCAGCAAGTGTTCAACGAGCACCGGAAGTTGCTCTTCTCCGTGGCCTACCGCGTCCTGGGCACCGCCGCCGACGCCGAGGACGTGGTGCAGGACGCGTGGTTCAAGTGGTCGGCCGCCGACCGCGCCCAAGTGGCTGATCCGAAGGCGTACTTGGCGCGGATCGTGTCCAACTTGGCCCTGGAGCGGCTGCGTTCCACCCGCCACAAGCGCGAGACCTACGTCGGACCGTGGCTTCCGGAACCGGTGCTGACCGACATGGGCGCCGGGCGGGGGAGCGCGGCCGACGCCTCCGAGATCGTCCTGGACGCCGAGTCGGTGTCGACGGCGATGCTGGTGGTCCTCGAAACGCTGAGCCCGCTGGAGCGCGCCGTGTTCGTGCTCAAGGAGGTCTTCGGCTTCAGCCACGCGGAGATCGGCGAGGCGGTGGAACGCTCCGAGGCCGCCGTACGCCAGGCCGCGCACCGCGCCCGCGCACACGTCCAGTCCCGCCGCCCCCGCTTCGCCGCCGACCGCACGAAGCAACGTCAGGTCACCGAGCGCTTCTTCGCCGCCTCCACCGGCGGCGACGTCAACGCCCTGATGGAGCTGCTCTCCCCGGACGTCACCCTGTGGACCGACGGCGGCGGCAAGGTCCGCCAGGCCCTGCTCCCGGTGGTGGGCGCGTCCACCGTGGCCGCCTGGTTCGCGGCCATCGGCAAGGTCACCTATCAGGGCGTCGATCCGGCCGACATGAAGGCCGAACTGGTCGAGATCAACGGCGGCCCCGGCCTGCTGTTCAGCGCCCCGGACCGGGTGATCGCCACCGTCACCTTCGACTTCGACGCCGAGGGGCGGATCACCACCCTGCACAACGTGGCCAACCCCGACAAGCTGGGTGCGGTCACGGGGGGCACGGCGCACCGGCTCGGGACGCGGTAGCCGCCGCACGGGCCCCAGCGGCAGGCTCTCAGTCCTCGTAGCGCGACGGTTCGGTGCAGTAGTGGCCGCCCACGTGGGTGTGGGCGGGGTTGTCGTCGGACAGCTCGCCCTCCTGGGCGAGGAGTTGTGCGGCGTACGGTTCCGAGTCGTCCTGGGGGGCGTAACCCAGGGCGCGGGCGGTGGAGAGGTCCCACCACAGCCGGGTGTTGGCCGAGGAGCCGTGGGCGACGGTGTGGCCGACGTGCTCGGCGGTGAGGGCGGCGTGCAGCAGGCGGGCGCAGTCGGCGGGGCTCAGCCAGAGGGAGAGCATGCGGACCGAGGTGGGTTCGGCGAAGCAGGAGCCGATGCGCAGCGAGACGGTTTCCAGGCCGTGCAGGTCCCAGTAGAGCTGGGCGAGGTCCTCGGCGAAGCACTTGGACAGACCGTAGAAGGTGTCGGGGCGATGCGGTGCGGTGGTGGGGATCAGGGAGGCCGCGGGGAGTGGTGAGGGGCCGTGCGGGCGGGGGGTGAAGCCGATCGCGTGGTTGCTGGAGGCGGCGACGATGCGGGGGACGCCGGCCTCGCGGGCGGCCTCGTAGAGGTGGTGGGTGCCCTCGATGTTGGCGCGCAGGATTCTGGCGAAGGTGGATTCCTGCGAGATGCCCGCGAGGTGGATGATCGCGTCGACGCCTTGTACGGCGTGGCGTACGGCCTTCTCGTCGGCCATGTCGGCGACGACCGCGTCCGGATCGCCCGGGATGGGGCGCAGGTCCAGGAGGCGGAGCCGGTAGCCGTACGCGGGGAGCAGCTCCCGCATCAGCGTGCCGAGCCCTCCGGCGGCGCCGGTGAGCAGGACGGTGCGGGGAGCGGGCATGGGCGGGGCACTCCTTGTGCTGGGGGCGGTCGACGGGGTCGGATGGGTGGAGACGGTAGAGAGCGCTTTCTACCGCCGTCAAGGGACCTCCGCCCCTCAACTCGCCCACGAGGCAGGTCGGGCGGGTGAAAAGGGACTCGATGTTCTCTTGCTGACAAAGGACGTATGACGATGAGAACTGCCGCATTTCTCTACCCCTGGGACGTCATCGGCGACCCGGCGGCCGCCGACCGGATCCTGGACCTCGGTATCCGGCAGGTCACCCTCGCCGCCGCCTACCACTCCACCCGCGCCCTCACCCCGCGCCACCCCCGCCACCGGGTCGTCACCGCCGAGCACTCCGCCGTGCTGTACGCGCCGGACGCGGCGCGCTGGTCGGGGCGTGCGCTGCGGCCGTATCCGGCGGGGGAGTGGGCGCCCGGGGAGGCGTACGCCGAAGCGGCGACGACTCTGGAGGCCGCCGGGATCGAGGTGCACAGCTGGGTCGTACTGGCGCACAACTCCCTTCTGGGGGAGGCGAACCCGGGGATCGCGGTACGGAACGCGTACGGCGACCGCTACCCCTGGGCGCCCTGCGTCGCCCAGCCCGGCGTACGGGAGTACCTGGTCGCGCTGGCCGTCGAGGCGTCGGTGCGGCCCGGTGCGCGCGGCACCGAGCTGGAGTCCTGCGGCTGGTACGGGTTCGCCCATCCGCACGCCCACGACAAGACGGCGGGGGTCGGGTTCGGTGACGCGGCGCAGTACCTGATGTCGCTGTGTTTCTGCACGCACTGCGGTGCGGGTTACGCCCGACTGGGCCTGGACGCGGAGGAGTTGGCGGCTGCGGTACGTCGCTGTCTGGAGCCGGTGTGGGCGGCGAGCGGGTCCGGTGCGGCGGGGTGGCCTGCAGTGGTGGAGCTGCTCGGGGAGGAGGCGGCGGGGGCGACCCTCAGGTGGCGGAAGCGGGTGGCCCGTACGTTGCAGGAGGAGGTGGTACGGGGGGTGCGGGACGCGGCGCCCGATGGGTTCCAGGTGCTGCTGCACGCCGACCCGGCGGCGTACCGCTGCGGTGCCAATCCCGGGGCCGACCCGGCCTTTCTGCTGGAGACCGCCGACGGGGTGGTGCTGCCCTGCGCGGGCGGGGGCGCGGGGGAGGTGGTGCCGCCCTTCGCGCGTCAGGCCCGGCCCGGATCGGTGCTCGCCGCCAACTTCCAGGTGGTGGCGGGGATGGGCGGCAGCCCGCAGACCCTTGCCGAGGACGCGGCAGCGGCGGCCGGACTGGGGGCGACCGAACTCAGGCTCTACCACGCGGGTCTGGCCTCCGACCGGGACCTGGCGTTGGTCAGGGAGGCGCTCGGGCGGTTGCGGTGACACGGGCTCTCGGTCGGCGGAATCAGAGCCCGTGGCGGAACCCCGGGCCCCGGCCGCCCGGCGCCGGGGTTCAGCCGCCCGCTCTCAGGCGCCCTGGCGCAGGTACAGGTCGCGCAGCAGGCCGATCTCGCCGCCGTGGTGGTTGACCTCCTTCAGGGCGTGCAGCGTGAGCTTCAGATAGGACTCGTCGGCCCAGCCGCCGGGGCCCATGCCGATCGGTGCCAGCAGGCGCTCGTCGCCGAGGGCCGCGATACGGGAGGTGAAGTGCTCCCAGTCCTCGGCGAGCGCCTGGACGCCCTCCTCCGCGGTGCCCGGCCAGGCGAGGCGGTCGCCGAACTCGGGGGCGTCATCGAAGAAGTGGATCACGTAGCCGCGCAGGCAGAGGCTGCCGATGTGCCAGACGCGCCAGGCGATCGTCGTGAAGGGGTCCGGTTCGTCCGGGCCTGATTCCGGAAACTCCGTGGCGACGCGGAAGACGCCGCCCTCGCCGGGGCGGATGCTGACGCAGTCGCTCACCGGCTCCCAGCGGTACTCGGCGTCGGTCATGCCTTTCATGCGTGCGAACAGCCGGAAGCGGGCGTTCTCGAAGGCCGCGAGAACGTCCCGCGTGACGGGGTCGGGCGTGGTCGTGTCAGCCATGTCAGCTCCTGGGCGCGGTGGTTCCGGGTCGATCGAAGTGATCAGGATGACGGGTCGACCGGATCGGCCATGCGCCGGCCCCGGGCCGTGAGAAGTCAACTTCGGGTTTTGTCAGAGCGGTTGACGAAACAGGCCCGTAGTCCTAGCTTCACAGCGTCGTACTTCGTACGTCATATATGAGACGCGATACGCGAGATATGAGAGCACGTATGGCCTTCGCCCCGAGCCCCATCCCCTCCCGCACCCAGTACGTACTGGAAGCGATCAAGCACGCCATCCTCACCGGTCGGCTCAGCCCGGGCAGCCCCCTGGTCGAGTCCGAACTCGCCGCCCAGTTCGGGGTGTCGAAGACGCCGGTCCGCGAGGCGCTGAAGACGCTCGCCGGGACCGGGCTCGTCGTCATGAGCCAGTACAAGGGCGTCACCGTACGCACCGTGGACACCGCGATGGCGCACGAGGTCTACGACGTACGGCTGCTGCTGGAACCCGAGGCGCTGCGCCGCAGCATCTCCCGCAAGGCCTCCCTCGACGACGCGGCCGAGGCACTGGTGCGCGCCGACGAGGCCGCCGACGAGGCGGAACGCTCGCTGGCCAACCGGGACTTCCACCGGGCGCTCTATGTGAGCTGCGGCAATCCGCTGCTCGCCAGGATGCTCGACGAGGTGCGCGACCAGGCGGCGCTGGTGTCGACGGTCGCGTGGAGTGCCAGCCCGTCCTGGGAGCACGAGGCCCAGGAGCACAAGGAGATCCTGCGGCGGGCGCGGGCCGGGGACGGCGAGGGGGCGGCGCGGGCGCTGCACGCGCACATCGCGTCGTTCGTGGACCGGGCGTTCCCGGCCGAAGAGCCGACGGCCTCCGCCGCACAGACCAGAAAGGCCTGACCGCATGGACCACTCCGCACAGCGGGCCGCACTCGCGGACGTCGTCGCCATCCCGGTGACCCCCTTCGCCGCCGACGGCAGCATCGACCGCGACGTCTTCCGGGCGCTGCTGCGCCGGCTGCTCGACGGTGGGGTACGCACCCTCACCCCCAACGGCAACACCGGCGAGTTCTACACCCTCGGCCCCGAGGAGCGCCGCCTGGTCACCGACATGACCTTGGAGGAGGCCCGGGGGCGGGCGGCCGTGGTGGTCGGGGTCGGCCACGACCTGCCGACCGCGAAGGCGGCGGCCCGGCACGCCAGGGACGCCGGCGCGGACATGATCATGGTGCACCAGCCGGTGCACCCCTATGTCTCGCAGGACGGCTGGGTCGACTACCACGTCGAAATCGCCGACGAGGTGCCGGAGCTGGGCGTCGTCCCGTACATCCGCAACCCGCTCCTCGAAGGCCGCACCATCGCCCGGCTCGGTGAACGCTGCCCGCAGGTGGTGGGGCTGAAGTACGCGGTCCCGGACGCGGTCCGGTTCGGGGCGGTCGCCAGGGAGGCCGGTCTCGACCGGTTCGTATGGGTGGCCGGGCTGGCCGAGCTGTACGCCCTGCCGTACTGGGCGATGGGTGCCACCGGCTTCACCTCCGGCCTGGTCAATGTCGCGCCGGCCCTCTCGCTGGCCCTCCTGGACGCGCTGCGCGCCGGTGACTACCCGGCCGCGCAGAAGCTCTGGGAACGCATCCGCCCCTTCGAGGAACTGCGCGCCGCCGACCAGTCCGCCAACAACGTCACCGTCGTCAAGGAGGCCCTCGCCGCGCTGGGCCTGTGCCGCAACGAGGTGCGCCCGCCGAGCAAGACCCTGCCCGACGCTCTGCGCGTCGAGGTCGCGGCCGCCATCGAGGGGTGGGAGATATGAGTGACGAGGTGAGGAGCGGAACGCAGCTCCGCAGCCACCAGTGGTACGGAACCGAAGGCCTGCGCACCTTCAGCCACCGCGCCCGTACCCGCCAGCTCGGCTACCTCCCCGAGGAGCACCTGGGCAAGCCCGTCATCGCGGTACTCAACACCTGGTCCGACATCAACCCCTGCCACGTCCACCTGCGCGAACGCGCCCAGGCCGTGAAGCGCGGAGTCTGGCAGGCGGGCGGCTTCCCGCTGGAGTTCCCGGTCTCCACCCTCTCCGAGACCTTCCAGAAGCCCACCCCGATGCTCTACCGCAATCTTCTCGCCATGGAGACCGAGGAACTGCTGCGCTCCTACCCGGTCGACGGCGCGGTCCTGCTCGGCGGCTGCGACAAGTCCACCCCCGCACTCCTCATGGGCGCGGCCTCCGTCGACCTCCCCACCGTGTTCGTCCCGGCGGGCCCGATGCTCCCCGGTCACTGGCGTGACGAGGTGCTCGGCTCCGGGACCGACATGTGGAAGTACTGGGACCAGAAGCGGGCCGGAATCATCGGCGACTGCGAACTGGCCGAGCTGGAGAGCGGGCTGGCGCGCTCGCCGGGCCACTGCATGACCATGGGGACGGCCTCCACCCTGACCGCCGCCGCCGAAACACTGGGCGTCACGCTGCCCGGTGCCTCATCGATCCCCGCCGTGGACTCCGGTCATGAACGGATGGCCGCCGCGTCGGGGATGCGGATCGTGGACCTCGTACGCCAGGATCTGCGGCTTTCGCGGCTGCTGACGCGGGAGGCGTACGAGGACGCGGTCGCGGCGGTGCTCGCGCTCGGCGGGTCCACCAACGCCGTCATCCATCTGATCGCCATGGCGGGGCGCTCCGGGGTCTCGCTGACCCTGGACGACTTCGACCGGATCGCCCGTACGGTTGTGGTGCTGGCGAACCTCAGGCCCGGTGGCCGGTACCTCATGGAGGACTTCCACTTCGCGGGCGGACTCCCCGCGTTCCTGGGCCGGCTGACGGACGTACTGCACCTGGACCGGCCGACCGTCGCGCACGACACGCTGCGCGAACAGCTCGCCGGCGCCCGCGCCACCGTCCACAACGACGACGTGATCCGCCCGCGCGAAAGCCCGCTCGCCGACGAGGGCGGGGTGGCCGTGCTGCGCGGCAACCTCTGCCCCGACGGCGCGGTCATCAAGCACATCGCCGCCGAGCCGCATCTCCTCAAGCACACCGGTCCGGCCGTCGTCTTCGACGACTACCGGACGCTGCAACGCACCATCGACGACCCCGAGTTGGGCATCACCGCCGATCACGTCCTGGTGCTGCGCAACGCCGGACCGCTGGGCGGGCCCGGCATGCCGGAGTACGGGATGCTGCCGATCCCGGCCTATCTGCTGAAGGAGGGGGTCCGGGACATGGTGCGGATCTCGGACGCGCGGATGAGCGGGACGAGCTACGGGGCGTGCGTGCTGCACATCGCCCCCGAGTCGTACGTCGGCGGGCCGCTCGCCCTGGTGCGCACCGGCGACCCGATCACCCTGGACGTCGCGGCGCGCACGCTCCAACTGAACGTGAGTGAGGAGGAGTTGGAGCTGCGGCGGGCCGAGTGGACGCCGCCGCCGAAGCGGTACGAGCGCGGCTACGGAGCGCTCTACCAGGAGCAGATCACCCAGGCCGACACCGGCTGCGACTTCGCCTTCCTGGCGGGGGCGGGCGGAGCGCCGGAACCGTACGCGGGCTGACGCCCACCGCACCGTAACGCCGCCATTTCTTCACGGACACCCGTGTCCGGTATCTCGAACAGTGTTCGTGATCCATCATGCCCGCACCCCCGATCGGAGACCCGTCATGGCCCAAGCCACCGCCATGGCCGAGCCGCCCCCGGCAGCCCCGCCACCCACCCCGCCCGAGCGGAACCGCAACCGCGTCAGCTCCACCCCGCGCCGCCTGCCCTACCTGCTCATCGCGCCCGCCGGCCTGCTGATGGTGGGCTTCATCGCCTACCCGGTGCTCAGCGTCTTCTACTACAGCTTGCAGAACTACAACGTCACCAAGCCCTGGAAGAACGGCTACGCCGCCTTCGACAACTTCACCCGCATCTTCACCGAGGACCCCCTCTTCTGGTCCACCCTCGGCTTCAGTGCGAAATGGGTGATCGTCCAGGTCAGCCTGCAACTCGCGCTCGGGCTGGTGCTCGCCCTGCTGGTCAACCAGACCTTCGTCGGCCGGGCCGTCGCCCGCGCCCTGGTCTTCTCGCCGTGGGCGGTCTCCGGCGTCCTCACCACCACCATCTGGATGCTGCTCTACAACCCGTCCACCGGGATGAGCCGCTACCTCGCCGACCTCGGCATCGGCTCCTACGGCACCTCGGTGCTCTCCGACACCGGCACCGTCTTCTGGGCGGCCGTACTCGCCGAACTCTGGCGCGGCGTCCCCTTCTTCGCCATCCTCATCCTCGCCGACCTCCAGTCCATCCCGAAGGACCTGTACGAGGCGGCCTCGGTCGACGGGGCCGGGCGGATGCGCCAGTTCGTGCACATCACACTCCCGCACCTCAAGGACGCGATCATCCTCTCCACGCTGCTGCGCGGCGTCTGGGAGTTCAACAACGTCGACCTGCTCTACACCCTCACCGGCGGTGGACCCGCAGGCACCACGACCACCCTCCCGCTGATGATCGCCAATACCGGCATCGAGGGCCACGACTTCGGATACGCCTCCGCGCTGACCACCGTCGCGTTCGTGATCCTCCTCTTCTGCTCGATCGTCTATCTGCGCCTGAGCAAGTTCGGAGGCGACCGCACATGAGTGCCGCACTCGCGGAGAACCACACCCGCACCCCCGAGGTCCTGGACTCCTCCGGACCGCCGAAGTCGCTGCGGCCCCCGAAGCGCGAGCGCGCCTTCGACGACGTACCGCGCTGGCAGATCTACCTCCCCCTCGGCCTGTACCTGCTGTTCACCCTCATCCCCTTCTACTGGATGCTGCTGTTCGCGGTGCGCCCCGCGGGGTCCACCTCGCTGGTCCCGTGGCCGATCACCTTCGAGCACTTCGAGAAGGTGTGGAACGAGCGCGCCTTCGGGATGTTCTTCCAGAACAGCATGATCGTCGGCGTCTGCACGCTGATCGCGACGACCGCGGTCGCGCTGGCCGGCGGCTATGCGCTGGCCCGCTTCAACTTCCGTATCAAGAACGCCTTCATGCTGGCGCTGCTCTGCTCCCAGTTCATCCCGGGGGCACTGATGCTGGTGCCGCTCTTCGAGATCTTCCGCAACCTCCAGATGATCAACTCGCTGGGCAGCGTCATCATCGCCGAGACGGTCTTCCAGCTCCCGCTCTCCATCATCCTGATCAGCGGCTTCATCAAGAACGTGCCGGTCACCCTGGAGGAGGCCGCCTGGGTGGACGGCTGCTCCCGCTTCCGGGCGTTCTGCGCGGTGGTCCTGCCGCTGCTGCGACCGGGGCTGATCGCCGTCGGCTCCTTCGCCTTCGTGCACTCCTGGAACCACTTCCTCTTCGCCCTGATGTTCCTCAGCGAACAGGACAAGCAGACGATCCCGGTGGGGCTCAACACGCTGATGGGCGCCGACAGCGTCGACCTGGGCGCGCTCGCGGCGGGCGGTGTGGTGGCCGCCGTACCGGTCGTCATCGTCTTCGCCTTCATCCAGAAGTGGCTGATCACGGGCTTCAGCGCGGGCGCGGTCAAGGGGTGAGCGGCGTGCGGACATCCCCACAGCCCCCGCAGCCCCCGCAGCCCCCACGGCCCCTGCGACGGTCCCCGCGTTACGGAGACTTGGGCGACGGCACGTACCGCAACCCGGTGCTGCACGCCGACTACTCCGACCCCGACGTCATCGCCGTCGGTGGCGACTACTACCTCACCGCCTCCAGCTTCGGCCGCGCGCCCGGGCTGCCCCTCCTGCACTCCCACGACCTGGTCAACTGGACCCTGACGGGCCACGCCCTGCCCGCCCTCGAACCGGCGGCCGAGTTCGCCGCACCCCGGCACGACCGGGGCGTCTGGGCACCCTCGCTGCGGTACGCGGACGGCCGCTTCTGGATCTTCTGGGGCGACCCCGACCACGGCATCCAGCAGATCAACTCCCCCTCCATCCACGGCCCCTGGACCGCACCGCACCTGATCAAGGCGGGCAAGGGACTCATCGACGCCTGCCCCCTCTGGGACGAGGAGACCGGCGAGGCCTACCTCGTGCACGCCTGGGCCAAATCCCGCTCCGGGGTGAAGAACCGCCTCACCGGCCACCGGATGAGCCCCGACGGGCGCACCCTCCTCGACGAGGGCACGGTCGTCGTCGACGGGGACGCGCTGCCCGGCTGGTTCACCCTGGAGGGGCCGAAGCTCTACCGGCACGACGGCTGGTTCTGGATCTTCGCGCCGGCGGGCGGGGTGGAGACCGGCTGGCAGGGCGCCTTCCGGTCCCGTGACTTCTTCGGCCCGTACGAGGAGAGGGTCGTCCTCGCCCAGGGGGACACTGACATCAACGGCCCCCACCAGGGCGGCTGGGTGCGCACCCCGGCGGGCGAGGACTGGTTCCTGCACTTCCAGGCGCGGGGCGCGTACGGACGGATCGTGCACCTCCAGCCGATGCGCTGGGACGCGGCCGACGGCGGATGGCCGGTGCTCGGGGACGCGGGCGAGCCCGTGCGCGTACACCGCAAACCGGTGGCGCCGCAGCAGCCCGCCGCCCGTCCGGCGACCGACGACACCTTCGCGGGCGGAGGGTTCGGGCCGCAGTGGCAGTGGACCGCCAACCCGGGGGAGGGGTGGACGGCCGTACACGCGGGTGACGGGCTGCGGCTGGCCTGTGTGCCCTCCGCCGACGCCCACGACCTGCGGTTGCTGCCGCACGCCCTCACCCAGCGGCTGCCGGGGGAGGCCTTCACCGCCGAAGTCACCCTGGAACTGGACGCCGCCGAACAGCTGGGCGCACGCGCCGGGTTCGCCGTGCTCGGGGACGCCTTCTCCTGGATCGGGCTGGAGCGGGGGGAGGACGGCACGACCTGGCTCGTCCACCGGTTCGCTGAAACGGTCGCGGAGTCCGAGCGGGACGCGGCGCGCCCCCGGCCGGCCCCCGGTGGCAGGGCCCGGCTCCGGATCGAGGTGTCGGCGGGGGCTCGGTGCCGGTTCTTCGCTGATACGGGCGGTACGCGGGGTACGGGCGGAACGGGCGGTACAGGCGGTACAGGCGGTAGTGAGGGCGAAGGCGAGGGCGCGGGGTGGCAGGCGTCGGGGCCGGTTTTCGCCGCCACGCCATGGCGGTGGGTCGGGGCGTTGCTCGGCCTGTTCGCGGTCGCGCCCGAAGGGGCGGCCGGGACCGCTTCCGCCACTTGCACGGACTTCCGGGTGCGCATGTCCACCGATTGAGCTCGCTCAGCAACCGAAATCAACTCCATTACCTCGCAAGCCAGTTGGGAGCCGCAATGACGCAGCACCATCACTCGGGCAGCGCACGTCCCGGCAGCGCACGTCCCGGCAGCGCACGTCCGCTGCCGAGAGCCCTGGCCGCCGTGACGGCCTTCGCCGCCGCCCTCGCCCTCGCCGTGGGACCGGCGGAGGCCGCCGGTCCGGCGTCGGCCGCCCCGTCCGGACCTCCGGGGAACGCCCCGGCCTCGTCCGGATCCGCCCACGGCTTCGCCTCCCTCGCGGGAGGTACGTCCGGTGGGCGCGGCGGCAAGGTGGTCACCGTCCGCACCCAGGCCGACCTGGCCGCATACGCGGGCGCCACCGAGCCGTACATCATCCGGATCGCGTCGGCGATCACCTTCGACCCGTTCGGCGACGAGGTGAAGGTCGCCTCGGACAAGACCCTCATCGGAGTCGGCGTCAACGGTGAACTCGTGGGTGGCGGACTCCGGTTGACCGCCGGTACGCACAACGTCATCATCCGCAACCTCACCATCCGCGACAGCTATGTCGAGGGTGACTGGGACGGCAAGACCAACGACTTCGACGCGATCCAGCTGGACTCCGTCCACCACGTCTGGATCGACCACAACCGCTTCACCCACATGGGCGACGGCCTGATCGACCTGCGCAAGGACAGCGATTACATCACCGTCTCCGCCAACCGGTTCGACACCCACAACAAGGCGTTCGGCATCGGCTGGACCCCGAACGTGGTCACCAAGGTCACCATCGACCACAACTGGTTCCAGGGCACCAAGCAGCGCAACCCCTCCGCCGACAACTGCGCCTACGCCCACCTCTACAACAACTACCTCTCCGCCCAGGTCGCGGACGGCGACCCGGTCTGGTCGTACGGGAACTGGGCGCGCGGCAGGACGAAGATGGTCATCGAGAACAGCTACTACCGGGACGTCCAGCACCCCTACCAGGCCGATGCGACGGCCGAGCTGGTGCAGCGCGGCTCGATCACCCGGAACACCACCGGCCGCCACGACGCCTGGGGCAAGGCCTTCGACCCGAAGTCCTTCTACTCCTACCGCCTCGACCCGGCCGCCGCGGTCCCCGCCCTGGTCACCCGCTTCTCCGGCCCCCAGCGCACCCTCGGCACCGACACCCCGCTGAACGTCCCGGCCGACTACCCGACCGTGCAGGCGGCCGTGGACGCGGTCCCGGCCGGCAACGACGGCCGGATCACGCTGCGGATCGCCCCGGGGACGTACCGCGAACAGGTCCGCATCCCGAAGACCAAGCCGCAGCTCACCCTGTTCGGCACCGGAAGCGACCGCGCGAAGTCCGTCATCGTGCACAACACCCCGAACGAGTACGGCGGTTCCAGCGGCAGCGCCACCGTGCTGATCGACTCCAACGACGTCACCGCCCGCAATCTCACCTTCGTCAACGACTTCGACGAGGCGGCCGTGGAACTCAACGGCGAGCAGGCACTCGCCATGAAGACCACCGGTGACCGCATCACCTTCGTCAACACCGCCTTCAAGGGCAACCAGGACACCCTGATGACCAACAGCCCCGGCCTGGAGTCCATCAGCCGCGTCTACATCCGCGACTCCTTCATCGAGGGCGACGTCGACTTCATCTACGGCCGTGCCACCACCGTCATCGACCGCTCCCTGATCAAGGCGCTCAGCCGTGGCTCCACCACCAACAACGGTTACGTCGTCGCCCCTTCGACCTGGACCGGCAACCCGTACGGCTTCCTGATCAACCGCAGCCGCATCGTCAGCGACGCCCCGGCCAACTCCTTCCACCTGGGCCGGCCCTGGCACCCGAGCGGCGACCCCCTCGCCATCGGGCAGACGCTGATCCGCGACACGGAACTCCCCGCCGCGATCCTGGGCACGCCGTGGGCCGACATGGGCGGCTTCTCCTGGCGGGACGCCCGGTTCGCCGAGTACCGGACGTACGGGCCGGGCGCGGCCGTCACCCCGGACCGCCCGCAGATGTCCGCCGCGGATGCCGCCCGGCACGAGGTCGGGGACTACCTCGCGGGTGCGGACGGCTGGGCGCCGCACAGGTCCCTCTAACCCCTTCAGCTCGTCGGATCGACCTTCTTCGGAAATTCACCCTCTACGGGAAGAGCACCCACACCATGAGCAACTGGCAGAGCAGCAGAGGCCGTTCGGCCGTCACCGCGATGTCCCTGACCGCAGTCCTCGCCCTCACCGCCACCGCGTGCGGCGACGACGGCACGGGCGGCAGCGGCACCGAGGGTTCGGGCAAGGGCGAGATCACCTTCTGGGACAACAACGGCGGTGTCCGCACGGCCGTCTGGCAGGAGATCATCAAGGACTTCCAGGCGAAGAACCCGGACATCAAGGTGAAGTACGTCCCGGTGCCGAGCGAGGACGTGCAGTCGAAGTACGACACGGCCATCGCGGGTGGCGGACTCCCTGACGTGGGCGGCGTCGGCGCGGCGTACCTCGCCAACATCGTCGCCCAGGAAGCCCTGGAGCCGGTCGGTGAGCGCGTCAAGTCCTCTTCGCTGAACGGCAAGCTGGTCCCCCTCATGGTGGACTCCGTCAAGACGGCCGGCGGGCGCGACGACATCTACTCCGTCCCGACCTCCGCGAGCAACGGCACGCTCTACTACCGCACCGACCTGTTCAAGGCGGCGAACCTCCAGGCCCCGACCACCTGGAAGCTGTTCTACGAGGCGGCCCAGAAGCTGACCGACGCCAAGAACAACAAGTTCGGCTACACCATCCGCGGCGGCGCGGGATCCATCGCGCAGGCGCTGGACGCGGCGTACGGGCAGTCCGGCATCACCGAGTTCTGGAGCGGCGACAAGACGACGGTCAACGACCCGAAGAACGTCGCGGCGCTGGAGAAGTACGTCGGTCTCTTCAAGACGACCACTCCCGCGGCCGACGTCAACAACGACTTCAAGAAGATGGTCTCCCAGTGGGACACCGGCACCATCGGCATGCTGAGCCACAACCTCGGCTCGTACACCGACCACGTGAAGGCGCTGGGGGAGGAGAAGTTCAAGGGCATCCCGGGGCCTCTCGGTGACAACGGCACGCGGGTGCAGGTCTCCAACCCGGTCGACGGCCTCGGCCTCTTCAAGGGGAGCAAGAACAAGGCGGCGGCCTGGAAGTTCATCGAGTTCGCCGCCTCCCACGAGTCCAACAGCAAGTGGAACGAGTCGGCGGGCGCGATGCCGGCCAACATCGAGGCGGCCAAGGACCCGTGGGTCAACGCCTCGGAGCCGACCCGGCTCGGCGCGCGGACCCTCACGGACGGCACGACCAAGCTGGTCCAGCTGCCCTACTACCTGCCCGACTGGAACAAGATCAGCAAGGCGGAGAACGAGCCGAACTTCCAGAAGGTGCTGTTGGGATCGATGTCCTCGAAGGAGTTTCTGGACATTCTGGCCAAGCAGTTGAACGAGGCGCAGGTGGAGTGGGAGGAGCAGGCGAAGAAGTAGGCGGGTCGGGGGTTGGGGTGGGGGCTGGGTGTGCGGGTGGGGTGTGGCTGGTCGCGCAGTTCCCCGCGCCCCTCCAGGGGCGCCCCCTCCCGCGCGCCCCTCCACCTCCAGGGGGCACCACTTTTCTTCCGTATGGAATGCGAGGTCTCTTCACCATGTCCGTAACCCGTCGGACCGCCCTCAAGGCGGCCCTCGTGGCCAGTCCGTTGGTTCCGTCGCTTGTGACGCCTGGGGGCGCGGCCGCCGCCACGCCACGCCGCCGCCCCGCTCTCCACCTCGTGGGGGACTCGACCGCCGCGCGGAAGAGCCCCACCGCAGCTCCCGAGACCGGGTGGGGGATGGCGCTGCCGTTCTTTCTCCACCCGCACCTCGCCGTCGTCAACCACGCGGTGAACGGCCGGAGTTCGAAGAGTTTCCTCGACGAGGGGCGACTCGCGGCGGTCCTCCCCCTGCTCCGGCCCGGGGACCTTCTCCTCGTTCAGTTCGGGCACAACGACTCGAAGGCCGCCGACCCCACCCGCTACACCGAGCCCTGGACCACGTACCGGCACTACCTGCGCCAGTACCTCGACGGCGCGCGGACGCGCGGGGCCCGACCGGTGCTCCTCACCTCGGTGGAGCGCCGCAAGTTCGACGCCGCGGGCAACGCCGTCCCGACCCACGGCGACTACCCGGCAGCCGTGCGGGCGCTCGCCGCCGAGGCCCCGGTGCCGCTCGTCGACGTACAGGCGACCTCGCTCACGCGCTGGCAGGCGGTGGGGGCCGAACCGCTCAAGTCGTACTTCAACTGGCTGGAGCCCGGCGAGCACCCCAACTACCCCGACGGAGCGAAGGACAACACCCACTTCCGCCCGCGCGGCGCCATCGAGGTGGCCCGCATGGTCGCCACCGGTCTGCGCGATTCCGGCGCCCTGCACCCGCGCCACCTGCGCCGCCTGAACGGCCCGGTCCCCGACGAGTGGATCACCTGGCCGGCTCCGTAAAGCACTCCCCCCGCCCACCACCCACACCAGGAGTACCCATGCGAACCCGCACCCGCACTCTCGCCACCGCACTCGCTCTGACCTCCTGCGCCACCCTCACCGCTCTCGCCACCACCGCAACGGCCCAGGCCCACCCGCACCACTCCCACCCCCGCGACCCCGCCCGCCAGGCCCTTCCCGCCGGCGACGGCTGGGCGTCCGAGGGCCCCGGCACCACCGGCGGCTCCCGTGCCGCCGCCGCGCACACCTACACGGTCTCCACCTGGGAGGAGCTCCGTGCGGCCCTCGCCGCCCCCGGCACCGCCCCCAGGGTCGTCAAGGTCCGCGGCAACCTCGACGCGACCGCCTCCGGCTGCTCCGCCTTCGAAGCCCCTGGCTACGACTTCAACGCCTACCTCGCCGCCTACGACCCCCAGGTGTGGGGCTACGAGAAGGAGGTCACCGGTCCGCTCGAAGACGCCCGCGCCGCCTCCGCGGCCAAGCAGTCGAAAGCCATCAAGGCGTATGTCCCCGCCAACACCACCCTCATCGGCGTCGGACACGACGCGGGCATCACCGGCGGCAGCCTGCAGATCCAGGGTGTCGACAACGTCATCGTCCGCAACCTCACCGTCGAGAGCCCCCTCGACTGCTTCCCGCAGTGGGATCCGACCGACGGCGCGACGGGCGCCTGGAACTCCGAGTACGACTCGATGGTCGTGTACGGCTCCACGCACGTCTGGATCGATCACAACACCTTCACCGACGGCGCCCACCCGGACAGTTCCCTGCCCCGCCACTACGGGGAGCTCTACCAGCGGCACGACGGCGAACTCGACATCGTCCGGGGCGCCGACCACGTCACCGCCTCCTGGAACGTCTTCGCCGACCACGACAAGACGTTGATGATCGGCAACAGCGACAGCGCGGCCGGCACGGACGCCGGGAAGCTGAAGGTCACCCTGCACCACAACCGCTTCACGGGCATCGTGGAGCGCGCCCCGCGCGTCCGCTTCGGGCAGGTCGACGCGTACAACAACCACTTCACCGTCACCCCCGGCCAGCCCTACGCCTACACCTTCGGCATCGGCCAGGAGTCGCGGCTGTACGCGGAGAAGAACGCCTTCACGCTGCCCGCCACGGTCACCCCGGGCGCCGTGCTGAAGAAGTGGAAGGACGCTCCGGTGACGGCCGTGGGGAACTACGTCAACGGCCGGGGCGTGGATCTGATCGCGGCGCACAACGCCCGGAACCCGGACGACGTGCTGCGCGCCGACGCGGGCTGGACCCCGACCCTCCGCACCCGCGTCGACCACCCGCGCGCGCTGCCGAAGCTGCTCGGCAAGGAGGCGGGAGCGGGCAGGCTGCGCTGACCGATGCTGCTCGTTCGGCCGACCGGACGCCCGTGGGGTGGAGGGGTGTCCGGCCGGTCGGACGTGTGGGCCTGAACTGCCCTTGGGTGTACGGGATTTCGAACCTTGATCGGTATTTCAGAGGATCTCTGTGCGACTCATTGACGCACCCACGGTTCGAATCTACGGTCCCGTTCGAAGTCACGATCATCATTCGAAATATCGAACGCAGCGAACGCGTCGAACACGTCGAACACAGCGAACATGAGGGGTGGGGCATGGGACGAACTTCCTCCCCGAGCCGCAGGACCGTGCTCACCACGATGGGCCGGCTCGGCGCCGTGGGCACCGTCGCCGCCACCGGCGCACTCGCGGCCGGTACCGCCGGGTGCGCCGCACCGCAGGCGGCGGGTGCCGGAAGGACCGGGGTGCGTTTCTGGCATCTTTTCGGCGGCGGCGACGGCATCAACATGCAGGGCATGCTGGAGGCCTTCCGCGCCGCGCACCCGCAGATCGGCCTGGAGGCCGCCACCCTCCAGTGGGGAGCGCCGTACTACACCAAGCTCGCCCTCGCGGGTGCCGGCGGCCGGGCCCCCGAGGTGGCCGCACTGCACCTGGCACGGCTGGCGGGGTTCGCGCCCGGGCGGCTGCTGGACCCGTTCGACCTGGATCTGCTGGGGGAGTTCGGGGTACGGGCGGGGGACTTCCCGGAGGGGATCTTCCGGCGCGGGGCGGTCGGAGGGAAGCAGTACGCCATCCCGTTCGACACCCACCCCATGGTTCTCTTCTTCCACACCGGGATCTGCGAGAAGGCCGGGCTGCTGGACGGGGGCGGAAGGCTCCGGCCCATCGAAGGGGCGGAGGAGTTCACCGAGGCGCTGCGCGCGGTGAAGAAGGTCACCGGGCAGCCCGCGCTGGTGACGGAGACCCTCGGACCCGGAGTGATCGGCCCCTGGCGGCTCTTCTCCACCTTCTACTCGCAGACCGGCGGCACCGTGCTCTCCACCGACGGCAGGACCATCGCCCTCGACGACACCAAGGCGCTCCTCGCCCTGGACTACATGCGGATGCTCGTCGCCGAGGGGCTGGCGGTCCGCCGGGTCGACTATCCCGGCTCGGTCGGCGTCTTCAACAACGGCAGGACCGGCTTCCACCTCAACGGGGAGTGGGAGATCAGTTCCTTCCTGGCGACCGGGCTCCCCTTCTCGGTGGCCCGGGTGCCCAATCTCTTCGGGCGGCCCACCGTCCAGGCCGACTGTCACTCCTTCGTCCTCCCGCACCAGCAGGACCGGGGCGGCGAGAGCAACCGGGCCGCGCACGCCTTCGTCGCCTGGATGCTGAAGCGCAGCGTCGACTGGGCCAAGGGCGGCCACGTACCCGCGTATCTGCCGACCCTCAAGGACCCCGAGTACCTGAAGCTCACCCCGCAGTCGCAGTACCGGTCGGTGATCGACGACGTGGTGCTGGACGAGCCCGCCTGGTTCGCCGGGTCCGCCTCGTCGATGTGGATCGAGCTGGGCGCCGTCTTCTCCGGCGTACTGACCGGCTCCCGCACCCCGCAGAACGCGCTCACCGAGGCCAAGGCCCGGCTGCGGGCCCTCCTCGACACCCGCAACCCCTTCGGAGGTGCGTCCGCGTGACCGCGACCCACACCCCGGCGGTCGGAGCAACTCCCGTCGTGGAAAATGCAGTTGCCTCGGCCGACGGCTCCGTGCGCGTACGGCGCCACTGGTCCGAGCACGGACTGGTCTTCGTCGCCCCCTTCCTGCTCATGTACGCGCTCTTCCTCCTGTGGCCCCTGATCTCCGGGCTCGGCATGAGCGTGCGCAGCGAGAACATCACCGGCGCGGGGGCGGAGTTCGTCGGGCTCGACAACTACGCGGAGGCGCTGGGCGACCCGGACGTCTGGGCGTCGCTCTGGAACACGCTCTGGTTCACCGTCCTGTCGACCGTGCCGCTCGTCCTGGCCGGCCTGGTGCTGGCCCTGCTCGCGCACCAGTTGCGGTGCGTGCAGTGGCTGTGGCGGCTGAGCTGGTTCGCGCCGTTCCTGCTGCCCTCCGGGGTGGTCGGGCTGCTGTTCATGTGGGTGATCTTCCCGTCCGACTTCGGGTTCGCCGACCAGGCGCTCGCGGCGGTCGGGCTGCACCCCGGGATCGGCTGGCTCACCGACGAGCGCTACGCGATGCTCTCCATCGTGCTGACCACGGTCTGGTGGACGGTCGGCTTCAACTTCCTGCTCTACCTGGCCGCGCTCCAGGCCGTACCGCAGCACCTGTACGAAGCCGCCGAACTCGACGGCGCCGGGGCCTGGCAGCGACTGCGTCACCTCACCCTGCCCCTGCTGCGCCGCACCACCGGCGTGGTCGTCGTGCTCCAGGTACTGGCCTCGCTGAAGATCTTCGACCAGATCTACATCATGACGGGCGGCGGCCCCGACGAATCCACCCGGCCGATCCTCCAGTACGTGTACGAAGCCGGGTTCGCCGGCTACCGCATCGGCTACGCCTCCGCCGTCTCGTACCTCTTCTTCGCCCTGATCCTGATCGTCTCCCTGGTGCAGCTGCGGCTGTCCCGGCGCAACCGCGAGGAGAGCGCCCGATGAGCACCGCAGCAGTAAGGCGAAACGGGGACACGGGCCGCCGCCCCCGCCCCACCCCCGGCCGCACCGCTCTCCTGGTCGTCGCCCTCGGTCTCGTCGTCGTATGGGTCCTGCCGCTCGCCTGGGCCGTCGCCACCTCCCTCAAGCCCGAGGGGGAGACGACGAGGACCCCGCTGGAATGGATCGGGTCGACCGTCACCTTCGACGCGTACCGGCAGGTGTGGCAGTCCGGCGACCTCGGCCGGTGGATGTTCAACTCGGCGTACATCTCCCTCGTCACCACCGTCCTGACCGTGGTGCTCTGCGCCATGGCGGCCTATGGATTCGCCCGCACCGACTTCCGGGGCAAGAAGGTGCTGTACGGGCTGGTCCTGGCCGGGATCATGGTGCCGCCACAGGTACTGATCGCCCCGCTCTTCGCCGAGATGGTCGCGCTCGGCCTGGTCGACACCTACTGGGGGGTGATCCTGCCGCAGGTCGCCGTCCCCGCGATGGTCTTCATCCTGGTCAAGTTCTTCGAAGGGGTGCCGCGCGAGCTGGAGGAGGCCGCCTTCGTCGACGGCGCCGGACGCTGGCGGGTCTTCTGGACCATCGTGATGCCGCTCTCCCGGCCCGTCCTCGCCGCCGTCGCGATCTTCACCTTCATCTCCACCTGGAACAACTTCCTCTGGCCGTTCCTGGTGACCACCGACCCGGCCGGCATGACGCTGCCCGTCGGCCTGGTCAACGTCCAGTCCAGCTACGGCGTGCGGTACGCCCAGATGATGGCGTCCGTCGTCATCGCGGGCCTCCCGCTGCTCGTCGTCTTCGCCCTCTTCCAGCGCCAGATCGTGCGCGGAATCGCCCACACGGGCCTGGCCGGACAGTAACTCCCCCTCTCCACAAGAGTGGTGAGGGAGACGTCATGAGTGTTGAAAGGTACGCCCGATGAGCCACCGTCCCGCCCGCTTCGCCCTCGACCCCGCCTTCACCGTCGGCCCGGTCAGCCCCCGCCTGTACGGCTCCTTCGTCGAGCACCTCGGCCGCTGCGTCTACACCGGCATCTATGAGCCCGGCCACCCCACCGCCGACGACGAGGGTCTGCGCGGTGACGTCCTGGACCTGGTGCGCGAACTCGGCGCCACCACCATCCGCTATCCCGGCGGCAACTTCGTCTCCGGCTACAAGTGGGAGGACAGCGTCGGCCCCGCCGAGCAGCGCCCCCGCCGCCTCGACCTCGCCTGGCGCTCCACCGAGACCAACCGCTTCGGCCTCTCCGAGTACCTCGGTTTCCTCCGCAAGGCCGGCCCCGAGGCCGAGCCCATGATGGCCGTCAACCTCGGCACCCGGGGTGTCGCCGAGGCCCTCGAACTGCAGGAGTACGCCAACCACCCGGCCGGCACCGAACTCTCCGAGCGCCGCATCGCCCACGGCGACAAGGAACCCTTCGGGATACGCCTGTGGTGCCTGGGCAACGAGATGGACGGCCCCTGGCAGACCGGCCACAAGACCGCCGAGGAGTACGGCCGCCTGGCCGCCGAGACCGCCCGCGCCATGCGCCAGATCGACCCCGGCGTCGAACTCGTCGCCTGCGGCAGCTCCAGCCGGGCCATGGAGACCTTCGCCGCCTGGGAGGCCACCGTCCTCGCGGAGACCTACGACCTGGTCGACCACATCTCGCTGCACGCCTACTACGAGGAGATCGACGGCGACCGCGACTCCTTCCTCGCCTCCGCCGTCGACATGGAGGCCTTCATCGAGTCGGTCGTGGCGACCTGCGACCACGTGGGCGCCCGGCTGAAGTCCACCAAGAAGATCCAGCTGAGCTTCGACGAGTGGAACGTCTGGTACCAGCGCCGCTTCGCCGAGGAGAGCGCGGCGGCCCCCCTCGACTGGCCGGAGGCCCCCCGGCTCCTGGAGGACAACTACTCCGTCACCGATGCCGTGGTCTTCGGCTCGCTGCTGATCGCCCTGCTCCGGCACGCCGACCGGGTGACCGTCGCCTGCCTCGCCCAGCTGGTCAACGTCATCGCGCCGATCATGACCGAGCCGGGCGGTCCCGCCTGGCGCCAGACCACCTTCTTCCCCTTCGCCCAGGCCGCCCGGCACGGCCGCGGCCAGGTCCTCGACGTACGCCCCGACTCGCCGACGTACCCGACGAAGGCCTACGGCGAGGTACCGCTGCTGCACTCCACGGCGGTACGCGGCGACGACGGCACGGTCACCGTCTTCGCCGTCAACCGTGGCCGGCACCAGCCGCTGCCCCTGGAAGTCGCCCTGCACGGGCTGGAGTTGACCACCGTCGTCGAGCACACCGCACTCGCCGACGAGGACCCCGAGGCCCGCAACACCCTGGCCGACCCCGAGCGCGTCGCCCCGCACCCCGTCCGGACCACCACCCTCACGGACGGCGTCCTGACCGCCGTACTGGAACCGCTGTCCTGGAACGTGATCCGGCTGGGCTGAGACACAGGCTCGGGAAAGGGGCGAGCCCGGCATCAGGGTGGTGGTGGGCTGATGCCGGGCTCTTGGTCGATACGGAGAGGCTCTTTTCCCAGGGCGGCGGGACGGTCGCGTTACCGCGTCCGGCCTCGATCCGTGTCGACGGGGTTCAGAGTAGCCGGTGTGCGGGAGTGCTCGCACCCGGGGTCCCACCTGGGGGCCTCGAAGTCCGGTGTCCCGGGCCTGCCGGTATCACGGAGCGGTCGGCAACTGACGCTTGTGGTCGGTGAGGCGGTAGCGCCGGACGATGGTCGCGAACGCTTCCTCGGAGACCGGCTTGCACTCCAGGAAGTCGTCGATGTCGTCGTACGTGACACCGAGCGAGTCCTCGTCCAGCTTGCCCGGGTCCAGCGTTTCGAGGTCGGCGGTCGGCGGCTTCTGCACCAGCTCGGCCGGGGCGCCCAGCGCCTGCCCGACGGCGCGCACCCGGCGCTTGTTGAGACCGGTGAGCGGTACGACGTCGGCCGCGCCGTCGCCGAACTTGGTGAAGAACCCGGAGACCGCCTCCGCCGCGTGGTCGGTGCCGACCACCAGCCCGTCGTACGCGCCGCCCACCGCGTACTGGGCGATCATGCGCTGCCTGGCCTTGATGTTGCCGTGCACGAAGTCCTGGTGGTGCGCGTCGCGGAAGACCGTGCCGCCCGCCACCACGGCCTCCATCGCCGCATCACTGGCCCGCTTCACATCGACCGTCAGCACCGTGTCGGCCTGGATGAAGTCCAGCGCCAACTGCGCGTCCTTCTCGTCCGCCTGCGTCCCGTACGGCAGCCGCATCGCATAGAACGTCGCGTCCCCACCGGCCGCCCGCACCCGCTCCACCGCCAGCTGACACAGCCGGCCCGCGGTCGTCGAGTCCACCCCGCCGCTGATCCCCAGCACCAGCGACCGCCGGTCCGTGGAGGTCAGGCGCTCGGCGAGAAACGCCACCCGGCGCTCGATCTCCTGCTGTACGTCGAAGGACTCGCCCACCTGGAGATCCCGGGCGATCTCCTGCTGCACGGAAAGGGACGCGGGGTCGGTCACGTTTGCTCCTCGGGTCGAGTCGATCGGTCCCCGCGAGCGCGTGCGGGGGCTCAATCACTCTAGAGGTTCGAGGCGAAGAGCCCAGCTCACGGACCTCGGAGAGGGTGGTCGAACCCCAGGGATCCAGGGACGCGGTGCCCGCCCGACCCGGTGCGGAGGGTCAGCGGCGTCGCCGTACGCGCTACAGGTCCTCTGCGAGGATCCGCTCGATGTTGCGTTCGGCGAGGGCCGTGATGGTGACGAACGGGTTGACCCCCGCGTTGCCGGGGATGAGGGAGCCGTCCATCACATAGAGGCCCGGGTGGCCGTGCAGGCGGCCGTAGTTGTCGGTGGCCTTGTTGAGGACCGCGCCGCCGAGGGGGTGGTAGGTGAGGTGGTCGCCCCAGATCTTGTAGGTGCCGAAGAGGTCGGTGCGGTAGATCGTGCCCTCCTTCTTGTTGATCTTGTCGAAGATGGTGCGGGCGGCGTCGATGCCGGGTTGTTTCCAGGCGCGCTGCCAGTTCAGGTCGACCTGGTTCGCCGCCGCGTTCCAGCTGAACTGGGCGCGGTTCGGGTTGTTGGTGATGGACAGGTAGAGGGAGGCGTAGGTCTCGATGCCGGTGGGCAGCGGGGCGACCTCGGCGAACGCGCCGCCCGCCTCCCAGTTGTCGATGGCGGCGGTGGGCATGGACGCCTGGAGCTTGCCGGTGGCGTCCCACATGTGGTTGGCGCGCCCGCACATGATGTTGCCGTTGTCGCCCCAGCCCTTGCCGATCTCGTCGTTGAGGCGGGGGAGTGCGCCGGTGGCCTTCAGCCGGGTCAGGAGTTTCGAGGTGCCGACGCTGCCCGCCGCGAAGAACACCCGCTCGGACGTCACGGTCTTCGTGCCGATGACCGTGCCCGTGGTGTCGAGCTGCTCGATGACGACGGTGTAGCCGGTGCCCTCGGTCGCCGGGCGGACCGACGTCACCCTGTGAAGTGGCGAGATGACGACCCGGCCGGTCTCGCGGGCCGCCGCGAGATAGGTCTTCTGGAGGGACTTCTTGCCGTAGTTGTTGCCGTACAGCACCTCGCCCGCCAGCGCCGAGCGCGGCACCTCGCCCGCCATCTCCCGCTTCATGTAGTCCCAGTCGTACACGTTCGGTACGAAGACGAAGGGGAACCCGGAGCGCTGGGCGTGCTTGCGGCCCACCCGCGCGTACTGGTAGCAGTCGGCCGACTCCCACCAGGCGGGGTCGACATTGGTGACGCCGAGGCCGGCGTTCGCCCGTGGGTAGTACGTGCCGTACATCTCGTCGGCGTTCACCGACGGGAGTACGGCGCCGAATCTCTCCCGGCGGGGGGTCACGGCCATGCCGCCGTTGACCAGTGAGCCGCCGCCGACGCCGCGCCCCTGGTAGACGGTGATGCCGCTGAAGTCCTCGGCGTCCAGGATCCCGGTGTGCTTCGGCACGTCCTTGTCGAGGGGGAAGCCGAGGAAGTTGCTGAGGGGCTGCTTGGTCCTGGTGCGCAGCCAGAAGGAACGGTGGTCGGGAGTGGTGGTGTTGGCGAAGATCTTGCCGTCGGACCCGGGGGTGTCCCAGGCCCCGCCCATCTCCACCATGTGGACGGTGATCCCGGCGCGGGCCATCCGCAGGGCCGCGACGGAGCCGCCGTACCCGGTGCCGATGACGAGGACGGGGATCCGTTCGCCCGCCAACAGCACCCCGGGCGCGGCGACGGCCGCCCGGGCCGCCGTCGCGGAGAGGGGGCCGGACAGGGTGACGGCTCCGAGGAGCGCGCCGGTACCTGTGAGGAGGCGACGGCGCGACACGTGTGGGGTCGGTGTGGTTGTGGGGGGTTGGGTGGATTCGGAGGACTGGGTGGGAGGAGTGGTCTGGGTGATGTGAGTGGTGTGCGTGATCAATCCGCTCATGCGAGGTTCCTCACTCTCATGGGGAAGAGGAGGGAGTTCTACCGCTACGGGCGTGAAGAGTCGACGCATACCTGTAGGTAACTTCGCTGCCTCCCCGGACGGCGCGAGCCCGTTGTTCGACGTCCGGTGAGGTTGTCCCGGAATTCCGAAGAGGTGTACGGAATGTGTCCCCGTGCTTCACGAAAAAGGCAAACGCATATCTGAACAACGGTTGAGAATTCGATCAAATCCCAGTTCAGGGGCGGGAATTACTCATTGTTTGGCAGGAATTTGCTCTGTCATCAGAGGTTAATGAGATGGCAAAGTAGGGGTCACGACAGCCCTGCAAGCTGTTTCCGGGAGCGTGACCGAGCGGCTGCCGCGCGCAGCCCCCGTACCGCCCCCAGAACCCTCGATGACCACCGACCCGACCACACCGCGTCCGCCCCCACGGCGAGGACGCAGGAGGCAGGCCACCGTGAAAACCCTGATCGACCACGCCCGTTCGTTCGCCACCACTCATGTGGCGGACCCCCGGAACACCGCGGCCTTCGAGGCCCTGCGGGCCGGGCAGTCGCCCGAAGCCCTCTTCGTCACGTGCTCCGACTCACGCGTCGTACCCGCCCTCATCACCGGAGCCCGCCCCGGCGAACTCTTCGAACTCCGTACGGCGGGCAATGTGGTCCCGCCCTACCCCGCCACCGCATCCCCGCGGCCCCCGCAGAGCGAGGCCGCCACCATCGAGTACGCGGTCCGGGTGCTCGGCGTCCGCGACATCGTGGTCTGCGGCCACTCCCACTGCGGGGCGGTCGGCGCCCTCGTACGCGGCGAGGACCTGTCCGCCGTACCGGCCGTACGGGACTGGCTGGAGCACTCGGTGGCGCCCGACGCGGCGGTACGTTCCGTGGCGCCCGCCACCGCGGACGTCGCGGAAGCCGTCCAGGCCCACGTCCTCGCCCAGGTGGAGCGCCTGCGCGCGTACCCCTGCGTCCAGGAACGCCTCGCCGGGAACACCCTCACCCTGCACGCCTGGTACTACGAGGTCCACACCGGCACGGTCACCGCACACCGGTACCAGCCCTCGCACCTGAACCAGCACCGGAGCCAACCCCGGCACCCCGGCCAGGCTCCCGCCTTCGGCCCTCTGTGAGAACGCCGCCGCGCCCCACCGACCGGCCCGCTCCTCATGACAGGACCCCCGCCCCCATGGCACCCATGCACACCTTCCTCGCCCCCTTCCGCGCCCTGCGCGAACCCGGCGTCCTGCGCCAGGACCTCCTCGCCTCCCTGGTCGTCTTCCTGGTCGCGCTGCCGCTGTGCGTCGGCGTGGCCGTCGCCTCCGGCGTCCCCGCCGAACTGGGCCTGGTCACCGGCATCGTCGGCGGCCTGGTCGTCGGCTTCCTGCCCGGCAGCTCCCTCCAGGTCAGCGGTCCGGCAGCCGGGCTCACCGTGCTCGTCTTCGAGGCGGTACGGGAGTTCGGGCTCGGCATGCTCGGCGCGATCGTGCTGCTCACCGGACTGCTCCAGGTGACCCTCGGGCTGCTGCGCTGCGGACGCTGGTTCCGTGCGATATCGGTGTCCGTCGTCCAGGGCATGCTCGCAGGCATCGGCCTGGTGCTCATCCTCGGCCAGCTCTACAGCATGACCGGCGCCGACCAGCCTCTCTCCGGCACCGCCAAACTCACCGGCCTCCCGGGCCTCGCCGCCGACACCTTCACCACCCCCGGCGCCCTGACCGCGGCCGCCCTCGGCCTCGGCACCGTCGCGGTGCTCGTCCTGTGGCCCAAACTCCCCGCGAGGATTCGCGTCGTCCCCGCCCCACTGGCCGCCGTCGCCCTGGCCACCCTCGCCACGGCAGCCCTCTCCCTGGACCTCGAAACGGTGACGGTACGAGGCCTGGCCGACGCCATCCAGCCCCCCGGCGCATCCGACCTGGCCGCCCTCGGCAGCCTCGCCGTCCTCGGCACGGTCCTCGCCTTCACCCTCATCGCCTCCGCCGAATCCCTGTTCAGCGCGGCCGCGGTGGACCGCATGCACGACGGTCCGCGCACCCACTACGACAAGGAACTCGTCGCCCAGGGCGTCGGCAACACCGTCTGCGGCGTACTCGGCGCACTTCCGATGACCGCCGTCATCGTCCGTAGTTCCGCCAACGTCCAGGCAGGCGCCCGCACGCCCCTCTCCCGCATAGCCCACGGCGGCTGGCTGCTCCTCTTCGTGGTCCTGCTCCCCGCCGCCCTCGGCCTCATCCCGCTCGCCGCCCTCGCGGGCGTCCTGATCCACGCCGGCTTCAAACTCCTCCCCGTGCGCGATCTCCTCCCCCTCGCCCGCGCCCACCGGGGCGAAGCCGTCGTCCTCCTCACCACCGCGATCGCCATCCTTCTCACCAACATGTTCGAAGGCGTCCTCATCGGGATCGCCCTCGCGGTCGCCAAGTCCGCCTGGGAGACCTCCCAGGCCAAGGTCTCGGTCAGCGAGTTGACCGACGGTCGCCTCATCATCACGCTCACCGGCAACGCCACCTTCCTCCGCCTCCCCCGCCTCCTGGAAACCCTGGAAGCCCTCCCCAAGGACCGCCCCATAGAGCTCGACCTCACCGCCACCCAGCACCTCGACCACGCCTGCCGCACCACCCTGGAGAACTGGGCGATCCGCCACAACGACAGCGGAGTGGAGGCGGTACGGATGACGACCCACAGGGCGGCCGCCGAGTAGCGCGTACCGCCCCCGGGGCCCCTCGAAGTGGGTGAACTCCGACCGGCTACCGTCCAGTTCCGGCAGCCGGTCGCACGGCCCGGCGTACGGCACCGCGTACGCCGGGCCGTGTGCCGCCACGTACCCGTACGAAGGGCAGGCACCCATGAACCACCCCGAAGACGCCTTCAGGGACATCCCTCCGATGACCCTCGCCGACCTCCTCGGCCGCGAGCAGGTCATGGACATCGGCATCCGCCCGCTGTGGGCCCCGACACCGCGCGTCGCGGGACCGGCGTACACCGTGCGGTGCCCGCCCGGCGACAACCTGATGCTGCACGCGGCCCTCTACCGCGCCGAGCCCGGCTCCGTGGTCGTCGTCCAGTCCGGCGACCTCGACCACGCCCTGGCCGGCGGCAACGTCTGCGCCGTCGCCCGGCGCAGGGGCATCGCCGCCTTCGTCGTCGACGGCGTCATCCGCGACCTCGCCGAGGTCCGCGAGGCAGGCTTCCCCGTCTTCGCCCGAGGTGTCATCCCCATCCCCGGCACCAAGAAGGCCATCGGCGCGCTGGGCACCGAAGTCCGCTGCGGTGGCGTCCTGGTGAACCCCGGTGACCTCGTGGTCGCCGACGAGGAAGGCATCGTGGTCACCCCTGCCGCCCGCCAGGAGCAGACCCTCCGCGACGCCCGCGCCAAACTCGCGAAGGAGGCGTCCGAATCCCTGGACGACTGGGAGGCACAGCACCGGGCGCGCATCGAGAAGGCGCTGAGCGAGGGGGGATTCACGGGCTGACGTGAAGTCCCGGAGTCCCGGAGTCCCGGAGTCCCGGACCCGCAGGCCGCAGCACGCCCCCGCGTCCGCGGGGCGGCCCCCTCTGGCACAATCCCGAGAATCGAACACGAGGGAACAAGCAGGCGCGAGCAGGCGCGAGCAGGGGGATCGGTGTCACGACAGTTCTGGGGTCTGAGTCTGCGGTCCTGGCTGACCCTGACAGTCCTCACGGCGGTGCTGCTGACGCTGGTCGGGCTGGGCTCCTTCGGCGGGCGGCCGGACCACTCCGGCAGCGCCGGAGCCGAGCCCGGCCTGCCGTCCGCCACACCGCACCCCGACCGGAAACTCGCGGGCGGGGTGACGGCCAGACTCATGCAGTGCGGCAAGCAGGGGGATGCCCGGCCCGCCGTACGCGGGGCGGGGGAGCGTGCGAAGGACCCCGGACTGACCGTTCTGGGCTGGGAGACGAACGGCCCCGGCCCCAAGGCCACCCTCCCCCCGGGCGACCAGGGCTTTTCCCTCACGGTGTACGCGGCCGTCAGTGCCGGGCAGCGCACGCTGCGACTGGCGGCTCCGCTCTTCGCCGGCCGGGGCACTGTCGATGTGGTCTCGCCCTGGGGTGCGGGGCGGAGCGCCTCGGCAAGTGGGCTGGATGTGACGGTCGTCGAGGAGGGTCCGGAGCGGAAGCCGGTCGGGGCGCCGGCCTCCGGAGTGCATCACGTCGCCCCGGGCGAACGCCTGTTGCTGAAGGTGGAGGTCCCCTCCGGGGCCATCTGCCCCGGCCTCGACCCGCTCGATGTGATCGCCTGCTCACCCGAGGAGGGCGACGCCCCGGCCGACGCCTGCCCGACCCTCACCCTCACCCTCACGGACCCCGCCGTACGCGCCTACCGCGCGCAGGGCGCCGCCCAGCCGCCCGAGAGGTTCAGCGACCGCCTGGTCGGTGTCCTGTCGAACCCGGCCGACACCGTCACACAGGTCTGAAGGGGGAAAGAGGCCCCGGCTACTGCGCCGGAGGGATCACTCCCGCCGGGAACGCCTCCACGCCCACGATGTGGCGGATCTGCGACGGCTCGATCAGCACGGTGACCCGGCGCTCACCCGGCACCGTCCACTCGTAGTGGTCCGCCCCGGTGTACTTCTTCGCCAGGCGGTCCATCGTCAGCTCCGCCTCCGGGCCCTCCACGAAGCCGACGGCGCGGCCCCGGATCTGGATCCGGTCGTACGGGTTCTCCGCGTCGGCGTGCGAGAGGTAGAGGCGGGGGTCGCGGCGCAGGTTGCGCTCCTTGATGCGGCCCACCGAGGTGTTGAAGAGCAGGTGCTCGCCTTCGAGGTCCAGCCACATCGGTGTGACGTGCGGCGCGCCGTCGGCGTCGACCGTGGCGACGTACCAGAAGTTCGGCGCCTCGATCCGGGCGCGGACTTCCGGGGTCAGGGTGGGGGCCTGGGCGGAGGTGGGGGTGGAGGTCGGGCTCGGGGTCATGGGTGGGGGCTCCCTCTGCTTGCTGCCTGTGGTGCGTCGCGTGTACGGGCGAAGTGCCCCACGCGGCATCGATCCTGACATTCCCTCGGAAGCACGGGATACCGGGGGGAGGTGCCACGGGGACCGGCGTGGCCGGAGCGACCAGTGGTGATGCCCGTGGCGCGAACCCGCTCGACGAGGCTCCAGGTGTCCGGACCGTGCGGGACGGAAGAAAGTTCGCCCGCCCGCGCGACATCCTGGCCGGTCGCGTAGTCATCAGGGGTATGCACGGGGATCACGAAGCAAGCGAACAGGCGGGGACCGAGTGAAGTCAGCACAGGAGGACGCGTACCTGGAGTTCGTGGCGACGAGAGCGAAGCCGCTCTACCGGTCGGCGTACGCACTGGCGGCGGGGGACACGCATCTCGCCGAGGACCTGGTCCAGGAGACCCTCAGCAGGGTCTATGTGCACTGGAAGCGGGTGGCCTCGGCGAAGAGCCCGGCGGCGTACGCCCAGACCGTTCTCGTACGGACCTTCCTCAGCATGCGGCGTCGCAGCAGCACCGGCGAGCGGCCGACCGGGAACATGCCCGACAGTGTGGCCGCCGTCCCCGACGCCGCACTGCGGCTCACACTGCTCGATGCGCTCGGTCAACTGCCGCCCCGCGACCGGGCGGTACTGCTGCTGCGCTACTGGGACGGCCACAGCATCGAGGAGACCGCCCACATGCTCAGGCTGAGCAGCAGCGCGGTCCGCTCCCGGGGCACCCGGGCACTCGGCAGGATGCGCGCCCTGCTCGGCGACAGCCTGTCCGATCTCGTTCCGCACTGAGCGACCAAGAAGCACGACCACGAAAACAACCAGGAACACGACCCAGAAGGCGATATCAGCATGCCGTTCGAAGCAGACCTCGCACATGCCCTGGACCGTACGACCGGCTCCGTCGAGCCCGATGTCAGCTCGCTCATGAGCGGCGCCGTCGAGCGCGGCCGGATCCAACGGCGCCGGCGCAACACCCGGATCCTGGCGGCCGGAGCCGGCGCCTGCGCCGTGGTCGCGGCGGCCGCCCTGGTGCTCCCCGGCGCGCTCGCCGGGACCCGGTCCGGCGGGTCCGACCTGGAGATGGTGGCGCTGGCGGCGCCCCGGTCCGCGATCTCCGGTGACCAGATGACGCAGGCGGTGGAGAAGACGTTCCCCGGGGCCAGGTTCAGCAAGAGGAGCGGGCAGAGCAACAACCCCTTTGACCCGTCCGCCGGGATGGTCGCCAACGGCGGAATGGTCGTCGACGATGGGCACGGCGCCGCCTATGTGGGCGTCTCCGCCATGCGCCTCAAGCTGCCGCTCCAGGACGGAGCCGGGCTGAGCTGCGAGCAGACCCCCGCACGCGCCGAGGGTGACACATGCCGGCTGAGCGAGCTGCCGGACAGCGCCGAGATTCCCGGCGGAGCCATGGTGATGTACGAGCAGACCGCGGCCGGCCGGCCGGTCCGGCAGGACACCGCCCACCGCTGGACGGTGACGGTGACCATGAAGAAGACCGGTGCGGAACTCCGGATGGTGCAGTGGAACAGCACCGGCGGCGGCGACGACGGGAACATGCCGAAGGCGACCCGGCAGGCCCCGCCGCTCACCGAGCAGCAGGCGGTGGCCGCACTCACCGGCGCCACCTGGGCGCCGATCCGCGGCGCTGTCGCCTGAGGCGGCGGTCCGGGAGGCGGCGGTCCGGGAGGGGGCGGCCCTGTCGCGGAGCGGCCCGCATCGCCAGTGACATCAGTGCCGCCGCGGCGCACAGCGTTCCCGTCGCCGTCCAGACCAGGTCGTACGAGCCGAACGTGTCCCGCACCGCGCCGCCCAGGAGTGCGGTGGTGGCGGCGCCGACCTGGTGGGCGGTGTTGATCCAGCCGAAGACGATGGCGCTGTCGTCGCCGTAGTACTCCCGGCACAGCTCCAGTACCGGCGGCACCGTCGCCAGGTCGAGCAGGCCGAACAGGACGACGAAGGCGAGCAGGGAGGGGCTGGTGGTGGCGGTCAGGATCAGGGGGAGGGTGAGCAGCAGGGCGCCGCGCAGGGCGAAGTAGACGGCGAGCAGGCGGCGCGGGGAGCCCCGGTCGGTGAGCCAGCCGGAGGCGATGGTGCCTGCCACGTTGAAGACGCCGATCAGCGCGAGGAGGGACGAGGCGGTGGTGGCGGGCATGCCGTGGTCGTGGGCGGCGGGGGTGAAGTGGGTCCACAGGATGCCGTTGGTGGACGCGCCGCAGACCGCGAAGGCGCCCGCGAGGAGCCAGAACGGGCCGGTGCGGGAGGTCCGGCGCAGGGTACGCAGAGTGCGGCGGGCGGCACCCGGCACCGGAGCGGGCTTCGGGACGAACTCCCTTGCACCGTAAGGCTTCAGGCCCAGATCCGACGGGTGGTCGTGCAGCGCCAGACGCAGCAGCGGGACGGTGACCAGCGCGGCCAGCGCGACCGTGACGAGGGCGGCCCGCCAGGTGTACTGGTCGACCAGGCGGGCCAGCAGCGGCAGGAACGCCATCTGGCCCAGGACGCTCGCGGAGGCCAGCAGCCCGGTGACCAGGCCGCGGCGGCGTACGAACCAGCGCTGGGTGACCGTCGCCCCGAACGCCAGCGCCGTCGAGCCGGTGCCGAGGCCGACCAGCAGGCCCCAGTACAGGGTGAGTTGCCAGGGCTCGGTCAGGACGGTGGCGGTGAGGAGGGCGCCGGTGGCGACCGTGACGAGGGCGGTCATGGCCACCCGCCGGATGCCGTAGCGGTCCATGAGGGCGGCGGCGAAGGGGGCCGTCAGCCCGTACAGCAGCATGTTCACCGAGGCCGCGAAGCTGATCGAGCCGTGCGACCAGCCGAGTTCCTCGTTCAGCGGGCTGGTGAAGAGGCCGGGGAGGGTGGAGAAGGATCCGGTGACGAGGATCGCGAGTGCGGCGGTCGCGGCCACGAGCCATGCGCGGTGCCCTCGGCCGGGCGGGGAGTGGGGGGTGCTGCCCGGCAGGGGCGCAGTGCTGGGCGGGGGTGCGGGGCATGCCGTCCCCGTCCCGCGTTCCGTGCCGGTGGCCGGGCCGGTGGTGGGGTGGGTATCCATGGAAACGATCCTTCGCGACCCGGGCACAGGACGACCACCGGCCAGATAGCCACCCTGTGAAAGAATCTGGCCATGAGTGCTGTGCTGCGCGAAGTCGCCCCGGAAGATCCTGCCCGGGGTGAAGTCGCCCGGGGTGAAGTCGCCCGGGGTGAAGCCGCCCCCGCCCCCCACAAGGTCGCGATCCTCGTCCGGCCCGGCCTCCTCCCCATCGAGTTCGGCATTGTGCACCGGCTGTTCGGGCAGGCCAGGTCGGCGTCGGGCGAGCTGCTGTACGAGGTCGTGACCTGTACGCCCGAGCCGGGCGAGGTGGCCACCGACACCGACATCACGGTCAATGTCGCGCACGGCCCGCAGGTGCTCGCGGACGCGGACACCGTCGTCGTACCCGCTGCCCAGGAGGACTACGGCCCCCAGGAACGGGGCCGCCTCGACCCCCGAGTGGCCGCCGCACTCGCCCATGTCCGCCCCGGCACCCGGATCGCGTCCATCTGCACCGGCTCCTTCGTCCTCGCGGCGGCCGGACTCCTCGCCGGGCGGCGCGCCACCACCCACTGGAAGTCCTGCGACGAGTTCCGCGCGCTGTACCCGGAGGTGGACCTCGACCCCGACGTCCTCTACACCGACGACACCGGAGTCCTCACCTCCGCCGGTGTCGCCTCCGGCATCGACCTCTGCCTGCACATGATCCGCGCCGACTTCGGGGCGGCCGTGGCGGCCGAGGTGGCCCGTGCCACCGTCGTACCCCCGCACCGCGAGGGCGGCCAGGCCCAGTACATCCAGCGCCCGGTCCCCGCCCCGGAGATCTCCTCCACCGGCCGCGCCCGCACCCATGCCCTGGCCCACCTCGACCGCCCGCTCACCCTCGCCGAGCTCGCCTGCGAGGCCTCCATGAGCATCCGCACCTTCAGCCGCCGCTTCCGCGAGGAGACCGGCCTCACCCCGGTGCAGTGGCTCTCGCTCCAACGGGTTGACCGGGCACGGCAGTTGCTGGAGGAGACCGACCTCCCCGTCGACCGGATCGCCCATGAATCCGGCTTCGGTACGGGAACCTCGATGCGCCAGCACTTCCAGGCGGTGCTGGGAGTCTCACCCCACGCCTACCGGGGGACCTTCCGGGGGCCGCGCACGCAACGGACTTAGGGCATAGGGGGGTTGCGGAGTCACGGCCGCACGCCGCCCCGGCGCCCGGCCGGCCGCGCCGACACCACCTGCCCCAGCGCCAGCACACTCAGCCCGAACATCAGAATGCCCAACGGAACGTGCAGCGAGGCCACATGGGCGATGCCCACGGCCACCTGCACCGAGGCGAGCACCAGGAATCCCGACGCGTACAGGACCGGACGCGGGGAGGCGCCGCCCCGCCGCCACGCCAGGACCGCCGCGAGGACGTACAGCATCGACATGCCGTACATCACCCGCGAGCCCACGTCGTGCAGCAGCATCCCGGTGGACGAGGACAGCAGCAGTCCGGCGGTGACCGCCTGGAAGAACAGGGCCAACGTCTGCAGCGCTATCGCGACCTGCACGAACGTGACATTGCGGGGTGCGGTGCGCTGATCGGTCATCGTCCGGGTGGCCATGATGTGGTCCCCACTTCTGCCTGGCGGCGGTGGCTCGGTACTGTCTCGGCAGCTTGACGACGCAGGCCCGCGAAATGTGAGGCGCGGAGGCGGACTTCTCTGTCCCGGACCGCTCCGCACCGCACTGAGCGGAACGGAACCGAACGGACCTGCACGGCACAAGCGGGAGCGGAGCGGACGAGATGAACCAGGAAGCCGGAACTTTCACGATCGCCGGTGAGCGGCGCCGACTGATCGACCTCAGCTACCGGTTGCTCGGTTCGCCGGCCGAGGCCGAGGACGCCGTACAGGAGACCTTCGCCCGCTGGTACGCCATGTCACGGCCGCAGCAGGAGGCCATCGAGACCCCCGGCGCCTGGCTGACCACCGTGGCCGGCCGCGTCTGCCTCGACATGCTCGGCTCGGCGAGGGCCAGGCGGGAGCGTTACGTCGGCGAATGGATCCCCGAACCGCTGCCGGACCACAGGGAGTGGGCCGGCGGCCGGGCGGCCGACCCCGCCGACCGGATCACCCTCGACGAGTCGGTGAACATGGCCTTCCTCGTCGTACTGGAGTCGATGACCCCGGCCGAGCGGGTGGCGTTCATCCTGCACGACGTCTTCCGCTACCCCTTCGCGGAGGTCGCCGAGATCGTCGGCCGCAGCCCGGCGGCCTGCCGCCAGCTGGCCTCGTCGGCCCGGCGACGTATCGACGCCACCCGGGCCCCGGCCGCTCCCGCAGCCCAACAGGCCTCGCTGGTACGCAACTTCAAACTGGCCTGGGAGGCCAAGGACATCCAGGCCCTGGTCGGCCTCCTCGACCCCGACGCCACCATGGTCTCCGACGGCGGCGGACTCGTCGGCACCGTCCTCCACCCGGTCGTCGGCAGCGAGGACATCGCCGCCTACCTCATCCACATCGCCGACAAGGCCCCCGGCCTCACCCTCCTGGAACGTACCGTCAACGGCGTCCCCGGGCTGGTCGCCCAGCACTCCGGCAGCACCGCGACCGTCGCGGCGTTCGCCCTCGCGGACGGCCGGATCACCCATATCTGGGCGATCCGCAACCCGGAGAAACTCCGGGCGTGGACCACCACCTAGGTTTTCCTCAGCGGCGCCGGAACCGTCCTCCACCAGGACCGAGGAGGCCCAAGGGACCCGCGCTCGACCTCCGCACCCCGCCCCCCGCACCGACCCGAAAATCCCTGGTCAGCGCCGATTTTGCATGGCAAGCTCCCCAGTCGTACCCCGCAGCACACCCTCACGCGCATTCGGTCACGGACAGGCGAGCACTATGAACAAGATCGTGGACAGCAGGCCGGACGAGGCCACGGACGGCATCCTCATCACCACCTTCGCCGACCGGCCCGACCTCATTCCGCGCGCCTACGAAATCGCCGACACCTGGCCGGAGTTCACTTCCCACGAACCGGTCGTCGGAGCGTTGCTGCACCGGGTGGTGGAGGAGTTCCCGCAGTACTGCGTGGTCGCCACCGCAGGGGACCGTGTGGTCGCGCGCGGGTTCAGCGTGCCGTTCAACTCCGTCCTCGACGGCCGCGAGGAAATGCCGGACAAGGGCTGGGACCAGGTTCTGATCTGGGCCTTCGCCGACCTCACCCACGCCCGCCCGACCACCGTGGCCAGCGCCCTGGAGATCACCATCGACTCCGGTCACCTCGGCCGGGGCCTCTCCTCCCGGATGCTCTCCGCCATGCGTGACGCCGTCGCCACCCAGGGCCACAGCACCCTCCTCGCCCCCGTCCGCCCCAACGCCAAACACCTCCGCCCCCGCCTCCCGATGTCCGACTACCTCCGCGAACTGCGCCCCGACGGCCTCCCCACCGACCCCTGGCTCCGTGTCCACGCCAAGGCCGGCGGCACCATCGAGAAGATCGCCGCCGCCTCCATGACCACCAGCGGCACCCCCGCCCAGTGGCACCGGTGGACCGGCGTCCCCTTCGACCACGACGGCCCCGTCGTGGTCCCCGGCGCCCTGGTCCCGGTGCACTGCGACCTCACCCACAACCACGCGGTCTACGTCGAACCGAATGTGTGGGTGCGGCACCGAGTGGCAGGGGCGTAGCAGGCTGGACGCCACTCGTACGCATGGACGATCATGGTGGGATGTCGCTTCTTACGCATGAGGCCGATCAGTTCGAGGGGTTCAGGGGGCGCTTGGAGGCGATCGCCTACCGGCTGCTGGGGTCGGCCGGGGATGCCGAGGACGCGGTGCAGGAGGCGTTTCTGCGGTGGCACGCGGCGGACCGGGAACGGATCGAGGTTCCCGAGGCGTGGCTGACGAAGGTGCTCACCAATCTCTGTCTGAACCAGCTGACTTCGGCGCGGGTGCGGCGTGAGACATATGTGGGGCAGTGGCTGCCGGAGCCGGTGCTGGCGGGGGATCCGATGCTCGGGCCCGCGGACACGGCCGAGCAGCGGGAGTCGGTTTCGCTGGCGGTGCTGATGCTGATGGAGCGGCTGTCGCCCAACGAGCGGGTGGTGTACGTGCTCCGGGAGGCGTTCGGGTACGGGCACCGGGAGATCGCCGAGATCCTGGAGATCGGCGAGGCGAACTGCCAGCAGATCTACCGGCGGGCCAAGCGGCATCTGGCCACGGACCGGGCCCGGACCGAGATCGGCGCGGTGGCGGCGCGGAAGGTGGTGGAGGGGTTTCTGGCGGCGGCGCTGAGCGGGGACACCGAGCCGTTGGTCCGGCTGCTGGCCGATGACGCGGTCGGGGTGGCCGACGGCGGGGCCAAGGTTCCGGCGCGCAGGAGTCCGGTCCTCGGGGCGCTCGGCATCGCGCGGTATCTGCGTGGCCTGTTCCGGCCGTCGGCGCACAAGCGGGCGATGGTGGGTGGCGGGAGTGCGGCCGTCCACGCGGTGGTCGTCAACGGTGGGCCCGCGGCGCTGGTGACGGCGGGGGAGCAGGTCGTCGGTGTGCTCAGCCTGGAGATGGCCGCGGAGGGTGTACAGGCCGTCAATATCCATGTAAATCCGGATAAGTTGGAGCGGATTGCGCGCCGGTGGGCGGCCGAGGGGCCGCATCGGCCGGTCGTGGCGCTGTGGTGACCCAGGTCACATGAGGTTTCTGTCAGGGATGGGGCGGCTGTCCGGTTCAAGGGGTGAGTCCCGCCGGACAGCCGGCCGGGTCGACCGGACAGGGAGCCAGCCATGAAGCACCGCATCGTCGTCCTCGGAGCCGGATACGCCGGAGCCAACGCCGCCGGCCGCCTCGCCAGGCGCCTGCACCGCGACGACGTCGAGATCACCCTCGTCAACGCGGACGCCGACTTCGTCGAGCGGATCCGTCTGCACCAGGTCGCCAGCGGCCAGGATCTGCCGCGTCGCCCGCTGAGCGAGGTCTTCGCGGGCACCGGGGTGCGCCTCCGCGAGGCACGGGTCACCGAGGTCGACGTGGAGCGCAGGACCGTCGGCCTGGGCGACTCCCGGAGCCTCGCCTACGACACCCTGGTGTACGCCCTGGGCAGCACCGCCACCGACCACGGCGTCCCCGGTGTCGCCGAGCACGCCCACACCGTGGCCGGCCGGCCGGGCGCCCTGCGCCTCCGTGCCCGACTGGCCGAACTCGCCCCGGGAGCAAGTGTGTTGATCGCGGGCGGCGGCCTTACCGGCATCGAGGCCGCCACCGAGATCGCCGAGGCCCATCCCCACCTGAAGATCGCCATCGCCGCGCGCGGCGGCGTCGGCGACTGGCTGAGCGACAAGGCCCAGCGCCACCTGCGCGCCGCCTTCGACCGCTTCGGCATCACCCTCCACGAGAACACCGACATCACCCGCGTCGAGTCGGACCACGTGATCACCGCCGGGAACGGGGGCGGGGGCGGGGGCGGGGGCGGGAACGGAATCGGAGGGGAGAGCGAGGGCGGATCCGGGACCGAAACCGGCCGCATCCCCGCCCAAGTCACCGTCTGGACCGCCGGGTTCACCGTCCACCCCATCGCGGCCGCCACCACGCTGGAGGTCGACGCGGGCGGACGTATCGTCGTCGATGCCACCATGCGCTCCGTCTCGCACCCCGAGGTGTACGCCGTCGGCGACGCCGCACTCGCCGAGGGGGCGGGCGGCAAGCCGCTGCGGATGTCCTGCGCCACGGCCAGTCCGATGGCCTGGCTGGCCGCCGACTCCCTCGCCGCCCGGCTCACCGGCCGCAAGGTCCCCGAGAAGACCATCGGTTACGCCGCCCAGTGCATCAGCCTCGGCCGCCGCGACGGCATCCTGCAGAAGGTCACCACGGACGACCGCATGACCTCCACGGTCCTCACCGGCCGGACCGGCGCCCGCGTCAAGGAACTCATCTGCGCCGCCACCACCTGGGGCCTCAAGCACCCGACCATGCTGATGCCCAGCCGCCGCCGTCACCTCACCGCCACCCCCGTCCAGGGACCCCAGCTCGTCACCCGGTGACCCCCGTCCAGGAACCCCGCCTCGTCACCCCGTGACGCCCCGGCGGTCCCCGTACGCGGCGGCGAGCGCGGCCGCCCGGTCGCGCAGCGAGGTGCGGAGCCACTGCGGGGCGAGTGCCTCCGCGTGCGGAGCGAGCTGCCACAGGGCCCATTCGGCGTGGCGGGAGTCCTGGAACGCCACTTCCAGGCGCAGCCAGCCGTCCGGGTCGGTCTCCGATGGGCCGGCCCCCTCAGCGCCGCCCTCGGACTCCTCGGCGTGGGCGGCCAGTGCCGTGTCCAGCAGTTCCTCCCGCCGGGCCGGATTCACCCGTACCAGCACGGTGACCTGGTCGCCGCCGGAGCGGAACCGGGTGCTGCGTTCCTGCCAGGTGCGGGTCAGGTCGACCCGGTCCGGTCGTTCGGCGGGCTCGTCGAGTTCCTCGGCGGCCAGGATGCGGGACAGCCGGTAGGTGCGGTCGGCGCCGGATTTCGTGGCCAGCAGGTAGCCACGTTCCCGCACGGTGACCAGGCCGACCGGGTCCACCGTGCGCCACTGCGGTGGCCGGTCGGTGGCGGCGTAGCGGATGCGCAGCTTGTGGCCGGCGAACACCGCGCCCCGGACCTCGGCCACCACCGCGTCGGACAGCTCCTCGGTGACCACCCGGCGGGAGAGGAGGTCGGTCTCCGGGTCGATGAGCAGTCGCTCGGCCACTCCGGCGGCGGTGTCGCGATGGGTGTCGGGCAGTGCGTCGACGACCTTGAGCACGGCCGAGGCGAGCGCCGAACCCAGGCCGAACGCCTGCGCCCCGCGCCGCGATCCGGCGACCAGCAGGGCGAGCGCCTCGTCGTGATTGAGGCCGGTGAGCCGGGTCTGGAAGCCGGGCAGCAGCGAGAAGCCGCCGTGCCGTCCGCGTTCGGCGTAGACCGGGACCCCGGCCGCCGACAGCGCCTCGATGTCGCGCAGCACCGTACGGGTGGAAACCTCCAGCTCCCGGGCCAGCGTGGCTGCGGACTGCCGGCCGCGCTGCCGCAGCAGCAGTACGAGGGAGACCAACCTGTCGGCGCGCATGCGCACACGCTAATCGCATACATGACAGTGGATGTCGTGATTCATTGCGAGGCTCTGCGTACGACATCAACGAGGCCCGCAAGCCCGGTAGTTGGGTGCGGACGATGTCACTGAGATGTGTCGCTGAACCGTATGGCGGGACCGAAAAGCGTGACCGAAGAGAATGACCGAAGAGAGTGGATGTGGCTATGGAGCGTACGAAGGTCAACCCGTGGGCCTGGTCGGGGGAGTTGGGTTACAGCCAGGGCGAGCTCGTATCGGGGAACACCCGGACGCTGTACCTCGCCGGGCAGACCGCGATGAGCGGCGAGGGCAAGCCCGAGCACGAGGGTGACATGGCGGCGCAACTGACGCTGAGCCTCGACAACCTGGAGGCGGTTCTCGCCGGGGCCGGCATGTCCCTCGCGAACCTGGTCCGGCTGAACGTCTACACCACCGACGTCGATCTGCTCCTCCCGCACTTCGGGCTGCTGGCGGCGCGGTTGGGGGCTGCCGGGGCGGCGCCCGCCAGCACGATGCTCGGGGTGACCCGGCTGGCGGTCCCCACGCTGATGGTCGAACTGGAGGGGACCGCCGTCGCGTGAGGTGAGACGCCGCGTGCTGTACGTGGCGGTACGCGGGCGGGTGCCCGGGTACGCCGAGGGGCTACCCGGGTACGTCGTCCCAGGCCATCGAGCTGATCCGCCAGCCCTCCGCCGTCCGCAGGAACTGGGTGGTCTTGCCGCCCGCGCCCTCGAAGTGCCCGCCGTCCCTGACCCCCGACTTGCGGTACTGGCTGAAGCGGTGCGCGACCGAGCCGAAGACCTTGGTGTGCGCGACCGTCTCCCACTCGGAGAACTCCGTCAGCGTCCCGTCGCTGAGCATCCGCTGCCGGGGTTCGATGAAGGAGTCGAGGTCGTAGAAGACCGGCTTGTCGCCGACGTTGCTGACGATGGTGCCCTGCGGGACGAAGACCTCCCGGATCACCTCCAGGTCAGGCCGACGCCCGCCGGTATTGGTGAAGGCACCCATGAACACGCCCATCAGCCGGTCCAGTTCGGCCTCCACGGCCGCCACGGATTCCTCGGCCTCCACGGCCGTCACGCGTTCCCCGGCCTCCACGGCCTCCGTACCTCCGGCACCTTCCGTGCCTGCCGCGCCCCACTCCTCCGCAAGCAGCGACCACAGCTCGCAGTCCTGGCGTACGCCGTCGGGCCCGCCGGACGGCGAGTACGGCGACAGCTTCCGCTGCACCCCCTCCTTCGTCATGCCCAGCCGCCGCGCGACGGCGATGCTCCGGGTGTTCCCCACCGGCGCGACCCACTCGATCCGGCTCATCCCCCGCTCGCCGAAGGCCCAGTCGACCAGCATCCGGCAGGCCCGGGTCACCAGCCCGTGGCCCTCCCCGGCCGCCTCCGTCCAGCAGCCGATCTCGCACACCCCGGACGCGGCGTCGAAGCGCGGGAACATCACCCCGCCGACCAGCGTCCCGTCCAGCCAGATCCCGTAGATCCGGCCGGTGTCCGCGACCTGCCGGTCGGCGTACCGCTGGAGGGTGGCGGTGGCGGAGGGGAGGTCCGTGGTGAAGGTCGCCCACGGGATCCACGGGTCGACGGTCGGCCGGGCGCGCTCGATGTGCGCGAGGAACTCCGGTGCGGACCAGGGCTCCAGAGGCTTGAGCAGGGCATTCTCGCCGAGTGGCACGCTGAGCACGGGGCTACCTCGTTTCCGGGGAACTTCACCAGCGGTACATAACAAGTGTTCGGTACGTCGTAAGGTAACACCATGCCGCCAGCACCAGGAGACCGGGAAGCCCGCCGCGAGGACGTGTCCAGAGCGGTGTGGGAGGTGCTGGCCGACAAGGGATTCGGCGGGCTGACCCTGCGCGCCGTGGCCACCGCCATGGGTGTCTCGACCGGCATGCTGATGCACTACTTCCCGGCCAAGCGCGCCCTGCTCGCGCACGCCCTGGACCTGCTGGAGAAGCGCACCGCCGCACGCCCCCGCCGCACACCCCCGGCCGAGGGCCTCGCGTCCGTGCGGGCGATGCTCCTCGACATCCTCCCGCTGACCCCCGGCGACACCGCCCGCAACCGCATCTGGGTCAGCTCCTGGGACCACTCCCTCGCCGACCAGGGACTCAGCACCGACCAGGCCGCCCGCTACACCCGCCTGCGCGCGACCCTCCGCCCCCACTTCGAAACCGCCCGCACCCTCGGTGAACTCCCCGCCACCGCCGACCCCGCCCATTTGGCCGCCACCGCCGTCGCGTTCACCCACGGCCTCGTCGTCCAGGCCCTCTTCGACCCGGACCACTTCCCCGAGGACGTACAGACGGCCATGCTCGACGACCTGCTGGAGTCGCTGAGGCGCGGGCACTGAGACGCGGACGCCGGGAAGTCCCAACTGGTCTCCGTAATCACCCCTTTCGGGATCTCCAGCCCTCGTACCTGCGAGAATGCCGGTCGTGACGATTCGAGTGCTGTTGGCCGACGATCAGGAGGCGGTCCGCCGTGGCATGCGGCGGATCCTTGAGGCCCAGGCGGACATCGAGGTGGTCGGCGAGGCCGTCGACGGGGTGGACGCCCTGGCTGCGGCGCGCCGGCTGCGGCCCGACGTGGCGCTCGTGGACGTACGGATGCCGCGCATGGACGGCCTGGAGGTCACCCGCACCTTGCACGCGAGCGCGGCGGAGCTGCCGGTGAAGGTGGTCGTCGTCACCACCTTCGACCTGGACGAGTACGTCTATCCGGCGCTGCGCTACGGCGCCGTGGGGTTCCTGCTCAAACGCTCGGGGCCCGCGCTGCTGGTGGAGGCGGTCCGGGCGGCGATGGCGGGGGACAGCCTGATCAGCCCGTCCGTCACGGTGCGGCTGCTGAAGCACGTCACCGGAGGGGGTGCAGGTGGCGGCGGGGGCGGGGTGCCCGGGCGGGGTGCCGAGCGGCTCGCGATGACCGAGAAGCTGACCAGGCGGGAGATCGAGATCGCGGCGAAGGTCGCGGAGGGACTGACCAACGCCGACATAGCGGGGGAGACGTTCATCTCGGCGGGCACGGTCAAGACCCATGTGGCCAGCATCCAGCGGAAGTTGGGTGTCCGCAACCGGGTCGGGATCGCGGTCCGGGCATGGGAGATGGGGTACGCGGCAGGGAGCCCGAGCGCATGACGACGGACGTCCAGCGGTGGGGCTGGGCAAGGAAGTCGGGCTGCGCGGCGGGTGCCGTGCTGCTGTTGGCGCCCGCGCTGCTGGGGCCGCCCCTGGGGTTCCTGTTCGCTTTCAGTGCCCTGGTGGCCGTGCTCGCGGTGCTGGTGCCGCTGCCGTGGGGGCGGATCACGCTGCCGGTGGCGGCGTCGGCGGCCACCGGGCTGTCCGTGGTCGCCGATGTCGGGTACTCCGGCCATCAGGGCATCGCGCTGCTGTGGATGCCGTTCGAGTTTGTCGCGCTGTTGGTGCTGGTGGGGCGGTTGGTGCGGGGGGTACGTCGGCGGGTGGTGCCCGTCGCGGGGTTGGCGGCGCTGTTGGTGCTGGCGGTGCCGTTGCGGTTCACGCTGCGGAATCCGGCGTCCGGGGCGAACGTCTCCCTCTCGATGGTGCTGATCGCGATGGTGCCGGTGGCGGGAGCACTCCTGATCGGCGGCCATCTGCGTACCACCGACGCCCGTCGGCGCCGGGCCGTCGTCGAGGCCCGGCAGGACCAGCGGCTGCACATGGCACGGGTACTGCACGATTTCGTCGCGCACGAACTGACCGGCATGCTCATCGAAGTACAGGCAGCGCGGGCCACTCCGCACGATCCGGACCAGCACCGCGAACTCCTGGGCAGGCTGGAGGAGTCGGGGCTGCGCGCCCTGGACCAGATGGACCGCGCACTGCACACCTTGCGGCAGCCCGATGAGGGCGGGGCGGGGGCTGGAGCGGGGGCCGATACGGAGGCCCTGCCGGCCGCGGACCACTCCCCGCTCCGTGTTCACGGCCTCGCGGACCTGCCGGAGCTCGTCGACCGGTTCTCGGCGTCCGGGTCCGCCCCCGCCGTGCTCGACCTGGACGCGGAACTGGTCGGCGCGCTCCGCGAGGAGGCCGACGAGACGGCGTACAGCATGGTCATCGAAGCCCTGACCAATGTGCGGCGGCACGCGGCGGAGGCCTCGTCGGTGAGCGTGTCCGTGCGGCGCGAGGGCGGGGACCGGTTGTGCGTGGCGGTTACGGACGACGCGGGAGGTGGGGGCGGCGGAGGCGGCCTGGGAGGCCGGGGCGGTGTGCTGCTCGGTCAGCGGGAAGGCGGTGGGACCGGTCTGGTGGGGATGCGGGAGCGGTTCGTCGTGCTCGGTGGGGAACTCTCGGCGGGTGCGACGGGTACGGGGTGGCAGGTCAGTGGCACGTTGCCGGTGCAGGGCGCGGCGGTGAAGCCATTGCCGTAACGCCGTCGCCCCCGCTGTGACATCGCTGCCTCCGCCGTGACACCGTCGGCCCCGCTGTGACACCGCTGCCTCCGCCGTACCGCCCCCGTACCAAGAACCCCGCCAATCTCTGCCGAACGGCAGATGTGCCCCCGCGCTCCACGGATGAATCTGGGACTCCACCCGATGACCCGATGACTCGCCCGGAGGCGCAGCGCACCATGCTGGAACTCAACGACATCACCAAGGTCTACCGAGGCGGCAAGCGCGCCGTGGATCACACCACCCTGCGCATGGAGCGCGGCATGCTCGGCCTCCTCGGTCCCAACGGCGCGGGCAAGTCCTCGCTGATGCGGATCGCCGCGACAGTCACCCGCCCCACCAGCGGCCAGGTCCTCTTCCACGGCACGGACGTGGTCGCCAAGCCGGACGCACTGCGACGCCAACTCGGCTACCTCCCACAGGACTTCGGGGTCTACCCGAACCTCACCTCCCGCGAGTTCCTCGGCTACCTCGCGGCGGCCAAGGGGCTCTCCGCGCGCTCCGCCCGCACCCGTATCGACGAACTCCTCGAACTGGTCAACCTCACCGAGGCCCTCAAGCGCCCGCTCGGCAAGTACTCCGGCGGCATGATGCGCCGGGTCGGCATCGCGCAGGCACTGCTCGCCGACCCGCAGGTGATCATCGTGGACGAGCCCACCGCGGGCCTCGACCCCGAGGAACGCGTCCGCTTCCGCAATCTCCTCGGCGAACTGGCCGTGGACCGGGCGGTGATGCTCTCCACCCACATCGTCTCGGACGTGGAGTCCGTCGCGGCCGACATCGCGGTGGTCGCCCAGGGGCGGCTGCTGTACCGGGGCAGCCCCGAGCAGCTGATCGCCTCCATCGAGGGCCAGGTCTGGGAGGCGGTGGCAGCCCCGGCCGACCTGCCGGGGCTGCAACAGCGCCATCCGGTCACCCGCACGGTGCGCACCAGTGAGGGGGTCCGGGTACGTCTGCTGGCCCACCGACCGCCACATCCGGCCGCCCGGCAGGTCACACCGGACCTGGAGGACGCCTATCTGGCGACCGTGAACGGCGCCGTGGGCGGCACCGCCGGAGGCAACACCGCCGGGGGCAACACCTCCGCCCACCCGCCCCTCCACCCCTCCGTCCGTGCCGGGGGACGATAGCCATGCGTACTCCGCGTACTCTCTTCGCGCTCGCCGTCGGTGACTTCCGGGACCGGGTCCGCCGGCCCGCGTACGCCGTGATCCTGCTCGCCGCCGTCGGCCTCGGCCACCTCGCCACACCTGCCGGGGAGGCAGGCTGGGTGGTGGTGCAGGTCGGCGACTACCGGGGCACGTACAACAGCGCCTACATCGGTACGGTCGTCGCGCTCGCCGGGGCCCTCTGGCTCTCCCTCGGCGGCTTCTACGTCGTCCGCAACGCCCTCTCCCGCGACGAGAGCACCGGCGTCGGCCGGCTGCTCGCCGCGACCCCGGTGAAGAACCACCACTACCTCGCCTCGAAGTTCCTGAGCAGTGTGCTGGTGCTCGCCTCGATGCTCGGGGTGCTGGCCGTGACCGCCGTGGTCATGCAGCTCGCCAGGGGGGAGGTGATGGCCGTCGACCCTGTCGAGCTGCTCAAGCCGTTCCTCCTGATCGCGCTGCCCCTTATGGTCCTCACCGCAGGCGCCGCCCTCCTCTTCGAGGCGGTCCCGCTGCTGCGGGCCGGGTTCGGCAACATCCTCTGGTTCTTCGTCTGGTCCGTGCTCGCGATCGGCGGGCAGGGCCCGAACGCCCCGCTCGGCGGCATCGGGGTGCACTCGGTGGTGGAGTCGCTCGGGGCGTCGCTGAAGGCGCAGGGCATCGATCCGACCGAGGTGGGCGAGTTCAGCCTGGGTCTGACCTTGATCGAGGCGCCGCTGAAGACGTTCGACTTCAGTGGCTTCGTGCCGAGCGGTCAGTACCTCGCCACCCGTCTCGCGCTCGTGGCGATCGGGGTGGCGCTGGCCCTGCTGCCGGCCCTGTGGTTCCCGCGCTTCGACCCCGCGCGTGGCCGTGCGGTCGACCCCGCGCGTGGCCGTGGCGTGCGTGGCCGGGCCGTTCCTGACGCACCCGTTGTGGCAGCCGCTGATGCGGGCGGGCCCGGCCCCCGTACGAAACCTTTCGGCGGGCTGCCGCGCGGCCAGGTAACGCGGAGCAACCCGGCCGTGCGGCTGCTCGTCGGTGAGGTGCGGATCCTGATCCAGGGGATTCCCCTGTGGTGGTGGGCGGGCGTGGTCACCCTCGCCGGGATCTCGCAGCTGGTCACCCCCGCCACCGCAGTCGCCCGCGTGCTGCTCCCGCTGGCGTGGCTCTGGCCCGTGCTGATCTGGTCCCGGCTGGGCACGCAACGCTACGAGGCCGGAGTCGAAGCCATCCTCGGCGCCTACCCGACGGCGCACCGGCGGATCGCCGCCGAGTGGGGCGCGGGATTCCTGCTCACGGCGGCCGCCGGGATCGGCCCCGCCGTCAGGATGGCCACCGGCGCGGACACCACGGGCCTCCTCCACTGGCTCCTCGGCGCCCTCTTCATCCCGTCCCTCGCCCTGGTTCTCGGCACCCTGAGCCGCACCCACCGCCTCTTCCAGGCGGTGTACCTGCCCCTCTGGTACGGAGCCGTCAACGGCATCGCCCCCCTCGACTTCATGGGCGCACTGCGCGGCCCCGACGGGATGCCCGCCGGGATGTCGGCCGGGGTGCTGATCGGCGGGACGGCGGCCATGCTCGGAATCGTCTTCGCCACGAGTACGGCGCGGCGGGCGGCAGGGTAGTGCGGAAGAAGAATCTCCGGCGGGGCTGTCGATCCGGCCGCATCCCGTTCGTCGTCATGGTGAAGGGCCGGTACGGCGACCCGCCGCACCGGGGAACATGGGAACAGACGGGCCCCGAGCGGCCCGGACAGGAGTCCGATCATGAAGTACATGCTGCTGATCACCGCCGGTGCGATCGACGAGACCGGCAACGCCGCCGAGTGCACCGTCGAGGACTGGATGGCCTACGACAAGGAGGTGGAGGACGCCGGGATCCGGGTCTCCAGCGAGTCGCTCGCCGACCTCGTCACGGCCACCCGGGTGCGGGTCGGCGAGGACGGGAAGCGGACCGTCACCGACGGCCCCTTCGCGGAGAGCCGCGAGGTCCTCGGCGGCTTCTACGTCATCGACGTACCGGACCTGGACGCCGCTCTCGACTGGGCCGCACGGTGCCCGGGCTCCCGTGGCAGCGGCTCGGTCGTCGTACGGCCGGTCGCGGACTTCGGAGCCTAGAACCGTGCGGGACCGGGACCGGGACGGGGACGGGGACGGGAGCGAGGACGAGGCACGGGGCCGGGACGAGGTTGCGGGCGGGGCGATCTCCTGCGTCGAGTCCGTCTTCCGCGAGGAGCGCGGACGGCTTCTCGCCTCCCTCGTCCGCCGTTTCGGCGATCTCGATCTGGCCGAGGACGTCGCCTCCGAAGCCGTCGAGGCGGCACTGGTGCACTGGCCGGTACAGGGCGTGCCGGCCAGGCCCGGCGCCTGGTTGCTGACCACCGCGCGCCGCAAGGCCGTGGACCGGCTGCGCCGCGACCAGGCGTACGCCGCCCGGCTTGCCACCCTTCAGGTGGAGGCGGACCGCGCCGACCCGGCCCCGCCGCCCGGGGACACCGACGGCGGCCTCCCCGACGAACGCCTCCAGCTCTTCTTCACCTGCGCCCACCCGGCCCTCGCCGCCGAGGACCGCATCGCGCTCACCCTGCGCTGCCTGGCCGGTCTCACCACCCCCGAGGTCGCGCGCGCCTTCCTCCTCCCGACGGCCACCATGGCCCAGCGCATCGTCCGCGCCAAGAAGAAGATCCGAGAGGCACGCATTCCGTTCCGCGTCCCCGGCACCGACGAACTGCCGGAACGGCTGCCCGGCGTCCTCCAGGTCCTGTACTCCGTCTTCACCGAGGGGTACGCCGCCAGCTCCGGCCCCCACCTCCAGCGCACCGACCTCGCGGCGGAGGCCATCCGGCTGGCCCGCATCCTGCACCGCCTGATGCCCGCCGAACGCGAGGTCACCGGCCTGCTCGCGCTGATGCTCCTCATCCACGCCCGCCGCGCCGCCCGCACCACCCCGGACGGCGCACCGGTCCTCCTGGAGGACCAGGACCGCACCCGCTGGGACCACCCCCTGATCGACGAGGGCAGCTCCCTCACGGTCACCGCCCTCACCGGCGGCCCACCCGGCCCCTACGGCGTACAGGCCGCGATCGCCGCCCTGCACGACGAGGCCCCCACCCTCGCCACCACCGACTGGCCCCAACTCGTCGCGCTCTACGACGTGTTGCGCACCCTCACCCCGTCCCCCGTCGTCGAACTGAACCGCGCGGTCGCCCTCGCCATGCGCGACGGCCCCGCAGCCGGCCTCACCCTTCTCGACACCCTCGCCGACGATCCCCAACTCCGCAGCCACCACCCCTTCCACGCGGTGCGCGCGGACCTCCTCGCCCGCCTGGGTCGCCTCCCCGAGGCCTCCGACTCGTACCGGCGGGCCCTGGAGCTGGCGGGCACGGAGCCCGAACGGGCTTACCTGCGGGGGAAGTTGGAGGGAACACTGGGGGGCTCCGGAGAGGCTCTATGACGACGGGTGCAAATGGGTGCGCTGGCCGTCGTGGTCGAGGATGCAGAGGAGTTCGGCGGGGCCTTCGTGGGCGCCGAAGGCGTGCGGGACCATGGTGGAGAACTCGGCAGCCTCGCCGGTCGCGACCAGGATGGTGCGCTCGCCCAGGATCAGTTCGACCGTCCCGGAGAGGACGGTGAACCAGTCCTTCCCGGGATGGACGCGCAGGGAGCCCCCGCCGTCGTCCCGGGGGGCCGGTTTGGTGAAGCGCATCTTGGCGACGGTGAAGCCGTTCGGGCCCGAGTCGCGGTTGAGCAGCCAGGTGGTACGGCCCCGGGACTCGTCGCGGTGCGGGCGGATCACCACGTCGTCGTCGGTGGTGGTGTCCACCAGATGGTCGAGGCTGGTGCCCAGGGCGCGGGCGAGTGGTGCGAGCTGGTCGAGGGCGATACGGCGGTGGCCCGTCTCGATGCGGCTCAGCGTGGAGGGGCTCAGGTAGCAGCGGGCCGCCAGCTCGTCCAGTGACCAGCCCTTGGCGAGGCGCAGCCCCCGGAGGCGCTTGCGGACCAGGTCATCGAGATCTGCTTCTTGCGTCATACGCAAGATTGTATGCCGAGTACGCAAGGGCGTCGTACGCTCGAAGCATGGGAAATGAGCAGCAGCAGGACAATCAGCAGGAAGACCGACACGGGCACGGGCACGACGCCGGGGCTGGGCACGGGCATGGGCACGGGTCCGGGTCCGGGTCCGGGCACGGGGCTCACGCCGGGCAGGGCCACGCTCACGGCCACGACCACTCCGCCGCCCCCGACCCCGCCGCCGAGGCCGCCCTCGCGGAGCTTCTTGAGCTCGATGCTGAGGTGCTCGGCGCGTACCTCTCCGAGCTCATGGGCTGGCTCGGCGAGCTGACCGCCGACGCGCCCCCGCGCCGTATCGCCGACCTGGGAAGCGGCACCGGCACCGGCACCCGTGCCCTGCTCCGCCAGTTCGAGGGCGCCGAGGCCGTCGCCCTGGACATGTCGGAGACGATGCTCGACCGGTTCACCGAGAAGGCCCGGGAGGCCGGGATCGCGGATCAGGTGCGTGCCGTACGGGCGAACCTGGACGAGGGGTGGCCGCAGGGCGAGGGCCTGGACTCCTTCGACCTGATCTGGGCCTCCGCGTCCCTCCACCACATGGCGGACCCGGACCGTTCGCTGGCCGAGATCCTTGCCGCACTCCGCCCCGGCGGGCTGCTGGTCGCGGCCGAGATGAACACCGAGCTGCCGTTCCCGCGCTTCCTCCCCCGCGACCTCGGCCCCGGCCTGGGCCGCCCCGGCCTGGAGGACCGCTGCCACGCCGTGGTCCAGGAGCGGCACACCGTCGACGTACCGCACCTCGGCGACGACTGGGCGGCACGGCTGACCCGGGCCGGCTTCAAGGTGGAGGCCGTGCGCGAGTTCGCCATCGACCTGAAGGACCCGCTCCCCGCGGCCACCGGCCGCTACGCCCGGGCCACCCTGCGCCGCCTGCGCGAGGGCCTGAGCGACAGCCTCGAAGCAGACGACCTGGCCGCACTCGACGCGCTCGTCGAGGACGGCGGCCCGCACGAGATCAGCAAGCGCGACGACCTCACCGTGCAGACGAGCCGGACGGTGTACGTCGCCAGGCGGGCCTAGACACCGGCTCCAAGGGGCGAGGGCGGGCCGGGGACTGGACTGATCGGCCCGAAATTTGGCAGCGTGTGGGCGTGTCGGCCCGGCAGGTGAACTGCTGGACCGGCGCGCCCAGTTGCGTGCGTCCGGTGCGGCAGCCAATGCGTCTCGACGTACCCCGCGCATTCCCGCGCATCTCACACGTCGACCAGGTCCAGCACTCGGGCCCGGCGCACCGCCCCAGCACTACGGCCCAGCACGCCGCCCGTCTGTCCGTCCCACCCCGGGGGTCCCACCATGCCCAACCGCACCACTGCCCTCGCACCGCCCGCCGCCGCCTTCTACACCGCCCAGAGCATCGCCTCCGACCCCGGCGCCCTCGCCCCGTACTACACCGGCGTGCCTGACGACGTCACTCAACTCGCCCTCATCACCCGTGACGTGATGATCCATCGTCTCGAAGGCAACCTCTTCGGCCATGCCCACCCGCCCGAGCGCCTGCACCACGACGCCGAGACCCGCTACCTCGACGACATCCTCCGCCTCCTCCTCGCCCGCGACGACGCCCCGCTCACCCGGCCCCGGGTACCCGCCGCCCGATTCGTCGGCGTCTGCCGCGACTTCGCCCTCCTGCACTGCTCACTCCTCCGGCACACCGGCACTCCCGCCCGGCTCCGCTTCGGCTTCGCCGACTACTTCGACACCGACGGGTTCCACACCGACCACACCCTGGTCGAGTACTGGGACACCACTCGCAGTCGCTGGCTCCTCGCCGACGCCGAACTCGCCGACCCGCAGCACGCCGACGCCCGCCCGGCGGTCGACTTCGATCCGATGGACGTGCCGCGCGACCGCTTCCTGGTCTCGGGCGAGGCCTGGCGGCGGGTACGCGCGGGCGAGGCGGACCCGAGGACGTTCGGAGTGCGGCTCCCGGACGCGGAGCTGACGGGGGAGTGGTTCGCGGCGGGCGTCGTACGCCTCGACCTCGCCGCGCTCAACAAGGTGGAGCCACTGCCGTGGGACACCTGGGGCGCCGGCCTCGGCATCACCGGTGACGCCGGCCTGACGGACGCCCTGCGCGCACTCCACGACCGGGCGGCCATGGTGACCGGGGACGCCGTCCCGCACGAGGCGGCCCGGGCGCTCTACGCGCAGGAGGACGGGCTGCGGGTCCCGGCGAAGGTGCTGTCGATGACGACCCACAACGGGCCGGTGGAGGTCGCGCTGCGCTGAGCGCCTGTGCCTGCCTGCCTGCCTGCTTGCGGGCGGGCGGGTAGGCAGGCAGGGGCAGGTCAGTGGACGATCTTCTTGCGCATCGCCTGGCGGATCTTGTACGTCTCGTCCGCTGCCCTGTCCAGGGCGACTATGGGCGACCCGTCGTCGAAGATGACACGGCCCACGGTATTGGCGTCGCCCCAGGCGCAGATGTTGGTGTAGGACGAGTCGATCACCCGCACGCAACTGATCTCGACGTCCCAGCCGGCCGCGTGTACCTTCTTGCGGTCGTCGATCTTCACCACGGCCCCGCTCGTCCCCGTGGAACTCGTCCCGGTCCGCTCCTGGATCTCACTGCCGCGCTCCAGCTCCGGCTGCTTGAACTGGCCGTAGTAGCCGGATACTTCGAACGTCCGGTTGCTCGCGAGAGTTTCGTCGGCCCCGAAGAAGTCGCCCTTGATGATCTTCACGCCCTTGCTGTTCGCGTCGTCCGGGAGCGGCTCGTCCATGGTGGGGAAAGCGTCATCCGTGACCTTGAAATCCTCCCTCAACACCCATGCGGGCACGGTGAGTTCGTAGACGGCCTTGGGGAACGGGGCGTCGTCCTTCGGGTCCGCCTTGTCGGTCTTGTCGGTGAGGTACGTGGTGAGGATCGCGAGGCCTGCGACGAGCGCGGTGGCGGCCAGGGCGATGGTGAACGGCCTGGCGTTACTCCTGGGCGGGGAGCCGGGTGTGCCGGCGGGGCGCGGGTCCGCCGTAACGGTCGCGGCGTGGGGGAGGCCCGCGGAGGTAGCGGGGGCGGCCGGGGTGATGGTGGCGGCCGGGGCCGGGGCGGGGTCCGGGACGGTGAGTGGGTGCGCGGCCGGGGCTGTGGCCGGCGGCGGGTCCGGTTCGGCGGCCCGTACCGTCTCCGGCGCGAGCAAGTCCAACAGTGCTTCCAGCGTGGGCCGTTGAGCCGGATCCTTCGCCAGGCACTCCGCCACCACCGGCCGTATCCCCTCCGGAACCGCCGACAGGTCCGCCGCCTCGTGCACCGACCGGTACATCAGTCCCATCGGCGTCCCCTCGCCGAACGCGCTGCCCCCGGCCGCCGCCACCAGCACCACCCCCAGCGCGAACACATCGGCCGACGGTCCCACTTCGAGTCCCTGCGCCTGCTCGGGGGCGAGGAACCCCGGGGTGCCGAAGGCCGCGCCGGTGGAGGTCAGCCGGGTGCTCTCGACGGCGCGGGCGATACCGAAGTCGAGTACGCGCGGGCCGTCCTCGGCCATGATGATGTTGCCCGGCTTGAGGTCGCGATGGATCAGCCCGCACGCGTGAATGGCCTGCAACGCCTCAGCCAACGCCGCGCCCAGCAGCCGGAGTTGAGGCTCATTCATCGGCCCGCGCCCCGCCAGCAGCCCGGAGAGCGTGGGCCCGGCTATGTACACGGTCGCCAGCCACGGCGCGGGTGCGTCGGGGTCCGCGTCGACCACCGGCGCCGTATGGAACCCGCCGACCTTGCGTGCGGCCTCCACCTCGGCCCGGAACCGTGCCCGGAAGTGCGGATCGGCGGCCAGTTCGGGCCGGGCGACCTTGGCGGCGACGGTACGTCCGCCACGCGACCGCGCCAGATACACCGTCCCCATGCCGCCGGCGCCCAGCTCCCGCTCCACGACGTATCCGCCGATACGTTCAGGCAGCTGCACGCCGCCAGGTCACAGCGTCATGCGCGGCACGCTCCCGTTCGAATGCGGCGGATCACTTCGGTCGGCTGTTCGGCCCACAGGCTCTCAGGGAGAGATCATCCTTCCACGGGGCCGACCGGGCTGTCCGCACTTCGTCCGAACGCGGGCGGAAGCTGCACGAGGGCGAGGTCCAGGGTGCACGCTTGTGACTGATGTGACTGCCTCCTCCTCCCACCTTGTCGTGACCGCGGACGCCTACGACGCCATCGCCGTCACCTACGCCGGACTCGACCGCACGGACCTGGTCAGCCCCTCGCTGGACCATTCGATGATCGCCGCGTTCGCCGACTTCGTACGAGACACCCCCGCGCCTGCTGCCCCCGCTACCTGCACCTCCACCTCCTCCCTCGCTCCTGCCCCGGCACTCGTCGCCGAACTGGGTTGTGGTCCGGGCCCGGTGACCGCGCATCTGCGGGACCTGGGGATCGATGTCTACGGTGTCGACCTGTCGCCGGTGATGATCGACCTCGCCCGTGAGGCGTACCCGGACCTGCGGTTCGAGGTGGGCGACATGTGCGCCCTGGAACTGGCGGACAGCACACTGACCGGTGTCGTCTCCTGGTACTCGGTCATCCACACCCCGCCGGAGGAACTGCCGGCGTACTTCGCCGAGTTCCGCCGGGTACTCGCTCCAGGCGGCCACCTCCTGCTCGCCTTCTTCGAGTCGGACGGCGACCCGGTCACCCCCTTCGACCACAAGGTGACCACCGCCTACCGCTGGCCGATCGACGCCCTCGCACGGATGGCGATCGATGCCGGTCTCACCGAGGTGGGCCGGATGCTGCGCGAACCGACGGAGGGCGAGCGCTTCCGGCGGGGGCATCTGCTGATGAGGGCGGCGGAGTAGACCCGGCGCGCGGGGCGGGGGTGAAGGGCCATGGCCCGGCCGAGGCTATCCGCGGCGTACGGACCGGGCGCGGGCGGCCTCGTGGGCGTCACGCAGGAGACGGGACACCAAGCCGGCCGACCTCCGGGCGGGATTGACGATCGCGATCCAGCCCTGCGCGCCGTGGACCGGGTGCGGCAGCACGGTGTCGGTGGCCGTCTGGTCACGGGGGAGGGTGAGGGTGCGGGGGTCCTCGCCGGTCAGGTCCCGGAAGGTGGTGCGGTCGACGTGGATGTTGAGCCGGTGACGGTCGGGTGCGTCGAGGACGGAGGCGTCGTCGGCGGGGTAGTTCTTGGTGACGACCGTGGCGTACGGCTGGACCTTCTGCGGCATCCGGCCGTCGGGCGCGTAGTAGAAGAACGCGTCGCCCCAGGTGAGCTCGGGGAAGTCGTCCCCCGCCGCCGGGGCCACCACGAGTGCCCCTTCGAACCGGCTCACGATCGCGATGATCCGTTCCTTGCCCATACCCATGCTCATGTCCGTGCTCATACTCGTATTCATGGTTCAAGGATCAGCTTCAAGTGCTTGTGTGGGGTTGGGAAGGGAGGCGGGCGAGTGAGTGAGGAGCAGCGGGTGCGGCTCAGAACCGTCGATGTCGCCAGGGAGTCCGGGTATTCGGTGCAACAGGTGCGGGACCTGGAGCGACTGGGCGTCATCCCTCCCGCTGTCCGGTCGGGCAACGGATACCGCTCGTACCACTCCCTTCATGTGCAGGCTCTTCGCGCCTATCGGGGCCTTGCGGAAGCGGCCGGGCCGGTTGCTGCCCGGCGGTTGCTCGCGGAGGTCCGGACGCGGTCGGTGGAGGAGGTGGCGGCGGAGATCAGCGCCGTCCATGTCCGGCTCGCGGGGGAGCGGGAGGAGGTGCTGCGGGCGCAGCGGGCGCTACGCGTGATCCGGGACGAAGCCCACAGGGAGTGGGACGGGGGTGGGGGTGGGGCCGGGGAGAGCGGGGACTCGATGACGATTACGGAGCTTGCCGCGGCTCTCGGGGTGCGGACCTCGACCCTGAGGTTCTGGGAGGAGGAGGGACTGGTGGTGCCCGAGCGGGTGACGTCGCTGCGGGCCCGCCGCTACGGACTTCCGGCGATCGGCGGCGCCCGCATCGTCGCCGCCCTGCGCGGCGCCGGTCACGGCATCCCCGCCGTACGCGAGGTGATGGTCTCCCTGCGGGGCTTCGACGGCCTCGGCGACCTCGGTGGCCGCGACGACCACGGTGCGCGGGAGGCTCAACGCGTCCTGGGCGAGCGCCTGGAGCGGATCGCCGCACGCTCCGTGGCCCTGCTCCGGGCCGGCGCGGACCTGGCCGAGGTGGTGACGGCCGCGCAGGCACCTCAGGGCGCCTAGTGGGGAAGCGCGCGCCGTGACTCCGGGTGCGTCAGGTGGCCGGGAAGGCGTGGGTTATCTCGGGGAGTGAGCGCTGGAAGGCTGTGTAGTGGCTGATGTCTCCTTGGTCGGTGAGGTGCGCCCTGCCGCCGTGTGCAGCGATGCGACGGGCGCAGCTCTGGCTGTTGGCGAGGGGTACGTCGCGGTCGCCGGTGGCGCTGTGGAGCGTGACGGGGACGTCGGGTTTCCAGTCGCAGGTGAAGTCGTTGGCGCGCATGGCGGTCAGCAGGGGGCCGCTGGGGTTGCGCAGTTTCTCGAACCACTGGTCGGTGAGTAGTTCCCGCAGGGTCTTGGGCAGCTTGCCCGCTATCCGGTCCGCGGGGTGATGACTGTCGAAGAGGGCTTCCACCTGCGCGGCGTACGGAGCCCGGAAGACCTCGCGGGGGTCGGCGTAGAAGTGGTGCAGGCGGTTCTGTGCGGTGAGGTAGTAGGCGGTGTAGAAGACGGCGGAGCCAGGGCCGACCCGACCGTCGAAGAGGGCGGGGAGCTGGCTGCCTTCGATGTCGTACGCCCCGCCGACCGCGGCCACCGCGCGCAGCCGGAACCGGGGGTCCTGCCCGGAACTCAGCGCGCGGCCGAGCGCCATGGCCACCTGCCCGCCCTGGGAGAAGCCCGTGGCGTACACGCGGCCGTCGAGGCGCCGGTTCAGCTCGGGGGCGGCCTGGCGGGCGGCGCGGAGCATGTCGAGTGAGGCGGCGGCCGCGGAACGGTTGTCGATGTAGGGGTGGGTGCCCGGGCCCGTGCCGAGCCCCAGGTAGTCGGGGGCGACGGTGGCGCGGCCGGCCGAGGCGTAAAGACGGGAAACCGTACGGTCCGGGCCTTCCGCGACGGATGCCGCGTAACCCCGGTAGGCCAGGGTGCCGTGTCCGTGGACGACGGTGGGCAGACGGTGGGCGCCGCCACCACTCGGCAGGGTCAGTAGGCCGGAGGCGGTGGTGGGGTTCCCGCCCGGGGTGAGGGTCCGGTAGGTGAGCCGGTACGCCGCGACTCCGTACCGGACGGTGTCGGTGGGATAGCCGGCCTTCCGGGCGTCCTCGACGACACGGGCGCGGTCGACCGTGCCGAGTGGGGTGACGGATATCAGCTCGCCACGCGCCGCAGTTCCGTGTCCGCCGTCGGTCTGTGCCCCGGCGGACGGGGCCGGGAGCGCGACCAGTGACGCGAGGGCGGCGGAGGCGGCCGCCGCGGCCACCCTCCGTGGCCCTGCGGTGGTGCGCCGACGCCCCCTGCTGCCAGCTGACGTGTACTTGTCCGACCTGCTGTGCCCACCGCTTTGTGTGCTCCGAATTGATCTCATGTCAAAAGGCTAGGAAGCGTGGAGCCTTCGCGGAATGCGGTCTCCCGCACACCTCACCTGCGGTAAACCACACCCCGGCACCACTGCTCTGTTCCGGTGCTCGACCGGGGCCGACTGTCAGTGCCGGATGTCAGGATCGGCAGCATGGATACGGAGACTTTCGACTGGCGTCGCTTCCTCACGAGGTGGAGCGAGGAGTGGGCCGACGCGGAGGGTGATGTGGAGGACCTCGGTCCGGACGATGCCGAGGCGCGGCGGCGTCGATGGCTCGGCTCCGCGCCGGCCTCCGAGGCGGACATCGCGGCGATGGAGGCGCGTCTGGGGCGTCGAATGCCGCCGTCCTACCGGGAGTTCCTGCGGGTCAGTGACGGCTGGCGGCACGCGGGCCGGTTTGTGTGGACGCTGGCCGGCACGGGTGACGCGCACTGGCACGAGGATGCGACGGGGCTGGGCGAGGATTTCGATGAGTCCTGGGGGGAGGAGGGCAACCCGGAGGAGGTCCGGGCACAGGTGGGGCTGTGGTCCCGTGCGCTCCAGCTGGATGTGGAGTCGGACGCGATGTATGTGCTGCTCGACCCGGAGGACGTCGGTGAGGACGGCGAGTGGGCGGTGCGGGTCTGGGCGTACTGGCGGGCCTCCGATCCTGAGCGGTACCCGTCGTTCGCGGCGTACATGGTCGACATGCACCGGGAGTTCCACACCTTCGCGGTCGATGACCGCGAAGGCCGTCCCGCGTTCGTCAACGAGACCACCCGCACGCAGGACGCCGCCGTGGTCACGGCCAGGACCGCGGCCCTGGGCGGTCGTTACGAGGAGGCGGCCCGGCTGCTGACCGAGGCTCAGGGGTACGGGCGGCCGCGCGCGGGGGAGCTGCTGCACCAGCTCGCCCTGCTGAACGGGCGGCAGACGTGGGGCCGAAGGGTGCCGCAGCCCGACGACCCCCGCTTCCTCACCGAGCTGCTGCCGCTGCACGTCGCCGAACTCCTCCACCGCACCCGCTCGGTGGACGACCCGCCCTCCCACTTCACCGACCCCGAGATATTCCCCGACACCGCACAGGCCTCGGCGGACGTGCTGCGCCGGATGAGCGAGGGGACCTACCGCTACCGGCCCGGTGGCGCGTTCGAGACGGCTGTCGACGAGGCCTACGAGGCGGCCCGCTGGGGTGACACCGACACCGCCTGGCGGATCCTGCGCGCCGCGATACCGCTGTGGGAACCACTCGATCCCGACCATGTGGCCCCGGTGGGCCTGCTCGCCGACCCTGTCCTCGCCCCGGTGCTCACCCCCGCCCGCCGCCTGGAAATGCTGGCCACACCGCGTGGCGGCGGTCGGCAGGGCTCCGCTCCGGCGCCCGGAAACGCCGAGCCCGCAGACACCTACGGAACCGCAGACACCGCCGGAACCGCCGGAACCGCCGATCAGGATCCGGGCGGCCTGTCCTGGCTCGTACGGGAAGGGGGTCTGCGGCCGGGGAATTCTTCACTGCGCGACTTCCGGATGGTGCTGGTCGAAGGGGTCGCCCCGGACGAACTCCCCACCCTGCTCGGCGCGTCGCCCGACACCCCGCTCGGCCCGCCGGTGCACCACGCGGAGCTCCACCGAATCCACCGTCTCCGCCGTCGCGAGCAGCGGCATTCCTCCGTGCCGGACGACAAGGCGCTGCTCCGGGTGGGGCGGGCGGCCACGGGTTGGAGCTTCGGCTTCGAGGAGAGCCCCACCGGCAGCTTCTCCACGGACTGGTTCCGCTCTCCCGCGCCCGCCGCCTCGGCCCGGGGTGGCACGGCGGTCGTGGTGTGGGGTGAGTGGAGGTCGGACACGCAGGTGTTCCACCTCTCGGTCGCCGAAGGCGGGGCCCCGCTCTACGCGTACACGGTCCGCGACGGAACCGTCGAGACGGAGACCGGCACCGCCCCGCCCGAACTGGCCCCCGCCTCCCTCGGTTTCAGCCACCCGGACGGGTCAGAGGGTTCAGAGCCGGACGAGACCGCGCCAGGCGGGACCGAGCCGGTCGCTACCAAGACGGTCGGGACCGAGCCAGTCGGTACCAAGACGGGCGGGACCGAGCCGGTCGGTACCAAGCCCGACGAGACCGCGCCCGACGAGACCGCCCCGGCAGCGGTCGCCCACGCGGTCGCCACCCTCCGTGCCCTGGACGCCCTCGCCGAGAGGTACGGCGTAGGACTGCCCCGCCATGCCCTCACCGAGGGTCGGCTGCACTCCTTCGAGTCGGTGTCCTGGGTGCGGGAGCCCCGGCCCGGGGACAGCTGGGTGACGCTCAGTTTCGGGTGAGCCGGAGGGCGAACTCCAGGGATACGGCGAAGAGTTCGGACACGCCCGCACCGGACAGGCCGTACCAGCCGTGGTCGGCGCCCGGCACCAGCCGCAGCTCGGCCGGTGCGCCGCAGTTCTTCAGGGCGGTGGCGAGGGCCTCGCTGTGGGAGGCGGACACCATGGAGTCCTGTGCGCCGTGCAACAGGAGGAACGGCGGTGCCTGCGGATGCGCGTGCGCCAGCGGGCTGGCGGCTCGGGCTTCTTCCGGTACGTCGGCGGGGGGCGCGCCCAGGAGGAGGGCCTCCGGGGTGGCCGGGTCGGTGGGGGAGAAGGGCCCTCGGGACGTGGTCAGGTCGCTCGGGCCGTACCAGACGACCGCACCGCACAGGGGTGCCGGCGGCGGAAGGGACTCGGTGCGGCCCGGCCCGGTGAGGGCCAGCAGGGAGGCGAGGTGGCCGCCCGCGGATTCGCCCCAGACGACCGTGCGCGCGGTGTCGATGCCGAGTTCGGCCGCCCGCAGGGTCAGCCAGTGCAGGGCCGTGCGCAGGTCGTCGAGCGGGGCGGGGAACGGGGCCTCGCCGCTGAGGCGGTAGTCGACGGCCGCGACAGCGAGGCCGGAGGCGGCGATACGGGCGAGGGGGCCGGGGGCCCAGTCACGCGTCAGCGGGCCCATGTCGTCGCGCCGCCCGCGCCGCCAGCCACCGCCGTGGACGTACAGGACGAGGGGGGAGGGGGCGGAGGGAGGCGAGGGAGAGGAGGGAGGCGAGGGAGAGGAGGGAGCGGGGCCGGTGGGCAGCCACAGGTCCAGTTCCAGTGGGCGGGCGCCCTCCACCTCGGCGTACGGAATGCCACGCAGCATGCGTACGACGCGACCGTGGCCCACCTCGACTTCCGCCGCGGGCGGCAGCGGTGCCCGGTCCGGGTGGGGTGCGCGGATCCGCAGCGGGAGGGGCAGGGACCCGGTCATCAGCGGGTCCGCCACTGGTGGTCGGGAAGGAAACGGACGTCGAACTGCTGCGGTACGGTGCCGAACTTCTGCGGTTCGGGGATCACCGGCGCCTGCGGAAGCCCGTGCGCCTCCGAGGGAGCGCCGAGGGTTTCGAAGAAGCGCTCGAAGGTCCGGCCGGGACCCGCCGCGACACCGACGATCTGGGTGTGGTGGCGTTCCATCCGGTAGGAGTGCTTGCAGTTCTTGGGTACGAAGCCGAAGTCGCCGGCGGTGAGCAGCTTCTCCTGCTGCTCGCCCTCCAGGTCCTCGACGAAGAGCCGGGCTGCGCCCTGGGTGAGGTAGAAGACCTCGTGGGTGTCGGCGTGCAGATGGGCCGGGATGATGTCACCCCTGGGGCCCTCGACGGTGAAGAAGTTGAAGGAGTTCTCGGTCTGCTCGCCGCCCGCGTACACGGTGATGAGATCGCCGAAGAGGTGGGCGCGGTCGCCCTCGCCCTTCTCGATGAAGTACGGCTTGGTGGGGTCGGCGGGGATGCGGGAGGTACGGCGGTAGCGGGTGGCGTACTCGATGGTCATGCGGCCTCCATGGATCCGTAGAGTCGGGTGGGCGGCACCCAGCGCCGACGATCAGAGCAACGTCAGGCAGCCTGACATACGGTGCTGTCGCTGGGCAACCCATGTGCGCCGACCCGTCCCCCTCCCGACCCACGAGGATCAGATGCCCCCGACCCCCCGCCACCTCCCCCAGCTCCTCGGCGACGCCAGACGCTGGTTCGAGGACGCGATGTTCACGGCGCTGGAGGCGGCCGGGGAGCAGCCGGTGACCCCACCGCAGGCGCAGCTCTTCGCCGTCCTCGACGAGGAGGGCACCACGGTCTCGGAGGCCGCCCGCCGTATGGGAGTCACCCGGCAGACCGCGCACCAGGCGGTGCACGGCCTGGTCGCCGCCGGGATGCTGGAGCAGGTCCCGCACCCCACCTCCGCCCGCCAGCGCCTGATCCGCCGTACCCCGGAGGGGGAAAGGGTGCATCGCCGGGCCGGGCTGATCCTCGAAGCCCTGGAGGCCCAACTGGCCGAACGCGTCGGCCGTGAGACGGTCGACGCGTTGCGTGCCGCGCTGGAGGCCCCGTGGGGGCCGCCTCCGGAAGTGGACCTGCCTCAGACACAGTCTCCTGAGGCGCCGCAGGACATGTGGTGAGTCAGGCGGGCAGTGTGAGGAGGGTGATTGCGGCGTTGAGGACCATGCCGATGCCGATGCCCCCGACGGTCCAGCCGAGTGCCTTGGCGCTGTTGCGGGTGAACCAGTCGTTGATCCGTTGCAGTACCGGCTCGGCCCGGTCGTGCGCGGCGATCCGGATGGCGCCGAGGAGGACTGCCGGGAGGATCATCACGACGCAGTAGCCGACCAGGGCCCCGCCGGTGACCTGCCAGGTGAGATCGGCGTTCGCGAGCAGGCCCACGGCGGCCAAGTAGGGCACCATGGTGACGACTTCCAGCGCTGCATGCGGCCCGGTTCGCCCGACCGGCGGCGGACGCGGGCCTCCAGCCGGTAGCTCGCAACGATGACGATCAGACCGAGGACGAGCTGCCCGATCAGAAGGTGCGTCGGGGCGATGTTGGCCACGGCCTTCTGTACGGCGCGAAGCGCCGCATCGGCCCCCAGCACCAGAAGGACGCCGACGCAGAAGTAGAAGACCGCCACCGTGGCCAGGTAGAGGGCGATCCGGCCGGTGCGCACCCGCCCGGGGGTGAGCAGCAGCCAGATCGGTATGAGCAGGGTGCCGAAGCTGGTGCTGTCCAGCAGCCCCAGCCCGACCAGCGCCAGTGCCAGCGTCGCGCTCACCGGTCGAACAGCCGGTCGACGCAGCCGGACAGGGCGGTGCTGATACGGGACGCGTCGAATCCGTCGCCGGTCGCCGCGTAGTGCAGGCACAGCCCGTCCACGAACGCGACCAGTGCCGCCGCCTCCGCCTCGACATCGACGTCCGTGGCGAGTTCACCGGCCCGCTGCGCGCCGCGCAGTGCCTCCTCGACGCCTCGCAGGAGCCGCACAGTGGCGTCCCGGTGGACCGCGGCCATGCCTGCGTCGGTGAGCGACGCCTGTACGAAGCTCAGCCAGACCCGCAGCTCGGCATGGAGCTCGGCCGTCAGGGGCAGGGATGCCGACATCATCCGCAACACGAACTCCCGGACCGGCGGCTCGATGGGGATGGCCGCGATGCGCTCCTCGGTCCGCCGGTAGACGTAGGCGATCCCGAACCTCAGCAGTCCGTCCTTCGAGCGGAAATAGCGCTGGACGAGTCAAATATTTTACTGCGGTACGTCCTTGAGGAACACCAGCCCGTCAGTGCCCGCCAAGTGCGCCGGGTCGAACGGGGCGTACCCGAACCACGGAGACTCCCGGGGCGCGGGCGCCGCATCGCCGAAAGCGTCCGCCAGTCGGGCGGTATCGACGACGCAACGGTCCTCGGGAAGCGCGTACAGGAGCCCTTCGAGGGTGTCCGGCGCCGGGGCGTCCACTCCCTGGTGCCGGATCGTGCCGAGGGCGGTCGCCACGAAGGCGTACTCCTCACCCAGCCGTGCACTCACCAACGCGCCCGCACTCCACCACTCCACCACCCCCTGCCACATCCGCATCGAGCTCTTCGCCCGCTGGAGATGGGCGTTCTGGGCGTGGACCATCGCGGGGCCCCGGGCGGCGAGAGCGAGCAGGTTGTCGGCCATCATCGAATCCCGCAGTGCGCACAGCCGGGACATGCGGGCAGGTGAGGTGTCGGCCATCGCGGAGTGGTAGCGCAGGAGGCCGAGCGCGGTACGTCCGTACAGGCGTGCCCGGTCCCAGTCCTCGCGTGGGGCAGCCGCGAGCAGCTGCGGTGTCTGTGTGTCGAGAAGTGACACCAAGTCGTCAGCCAGCAGCCGGAGTTGACAGGCCTCGGTGGACTTCCCCACGGACTGGGACGGGTCCATCATCGCGGCGGGATCGGTCCACCGTTCGTCGGCGCCGAGCAGCCGGTCGAGCGCCTCCGCGGTGCACGGGAGCAGGTCCGCGTCCACCTGGGCCGAGAGGTGGCCGTGCAGTGCGAGGAGGGCCCGGCGGGGGCTCGCGGACTCGGACATCTCCAGCGGACCGTCGAAACCGGCGAAGCGGACCTGGTCGGTGGCGGGCCGGCCGTCGTTGAACGCGCGCATCCAGCGCACCAGTTCCCGGTTGGCCGCCGAGGCGCCCCAGCCGTGGCTGAACCCGTGCTCCATGACTTCGTCGAGGGTGCCGGTGCCCGAGGTGACGTAGGCGTCCACGAGCAGCCCCTTCAGGCAGTCGCTCTCGATGGCGATCGTCCGGTAGCCCTCCTGGTGGCCGCCCTCCGCCCGCTCCTCCGCCCGCTCCTCCGCCCGCTCCCCCTCCTGATCGGCCTCCTGATCGGCCCCCTGCTCGACGAGCTGCCGGAAGAGCTCGTTGCGGAGGTCGAGGAGCGTGTCCTCGCCGTGCGTGGGTTCGCCCAGGGCGAGCAGCCGGGGGCGGGCCGTGAGCAGCCCCAGGACTGCGGAAGCCTCGACCGGATGTGTGGTGCCCTTGATGTCAGTAGCCATGCCTTCAAAGCTATCGTTGAAGTCACGGTGGAAACTTTTCTCAATTCATCCCGTGAAATCGGCAGGGTCATGAAAAAAAACCTTCAAACCGGTGAACGGCTCAGGCCGGTCGATCTCGCACGCGCGCACGGTTTGTCCACCCAGGCGGTACGGAATTACGAAGCGGCCGGCATCCTCCCGCCCGCCGGTCGCACTCCCCATGGCTACCGCACCTACACCCCCCTGCACGCGGCGGCCCTGCGCACCTTCCTCGCCCTGGCTCCCGGCCACGGACACCCGACGGCGACGGCGGTCATGCGCGCGGTGAACGAGGGGGCGGAGGAGGAAGCGTTCCGCCTCATCGACGAGAGTCACGCCGAGCTCCTCGACGACCGCCGGACCCTCCGCGCGGTGGAGAGCGCCCTCCGCGACCTGGACCCCGCCACGGCATCCGGCCCTGCCGCCGCTTCCGGGCCCGACGCCACCTACATCGGCCCCTTGGCCGCCAAGCTCGGAATCCGGCCCGCGACCCTGCGCACCTGGGAGCGCGCCGGGCTGGTCACCCCGCGCCGCGACCCGTTGACGGGGTACCGGGTCTACCAGGAGGCCGATGTGCGGGACGCCCGGCTGACTCATCAACTACGGCGCGGAGGACACCTGTTGGAGCAGATCGCGCCACTGATCGCCCAGGTGCGGGCGGCCGGTGGCCTGGAACCCCTGGAGGCCGCACTGGGCGACTGGCACGGCCGCCTGTCCGCGCGCGGACGCGCAATGCTGGCCGGGGCGGCCGAGCTGGAGGCGTATCTGCGCGCGGGCGCAATCGGGGGCGCGGGTGAGGTTGAGCGTGCACGCGCTGGTCAGTCCTCCCAGTAGCCCCTCGACAGCGTGCGCGCCGGTCGGCCGTCGTCCGGAGTGAGAGGTACGAGGTGGTGCCGGCCGTCACCGGTGACGACGAGCACCGTGCCAGGGTCCGCCCAACTCGCCTCGGTCAGACCGTCGTTCGGGTCATCGCCATGGAGGCGGCCCACACGCCACCGCCGTTGGGAGGTGCCCGAGCCTTCGTCGACGTACACCCGCCAGACCGGATCGATGGAGATCGAGTCCTCCTCGACCACCAGTCGCCGGTCGGAGCGCCCCGGCGCCTCCTGGACACTGGTGACCTCCGGGCCCAGGCCCGAGAATGCCCGGAAGGGGACCAGGACGAGCCCGGCGGCGCTCGCCAGTACGGCCGTCGCCGCCGCCACCGAGCGGACCGGGGGCCGCTGGAAACGCAGGTGCACCGCACCTGCCAGTACCCCAACGATCAGCATCGGCAGGGCAATTGGATGGTGGAACACCTGGGCCACCAGCAACAGCCCGCCGTCCCTGGCGGCCAGCCTGCCGAAGGCCGTCCCCACCGCCAGGAACACGGCGAGGCCCAGCAGCCACCAGGCTCCCCGCGCGCGGAGCAGTTCTCGCCGCCCGTGCCCCACCTCATCGGTCGTCACCCGCATGACCCGCATGCCGCTCCCGCCCTCGGCTCAACTCCCGTCCGAACGGGAGCAGTTGTGAAGGGAGTGTCGCATCGATGGAGGGTTTGGGTGTCGGCTTCCTACGGACGCTCTTCCGTTGTGCGCGCCACCAGCGAGTCCGCCACATACGCCTCCAGGTCCGGCACGGCGGGCGTGAGCACATGGCGGACCCAGGCGTCGCGTTCGTGCAGCAGGGGCGGGAGTTCGTAGACGCAGCCGATCAGGTTGCGTTCGCGGGTGGGGCCGGTCAGGGGGAGGAAGTGGGTGGGGTCCTCGTCGGGGCAGCCCAGGGCGGGCTGGCCGGCCATCGCGCCCGCGAAGTGCAGGGCGTTGTCCCAGACCCAGGTGTACGCGTTGAGGTACGCCCCGCTGTCGCCGCCCTTGTGCAGGATGACGAAGGCGGCGGGCGGGGTTCCGTCGGGGGCGGGGAGCAGGTCGGGAAGGATCTCGTACGCCGCCTTCTCGACGTCCGGGGCGATTCCGGCCGGATCGAGGGTCACGTGGTAGCGCTTGATCCGGCGCCCGGACACCTCGATCGGGGGGAGGATCCGGAGGTGCTTCTCCTGGAAGGGGGGAGAGGGGGAGACCGGGGGAGCGTCGTGGGAAGTCATGGGAGGACGGTAGGGGGCATTCACTGACATCTAGTGTCAGCGAAGTGGGGGTCGATTGAAAGGAGTGCCGAGAGAGGTGGGGCCGAGTGGAACGGGTGCCGCTTCCGGGGGTTGGGGGCTGGGCGTCAACCGGCCGTCGGCGCTGCGGTGGTGAGGGTGGTGGAGAAGATCCGGTCCAGGTGATGGTGGAGCACCGTGATGGCCGACTCCGGATTCCGTTGGCCGACGAGGATGCTGGTGCCCATGGTCGCCGCCATGGCGAGCAGGCTGATCGCCTCCGTCCGGGCATCGATGCCGGGGTCGGCCAGTTTTGCCTCCCGGGCCTGTTCGAGGAGGCCGGCCAGGGCGTTCTCGGCGGCGTTGGGGTTGTCGATGAACGGCTGGGCGGCCAGGGTCTCGTCGGTGACCGACAGGATCGAGTAGGAGCTGTAGAGGAGATGGAAGGTGCGGCTCTCCTCGTCGGTCGGGAGCGAGGCCAGCAGCAGCGCCTCGATGGTCGCGCGTGGGCCGGGGGCCGGACCGGCGGCGGCCAGGCGGGCGCCGACGCGTGCGGTGAACAGGTCGGTGAGGTGCTGGAGTCCGTAGAAGAGGAGCTTCTCCTTGGTCTCGAAGTAGTACTGCACGAGCCGTAGCGACACCCCCGCCTCGGCCGCCACCTCACGCATGCCGACGGCGTGCAGCCCGCGCCGTCCGGCGACCCGGATGAGTGCCTCGGCGATCTGGGCGCGCCGTTCCTCGTGGTCCACGCGCTTCGGCATTGTCGGCATCTCCGTTCGGTGGGAGCTCGTGTCCGCCCAAATCCCGGCCGGGTTCGGACGCGGGCTCCGAGTGGTTTTCAAGGTGGTTCCGGGGGCTCGGGGCCCGGACTTTTTTCATGGTACCGCCGTATCAAGGTCGTGGTACGGTCGTACCACAAAGAGTTGATCTTCCGGAGGTGCCCCGTGCCCGAGAACACGAACCGCGTACGCCGCGACGTAGGCCGCTACGTCAGCGACGAGCTCCGCGACCGCTACTTCGCGGCCGGTGACGTGCTCTACGCGATGGGTGCGCCCATCCGTGACGAGACGGACGTCGAGACCAGCTTCGGCACCACGCACGTCTACCGGTACGGCCCCACGGACCCCACTGCCCAGTCCCGCACCCCGATCGTCCTGATCCACGGCGCCGGCTACTCCTCCGCCATGTGGTACCCCAACACCCCCGGGCTCAGCCTCGACCGACCCGTCTACGCCTTCGACACCCCCGGTGACGCGGGCCGCAGTATCCACCGCGAGCCCATGTGGCAGCCTGAGCGAGCCGCCCAGTGGATGGACGAGACCCTCGACGCACTCGGTCTCGACCGGGTCCACCTCGTCGGTTCCTCCTACGGCGGCTGGCTGGTGCTGAACCAGGCTCATCGGCGCCCCGAAAGGCTGGCCTCCGTCACCGCCCTCGACCCGGGCGGCCTGGAGAAGGTGGGGCTGCGCTTCTTTGCCTGGGTGTTCATCAGCCTGTTCGCCACCTTCGCCCCCAAGGCACTGCGTCCGCGCCTCGCGGCCTGGCTGGACCAGCCGGTCATCGCCGTCCCCGAGATGAGGAAGTGGATCCAGCTCGGCGCGCGTGCGTTCCGGATCCGCCGCCCCGCACCCCTGGCGCTCTCCGAGGACGCGCTGCGCTCGATCCGGACCCCGCTCTACGTCATCCTGGGCAAGCGCAGCCTGCTCGTACACCCCAAGCGGCAGCTGGAACGCGTACCTCGGCTGGTCCCCGGGGCCCGCGCCGAGATCATCACCGCGACGGGCCACGGACCGCAGATCGACCACCCCGACGTGGTCAACGCGCGGATGCTCGCCTTCATGGAAGAGACGGACTCGTCGGCCAGTGCCGCGACCGACAGTGCGGCCGGCAGGTAGGACCGGGGTGGGGGCGGCCCGGGCAGGACGGACCCCCGGGCACCGCCCGCACGCCATGGTGTAGGAGTTGTCCGCCTGCGCCGGACGGCGCGTTCGGTCAATTCGGTGGGGTGTGGATGAAGTCGAGCCGGTTGCTGTCGATCCTGTTGCTGCTCCAGGCCAGGGGGCGGATGACGGCCGCCGCGCTGGCCGACGAACTGGCGGTGTCGCTGCGCACCGTCTACCGGGATGTCGAGGCGTTGCAGGCTGCGGGCGTGCCGTTGTACGCGGACGCCGGGCACGGGGGCGGCTACCGGCTGCTCGACGGGTACCGCACCCGTCTCACCGGGCTCAACAGCCCCGAGGTGGAAGCCCTGTTCCTGTCGGGTGTGCCAGGCCCGGCCGCCGCCCTCGGGCTCGGCCCCGACCTCGCCGCGGCCCAGCGCAAACTGCGTGCCGCGCTCCCCGCCGAGCTGCGCGAACAGGCCGACCGGATGAGCTCGCGCTTCCATCTGGACGCCCCGGGCTGGTATGCGTCCGACGACGCCGTGCCCTTCCTTCCGGAGGTCGCGGAGGCGGTCTGGAGCGGTCGGGTCATCGAGGTGCGTTACCGCAGATGGAAGGAGCCGGTGGAGGTGGACCGGCGGCTGTCACCGTACGGACTGGTGCTCAAGGCGGGGCGCTGGTACGTGGTCGCGGGGCCCGGCCCTCGGACGTACCGCGTCGACCAGATCCTCCAACTGGGCGACGGAGGTGAGGAGTTCACTGTCCCGGACGGCTTCGGGCTCGCCGCGTACTGGGAGCGTTACCAGGCCGATTTCCACGCCCGGTTGCCTCAGGGGGAGGCGGAGGTACGTCTCTGTGCTCGCGCCGCACCGCGGCTGACGGGGGCGGTGCGGCAGGCCCTGCACCGCACCGGTGTCCCGGAGGGGGCCGAGGGAGGGGACGGCGGATGGATTCGGGCGACCCTGCCCATCGAGTCGCTCGACCATGCCCACGACACCTTCCTCGCCCTCGGCGCGGACATCGAGGTGCTCGCCCCGCCGGAGCTGCGGGCGCGACTGGCGGAGACGGTGCGGGTGCTGGGGAAGCGTTACGGAGTCGAAGCCGGGTCAGGGGCTTCGCCCAGCTCACGCGCGTAGCAGAGCGACTTGTCCAGTCCCTCGTACGACCCGAAGTTCGGGATGCGGCGGTAGCCGGAGCGGGTGTAGAAGCGCACCGCGTCCGGCTGGGCGAGGCCCGTTTCCAGGAGCAGCCGGGTCCAGCCCTGTCGGCGGGCCCACTTCTCCAGCGAGGTCAGCAGGAGTGCTGCGGCTCCGGTTCCGCGGCTGGCCGGATCGACGTACATCCGCTTGAGTTCGCCGCTCCTGCTGTCGATGGCGCGCAGCCCGGCGCAGCCCACGGCGGTGCCGTCGGGGTTCCGTGCGACGACGAACACGGCGATGTCCGCGGCGGACGGCGGAGTGCCGGGTTCGCTGTCCGGGGTGCCGTACCGCTCGGCCATCTCGGCCCGCTGGCGGGCTCGCAGGGCGCCGGCGTCGGGGTCCTCCCAGGACACCTCCTCCACGACAAGGGCTGAGTGTGTGGTCGTCGTCATGGGGCGGAATTCTGCCGGACAGTGGTTTCGCCTGTGTAAACCTGCCCGGAACCTGTGTAAACCTGCCCGGAATCGGGCACGGGTGAGCGGTTTGGGGTGGGGGATCGGTTCCTGTTGCCTTGACGCGGGCGTCAACGTTTAGCGTCGTCCTCATGCGCATCGGCGAACTGGCGGAGCGGGCCGGGGTCAGTACCCGGACCCTGCGGTACTACGAGTCGCGCGGGCTGTTGCCCGCCAGGCGCGCGGTGAACGGATACCGCGTGTACGGGGACGACGACCTGCGGCTCGTGGAGCAGATCCGCACGCTTCAGGACTTCGGGTTCGGTCTTGAGGAGACCCGGCCCTTCGTGGAGTGCCTCCAGGCGGGGCACCCGGCGGGGGACTCGTGTCCCGCTTCGCTCGCCGTGTACCGGAAGAAGCTGTCCGAACTCGATGCGCTGATAGGCGAGTTGACGACCGTACGTGATCAGGTGACGGCGGAATTGGTGCGGGCCGAGGCGGAGCTCCCGGAGGGGCCCGTGCCGTTGTGCGAGCTCGGCCAGGCGCAGCTTCGGATGCGGCAGCTTTCTGCGGACGAGTGACACGTGGCCAGCGATGAGTGACGGGTGAAGGGGAACAGGATGTTCAAGGCGGCAGGGGTCGACGAGGTCACGGACGCGAACTTCGCGGACGAGGTGCTGAAGGAGAAGGAGCGCACGGTGCTGGTGGAGTTCGGGGCGGACTGGTGCGGGCCGTGCCGGCAGCTCGCGCCGGTGCTGAGTGCGATCGCCGAGGAGGAGGGCGAGCGGATCAAGGTCGTACAGCTCGATGTGGACCACAACCCGGGCACGGCAGCCGCGTACGGGGTGCTGGCGGCGCCCACGCTGATCGTCTTCCGGGACGGTGAGCCGGTGAAGTCGATGGTGGGGATCCGGCCCAAGCGGAAGCTGCTGGAGGAGATCGCCGACGTGCGGTGAGCGCTGGGTGGCCGTGGTGGGCGAGTGGGTGAGCGGGCTCGGCAGGCGTAGTGCGCATTCATCCGGTTGACCTACCCCCTTCCATGCGGATACCGCATGGCTGTGGGTAGGGTGGGGTGCATGGGAATGAGCCTGGAGGAGTCGCTGCGGCTGACCGTGGCCGCACTGATGCAAGCGACGGGGGAGTCCCAGCGGACGGTCGCCGGGGTGCTGGGGCTGACGCAGACCCAGGTCTCGCGCCGTCAGTCCGGGGCCGCCTCCTGGCAGCTGGACGACGTCGACGCGCTGGCCGCGCACTACGGCATCGGCGCACTCGACCTCCTGTCCGGGCCGACCCGCGCGTGCGAGGCGCTGCCGGAGGCCCGGCGGCGTACCGTTCCGGCGAGTGGTGCGAACGGTAAGCGGAAGGTGCGGTCCGGTGAGTGACTTCGATGCGATCGATTCGCTGCTCTCGGGTGTGGCCCCGCAGGCCGACCTGCCTCCGTCGGAGGTACGTCGCTCCCTGCGCGAGCAGGCCCATCTGTCGAAGGCGCAGGTGGCGAGGGCACTCGGAGTGAGCCCCAGCACGGTCGGCGGCTGGGAGGCGGGGCGCGACCCGGTCGGCGAGATCCGCACCAAGTACGCCTATCTGCTGGACGGGTTGCGGGACCGGCTGGCGGTGGAGGAGCGGGAAGCGGAAGCGGAAGGAGGAGTGGGGGCGGCAGGGGAGGCTTTGGGCGCCGATGCCGTACGCCCGGACGACGACCCCGGCGCCGTACGCCCGCACGATGACTCCGAAGCGAACCCGGGCGAGGACGGGGACCCCGACCTGGATTCCGACGTCGAAGTACTCGCCTCCCCGGAGCCCTGTGTGCTGTGCGGGCGCCCGGCCCGGCACCGTATGGACGGCTTCGCCCAACACCTGGACCCGGCCGACTGCCAGGCGACGGCGGCCCCGGACCCGGCTCCTGATTCTGGCCCTGCCCCCGTCACGGACCCTGCCCCCGTCACACCGCCCGCCCCCACCCCCGTACCGCCACATCGCACCACGAACCCCACCCACCCCTCCCAGCGTGCCAACAAGGGCAACGCCAACAAGGGCAACGCCAACAAGGGCAACAAGGCCAACAACGCCAACAAGGGTGAACGCCCCCCGCGCGGCCGTGCCTTCCAGCCCGAGTCCGTGCCCGGGGACCTCGTCACCCATGCCGTGCAGAGCGTTCTCGCCGAGCATCAGGGGGATGTCGAGGGCGCCACGGCCGCGCTGATCAAACGCGCCATCCCCGATGCCATGCAGCTGCTCGACCGGACCCGGGTCGGCGGCCGGTACGACATCGTGGCGCACCCCTGGATCCCGGACGTCCTGCGCAAGCAGACCGCCAAGGGCGCCGACCAGATCTGGGAGGCCCGCCCCAAGTGGACCCGGGCCCAACTCCCGCCCGGCGCCCACGAGGTGACCGCACTCGACATGAACGGCGCCTATCTCTCCGCCCTCAAGACCCACCTCCCGATCGGCCAGCTGGAGCACTCCACCGGTTTCGCCCACGACCGCCGCCGGGCCGGCGTGCACCTCATCACCCCCTCCCACTGGGACCACGAGGACGTACTCCCCAACCCCCTCGGCAACCGTGACGAACCCGGCCCCCTCTGGGTCACCGAACCCACCCTCCGCCTCCTGCTGCGCCTCTCCGGCCCCAAGCACGGTCTCTGCGACCCGCCGGAGATCCATGAGTCGTACACCTCGGGCTCGACGGAGGAGCTGCTGGAGAAGTTCCGGGTGGTACTGAAGGACGCCCGGGACTCGGCGATCGCCGAGGGCGACGAGGTCACGCTGGAGTATGTGAAGGCGATGTACTCCAAGTTCGTCGCCACGATGGGGGAGTCGAACTACAACCGGGAGCTGTACCGCCCCGACTGGATGCACCTGATCCGCTCGCAGGCGTTCGCCAACCTCTGGATGAAAGCGCTCAAGGCGTACGAGCAGGGCCTGCACGTGGTCCGCGCCATGGGCACCGACGAACTCCACGTCATCGGCGACTGGCGGCGTGTCTTCGCCGAGGGCCGAGGAGTTACCGAGGTCAAGGTGAAGGACACTTACAGCGTCGGCGGCACGGCCGACGGCCCAGCCGTAGGACCAGTCGCAGGGGAGGAGGGGTAAATGCCCGAGAAGAACATCGAGTTCGGGAAGTTCGGTGCCCGGGGCATCAAGGGCGCGGACGCCGTCGCCCGTCAGCTGGACGCGCTCGCGGGCGGCATCGCCACCCCCGTGACCGTCAAGCGAGGCCTGATGGCCCGTCTGCACTACCTCACCCGCACCCCGCACGCCCGCCGCGCCGCCCGCGAGGCAGGTCTCACCGTCACCGACCGCACCCTCAAGGCCTGGCTCGACGGCAAGCGCCGCCCCACCGCCGCCAACCTCGCCCGCATCGACGCCGCCTATCGCGTCGTCCGCCGCCAGAACGTCGCCAAGCACCTCCTCAAGCGCCTGCACCGCGACGGCCGTGGCACCCGCGTCGAGATCCACCCCGTCAACCAGTCCGGTGTCGACCAGCGGCTCTCCCGGGTCATCGAGTTCCGCACCCTGAACGTGCGCCGCTGGGACCGCATCGTCACCACCTGGGCGGCCGACGACGCTCACGGTCTGGAAGCGGCCTGGGACGACACGATCGTGGACCTGGGCTCGCAGTGGGGACAGTACGAGTACGTGACGAACGTGGGGTTCGCGGCGTAGGCCAGCCGCGCCGCCCCCGGCCGCTCCCCACCTCGCCCCGCCCTGACGCAGGTTCTCAGCGAACCACGTCGAACACGTTCTTCTGCAGACCGTTCGCATACGCCTCGTGCTCGACCAGCTTCAGCTTCTGGGCGTCCTTGTCCGTGGTGCTGAACAGGCGCTTGCCCGCGCCGAGCAGCAGCGGGAAGACCAGCAGGTGGTAGCGGTCGATCAGGCCGGCGTCGGAGAGGGCACGGTTCAGGGTGGCGCTGCCGTGCATGATGATCGGGCCGCCCTCGGTCTCCTTCAGGGCGGCGACCTCGTCCAGGGTGCGCAGGATGGTGGTCTCGCCCCAGTTCTTCACCAGGTCGCCCTCGGTGAGCTTGCTGGAAACGACGTACTTCGGCATCGGCTTGTACGAGGCGAAGTCCTCCATGTCCGGCCACACCGGGCTGAACGCCTCGTAGCTGGTCCGGCCGAACAGCATCGCGGTGGCCTCCTCCTGCTCCCGGCCCTTGATCTCGAAGGCCTCGGGCAGGAACTCGACGTCCTTGAAGGTCCATCCCGAGTTCCGGTAGCCGGGCTCGCCCCCGGGGGCCTCCACGACGCCGTCGAGCGAGATGAAGGCGGTGCTGATGAGAGTGCGCATGTCGGGTTCCTCAACGTCGTTGGGTGGAGCTCGGAAAGCGGACGGTTGGCGGTTCAGGCCGCCTCAGCGGCCCTGCGCACCATGCATGAATCAAGACTGTTGATCATGAGGGAACTCATCGGTCCGCCGCCATACTTTTGCGCTCACGGCTTGCTCCCACAGGTTGGACTCACGGCTTGAGCCCACAGTTTGGACGCACGGCTGGGGCTCACAGATCGCGCTCACGGCTCGCCCAGCGGGTCTTCCGCAAGAGGGACCGGTGCACCGAGCGCCGCCTCGAAAGATCCGCGTTCGAAGACGAACGGCCCCATCGCCAGGGCCTCCGACAGCGGTACGTACAGCCCCCGGAAGCCGGACCAGGTGACCGTGTCAGGCCCCGCCGCGATCGCCGCCACCAGCGCCCCGCACCCCCACACCCCGCAGGAACACCCGAGCACCGGGACGTCCCCGGCGGGCAGTTCGTCGAACTCGGGGGCGCGGTCGCCGAGGAAGTGACGTACCGGATCGGCGAGTTCGTCGATCGGGAGACCGTTGTGGGGGTTCGCAATTGGGTCGTCCGGGGAGTCCAGGTCGCCCGGCTCCCGGCGCTCCTCGCGCTCCCGGACCCACAGGTCGTGGGCGGCCCCGGCGACGTGGGTGCGCAGGTCCTCGCCGTCGATACGGATGCAGGCGAGCCGGGAGGCCGTGGCGGGTGCGTTCGACGGGTAGGTCAGGAACTCGATGCGGTTCATGCGCCGACTGGAGTGCATCGGGGCATTGTGGGTCACAACAACTCCCGTGCTGCTGCGGCTCCCGACCCTCCACGTCTCAGGCTTCAGCTCTGAGCTCGCGGCTCGCGGCCCGATTCTTCGCGATGTTCCGAATCTTCCGTGCGCTGCCCGACTCTGCGAGCAGGGCGAGTACCGCCGGTGACGTCGAGTTCTCCGCGAGGCGGCGCTGCATCCAGTACGTCGCCTGCGCCAACTCGGCCGGTGTCGGCACCTGGCCGTCCTCGATGGACAGCTGAAGCAGCCAGTCGTCGACGCGTCGGACGATGAATTCGCGGAGCGACTCCTCCTGGAGCCGGTCGATCTCCGGCAGCAGTCCGGCCGACCACTGCCGGAACTCGGCCGGACCGGTCACCTTCCGGGCGATGCTGTCCACGAGGGCGACCACCGCCGTCTTGGCCGCACTCGCGTCGGGGTCGCGCACGATCGTGGCCACGACCGCGCGGTCCCGGTCGCGGCTCCGCGCGGCAGCGGTCACCATGACGACCCGCAGGTACGCGTCCAATCGCACATGGCCGTCCGCGAGGGCGGCGTCGACGTCCACGTCGATGAGGCCGGCCCCCGCCAGCAACTCGGTCACATCCGCATGCAGAGTCATCGCTTCATCTCATCCCGTCTCGCAGGGCCGGACTCCCTCCGTCCGACCCAGCGTGCCATCCTGGGAGGTCACAGCGCGCCGGACGGCTCAAGGATCGGCGGGGAACGTCCGGGCACGGGGTGCGTGGGGGGAGCAGGAGCAGGGTGCGGGGAAGAACGATGAGGCTCTGCTTTCTGGTGGAGGAGCGCTACCGGCACGACGGTATGCCTGTCGAGGTGATCGCTCAACTGAGGGACTGGGGGCACCGGGTCGACGTCATACGTTCCGGAGGCTCGCTGCTGGACATGACCGAGTCGCTGTGGGCGGGGGACCACGACGCCTGGGTACTCAAGACCGTTTCCGGCGGTCCGGGGCTCACGCTGCTCGAAGCCGCCGCCGAGGCCGGGGCGACGACCGTCAATGACGCCCGGGCGATACGTCGCGTACGTGACAAGGCACTCGCGGCGGCTGTCGCGGCGCGGCACGGGCTTCCGGTGCCGCGTACGTACGCCGCTGCCGCACCCCGACTCCTCGCGGAAATACCGGAGTCGGCCTACCCCCTGGTCGTCAAACCCGCCGACGGCAGCGCGGGACGCGCCGTCCGCCTCGTGTCCACGCCGGGCGAACTCGCCGCGCTGCTCCCCGTGCTGGCCGGGGAGGGGCTGCTGATCGCTCAGCCGTACGTCGCCAACTCGGGCACCGATCTGAAGGTGTACAGCGTCGGGGGGCGGCTGTACGCGACCGAGCGCCGCTCACCTCTCCACCCGGAGCACCCTGTTGCGGAGCGGCGGGTGCCGCTACCCGCCGAGATCGCCGCCCTCGTGGCAAGGGTCGGTGCGGTGTACGGACTGGATCTGTACGGCGTGGACGTGCTGGTCGGCCCGGAGGGGCCGGTCGTGGTGGACGTCAACGACTTCCCGAGCTTCCGTCAGGTGCCCGACGCGGCCGGGCAGGTGGCACGGGCGGTGCTGGGGCTGGCACGGGGCGGCCTGGACGCGGCCTATCCGGTACGCAACCGTCCGCTGATCCCGGTTTCTGCCCCGGCCCCGGCCCCGGCCCTGCCCCCGGTTGCGGCGCAGGTGGCTGCCGTGGTGGCGGGGGAGAGCGCGTGAGGGTCGGCCTGGTGACACCGGACCCGGGGCACCCGTTGCTCGCGGCGGTGGCGGGGCTGCTGATGCCGGAGCACGAGGTGACAGTGGTGGACCCGGCCGGCGGGGGCGAGGTGGCGGCCGGGCTGGTGCCGCTCGCCGATGTCTACCTCCTCAAGTCCCGTACCCCGCAAGCACTTTCGCTCGCCCATGGGCTGGAGCGCCACGGAGCACGGGTGGTGAACGGCGCCGCGGCGACAGCCCTGCTCCAGGACCGCACGGCGATGGCGGACCGCGCACAGCGGGCCAAGCTGCCCTTCGCTCCCACGCGCACGTACGACTCTCCTGCCCAACTGCTCACCGGCGAGGCGGTATTGAGCCCCGTCGTCGTCAAGAGCCGACGCAGCGCCAAGGGCGATGTGGTGGTACGGGTGGACGATGGCGTGCAGCTGCGGGCACTGGCGGGCGGTTGGCCGGCCGGCCCCGTCGTCGTCCAGGACTTCATGCCGAACGACGGCTGGGATCACAAGGTATGGGTGATCGAGGGGCGGATCTTCGCGGCGCGTCGGCGGTCGGAACTGTCGGAGGGGGAGGGGCGCGCGCCGTCCCGGAGTGAGCAACTTCCCCCTGCATGGGCAGAGTTGGCGCTCCGCGTGGGCGAGGTGTTCGAAGTCGAGGTGTACGGGGTCGACCTCGTCGAGGACGCTGCGGGGAGCCCCCTGATCGTCGACATCAACGCCTTCCCGGGCATCCGCGATCAGCCCGGCGCCCCGGAGGCACTGGTGGAACTGATCCTGGGGCGTCAGGCGCAGAGCTCGCGGAGGGGGTAGCGGCGAAGGTACCTGTGAAGGTACCTGTCGACCCCGTCGGCCACAGCCCTCCCATCGACCACAGCCCCCGTTGACCTCGGATGCTCGTCGACCTCGGATGCTCGTCGACCTCAGACGCAGGCCCTCAGTGCTGGATCAGGCCGCCGACCCGCACGGGCGCCACATGGCCGGTCGCCGGCGCTGACCGGGCCAGCGCGAGGCCGATGTCGACCAGGGACGAGCGGGCACGCCGGGGGACGTCGGGGAGGGGGGTCCAGACCGACTCGGCGGTTTCGCCGTTGGGTTCGGGGCGGAGGTGACCGCCGGTGATGCGGGCGCGGTAGAAGATGCCGACGCTGTGGAGCCCGGGGCTGCCGGGGACGCGGCGTTCGGCGGCGGGGATCGTTCGGGAGTCGACGCCCAGGAGGCTTTCCACCACGGCGTCCAGACCGGTCTCCTCGGCCACCTCGCGGACCACGGTGTCGAACGGATCCTCCGCGTGCTCGACCCGCCCTCCCGGCAGGGTCCACACCTTCCCGCCGTCCGGCTTGACCGCGTGGGCGAGCAGCACCCGCCCTTCCTCGATACACACGGCGTACGCCGCCAGTCGCAGATCCATGCTGGGAGGTTAGAGCCTGTCGGCCCTGTCGGCCGGGTACTCAGTCGAGGCCGTCCCGTCAGGATCGCGCCAAGGGCGGGCGCTTTCGCGTGAAGAAGGCGCAAGGGGGGTGCGGAGAGGGCGTTGTGTGGGCGGAATCTGGGCGGGCCTGCACGAATGTGAGAAGGAGTTTGCGTCGATGTCTGTTTGGAGCGCTGGTTCGGGAGTGGCCGCCGGGAGCCCCGTACCGGGGCCGGCTTCGGCCCGGGAGCGGGCCCAGCAGCCTGCCGATAGCGGGGAGCGCCACCGTCTGACCGCTGTGACCGGTCTTGCCGCGCTCTCGCTCGACGCGATGGCTTCGGTGGCGTACGGGCCCGAGGCGATCGTGCTGGTGCTGGCGGCGGCGGGAGGGTACGGGCTCGGTTTCACCCTGCCGGTCACGGTGGCCATCGCGGGGCTGCTGGCCGTGCTGGTGGCCTCGTACCGGCAGGTCATCGCGGCGTTTCCGGATGGTGGTGGGTCGTACGCGGTGGCCAAGGCGCATCTGGGGCGCCGGACCAGTCTGGTTGCCGCGGCCTCGCTGGTGCTGGATTACGTGCTCAACGTGGCGGTGGCGGTGACGGCGGGAGTTGCCGCGCTGACCTCCGCCTTTCCCGGGCTGTACGCGGACCGGCTGTGGCTCTGCCTCGGGATTCTGGTTGTGGTGACGGCGGTCAATCTGCGAGGGATCGTCGAGTCGGCGCGGGCGTTCATCGTGCCGACGGCGGTTTTCGTGGTGTCGATTCTGGTGCTGATCGGCGTGGGGCTGTTCCGGGACGGGCCGGTGTCCACGGCAACCACCGCAGGTCATGCGTCGGTGCTCGCCGACAACGCCACCACCGTCGGTGCGCTGCTGCTGCTGAAGGCCTTCGCGGCGGGCTGTTCGGCGCTGACCGGGGTCGAGGCGATCGCGAACGCGGTGCCTTCGTTCCGGACTCCGCGCGCCAAGCACGCGCAGCGGGCGGAGATCGCGCTCGGGGCGATCCTCGGAGTGATGCTGATCGGGCTGGCCGTGCTGATCGCGCGGTTCGGGCTCCAGCCGGTCGAAGGTGTCACGGTCCTCGCGCAGCTCGCGGATGCCTCGCTCGGGCACAACTGGGCTTTCTACGTCATCCAGTTCGCGACCATGACCCTGCTCGCACTGTCCGCGAACACCTCCTTCGGCGGGCTGCCGGTCCTCCTCAAGCTGCTCGCCCGCGACAACTACCTCCCGCACGTCTTCGCGCTGAAGGCCGACCGCCAGGTCCACCGGCACGGCGTGCTCACCCTCGCCGGGATTTCCGCCGCGCTGCTGGTCTTCTCCGGCGGCGACACCAACACCCTCGTGCCGCTCTTCGCGATCGGCGTCTTCGTCGGCTTCACGATCGCGCAGACCGGCATGGTGCTGCACCTGCGTCACGAACGCGGCGGGGGATGGGTGGGGAAGGCGATGGTCAACGGGTTCGGGGCACTGCTCACCGGGGTTTCGGCGATCGTCGTCACCGCCACCAAGTTCCACGACGGGGCGTGGCTGATCATCGTCGCGCTGCCGTTGCTGGTGCTCGGCTTCGAGGCGGTGCACCGGGCGTACCGACGGATCGGCGAGCGGCTCGGCCTCGGCCGGATTCCGCAGAGCCCGCGCCGCGCCCGTTCCCTGGTCGTGGTCCCCGTCTCGGGGCTGTCCCGGCTGACCAGTGAGGCACTGAACGCCGCCGTCTCGCTGGGCGACGAGGTGCACGCCGTCACCGTCACCCATCACGAACCCGAGGACCGGGCGAGCGCGCTGGCGCTGCTCCGCGACTGGGAGCTGTGGAACCCGGGCGTCGACCTGGTCGAGCTCCCCTCCGCGCACCGGACCGTGGGGCGGCCGGTCGCGACGTACGTCCAGAGCCTGCGAGCCCGGCAGCCCGACGCCCGGATCACCGTGCTGATCCCCGAGGTCGAGCCGGAGCGGCTGTGGCAGCGGATGCTGCAGAACCAGCGGGGTGCGGTGGTGGCCCACGCGGTACGTCGCGACACGGACGCGGCGGTGTGCAGGCTGCGGCTCCGGCTCGGGGCGGTCCGCTGACGACACCCCCGCATGGGGGGCTAGCACCACCTCACGGAGCGTGGTTGGCCCCATGGTTCGCAGGGCTTCCGATTTCTACCGTTGGAGGTGTTCGCGGAAGAGCGAATGCAACAGTGGCAGAAAGTCGAGAGGGACACCATGGCCTTGCGTCGAGACCGTACGCACACCGAGACGCGCACCCGGCGCCCCAGGAGCGAGGCCCCGGCGCACCCGGCCTCCACACCCGCCATCGAGCTCCGCTCGGTAACCCGCAGTTACGGTCGCGGGGCGGCCTCCGTGCACGCCCTGCGCGGAATGGACCTGGTCCTGCCGCGCGGCGGATTCACCGCCGTAATGGGCCCCTCCGGGTCCGGCAAGAGCACCTTCCTCCAGTGCGCGGCCGGGCTCGACCGGCCCACCTCCGGCGACGTACTCCTCGGCGGTGAATCGATCGCGGGGCTGCGCGAGGACCGGCTCACCGAGCTGCGCCGCTCCCGGATCGGCTTCGTCTTCCAGTCCTTCAACCTGCTGCCCTCCCTCACCGTCGCGCAGAACGTCCTGCTGCCGCAGCGCCTCGCCGGTGTGCGCCAGGACCGCCGCCGCGCCCAGGAACTCCTCACCGAGGTCGGGCTGCCCGAGCACGGCGACCGCCGTCCCGGGCAGCTCTCCGGCGGCCAGCAGCAACGCGTCGCCATCGCCCGCGCGCTGATCACCGGGCCCGAGGTGGTGTTCGCCGACGAGCCGACCGGGGCGCTGGACACCCGGTCCGCACACGAGGTGCTCGGGCTGCTGCGCAGGGCCGTCGACGTGATGGGCGCGACCGTCGTGATGGTCACCCATGACCCGGTGGCCGCCTCGCACGCCGACCGGGTGCTGTTCCTGGCCGACGGCGCGCTCGTGGGCGAACTGCACCGTCCCGACCCGCAGTCGGTCGCCGCCCGCATGGCCGACCTGACCACCTCCTCCTTCCCCGTCCGTCAGTACGCCGGGAGCGCCGCGTGAGCAACGGTCTCGCCCGGGCGTCCGTCCGCTTCCGCCCCGCCTCCTTCGTGGGCAGCTTCGTCGCCCTCCTGCTCGGCGCCGCCGTCATCACCGCCTGCGCCGCCCTCCTCCAGACCGGCATCCTCGCCAGGATCATCCCGGAGCGGTACGCCCACGCCCCGGTGGTGGTCGCCGCCGAGCCGTACACCTCGATCACCGTCGACCGCGGTCAGGAGCAGGAGACCATCTCCAGCCCGCTGCCCGAACGTGCCCGCGTGGACGGGGAGTTGGCGGCCAGGATCGCGGCCCGTCCGGGTGTCGCCTCGGTGGTCTGGGATCAGTCATTTCCGGTACGGGCAGACGCTCGGGCAGGCGCTGATGCCCAGGTGCGTGCCGATGCTCGGGTACGTCCCGACGCTCAGGTACGCCCCGACGCGTCGACCCGGTCCACCGGCGGTGACACCTCAGCCCCGGCACCCTCGTCGCTCAGCGCCAACAGTGCCTCCGCCGCCGGACCTCCGGTGGCGGGCCGTACCCCCGCAGCCGGTGAAGTGCTCCTGTCCCAACAGGTGGCCCGGGAAGCCCGGTTGAAGATCGGCGACCGTATCTCCCTCGCCACACCCGCCGGAGGCACGGACGTCTACCGCGTCTCCGGTCTCGCCGCGCCCTCCGCGCTCGGAACCGGTGTGTGGTTCGACGCCGTCGAGGCCGGGCGCCTCTCCGGGCACCCAGGAAAGGCCGACGCCCTCCTGGTCACCCCCAGGAAGGGCGTCGGCGCCGACACCCTCGCCGCCCAGGTGAAACAGGCCGTCGGCGACAAGGCGCAGGTCCTCACCGGCGACGACCGGGGAATGGCCGAACTGCCCGCGCTGGCCGCCGGAAAGACGTACCTCATCGGGCTCGGCGGCTCCTTCGGCGGCATCGCGGCCATGACCGCGATCTTCGTCGTGATGGGCACGATCGCGCTGGCCGTCACCCAGCGGGCCCGCGAGTTCGCCCTGCTGCGGGCCATCGGCGCCACCCCCAAGCAGATCCGCCGCACCATCGCCACCGAAGCGATGATGCTCGCCCCGGCCGCCGGACTCCTCGGCGCGATTCCCGGATACGCCCTCGCCAACTGGTGGTTCGGCGAACTGCTCACCCGAGGCGCCGTGCCGCCCCAACTCACCCTGACCACCGGCCCGTTGCCCATCGCGGCCGCCGTACTCCTCAGCACCCTCGCAGCCCTCGGTGCAGGTCGGGCGGCCGCCCGCCGACCCGCGAACCTCCGTCCGGGGCAGGCCCTCGGCGAGGCGTCCCTCACCCCGCCGGGTCCCGGCAAGGTCCGTATCGGCTTCGGTGTCGCCTTCTGCGCGGGCGGTGTCTCGCTGGCCGCCGTCGCCTCCCAGCTCAGCGGTGACGCCGCGGCGACCACCGCGCTCGGAGTCGTCATGTGCTTCCTGACCGGCGTCGCCCTGCTCGGCCCGCTGATCGCCCGCGCCGCGACCCGCGTCCTCGGCCTCCCGCTGCGCGCGGCCGGCGCCCCCGGCTCGCTCGCCGCCGACAACTCCGCCGCCAACGCACGCCGCCTGGCCTCCGCCATCACCCCCCTCGTCATGGTGATCGCCTTCTGCGGCACGCTCGTCTTCATGCAGACCAGCATCCGGGAGGCCTCCGCCCGCAACGTCGAAACCGCCGTCACCGCCGACCACGTCCTGACCCCCGCCGACCCCACCGGCCCCGGCCTCCCGGCAGAAACCGCCGCCCGCGCCGCCGCCCTCCCGGGAGTCCGGAGCGCCACCGGAATCCTCCGTACCGGCGTCGTCCACGAGTCCATGGAAAACCTCGTCACCGCCACCACCCTCGGCATCTCCGGCAACCCCGCCCACCTCCCCGAGGTCCTCGACCTCGACGTCCGCACCGGCTCCCTCGCCGCCCTCGGCACCGCCCGGGACACCGTCGCCCTCGACGCCTCCCTCGCCGACAACCTCGACGTGACCCTCGGCGACCGGGTCCCCCTGCGCCTCGGCGACGGCACCCACGTCCACCCCAAGCTCATCGCCACCTACTCCCGGGGCCTCGGCGTCGGCCAGGTCCTGATGCCCCGCGCCGCCCTCGTCGCGCACGTCACCGCCCCGTACGACTCCCAGGTCCTCGTCGCCGCCAAGCCCGGCACCCAAAACGCCGCTCTCACCGACCAGTTGAAGGCCCTCACCCCCGCCGCCACCGTCACCGACGCCGCCGGATACGGCGTCCAGGCCGACCTCGCCCAGGAACTCGGCGCCTGGGCCAACACCGTGATGGCCGCCGTCCTCGGCGGATTCGCCGCCATCTCCGCCGCCAACACCCTGGTCATGACCGTCCTGGACCGCCGCCGCGAAGTCGGCCTGCTCCGTCTCTCCGGCACCACCCGCCGCCAGGTCAAGGGCATGATGCGCTGGGAAGCCCTCCTGGTCGCCGCCACCGGCCTCGTCCTCGGCGCCGCCATCGCCTGGACCACCCTGCTGCCGATCGCGCGCGGAATCACCGGCGCGGCGCCCTACATCCCGCCGGCGATCGCCGTCCCGCTGGGTGCCGGAGCCGTACTGCTGACCCTCATGGCAACGGGCCTGCCGACCCGGGCACTGCTGCGGGTGCGACCGCTGGAGGCGGGGGCGGGCAAGGAGTAGGGGAAAGTCCGGGCCGGACCCCGGTCGGATCGGCGAAGGCGTGGGGCTCTACGGCGAGGGGTCGGGTCCCGTGTATCCGATGCGTACGCCCTCCTGATCCAGGGCACGGTCAACGATTCCTCCCCGGCATGGCGGCGACTCGGCACACTCATCCGCGGACAGCTGGGTGCATGAGGCGGGCGCGCCCATGGTTGGCTGGAGCATGACCACAGCTGAGAGCAAGAACGCAGCAGCGCCGCGCAGTTGGGCCGGCCGGATTCTGGTTGCCGGGGGATACGGGGCGGTCGGGACGGCCGTCACCCGTGCGCTCGACGGGTGGTTCCCGGGGCGGGTGGTGCCCGGCGGGCGCGACGGGGCGAGGGCGCGGCGGCTTGGGGGAGTACGGGTGGACGTGAGTGACCCGGGCGGGTTCCGTCGCACCCTGGACGAGCTTGGTGACATCGCGGCGGTGGTGCTGTGCGTCGAACCGCCGGACGCGGGGATCGCCGGGATCTGCTTCGAGCGCGGGATCCACCTGGTCGACGTAAGCGCCAATCGTCAACTCCTTGATTCTGTGGGCGAGTTGCATGACGTCGCCACCGCCCACAAAGCCACCGCCGTACTCAGCGTCGGCGTCGCCCCCGGCCTGACCAACCTCCTCGCCCGCCGCGCCCACCTGGCCGTCGGCGGTGCCGAGCGCATCGACCTCACCGTCCTCCTCGGCTCCGGCGAACGGCACGGTGCCGACGCCGTCCGCTGGACCGTCGCGGGGCTGACCCGGCCCGTCACCGCCCGCCCGGCCCGCACCGCCCTGCCGGGCCACGGCGCGCGCACCGCCCACCCCTTCCCCTTCTCCGACCAGTACACCCTCGCCCGCACCCTCGATGTCCCCGAGGTCACCACCCGACTGTGCCTGGACTCCCGGCCGCTGACCGCCGCGCTCTTCGCCCTGCGCCGAACTCCCGTGCTCCGTAAGGCAATTGCGCACCCTGCCGCCCAACGCCTGCTCACCGCGAGCTTCAGCCGCGTCCACCTCGGCGGCAACGGCTTCGCGATCCGCGCCGACGCCCACCGGGGCGATGCGCACGCCGCCTACGCCCTCACCGGACGCCAACAGAGCGACATCACAGGCCTGACGGCCGCCCACGTCACCCGCGCCCTCATCGCCCCCGAAGCCGAGCCGGTCCCCCCGGGCGTCCACCACATCGACCAACTCCCCACCCTGGCGGCCCTTCCGGAGGACCTGGCCGCACACGGGGTGCGGGTGCACCGGCAGCACCGCGGCCCCGCAGTGTGACGCGAGGCACGGTCAGGGCCGTCACGTTCCCGGCCCTCACGCGGTCAAGAGGTCGCGAGCCGGGATCCGATCCGCGATCCCGGTCGACGATCCCGGTCCACGAACCGCCGAAGGAGCGAGGGCAACGACCATGGAGACCCTGACCGTACGCCGCCTCATCGCCGCACCCCCCGCCGACGTATTCGACTGGTGCGCCACCTCCACCAACTACACCCGCTCGCCCTACATCCTCAAGGCGCGGCTGGCCCGGCCGGGCGACGGTGCACCGTACGGGACGGGTGCCGTCCGCCTGCACACCTGGACCATCGGCTACTTCCGCGAGCGGATCACCGCCTACCACCCGCCGTACGACTTCGACTACACGGTCGAGCGCAGCTTTCCGCCCGCCAGGCACGAGTTGGGCCGGATGACCTTCACGGAGGTCGACGGGGGTACGGAGGTCAGCTGGACCACCACCTTCGAGGTCCGCGTCCCACTCGTCGGCCCGGCCCTCACCCGTATCGGCGGCAAGCTCCTCGTCGCCCGCGCCTTCGCCAGCATCCTGGACGCGGGCAACGCGGCACTCACGGCCGGACTTGAAGCCGCTCCCTAGGCACCGCCACCGGCACACCCCGCAGGCGCTTACGCCGTTGTCCGTCACGCTGCGCTCCCCGGAGACGGAGGGTGGTGAAGCGGGCAAGCGGTTCAGCGTGAAGACACCGGACGGTTTCGCCAACGTCGGCCCCAACCCCGTGGTCACCTTCCGGAGGCAGCAACTGAGCGAACCGGCGGAGGAGTTCACGCATGTACGCACGCCTGGCGACCAGCCCCGGAAGGCCCGGCCGTGCGAACGAGGACTTCGCCGGCGTCGTCCCCAGAGCAGCGGTCCTCCTGGACGGCGCCGGCATTCCCGGAGCGGAGTCGGTCTGCTCCCACGGGGTCGCCTGGTACACGCGCCGTCTCGGCGGCACCCTGCTCGGCCACCTGTCACAGGACGACGGCCGGAGCCTCCCCGAGGTCCTCGCCGCCGCGATCGCGGAGACGGCCGCCGCCCACCAGGACACCTGCGACCTCTCCAGCCCCCTCAGCCCCCAGGCAACCGTGGCGATCGTCCGCACCCCAAGGCGTCACTTGGACGACCCCGCCCTCCAGGGCCACCGGAGCCACCTTGAGCTCCTCCTCCTCGGAGACTCCTACCTCCTCCTCAGCCGCGCGGGCCGTGGCCCGCAACTCCTCACCGACACCCGCGAAGTCACCGCCAGGCGACTGTGCTCGGCTCCCCTGGCGGGAATCCCCGAGGACGCCCCGGAGTACCCCCGCGTCCGCGCCACCTGCGCCGAAGCGCTCCGGGCCCGCCGTAACAACCTTGCCCACAAAGGCAGTTACTGGCTGGCCAAGGAAGACCCGCAGGCGGCCGGGCAGGCGGTCACCGGCAGCCTCTCGCTATCCGACCTGACCAGCGCCACCCTGCTCAGCAACGGCGCGGCCCGCCTGGTCACCCCGTACGCCCTGACCGACTGGCCCGGCGCCCTCCACCTCCTCGCCACCCACGGCGCCACCGGCCTCCTGCGCCGCCTCCGGGACGCCGAAGAACGGGCCAGGCCCCGGTACGGGGCCCCCGACGACGCCACCGTGGTCCACTGCACCTTCCGACAGCCCCACCTGACATGCTGCGGGACATGACCACGAGGGACAACGCGGGTGCCGACGCCGACGCTGATGCCGTCACCGACGCTGATGCCGTCGCCGACCCCGTCGCGGAGTTCGAAGCGCACCGGCCCCGGCTGTTCTCGCTCGCGTACCGGATGCTCGGTTCGGCCAGTGAGGCCGAGGACATCGTGCAGGACACCTATCTGCGCTGGAGCGGGGCCGAGACCGAGGCGGTGCGGACCCCGGCCGCCTGGCTGACCAGGGTCATGACCAACCTCTGCATCAGCCACCTCACCTCCGCCCGCGTCCGGCGCGAACGGTACGTCGGGCCGTGGCTGCCCGAGCCGGTACTGACGGGTGCGGCCGGTCAGGGTGCTGCCGAACGGCTCGGTCCGCTGGAGACTGTGGAGCAGCGCGAGTCCGTGTCGTTCGCGCTGCTCACGCTGCTGGAGCGGCTCACTCCGGCGGAGCGCGCGGTGTTCGTACTGCGGGAGGCGTTCGGGCACAGCCACCGGGAGATCGCGGATGCGGTCGGGGTGGAGGAAGCACACTCGCGGCAGCTGCTGCGGCGGGCCCAGCAGCAACTGGGGAGCCCACGGCGGCAGTTCGAGGTGGACGAGGGGAAGAAGAGGGTGCTGGTCGAGCGCTTCTTCGCCGCCACCATGAACGGTGATGTGGCCGGACTGGAGGCGCTGCTCGCGGACGATGTGGTCGCGTGGGCGGACGGCGGCGGTCAGGTGACCGCGGCCCGTCGGCCGATCGTCGGGCGGGACAGGGTGCTGCGCTATCTGCTGGGGATGGCAGCCCGGGAAGAGGCGTCCGGAATCCGGTTCGACTTCGCGACGGTGAACGGGGAGGACGCGGTGATCGTCCGTATGGGTGGAGAGGGGGAGGTGGGTGCGCCGCTGTTCGCCGTGGTCGTGCCGGAGTTCCGGGAGGGGCTGATCTGTGGGGTGCGTACGGTCGTCAGCCCCGAGAAGCTCGCCTTCGTCGCAGGTCAGCTGGGCTGATGCGGTGAGTGGCCCAGTTTGCGGTCCGGCGCGTGGCCCTGGGCGTGATCTGGTTCACCCGGTGGGCTGTCACGAACCGGTGGGCCCGCCGGTTCAGGAGGCATGACACATCACATCGTGGTTCTCGGAGCCGGTTACGCCGGAATGCTCGCGGCGAAGGGCGCGGCGCGCAGGCTGCGGCGCAGCGACGTCCGTATCACCCTGGTCAACGAGGTCCCGTACTTCGTGGAGCGGGTGCGGTCACACCAGCTCGCCGCGGGCCGGCCGATCCAGGAGCGCCCCCTGGGCGGGATGCTCGCCAGTACCGGCATCGAGCTGGTCGTCGGGCGGGTGACCGGCATCGATGCCGATGCTCGTACGGTACGGATCGACGGCGGTGCGCCGGTCACCAGCGACACCCTCACCTACGACTCCCTCGTCTACGCTCTCGGCAGTGGCCCCGACCGTGCCACCGTCCCCGGAGTCGCCGAGCACGCCCTCTCGGTGGCCACCCACGGGGACGCCGTGCGCCTGCGGCAACGTATCGCCGAGGGACACGGAACGGTGGCCGTCGCCGGCGCGGGGCTGACCGGCCTCGAAGTGGCCGTCGAGCTGGCCGAGTCCCGCCCCGGACTCAAGGTGCGACTGGTCACGGGCGGCGAGGTCGGCGCCGCACTCTCCGCGCGAGGACGTCGCTATCTGCGTACCGCCCTCACCCGGCACGGAATTGAACTCAGCGAGCACACAAGAGTGTTGGAGGTCACGGAGCACGGCCTCCGGCTCGCCGACGGCGGCGGGATCCCGGCCGACACGGTCGTCTGGACCACCGGATTCAAGGTGCCGGAACTGGCCCGCGAGGCCGGCTTCGCCGTCGACGGCCGAGGGCTGGTCAAGGTCGACCGGTGGCTGCGTTCGGTCTCCCACCCGGAGGTCTTCGCGGCGGGCGACGCCGCTGCCGCGTACGGACCCGGCGGTGTTCCGTCCCGGCTGTCCTGCCAGACCGGGCTGCCGATGGGCAGATGCGCGGCCCGCAATGTAGCCGCCTCGGTCACCGGGCGCCGCGCACGGCCGCTGCGACTGCGTTACGTCGGTCAGAACATCAGCCTCGGCCGCCATGACGGCCTCACCCAGCTCACCCGCCTCGACGACACCCCGGTGGAGGCCATCCTCACCGGCCGCACCTCGGCCCGCCTGAAGGAACTGGTGACCAGGGGAACGGTGCTGGTGGTACGCCGCTGAGAGTCAGGGAGTCAGGGAGCCGCGAGCCAGGGAGCCCGCGAGTCCGGAAGCTTGCCGCGAAGCCCCCCCCAGACCCGGTCCGGGCCTCCTAACCCTGGAAGTCCCACGAATCGATGTCCCGGTACCGGATCGGCCCCGGCCCGCGCCCGAAGTTGCTGCCCACCAGATGCAGCCGTCGCGCCCGCCACCTGCGGCCGGTGAACCCCGCCAGTCCGGCGGCCGACTCCACCACGGCCGCCGGATCGTCGCGGCGGGCGCGCGCCAGCGTCAGATGCGGGCGCAGCGGGCGGCCCTCGAAGGGGATGCCGCACTCTCCGATCAGGGCGCGCACCTCGTCGGAGAGCAGGTGCAGTCCGTCCAGGTCGCCGTCGATACCGGTCCAGAGCACCCGTTCGTCGAACTGTCCACCGCCGCGCAGCCCCAGTTCCAGGGGCCGGCGCGCGGCCGCGAGGTCCGCGAGCGCGGGGCGCAGCGGGGGCACCGAGGCGAGGGGGAGTTCGCCGAGGAAGGCCAGGGTGAGGTGCCAGTCCTCGATGCGGTTCCACCGCATGCGGGGGTACGCCGCGTAGGCGGGGGCCAACGCCTCGGCGAGTTCGTCCTTGGCTTCGTCGGGCGGGGCGAGGGCGATGAAAACGCGGGTGGTGGCGGGAGCGTTCGGTTCTGCGTGCACCTGGGAATTCGTACCGTATCGACACCGCACGGGGTAGCCCGGGGCCCTCTTCCGGGCCCGCGACACGGCTCGCCAGGCGCGTCGGCCCCTCCGGGCGGATAAACCAGTCCGTGCGGGTAGCCAGTCCGTGCGGCCGGTCGGCCTGTCCCGCCGGTCAGTCCGTCGTCGGGGTGGCCTGGTGGAAGTACATCCGCCAGCCCGATTCCGTCAGTCGCCACAGGGAGCTGCGCCAGGCGCGGCGGCTGCCGTCGACGAGGCAGTACGTCAGGTGGACGACGCCGGGAGCCAGTACGGCGCCGGCCATCTCGCTCACCTCGACCGGCACCTGTGCACCCACCGTCCCGGAACCGGTCACCGCCAGGATCGTCTTCGCGTCCCAGCGCCGGCCCGACGCCCCGAACTCCACGAACGCCGGATCGAGGAGCGCCGACACCAGTTCCGGATCGGCCCGTACCAGGGGGTCGAGGAGGCGGAGCTCGGCGGCGATGGCTGCTTCGACCTGGGTGTCTTTGTTCATGATGGGCCGACCCTATCGAGGTGCTCCCCGGGGCGCCCTTCGGCGCGCCCCCGACGTGGACCTGACACGAAGTTCCCGCCCCGACCCCGCTATTCCCCCGGCTTCTCCGGCTTCTCCGGCAGCTCGCGCCGCTCCAGCGGCCGGACCGCCGGGCCCTGGAGGACCGAGCCGTCGGTGGCGAAACGGGAGCCGTGGCAGGGGCACTCCCAGGCGGTACTGAGCCCGGCGATGCCCCCGCCCACCACGACCACATCCGCCTCGATGTCGTCCGTCAGCGGCGGAAAGGCGGTGGTGGGACTCGAATCCAGCCAGTACGACTCGTGACGGCCCGGCAGCGGCCGGTCGCCCGGGCGGGGCTGGTCGGGCTGGGTCCGGTCCGGACGGGGTACGGGGGGAAAGGTCATGGAGGACGTGTTCCACGTACCGTTGGAAGGATTCCCCTGCGGGTACACCGGCCCCGAATGCCGGACTGGGTGGAATGATTCCGGCCACGCCGACGACCCTTGTCCCGGCGGGTCGGTGGGTAGGGTCGACGCATGGCTGCTCCCTGGGAGCGGGGCGTGCGGGTGGTTGCGGAAGCGGTGAGCGGTGGGTACGAGCGCGGCCATGGCCCGGGTACTGAGCGAACTGTCGTCCGGTGGTGCGTCGGGGCTGTTGGGCGGCGACCCCAGCGAGTGCGCCGAGATCCTGGGGGTGGACGGGGTCGCCATCTCCCTGGACCGGGACAACGCGCTGTACGAACTGGTCTGGTCGACCGAGGGGACCAGCGAGGCGCTGGAGGACGTCCAGTACACCCTGGGCGAGGGCCCGGGCGTGGACACGGCGACCAGCGGATCCATGGTGATGGTCTCCGACCTGGAACAGGAACGGGCGGACCGCTGGCCCGCACTGCTGCCGGCCGCCACCGGGCTGGGAGTACGGTCGGTGTTCTGTCTGCCGCTGCGCATCGGCGGCGTATCGCTCGGCGTGCTGACCGCCCAGCGGGCCTCGCCGGGACCGATGGCCGCGCACGCGGTGGACGATGTGCTGATCCTGGCGGCGACGGCGACCGCGGTACTGATCGGCGGCGGGCAGCGGCAGCGGTTCACCCACGCGGAGCCAACCAGCCATCTGCACCGGGCGGCGGTCCACCAGGCGACCGGCATGATCAGTGTGCAGGCGAACGTCACCCTCACCGAGGCACTGGTGCTGCTGCGCGCCCACGCCTACCGCTACGACCGGGCGTTGCTCGATGTCGCCCGCGACGTGGTGGCGAGGAACTTGCACTTTCGAGACACTGGTGGCGGGACCGCCCCGTCGTCCGGGGCGATGGAATGACGGGGACGGTGAGCCGGCGATCCGGCTCCTCGGCGAGCTTCAACCCGCCTTCCCTGAAGCTCAGTCCGGCTTCTCGGCCGACATCCTCACGGAGGGAACAGCGGCCCGGACGCGAGCTCTGCCGCGTCCGGGCGATGCTTCCCGCCCCGGTTGGGGCACCGGGGCTGAGGGCCGTTGGCCCACGTCGGGAAGGAGATGCGTCACTTCCGCCAGAAGAGGTGGTGGGTGACGCCGCTGGGGCTCGGTACGACGTCGAGGTGGAAGCGGTCGAGCAGGTCGTCGGGGGAGTTCCAGAGCCGTACACCGGACCCGAACTTCATCGGTGAGACCGCCACGTGCAAGGAGTCGACGAGGTCGGCGTCGAGGAACTGCCGGATGGTGGAGGCCCCGCCACCGAGCCGTACGTCCTTGCCCCGGGCTGCCTCCTTCGCCTGGGCGAGGACCGTGGCGGGGTCGCCGTCGACGAAGTGGAACGTGGTGTCGGAGAGTGTGAACGACGGACGCACGTGGTGGGTCATGACGAACACGGGCGTGTGGAACGGGGGTTCGTCGCCCCACCAGCCCTGCCACTCGTGGTCCTGCCAGGGTCCGCGCTGGGGCCCGAACTTGTTGCGCCCCATGATCTCGGCGCCGATGTTGTGCGCGAAGTCCCGGGTCATGTAGTCATCCAGGCCCCGGCTCCCACCGGGGTCGGTGCGGTTGGGCCAGCTCGCCGTGGCCCCGGCCCAGGCGAACATCTCCCCGGGATCGACATGCCCGAACGGCCTCTCCAGGCTCTGGTTCTCGCCGGCGCCGATTCCGTCACTGGAGACATTGAAGTTCTGGACTTTCAGCAGCTGCGGCACGGGCTCTCCTGTGCTGTCGGTATGCGGTACGGGGACTGGTGACGATAACGAGAGGGAGACTCCCCCGGGAGGCGAAACTCATCGGTCGGCCTGACGAAAAGGCACCGGGCTCACGCCCTGAAGGCGTCCGCGTGTTCCGTCGCCCACTGGCTGAACGGGCGGGCCGGCCGGCCGGTGACCCGCTGGACCGTGTCGATGACGGTCCGGCCCTCCGGCGGAGTGTTCTTGAATACGTCGATCATCCAGGCGGCGGTGCTCTCGTCGAGGCCGTCCGCGAGGTACTTCTCCAGAGCCTGGGCCTCGGAGAGTTCGACCAGGCTGATCTCGCGGCCGGTGGCGGCGGCGAGTGCGGCCACCTTCTCCCGTACCGTCAGGGCCTGCGGACCGGTGACCAGGTACACCTGGCCCGCATGCCCCTTCTCGCTGAGCGCGGTCGCGATAACCGCACCGATGTCGGCCTCGTGGACCATCGCGCTGACGTTGTCGACGAAGGCGGCGCGCACCGTCGCCTCCGTACGGATGGAGTCCGCCCAGCCCAGGGCGTTGGCCATGAACTCGACCGGCATCGCCACGGTCCAGTCGAGTCCACTCTCCCGTACCGCGTCCTCCAGCGGGGTCGGCCCGCCGCCGTTCAGCACGGTGAGGCGCCGCACTCCGGCCTTCCGGGCCAGTGCGACGATCTCCGGGCCGGTCTCCAGCGGCTGGTAGCCACCGCCGGTGAAGGTGATCAGATGCAGACCGGTCACACCGTCGAGCGCCGGCCCGAGGCTCCCGGGGTCGGCGAGGTCTCCGCCCACCACCTCGACCCCCGGCGGGAACTGTGCCGCCGACGGGTTGCGGGTCAGCGCGCGCACCGTGTGACCGCGCTCCAAAAGCTCGCGGACCACCTCGCGGCCGACGCTTCCGGTCGCGCCGGCCACGAGAAAGGTCTGGGGTGTCGCGTTCGTCGTCATGTCTCCACCCTAGAAACCCTTGCGGTCAGCTTCTGTCCGCAACTCCTCATGACGTCAAGGGCGTTGTTACGCACCGGTGGTCGACCCCGGGCGGACGATCATCAGAACGGTGACGACCGCCCACAGCACATTGAAGATGCCGGTGAGCATGTGCAGGCGGGAGGCCGTCCCCTTCAGCTCTCCTGCCTCCGCTCCCGCCTCCCGGTCGCCCATCGCGAGCATGCGCTGCTGGTACGGGAGGATCCACAGACCCAGCAGCGCCGCCGCCAGAATCGTCAGTACCAGCGAGACGACCAGCCACGCGTCCCTGAGAACCCCCAGTGCCGCACCGGTCGCGATGCCGAAGACCGGCACGGCGAGCCCGGCGATCGCATACCCCCGGCACACCTTGTGCAGCACCGTGGCGATCCCGGCGGCCTGGCCCCCCTCCAGTACCGCCTGCTTCGCGTATCTCGGGAACATCGAGGCCGCCACGGAGATCGACCCGACCGCCAGGATGGCGACGATCACATGCACGGACAGCAAGAACTTGGTCATCGGGCCGTTCCTCCGGGCGAACATCAGGCAGCGGTCTACATATTGGCTGCCAATAGGTAGCACGGCTACCACTCGGTTGGGTAGACTGCCTACTCATGAAGACGGATGCGGTGCGCGGCCACCTGGACGGACTCCTGCTGGCCGTACTGGAGCAAGGCCCCCTGCACGGGTACGCGATCATCGCCGCCGTGCAGCAACGCAGCGGTGGCGCACTCGCACTCCGTACCGGCACCATCTACCCGGCCCTCCAGCGCCTGGAGCGACTCGGCCTGTTGGCCAGCGCCTGGGACGCGGTCGGTGAACGCCGGCGCCGTTGCTACGAGTTGACCGATGCGGGGCGCGGCAGCCTTGCCCAGGAGCGTTCCGCCTGGCAGGAGTTCACCCGCGCGATCGGCTCCGTCCTCAACCCCGTTCCGTCCCCGTCCCCGGCCTCGTCCTCGCAGGGCCTGACCGCATGAGCGCGGCGCCGGGTTCAAGGGCAGCGGACGGCTCGGTCGGTCCGGGAGGCTCGGTCGGTCCGGGAGGCTCGGACGGTCCGGGGGGCTCGGTCGGTTCGGACGGCTCGGGGCTCATCGACGAGTACGTCGCCACCCTCGCCGCCGCCCTGCACGGCCCCACCCACGCCAAGGACCGTCTCGTCGAGGAGGTACGCGACGGCCTGACGGACACGGCCGACGCCTACACCCACGACGGCCACCCCCCGGCCGGGGCCGCCGCCCTCGCTGTACGCGACTTCGGCGCCCCCGACCAGCTCGCCCCCGCCTTCCAGTACGAACTCACCCTCGCCCAGGCCCGTCACACCGCCCGCGCCGCCGCCCTCGCGGTCCCCTTCGCCGCCCTCTGCTGGCTGCTCGTCCGCGCCGCAGGCCAGGAACTCTGGCAACTCCCTCTCCTCCACCACCTCCTGACGCTGGCTCCGATCGGCCTCGCCACCGTCACCGCCACCCTCACCGCCGCCTCCCTGGCTGCCACTGGACCCCTGGCCCGCCGCCTGCCCACTCCGGCCCAACTCCCGCGCGCTGTCGCCCTGTTGGGTACGGCGGCCAGCGTCGCCATGGCCGGCTCCGCCCTCCTCCTCGCGGTACTGGCCCTGCTCGTCACCCACTGGCCCCTGGCGGTGGCGGCGGGCGCACTCGCGGCCGCGTCCCACGCGGTGGTCGCCGCGTCGGCCCGCAACTGCCGGCGGTGCGCGCGGGTCCCGGACGGACGGACGCTCACCCCTGCCACGTAAGAGCCTGTGTCTAAACCCCGGTCGGATCAGCGAACGTCGTCTGGTGCGTGCGATCGCAAGGCGCTGGAAGGTCCTCGCTGGGGTCTCCCCTGCTCGAACGAAGTTGAGAGCTCGGGGAAGGAGCTACTAGGGCATTTCGGCAACGCCGCGAGCGTGCGTGCCAGGCGGCGGGCGCCCAGCCGGGGTTTAGACACAGGCTCTAAGCCGCGGAAACCGCGAAAGTGGGGTCGATGTCCGATGGCCGCCAGCATCAGCCACCTCGGCCCGTGAGCCTGGAGAGATGACGACGACATCGAGAACAGATGCGCTGGCTGTCCTGCACGGCATGTACGCGGCCGAGGCCAGGTATCTGGCGGCGGGCGGCCCCGGGAAGGCCGATTTCGCACTGCTCGCGCCCTTCTTCTCGCCCGAGGTGGTGCTGCACCAAGCGCCCTCGCTGCCCTACGGGGGTACCTGGCGTGGTCATGCGGGCCTGGAGCGGTTCTTCGTCGCGATGAGCCGGACCTGGGCGTCGTTCGACATGAGGAAGCAGGAGTTCCTGGCCGTCGACGGCCCGGTCGTGGTGCTGACGCAAGTCCGTGCACGCGCCCGTGTCACCGGCCGGGAACTGGAATTCCCCATCCTCCAGACCATTGATTTCCAGGAGGGCCGCATCAGCGAGGTGCGTCCCTTCTACTGGGACACCGCCGAGATCGCACGCGCCTGCGGCGACTGCGGAACCGACAGTTCCGGCCGGTGACCGGGGGGACGCCGTAAGGGCCGCCGCGACATCTGTCACAGCGGCCCCTACGCGTCCGGCGGGGGCGGAACTCAGTGCTCCGAAGCGCCGGTCCAGAAGGCGGCCTTGTGGTCGCGGACGAAGTCGGCGGGCTTCCACGGGCCCTTGGTCAGGGACTGGATGTGGAGGGCCGATGCGCCGCGGTCGGTGCGGAGCCGGGGCCAGACGTTCTCGCCGCCGCCGTTCGGGTCGCCGGTGGCGGCGAAGCGGGTCCAGGCGCCGATCATCCGGTCGGCGAGGGCGGACTGCTCCGCGGACAGGTCGGCGAAGAGGCCGATGTCGAACAGGGAGGGCAGTTCGGCCATGTGCTGGGCGGCGGCGGGGAAGCTGGGCTTCGGGGTGTCACGGAACCAGGGGGTGTCCCGCTCGGCGAACTCGTACATCCGTACCGGGGCGTGGCGGGCCAGATCGCGGGCCGTGGTCAGGGTCGGCGCGGACCAGGTGGCGTCGGTCCTGACCCGGGCCAGGGTCTGCCCGGCGGATTCGGAGCCGTTCAGGGGGTAGCGCTTGAGGACCTGCGGGGCTTGCTTGCGGAACTGGGCGCGTACGGCGGGTGCGTACTCCTCGGCGGTCATCGGCTTGCCGGTGGCCAGCTCCTGGCCGAGGACCATGCCGTTCTCCTCGTCGTGGTTGACCCCCACCAGAACCGGAACCCTGTTGAACCGGCCGGTACGCAGGGCCTGGTCGACCGGCAGGGGCAGTTGGGGGGTTCCGCTGACCGGGCGGGGTTCGTGCGCCGCCCCGTACGTGGCGAGGAGTGTGCCGATCCTGGCGGCGCGGAGGCAGGCGGCGGTGCCCCTCGGCCCGGCGTCCTTGGGGGCGCAGCCCACGTCCTTGATCAGCTTCTTGGATTCCGCGTCGGCCTCGGCCCGGGTGCGGGAGGCGTTCTTGGGGGTGGAGCAGGGAGCGCTCTGCACGATGGCCCGGTGGAACAGCCCCTCGGAGGCGGGGGAGGCGAGCTGCCCGCAGACACCGAACCCGCCGCCGGACTGCCCCATGATCGTCACCCGGCCGGGGTCACCGCCGAACGAGGCGATGTTGTCGTGGACCCAGCGCAGTGCGGCGCGCTGGTCGTCCAGGGCGAGGCCGCCGGATTCCGGCAGGTCGGGGTGGGTGAGGAAGCTGGTCACGCCGAGGCGGTAGTTCATCGAGACGACCACCGCGCCGCCGGCCGCCAGCCGGTCGGGGCCGTACAGGTCACCCATGCCGAACATCATGCTGCCGCCGTGGATCCACACGATCACCGGTAGCCTTCCGCCGCGGGCGGTGGGGGACGTGGGAGTGGCGGGGACGGTGAGGGTGGTGGGCGTGGTGACGTTGAGGTTGAGGCAGTCCTCGTCGGTGCTGGGGCGGCCGATCGGGTAACCGGCGGGCTGGGCACAGACCTTGCCCGGGGCGGTGGCGTCGCGGACGCCCTTCCATGGCTTGGCCGGCAGCGGCGCCGCGAAACGGTCGGCCGTGGCGTACGGGATGCCCTGGAAGCTGCGCACCTTGTCCTTGACCGTGCCGCGGACCGCACCACCGGTGGTGACCACGGTGGCGGGGTCGCGGTCGGTGGTGGCCGTGGCAGCCGGGATGAGGGCCGGGGCGGCGGAGGTGCTGGGGGCGAAGGCGCCGATGCCTGCCACACCAACCCCTGCCAGACCGAGTCCGACGAGCGTGTTCCGGGCGACGGTTCTGAGGGCGGACCTGGTGGTGGGCGTCTGCATGATTCCCCCGCTGGAAGTGGGTGGTGCTCCGGTCGTGTGCAGGTGGTTGGCCTGCAACACCTCGAAAGCTAGCGCGAGTTGGGCGATCGTGCAATACGTCTGTATAGATCGATCGCATCAAGCGTCCGTATCAGGCGATCGCCCAACTCGCTGCTACCCTGCGGGCCATGGGAAATCGTGAGGAACTGCTCTCCGGCGCCAAGCAGTGCCTGCGGGAGAAGGGCTACGACCGCACGAGCGTGCGGGACATCGCCACCGCGGCCGGGGTGAGCATGGCCGCCATCGGCTACCACTACGGCTCGCGCGAGGCGCTGCTGAGCCAGGCGCTGTTCGAGCTGCTGGACGAGTGGGGCGACGGCCTCGGCCGCGCACTGGCACCGGCGGCCGGTGGTGGCGACGAGGCCGAGAGGGCGGCCGGCTTCGCGCGGATGTGGGAGAACCTGGTCGCGGAGTTCCAGGCGCGTCCGGACCTCTGGCTGGCCTCGGTCGAGCTGTTCCTCCAGGCCCAGCGACAGCCCGCCCTGAAGGAACGTCTGGCCGACGGCGTCGCGGAGGGCCGCCGGGGCATGGCAGCGATGCTGCGCAGCGTCCCGGAGGGCGAGGCGTCCCAGGCCGAGGAGCGCACGCTCGGCACCCTGCAGATGGCACTGATGACCGGCGTAATGATCCAGAGCCTCAGCGACCCGGACCACGCACCCACCGCCGCCGAGGTCCTGACAGGGCTGCGCGGCCTGGCTCAGCTGGCCGGACCGCCGCCGGAGTAGACCGGCCGTCAGCCTCTTTCGGAAATCGTCAGCCGGTGGCCGGTGGCCGGCAGCCGTTCGAAGGCCCCTCAGCTACGGGAACTCAGCCGCAGCCCGATCCGCCCGCGTAGCCGGGTGGACGCACCCCGGAGAGTTCCGAGCCTCCTCAGTGCGAGGTAGTCGGCAGGCGTGGGCACGGGGGTGGGCTCCTGGGAGGGTCGAAACCGTCATCGTGCCACTGCGCCCGCCCTCCCTCGCTAGCATGCGGCGCATGGGCATCAAACTTGAGAACGTCGGCATCGCCGTTCGCGACCTCGAAGCAGCGATCTCCTTCTTCACCGACCTGGGCCTCACCGTTCTCGGCCGTGACACGGTCAGCGGCGAGTGGGCCGACACCGCCGTCGGACTCGACGGCAACCATGCCAAGATCGCGATGCTTCAGACACCGGACGGTCAGGGCCGCCTAGAGCTCTTCGAGTACATCCACCCCCAGGCGATCGAGACGGAGCCCACCCTTCCCCACGAGATCGGCATGCACCGCGTCGCCTTCTCGGTCGACGACATCGACAAGGCCCTGGAGACCGCCGCCAAGCACGGCTGCCACCCGCTGCGCGGCGTCGCGACCTACGGGGACGTCTACAAGCTCACGTACGTCCGCGGCCCCAGCGGCATCCTCGTGATGCTGGCCGAGGAGCTGAAGCAGAGCCGAGGAGCTGAAGAAGAACCGAAGTGACGGCTGGTCGGGCTGCTGGCGTTGGGAGGACCGGTCGGGTCCCAGTCAGCGCTTCAGTGCGCGGTACCGCTTCAGAAGGGCGGTGATCCGCTGCTGATCGGCCGCGCCGTTCAGCTCGGTGAGAAGGCCGTCGGGGCACAGCTCGTAGTGGTCGCCCCACCAGCGTCGGCCCTTGTTGTCCCAGATGCGGTAGCCGCCGGGGACGCCCCGGGCCACGTATCGCCTTCGGCTCATCAGGTGGTATGCGCACGAAGGTGCGCCCGCTCGCCCTGGTGGCCGAAGAGCACCAGGAGTTCCACCGGGCGGTCGCCGTCCGGGCCCAGCCAGTGCGGGACATGGGTGTCGAACTCGGCCGCCTCTCCAGCCTTGAGGACCAGTTCCCGCTCGCCCAGCAGCAGTCGGAGCCGTCCGGCGAGGACGTACACCCACTCGAATCCCTCGTGCGTCTTGAGTTCGGGCTCGGTGTCGGGCCCGGGCGGGATGAGGAGTTTGTGGGCCTGTACGCCGCCGGGGCGGCTGAGCGGCACATAGGTCATGCCGTCGCGGGTGACCGGCCGCAGATGGATGCGGGGGTCGCCGGTGCGCGGGGCGCCGACCAGTTCGTCGAGCGGGACCGCGTACACCTCCGCGAGTGGCAGCAGCAGTTCCAGGGTGGGCTTGCGGGTGCCGCCTTCGAGGCGGGAGAGGGTGCTCTCGTTGATGCCGGTCCGGTCGGCGAGGTCGGCGAGAGTCAGGCTTCGTCTGCGCCGCAGCTCTCGCAGGCGTGGCCCGACCGCGTCCAGCACGTCCTTCTTGGCTGCGTCCATGTCCCTCAGGTTGCCGAAACGGCATGCGGCTTTGCAACTCCGGCAGGGGAGAGCGCAGTGTCGTCGTCGTACGCAGGTGATCCCGACTCCAGGAGGTACTCCATGACCACCCCCACCGACTCCGCCGCCTTCTGGGAGAGCCGCTACGCCAAGGACGTCGACGCACAGTGGGGCACCAGGCCCAATGTCGTCCTGGCCGACCTCGTCACCACCCTCGCCCCCGCCCCGGGAACCGCCCTCGACCTCGGCTGCGGGCACGGCGGCGACGCGCTCTGGCTCGCCGGGCGCGGCTGGGACGTCACCGCGGTCGATGTCTCCGGTACGGCGCTGGGGCGGGTCGCCGCAGGGGCCGAGGCAGCCGGCCTCGGCGACCGGGTGCATCCGGCCCGCCACGACCTGGCGGAGTCCTTCCCGGACGGATCCTTCGACCTGGTCTGCGCCAGCTACTTCCACACACCGGTCGAGATCCCCCGCGCACAGGTCCTGCGCCGGGCCGCCGGAGCGGTGGCCCCGGGCGGCCTGCTGATCCTCGTCGAGCACGCCTCGCTGGCCCCTTGGTCCTGGCGGCCCGAGAACGGCAAGGAGCCCCAGTTCCCCACGCCGGAGGCGGTATTGGACTCGCTCGGACTCGATGGCGACTGGGACACCGAGCGCTGTCACGCGCCCCGGCGGATCGCCACCGGCCCCGAGGGGCTCACCGCGGAGGTCACCGAGAACGTCATCGTCGTGCGCCGCAAGGAGACCGGGAAGCCCTGACGGACAGGCCGTGCGGAGGTCCCTTAGACACAGGCTCTTACAGTCACCCCATGCCTGAGCCCTCCTATCTCACCGCCCTGCGGGAGTCGTACGACACCGTCGCCGCCGACTACGCGCAAATCGTCCCGAAACCAAGGGAGTTGGACCCGGTGTCGCGTGCGATGCTGGCCGCGTTCGCCGAGACCGTACGCACCGACGAACGCGGACCGCTCGCGGATCTCGGCTGCGGACCCGGGCACATCACCGCGCACCTGGCCGGGCTGGGAGCCTCCGTGCAGGGCATCGACCTCTCGCCGAACATGGTGGAGCAGGCCCGGCGGGCGTACCCCACGCTCTCCTTCACCGTGGGCTCCATGACGGCGCTCCCGCTCCCGGACGCGGCCCTCGGCGGCATCCTCGCCTACTACTCCACGCACCACACGCCTCCGGAGTCACTGCCGCAGCTGTACGCCGAGTTCCACCGGGCACTCGCGCCCGGCGGGCATCTGATGCTGGCGGGTCACGTGGGTGAGGACGAGTGCCGACGCCCCGCTCAGGCGTACGGCGGTCACCCCGTCTCCTACGAGTTCCACATCCTCCCGGCCGGCCGGCTCGCCGCCCTGCTGCAACGAGCCGGGTTCACCGTCACCGCACGGCTGACACAGGAGCCGGCCGAGGGGGCGCGCTGGGCGAGCGCGACCTTGCTGGCCCACAAGCCCGACACCGACACCGGTCCCGACACCGATCCCGATGCCGATCAGGGCCGCTCGCCGGGCTGTTGAACCGCTCCTCTACGCTGACGCGCATGGCAGCGAACCCGGTGGAACTCGTCATCTTCGACTGCGACGGCGTCCTCGTCGACAGCGAACGCATCTGCGTCAAGATCGACGCGAGGATCATGGCCGATCTGGGGTGCGCCTTTACCGAGGCGGAGATCATCGAGCGGTTCGTGGGGTCTTCCACGGAGGTCTACACGGCGGCCGTGGAGGAGCGGCTCGGGCGGCGGCTGGAGAAGGGCTGGCAACTGGCTTACGAGCCCTGGTACCACGAGGCGTTCGCGGCCGAACTGACCGCCGTGGAAGGCATCCCGGAGGTCCTGGCCGGGCTCACCACCCCGAGCTGCGTCGCCTCGAACGGTGCTCACGACAGCATCCGGCGCAGCCTGGAGATCGCCGCGCTGAGCGACCATTTCAAGGGGCGGGTCTTCAGCGCCGAAGACGTCCCCACCGGCAAACCCGCCCCCGACCTCTTCCTGCACGCGGCCCGTTCGATGGGAGTGGAGCCCGAGCGGTGCGCGGTGATCGAGGACAGTGCGTACGGAATCCAGGCCGCTCGTACCGCCGGAATGCGGCCCTTCGGTTACTGCGGCGGGCTGACCGCGCCCTCCCGGCTGGAAGGCCCGGGCACGGTCGTGTTCGACGACATGCGCGCCCTGCCGGGGCTGCTGGCGGCGGCAGCCGGATGAGTGGCTCCGGGGCCCGGCCCCGGGACCGGGGCGGGGCCCTCCCGGCCGGTCGACGTGGACCCCGTCCACGGTCGCCGTCCCGTCGTCGTGACGTCGGCTCACCCCGCACAGCTCGATCACCGGCGTGGTGGACATGAGAACCTCCGTGCAACGAAAGTCGATCGGTGCTTCTTCGACGCCAGGGGCGGTCCCGACTCCACCGCGTCGGCAGCACGGTTCATTTCCCGTACGGCGCTCGGACGACGGGCGCGCGGGTCATCCCAGGGACGTAGTCGTCAGGCGTACGGGGGATGATCACCGGGAGGGATGCAGTGGCGTCAACCCGCGCGCCACAATGGCGCGATGGGACCAGGACCGCTGACGGGGCCGACGGGAACTCCGACGGCGCCCAAGGATCTGACGGCACCCAAGGGCCTGGCACAGGGCCGGACCTGGGGCCGGACGTGGCGCCAGGCATGTGACCGGACATGGAGCCGGTCGCGGGACAGTGCGCGCCACGGGATCGCACAGCTGCGCCGTCCGGCCGTCGCGCTCCCGCGCCCCTCCCGGCGGAGCCGGATCTTCGACGTGCTCCTCGCGGTGGGCCTCGGCGTTCACACCCTGCACTGGGCGGCGAACCAGGGCGCCGCCCTCGTTCACGAATCGCATGAAGGCATCGGCCCGATCGGCCGCCTCACCGAGACCGGCAGCACGATCGCCGCGATACTGCTCACCGTCCTGGCGTACGGCCCTCTGACGGTCCGCCGCAGATACCCCCTCGCCGTGCTGTGGGCCGTCACCCTCGCCACCGCCCTGGCCCCCGAGGACGCCACCCGGCTCACCTTCTACGCCGTCGTCATCGCCGCCTACACCGCCGCGGTCTACAGCCCGTACCGCCTCCTCGCCCTGGCCGGTCTGCCGGTGACCGTGCTCACCGTCGGCACGGACGAGCGCACGCGCGTGTGGGGAGTGGACACGGCGCCGCCCACCGTCCCCACCCAGTACGTCCCGCTGCTCATCCTCATCCCGCTGATCTTCGCTGCCCACGGCCTGCGTGCCTGGAAGCTCAGGAGCGCCGAGAGCGAGGACCGCATGTCCGCCCTCGAACACGAACAGGCCGAGCAGCTCCGCCGCGCCGCCGCACAGGAACGCTCCCGCATCGCCCGCGAACTCCATGACGTCGTCACCCACAACGTCAGCATGATGACCATCCAGGCCGGCGCCGCCCGCAAGGTCATGGACTTCGCGCCGGACCAGGCCCGCGAAGCCCTCCTCGCCGTCGAGGCCGCGGGCCGTGCCGCGATGGCGGAGCTACGTCACACCATGGGCCTGCTCACCATGAACGCGGACGGCACGGAAGATGCCGCCGAGGGCGCCGTACTCGCCCCCCAACCCGGCCTCGACCAGCTCGAATGCCTGGTCACAGGGGTGCGGAACACCGGCCTGCCCGTCACCCTGACCACCACCGGAACACCCCGCGAGGTCCCCTCCGGGATAGGACTCGCCGCCTACCGCGTCGTACAGGAAGCCCTCACCAACACCGTGAAGCACGCAGACGGAGCGGCCGCGGACATCACCGTCGACTACACCGACGACCATCTCACCGTCGAGATAACCGACACCGGAGGTGCCCCGTCCGCCTCCGCCGCCACCGGCCACGGCCGTGGCCTCACCGGCCTGCGCGAACGCCTCACCATCTACGGCGGCACCCTGCACACCGGCCCGCGCCCCACCGGCGGCCACCAGGTCCGCGCCCGTATCCCCCTCATGCCACAGGAGCTCTCGTGACCGTCCCCGTACCTCCTGCCTCCACGGAACCCGCGGCCCTGCCCGCCGGATCCTCGGCGACCGCCCCCGTGCGTGTGGTGATCGCCGACGACCAGGCGCTCGTCCGCACCGGCTTCCGCATGATCCTGATGGCGGACGGCATCGATGTGGTGGCCGAGGCCGCCAACGGCGGACAAGCGGTGGAAGCGGTGCGCCGCACCCGCCCCGACGTGGTCCTGATGGACATCCGCATGCCCGAAATGGACGGCCTGGAGGCAACCCGCCGCATCGTCGGCGGAGTTGAGCAGGACCCCTCGGCCGCCGGCCCCCGCATCATCATGCTCACCACCTTCGACCTCGACGACCTCGTCTACGCCGCCCTGTCCGCCGGAGCCAGCGGCTTCCTCCTCAAGGACGTCACCGCCGAGCACCTGGTCGCCGCCGTCCGCATGGTCCGCACCGGCGACGCCCTGCTCGCCCCCACCATCACCCGCCGCCTCGTCGAACGTCACGCCCGCACCTCTCCCGCCCCCGGTCTGCACCGCGATCTCGCCGCGCTGACCCCCCGCGAACTCGAAGTCCTCCGCCTCCTCGCCCAGGGCCTCAGCAACACCGAACTCGCCGCCCGCCTCCACCTCTCCGAAGCCACCGTCAAGACCCACGTCGGCCGCATCCTCGCCAAACTCCAACTCCGCGACCGCGCCCAGGCGGTTGTGGCGGCCTACGAGACCGGACTGGTCAGCGCCCGGGTGTCCTGAACGCACGCGAGGGGCAAGTCCGCCCGGGAGGCTAGCCTGAACCGCATGGGAGCGACGGGTGAGCAGGGCGGGGCCGGAGCGCGGGACGAGATCGACGGGGTGGAGGTGCGCGCCTTCGCGGACGGAGCCGACTTCGAAGGCTGGCTGGAGGTCCACCACGCACGTGGCGAGGGCGTGTGGGTGAAGCTGGCGAAGAAGGGTTCGGGAATCGCCTCGGTCACCGCCGACGAGCTGGTCGACATCGGGCTGTGCTACGGCTGGGTGTCCGGGCAGCGCCGCTCCCTCGACGCGCGGTACTTCCTGCAGAAGTACGTGCCGCGCCGCCCGCGCAGCCTGTGGTCGCAGGTGAACGTGGACAAGGTGGCGACGCTGCTCGCCGCCGGGAGGATGCGGGAGCCGGGCCTTGCCGAGGTGCGCAAGGCGCAGGAGGACGGCCGCTGGACCAAGGCGTACGAGTCCCAGCGCACCGCCACGGTCCCGCCCGACCTCGCGGCGGCGCTGGCAGCCGACCCGGGGGCGGGGGAGGCGTTCGAGGCGCTCGACAGGACGGGCCGGTACCAGCTGATCCTGCCGCTGCTGCAGGCGCTCACGCCCCGGGCGAGGGAGGCCCGACTGGCCGTGGCGCTTCGGAAGTTGACCGACTCGCGAGGCTGAGGAGGGGGCTCGCAGACGCATCAGGAGTGATTGTCAGTGGTGGGTGCGATGGTGTTCCACATGACTACGCAGCCGGACCCCAAGCAAGACCTGCACCACTACCTCAAGTCCGCCAGGGAAGCCCTGCTGTGGAAGGCCGAGGGGCTGTCGGAGTACGACGTCCGCCGGCCGCTGACACCGACCGGTACCAATCTGCTCGGGCTGCTCAAGCACCTGGCGGGCTGCGAGACGGGGTACTTCGGTGACACCTTCGGGCGGCCCTTCCCCGAACCGATGCCCTGGATCGAGGAGTTCGACGAGAACCCGACCGTCGACATGTGGGCGAAGGCCGATGAATCCCGGGAGTACATCACCGAGTTGTACCGGAAGGCGTGCGCCCACTCCGACGCCACCATCGAGGCCCTGAACTGGGACTCCCCCGGCCAAGTACCGCACTGGCCGGCGGAGCGCAACGAGGTGACGCTGCACCGCATCCTGATCCATGTGCTCGCCGAGACCAACCGGCACGGCGGCCACGCCGACATCGTCCGCGAACTGATCGACGGCACCGCCGGTCTCCTGGAGAACAACGAGAACATGCCGCCGACCGGGTCCCTTTCCTGGGAGAAGTACCGGCAGCAGCTGGAGGACACGGCGAAGGAGGCGGCGGAGGCGAACGAGGGGCGGTAGGCGTTCAGCGGGCAGGGCAGGGCAGGGCAGGGCAGGGCACGGCAGCGCCGGTTGCCTTGCCGGGGGAGGGGTGGCGCCGGCCGACGGCCGGGTCCGCGCCGGCCTTTTCCCGCTCGATTGCCGCCCACCCCAACGGCCCGTGCGAGGATCCCCGGATGTCGAACAGACCGGTCGCCTTTCACCAGTTCACCGCGGCGGACCAGCTCGCCCCGTCGGTGCGGCGGACACTCGCCACCTGCTGGGTCGAGGTCACCAACGCGGGCGGGGCGGCGGGCTTCCCCTTCCCGCCGATCGCGCTGCCGCAGGCGGCCGATGCGGTCGAGGCACTCGTCGGGACACTCGCCCCGGAGACCAGCCGCATCCTCACGGCGACGAACGCCCAAGGTGACCTCACGGGCTGGCTCAACATCCGCCGGGACCCGTACCGCCTGATCGCTCACTGGGGACAGCTCCACCATCTCCAGACCCGTCCCTCGGTGCGCGGACAGGGGTACGGCAGCGCCCTGCTCGACGAGGCCCGCAGGGTCGCCCGCGAGGACATGGGCCTGGAGCAGCTCCACCTGGCGGCCCGGGGCGGTGAAGGCCTGGAGGCCTTCTACGTCCGCCACGGCTGGAAGGAGACCGGCCGCTGGCCCGGCGCCCTGCGCCTGGCCCCGGACGACGTCCGCGACGAGGTGCTGATGGTCCTCGACCCGCTCTGAGAGCCCGGGTCCAAACCCCGCTAGGCCAAGGCCCTTTGCAACACCGCGGCCAGTTCGGTGAGCTGCCGCTGGGAGACCTCTGCGGACAGGAGCGCCTGCGAGCCGTGGAACGTGCCGGGCCACTGGTGCAGTTCCACCGACACCCCCGCCTGCATCAGCCGTATCGCGTACTCGATCCCCTCGTCCCGCAGCGGGTCGAACTCCGCGGAGGCGACATGCGCCGGCGGCAGCCCGGACAGGTCTGCGGCGCGGGCCGGGGCGGCGTACTCGGTGGCCTGCTGGGAACCCAGGTAGTGCTGCCACACCGCGGTGAGCGAGGAGCGGGTCTGCCAGGGGGTGTCGGTGAAGTTCCGCTGCGACCAGGTCTCCTGTCGGTCGTCGAGCACCGGCTGGTTGAGCAGCTGGAAGCGGATCCGCGGGCCCTGCTCGTCGCGTGCCCGCAAGGCGACCGCCGCCGCCAGCCCCGCCCCCGCGCTGTGCCCTCCGATCGCGATCCGGTCCGGTTCGAACGTCGTACCCTTCCCGCCGCTCTCATACTGGACCCGGGGGTGGTCCACGATGGCAGAGCACCAGCTTTCGCGGCAGGAGTTGACGCGGCGGCGCAGGCGCAGTGGGTTTGTCGGGCGGCGGGCGGAGATGAGTGCGTTCCGGGAGAATCTGGAGCGGGACCCGGCCGATGACGCGTTCCGGTTCCTGTTTCATGTGCGGGGGAACGCGGGGGTGGGGAAGACCTCGCTGGTGCGGCAGTGGGAGGAGGTCGCGCGGGCGTACGGGGACGCGGTGACCGCGTATGTGGATGACGGGGTGCACAGTCCGGTCGAGGCGATGGAGGCGGTCGTCGAGCGGTTCGGGCGGCAGGGGGTGGAGCTGCGGCGGTTCGGGAAGCTGCTCGGGGTGTACCGGCAGCGGGCGCACGAGGCGCAGAGTGCGGTCGTCGGGGGGCAGGCGGGGGCCGAAGTGGGGCGTGTGGGTGGGCAGTTGGTGGGGGAGGGGGGTTCGGGGGCGGCTTCGGCCGGTGCGCTCGCGGCGGCTCAGGTCGGTCTGGTGGGGCTCGGGATGGTGCCTGTGGTGGGGGCCTTCGCCGGGGCGGTGGACCCGCAGCAGATCGCGCAGGGGGCCGACAGGCTGAGGGCCGCGCTGGGGGCCAGGCTGCGTTCGCACGACGATGTGGAGCTGGTGCTGGATCCGGTGCGGAGTCTGACCCGCGTCTTTCTGGAGGAGTTGACGCAGGCCGCCGCCAAGCACGCCTGGGTGGTGCTGTTCTTCGATGTGTACGAGCGGACCGGGCCCGCCCTCGACGACTGGCTGCGCGACCTCGCGTTCGGTGACGCGTACGGGCTGCTGCCGGCCAATGTGCAGCTGGTGCTGTCCGGGCAGGGGCGGCTGGACGCGCGGTGCTGGGGCGACTGGCTGGACCTGGTGACCGAGGTGCCGCTGGAGGTCTTCACCGAGGAGGAGACGCGGGCGCTGCTGGCCTTGCAGGGCATCGCGGACGAGCGGGTGGTGGAGGTGGTGCTGCGGCTCTCGGGCGGGCTGCCCGTGCTCGTACACACGCTTGCCCAGGCGAGGCCCGGGTCGGCGGAGGCCGTGGACGATCCGTCGGGTACGGCGGTGGAACGCTTCCTGAAGTGGGAGAACGATCCCGCGCGGCGGGCGGCCGCACTCGCCTGTGCGCTGCCGCTGCAATTCGACGAGGACGTGTTCCGGGCGGTGGTGCCGGCGGAGGCGGCCGAGGAGTACGGGTGGGTGCGGCGGCTGGCGTTCGTCACGGACCGGGGTGGCCGGTGCCGGTACCACCAGGTCGTACGGGCCCCCATGCTGCGCCATCAGCGGACCCAGTCGCCCGCGCGCTGGCGGCAGGCGCACGAGGGGCTGGCGGAGATGTTCCGGGCGGGCCGCCGGCGGCGTCAGGAGGCGCTGCCCGAGGAGGAGTGGTGGGCGGACGCTCAGTGGCGGGAACAGCGTGCGGGGGAGACGTACCACCTGCTGTGCGCCGACCCTCGCCGTGCGCTGGCCGACGCGCTGGCGGAGGTCGCCGACGCCTGCGAGCAGGGCGCCGGGACGGTGCGGCGCTGGTCCGGGTTGCTGGTGCAGGCGGGGGAGGACGCGGGCGAGGAGGGACTGGCGGACTGGGGACGGAGGTTGGCGGCGGCCGGGGCGCGGGGGGACGGTACGGCGGCCGACGAAGGGGTGGCGGCGGCGCTCGACGCACTCCTTGACGGTCCGGGGCTGAGCGTTGACGGGCAGCTCAGGGCGCGTCTCGTACGTGCGTGGGTGCACCGGCAGGCCGACCGGTACGAGCAGGCCCTCGCCGACTCCCGGGCGGCACTTGCCCGCGCCCCCGACGACCCGGGAGCGTTGACCCTCACCGCACTCCTCCTCACGGACACGGGCCGCTTCGCGGAGGCGCTGACGGCGTGGAGCGAGGTGCTGCGGGCCGAGCCGGACCGGGCCGTTCACCACGCCTACCGGGGCTACGTGCATCTGCGGCTGGGCAACCAGCTCGAAGGGCTCGCCGACCACGACCGTGCGATCGAGCTGGATCCCGGACTGGACTGGGCGTACGCCAACCGGTCGAGGGCGCGTCGCGACCGGGGCCTGCTGCGGGAGGCGTTGGCGGACGCGGACCGGGCGCTGGCGATCGACCCCGAGTACGCGGCGGCGCACGGTGAACGGGCCTGGAGCCTGTCGCGCCTGGAGCGGTGGGACGAGGCCGTGCAGGCGATGCGGCGGGCGGCCGAACTGGAGGAGGAGCAGACGCGGGGCGAGTGGCACCGGATGTTCCTGGCCGGTCTGCTGGGGGACCTGGGACGGCGCGCCGAGGCGCTGGTGGAGATCGACCGGGTGCTGGCCGCCCGGGAACCGAGCGGTGGCGACGAACTGTGGGACACCGCCCGGCCGTACATACTCCGCGCATGGGCGCTGCACGCGCTCGGCGGGCGCGCGGAACGCCCCGGCGTCAGCGCGCTCGACGCACGGCACAGGGCGTACGGGGCGTACGGGCGGGACGCCGCGTCCATGGCCGATCTCGAACGGGCGATCGAGATCGACGACCAGGCCGGATGGGCGCACGCGATGCGCGGCTGGCTGGCCTGGGAGGCGGGCCAACTCGACGACGCGGAGAGCGAGTTCAACCGCGCCCTGGAAGCGGGCGGGGACTGGCCGTGGCGGTACATGGGGCGGGGTTTCGTCCGTGTCTATACGGGACGCGACCAGGAAGCGGTCGCCGACATCACGCGTGCCCTCACCATCCGGCTGAAGGTGCCGGAGGCGACGGCGGAATCGGAGATCGCCCGCCCTCTGGTCGAACTGCTCCGTGAACACCTGCCGCACAACCGGGCCGCCGTGACGGCCGCTATCAGGCAGGGCGCCCTGCTCACCACCCAGCTGCAATGGCCGGGGCTGGCGGGGCAGGTGGGGAGCGTCCTGGCGTTGCGCCCCAGCCCGCGGCTGCTGCTGGGCGCGGTGGGGGTGCTGCGACGAGCGGTGGCGCTGGTGCGGGAGGAGGAGCGACGGCGTGCAGCGGGCGCGGGTGCCGGTGTTCCTCCCGGCGAGGAGTTCGAAGGGCAGGAGTGGACGCTGAAACTGCTGGGGCCGTTGCTGCGCGTGCTGGAGAGGGTGCCGGGCGTACGGGGGTAGGAGCCGCGGTGCCGTACGCCGAACCGTTCTGAACGGGCGGGGCGATGGATCAGTTCCCGGCCGCCCCGGCCCGCGAAAACCGGTCCCGCCCGGCTCATGAGTGCCAACCCGCAGTCCGAACCGCCGGGTTCACCCCGTCATTCGACCGAGATCGCCTCCGAGGGGCACAGCGCGGCGGCCTCGCGGGCGGCCTCCGCGTCCGGGTCCGCCTGTGTCAGCCGGGTGCGGAGCAGCAGGACCAGCCCGTCCTCGGTGTCCTGGTCGAAGACCTCCGGCGCGGTCAGCGCGCACATCCCGGCGCCGAGGCAGCGGTCCCGGTCGGCCCGTACTTCCATCCCCAACTCCTCCTGCTCGACGGGTACTTCACTGTGTTCGGAAGTCATCCGATCAGACCCCGTCCCAGGTTACCGGGAGGCTGTGCGCCCCGAGGATGCTCGCCGCCGTACGGAGCGGAACCTCGTCCGCCGGTACGGCCAGACGCAGCGTCGGGAAGCGGTTGAGCAGGGCGGGCAGTGCCACCTGCATCTCCACCCGGGCCAGTTGCTGCCCCAGGCACTGGTGGATGCCGTGCCCGAAGGCAAGATGGCCGGAGGCCTTGCGGTGCACATCGAGGGCGTCCGGCTCGGGGAAGCGCTGGGGGTCGCGGTTGGCGGCCTCCATGGACATGGTGACCGACTCGCCGGCCCTGATGACCTTGTCGTCCAGCTCCACGTCCTCGCGGGCCGTCTTGACCGTGGTGTGCGCGATGGTCAGATAGCGCAGCAGCTCCTCCACGGCCTGGGGGGCCAGCGCCGGGTCCGCACGCAGTGCGGCCAACTGCTCCGGGTTGCTGAGCAGGGCGAACGTACCGAGCGAGATCATGTTCGCGGTCGTCTCCAGGCCCGCGCCGAGCAGGAAGGCGCCTACCCCGGTGAGCTCCTCGTGAGTGAGGTCGGAGGTGGTGAGGTCGCTGAGCAGGTCGTCGGTGGGGTTCGCCTGCTTCGCGGCGACCAGTTCGCCCATGTACGCCCCCAGGGCGGCCATCGCCTCACCCATCGCCCGCACATCGCTGGACTGGGTGGTCATCGTCGTTGTCCACCGCTGGAACCTGTCGCGGTCCACGCTCGGAACACCCAGCAGTTCACAGATCATGAGCGCGGGAATCGGCTGGGCGAACGCCTCGACGAGGTCCACCGGCCCGCCCTTGCGCTCCATCGCGTCCAGGTACTCGGTCGTGATCTCCTCGACCCGCGCGGTCAGTTCCCGCATCCGCCGCACCGTGAACTTGCTGATCAACAGTTTCCGGAACCGGGTGTGCTCCGGGGCGTCCATCCCCGTCATGTCCCCGACCGGCGCGGGCGGCAGCTCCCCGATGTCCGCGAACGGGTAGTGCAGCAGCTCGTAGCGCGAACTGAAACGGGAATCGGCGAATATCGACCGTACCGTCGCGTACCCGGTGGCCAGCCAGCCGACGTGCCCGTCCGGATACCGCATCCGTACCAGCGGATCCCGCTCCCGCAGTGCACCGAGGCCGGCGGCCGGGTCGAAGGGGCAGCCGGAGGCGCGCCCCGTGGGAATGGTCACCGGCTCGGGCGCGGTGCCGCGTCCGGCCGGGCAGGCCGTCGGTTCGTTCTGCATATGTCCTCCTGGGCAACTGGCATGGGAAGTAAGGGAGTTGCGGCGCAACGCCGATAGTGATGCCAGTGTGGCATCACTCTGGCGTCACGGCAAGGCTGTGTGGCATTCCGTGGCGTCAAAATGGCTCCGCCCGGCACCACTTGGGGTCAAGTGGTGCCGGGCGGAGCCCTGGGGGGTGAGGAGGTGTCAGGCCTTGGCGTGCAGCTCGCGGATCACGGCGAGCACCGCCTCCGGATGCTCGATATGCGCGTACTGGTGGGACGCGTCCGCGATCTCGCGGTGCTCTCCCCCGGGCGCGACCATGCCTGCATGGAGGCGCCGGATCCCCTCCCGCACCGCCCCCTGCTGCTCCTCGGACATGAACCGTGCCCAGTACGGATTGCTGCCCGACGCCGAAATCACCGACACCGGCACATCCGGCAGCGCCCCGCCCCGCCGCAGCTCCTCGTGCACCTCCGTCTCGAAGTTCCGCGACTCCTCGATCGCGGTGCGCCACGACGTCAGGTTCTGCTCGATCAACGGCTCGCGCACCTCCTCGGGCCACCACGCGTACAGCCGCGCCCACTGCCCGCGCGCGACGCGCACCTGCTCCTCCGTCAGGTCCGGCAGCCGCTCGGGGCCCGGCTTCATCTGCTCGGCAAGAGGGGCGAGTTCCTCCGGTACGTGGTCGAGCATGTCCTCATGTCCGGGGTCGAGCAGCACCAGCCCCGCCACCTCGCCGGGGAAGAGCTGCGCGAACCGGCGGGCGTAGGAAGCGCCGAGGGAGTGGCCCACCAGCACGTACGGGCCCGGGACCCCGGCGGCGTACAGCAGCGCACGCAACTCCTCGGCGACCTCGCCCGGCCTCCGTGGCAGCTCGACCCGCTCGCTCCAGCCCGTGCCCGCCCTGTCGTACAGCACGCTCGTGGTGAACCCGGCCACCCCGGCCTGGATGTTCAGGAAGTCCAGGCCGACGAGCCCGGCCCCCGGCACCAGTACGACGGCGGGTCCGCCGTCACCGGAGCGGTGCAGCATCAGCCGCCGCTCCCCGACCTCGTACATCCGCCCCAGCGGCGGCAGTTGACCGTGCATGTGTCCTCCCCGACCCGACCGTTCCCAACTTTGGGAACGGTACCAGGCGTGGGATCATTGGCCCATGGATACGGTCGATCTGCTGCTGCACCCCGTGCGCCTCCGCGTCGTCCACGCGCTGTCCGGCGGGCACGCGAGGACGACCGCCCAGCTCTGTGCCCGGATGCCGGACGTCTCCAAGACCAGTGCGTACCGGCACATCGGGCTGCTCGCCGACGCGGGAATCCTGGAGGTGGAGTGCGAGCAGCGGGTACGGGGGGCGGTCGAGCGGACGTACCGGCTGCGTCGGGAGCGGGCGGTGATCGCGGAGGGCGTCGATCCGGCGGCGGTCGACCCGGACGCGGTCGATCCGGCGGAAGGCGCGGCCCCTGCCGTGCGCTTGTCCACCGACGACTACCGCCGGGGCTTCGCCGCCGCGACGGCAGTGCTGCTGGCCGAGTTCGGGACGTACCTCGACAGGGAGAGTGCGGACCCGGTCGCCGACCTGGTCGGGTTCCGGCAGCACGCCGTCTGGCTCAGCCGCGACGAACTCGACGCTCTCATCGGCGACTTGCGGGCCGCGATCGTCCCGCACCTGCGGCACGGGCCGGCCCCGGGGCGTACCCAGCACCTGCTCAGCCCGATCCTCTTCCCGATGGAGGAGAGCTGAGTACCATGCCCCGATCGGCCGCGCGTGCTGACGTGGGCAAAGATGCACAGGTACAGGTACACGTACGCGCACGGCAGAGCACGGGCGCAGCCAGAGACACAGGCAGAGGCACAGCAGAGGGGACGCCGGGCATGGTGGACGGCATGGGCGGTACGGAGGGTGCGCGTCCGCGCGACCGCCGGCGTGGTCAGGGCGAGTTGGAGGCGCAGGTGCTGTCCGCACTCGGGGCGGCGCCCGGCCCGGTGACCGCGGCGTGGGTGCAGGAGCGGCTCGGTGCGGGCCTCGCGTACACCACCGTCATCACCATCCTCACCCGGCTGTACGACAAGGGGGCCGTCACCCGCACCCGCGCCGGGCGGTCCTTCGAGTGGACGCCGGTCGCGGACGGGGCCGGTCTGGTCGCCCTGCGGATGCGCAAGCTGCTCGACCGGGAGGCCGACCGGGACGCCGTACTCTCCAGCTTCGTCTCCGCACTCTCCCCGGACGACGAACGGCTGCTGCGGACGCTGCTCGGCGACAACGGACCGGAAGACGGCACCGGGGGCGGCTCCGCGGACGGCACCGGCAGCAGCACTGCGGACGGCACCGGGGGCAGCACCGCGCACGCAGCGGACGGCACCGCGGGCGGAACCGAAGGCCCGGAGCGCTGACCGGTGGGTGTCTTCGTCTTTCTGCCGCTGATCCTCCCGCTCACCGCACTGCCCATCGCCCGCCTCGCCGAACAGCACCTGCACCCCCGCACCGCCGCCCGGCTGCTCACCGCCGTGGCCGCGATCCTGGCCGTGTGCAGCACCGTCTGTCTGTGTCTGCTGGTGGTGGTCGGTACCGCGCAGCTCCCCGGCAACCCGCTGCCCGACAGCTGGTCGGACCCGGAGGTGCGGGCGGCGGTCCCGTACGACGAGATCGCCGGCAAGGTGTCGATCGGGGCACTGGGGGCGGTCGTGGGGAGCTGGGTGTTCACGGCGTACCGCCACCGCCGCTACCGGAACCGCGCCCACCGCACCCTGGAGGGCCTGCGTACCGCCTCCCAGGTCGCGGTGCTGAGCGACGCGGGACCGTACGCGTACGCCCTCCCCGGCACCCGCACCCGCCCGGACCGGATCCTCGTCTCCACCGGCATGCTCGCCGCCCTCTCCGACACCGAACGCCACGCCCTGCTCGCCCACGAACGCGCCCACCTCACCGGCCGCCACCACCACCTCCTGCTCACCGTCCGCCTGGCGGCCTGCGCGAACCCGCTCCTGCGCCCACTCCACCGAGCCGTCGCCTACTGCACCGAACGCTGGGCCGACGAGGAGGCCGCGCACGCGACCGGCGACCGGCGCACCACTGCCCGCGCGGTGGCCAAGGCGGCCCTCGTCACCTCCCGTACCGCCGAAGGACGCGCCCCTTTCCCCGGCCTGGCCGCCTTCGCCGCAGCGGCGACCACGGCGGAGGCGGGCCCGGTCCCACGCCGCGTCGCCGCCCTGCTCGGCCCGCTCCCGCCGGCCCACGGCTGGCCTCCCGCCCTCACCGGGGCCGGCCTCGCCACTCTGGTCGCCGCCGCCGGAACGGCCGCCTCCACCCTCTCGGCCCTCAACGCCGCGGTGGCCCTCTTCCTGGTCCTGGAGACGGCCACCTTCGGCTGACCCGGTTCACAGGTTCACAGGTTCACGGGTTCACACGGCGACAGGCTTCAGGTGACGGCCGGGGACCGGTCCAGCGCAAGCGTCGCCTCCGCCCCGCCGTCGGCCGCGTTGGCGAACACCAGCCGGGCACCGAGCACCTCGGCCTGCCCGAGCGCGATGGTCAGCCCGAGCCCGTGGCCACGCCCGGTGGCCCCCGTCCGGAACCGCTGAGGCCCGGTGGCCAGCAGCCCGGAGGGAAATCCGGGTCCTTGGTCGCGAACGACGATCCGCGAGCCGGTGACAGTGACAGTGACGGGCGCCGCACCGTGCTGGTGCGCGTTGGCAACGAGGTTGGTGACGATGCGCTCCACCCGGCGCGGATCGGTACGCACCACCTCCGCGCCGTCGACCAGCACCCGCACACCGTCACCGCTGCGCTTCCCGCGCCGGACCACATCGGTGACCAGCTCGCCCAGGGGCACCTCGTCGAGCCTCGCCCGCTCAGCCCCGGCATCGAGGCGGGAGATCTCCAACAGGTCCTCGACCAGCCCGCGCAGTGTCCCCACCCGCTCCCGCACCAGCCCCGCCGCCTCGTCGTCATCGGCAAGCAGCCCGGCCGAGGTGATCAGCCCCATCAAGGGAGTACGCAGCTCGTGCGCCACATCCGCGGTGAAGCGCTTCTCCGACTCCAGGCGCCGCTGAAGTGCGCCGGCCATGGCGTCCATCGCGGCGGACATCTCGGTGACCTCGTCGCGGGCCCGGCCCCGGCGCCCGATCCGGGCGTCGAGATCTCCACCGGCGATTCTGCGCGCGGTGCGCGCCCCGTGGCGCAGCCGCCGGTTCATCGGCTCGGTGGCCAGCGCGGCGAGCGGTACGACGACGACGAGCGCGGCCAGCACCGCCTTGACGATGCTCCGGTCCAGCAGTTGCAGGCTGCGCACCTCGGCACTCATGTCGGTGCGCACGGCGAGCACCCGGTCCCCCTCGACAGGCATGGCGGCCCACAGCCAGTACCAGTTCGGCTCCGTCACGTCGTACCAGAGGGCGTACGTATCGGCCTGTCGGCGCTCCGCAAGGGCGTGCGCCAGCGGCTCGGGCACCTCGTCCGGAGTCATGAGTTCGGCGGCCTGAGGCCTCTTTCCCGTACGTTCGAACTCCACTTCCGCGACCCGCAGTTGTGTGGACACCCGCTCGTCGCCCGACCGCCGTCCGTGCTCCGCCGTCGCTTCGTGGACGAGCAGCCCGACGACCGTGGCGACCGCGCAGCAGGCGGTCGCGGTCAGCGCCGCGACCTTCCAGCGCAGCGCGCGGAGGTTGAGAAATCCCATGGCCGCCGTCTCAGTTCCGCAGGAGCTTGTAGCCGAAGCCCCGCACGGTCTCGATGCGATCGGCGCCGACCTTCTTCCGCAGCCGCACCACGCACACGTCGACGACGCGGGTGTCGCCCTCCCAGCCGTAGTCCCAGACGTCGCGCAGCAGACGCCGCCGGTCCAGCACGATGCCGGGATTCTCCGCGAACGCCAGGAGCAGCCGCAATTCGGTGGGGGAGAGCAGGACCGGCTCGCCACCCCGGCTCACGTTCAGCCCGAGAAGATCAATGGTCAGGTCACCGAAGACGAGCGGCCCGCCCTGTGCCGGGCCGGCGGCGGCCTCCGGAACCGGGCCGGGCTCAGGCTGGAAGGTGGCCCTGCGCAGCAGCGACCGGATCCGGGCGACCAGGATCCCGATGTCGACGGGCTTGACGACGTAGTCGTCCGCCCCGGCCTCCAGTCCGGACACGACATCGAGGGCGTCACCGCGCGCCGACATCATCAGTACCGGTACGAGGCTCTCCTCGCGGATGCGGCGGCACAGCCCGATGCCGTCCAGGCCCGGCAGCATCACATCGAGGATCAGCAGATCGTGCTGCCCGGCCCGGAACGCCTCCAGCCCGTCGAGCCCGTCACCCGCGACCGTGACCTCGTACCCGTAGCGCTCAAGGGCCAACTGGACGGCACGACGGATCACCGCGTCGTCCTCGACGACCAGGACCCTCACCGGTGCCGGAACCAGGAGGTGCGATGCAGACAAAAAGTCACCCTTTTCGAACGTTCATGCCGATTACTGATCGAATCGTAGCCGCGCGCTGGAGGCCTGGAGGCCCGGAGGCCCGGAGGCCTGGAGGCCCGGAGGCCCGGGGGGCTCGGAGGCCCGGGGGCCCGTAGAGAGGGCTGCGCGTCACAGGCGCAACGAGGCCGCGACCGGCAGGTGATCGCTACCGGTGGCAGGCAGGGTCCATGCCGCGACCGGCGTCACCCCCTTCGCCAGGATCTGATCGATCCGCACCACCGGGAACGACGCGGGCCAGGTGAACCCGAATCCGTCACCCGCCTCCTCCTGCGCCGACCGCAGCAACCCCGTCAGCGGGCCGAGCGCCGCGTCGTCGACCGACCCGTTGAAATCACCCACCACGACCACCCGGGGCAGCCGCTCCGCCCGTACGGCACCGGCCAGTTTCCCGGCCGCCTCGTTGCGTTGCGCCGTCGTGAAACCCGCGCCCGGCAGTACCCGTACCGAGGCGAGATGCGCGGCGTACAGCGCCACGGGCCCCTCCGGGGTGTCGACCGTGGCCCGCACGGCACGCGTCCACGGCATGATCTCCACCGGTTCCACGGCCGAAAGCGGCAGCCTGCTCCACACTCCGATGCCACCCCGCACCGCGAAGTGCGGGTAGCGGGACGCCAGTTCACGTTCGTATGCCGCCGCGCCCCCGCGCGGCAGTTCCTCCAGCGCCAGCACATCGGCGCCCGAAGCGGCCAACGCCCGTGCGGTCCGCCCGGGATCGGAGTTCTCCTCGCTCACGTTGTGGCTGATCACGGTCAGATTCCCGCCGTCGGAACGCTTGTCGCCGAGCACCCCCGCGAACAGGGAACACCAGACGGCGGCGGGGACGAGGACGGCCGCGGCAGCGAGCGCGGAACGCCGCACACCCGCGAGCACCGCCAGCGCCACCACACCCAGACCTGTCCAGGGCAGCAGTGTCTGCAACAGACTGCCCAGGTTGCCGAAACCGTTCGGCACCAAGGAGTGCGACACCATGAGCAGGGCACAGAGCACCGCGCCGGCGCCGACGACCCGCCCCCGCCGCCACATACCGGCAGCCGTACGAGGAGGCCCGGAAGGCTGCGCGTCCGGCTCCACCGAGGTACGCCCGCCAGGGCCGGCACTCACGCCTGCCCCGCAAGGACGGTGGGCAGCTTCTCCTGGAGAGCGTCGAGCAGCCGGCCGCTGCTCTCCAGCGCGGCCCGACGCCCCTCGGAGGGCGAGGTTCCCGTGCACTGGCCCAGCACCACCCCGTAGACAAGACGTCGCTTCTCGCCCTCCCGGACTTCGGCGGCCCACACCAGATTGCCGCCCGCCGGAGTGCTGGAACCGGTCTTCAGCCCGACCACACCGGGCCGTGCGAGCAGCTCGTTGGTGTTCCGTACCGGCTCGGCCCGCCCCGGGACCACCGTGCTGCGCAGCGCCACCGTCGCCCGCAGCGCCGGGTCCTTCATGGCCTCGCGAGCCAGCTTCAGCTGGTCGGCCGCGGTCGACAGGGTGGTGGCCTCGATGCCGCTCGCCCCGGTGTACGTTGTGTCGGTCATCCCCAGCCGGGCGGCCGCCGCGTTCATCTTCGCGACGAACCTCTCCTGACTGCCCGCGTCCCAACGGGCCAGCAGCCGGGCCACGTTGTTGGCGGACGGGAGCAGCATCAGCTCCAACAGCTTGCGCTGGGTGAGCCGTTGGCCCTCGACGACGGGTGCGGTGGACTCGCTCAGCGAGTGCGCCTCGGCCGCGGCCTGCCCGTCGACCTCGACGGAGGGCCCGTCCTGCCCGTCCCTGAGCGGGTGGCCCTTCAGGATCACGTAGGCGGTCATCACCTTGGTGACGCTCGCGATCGGCACCGCCCGCCGTGGGCCCGCGGTCCCGAGATCGCCGACCCGGTCCGCCGCGACGGCCGCCTGCCCCTCGCTGGGCCACGGCAGATCGAGCCCGGCGACCAGCGCGGGCAGCCGCCCCGTGCCGTCCCCGCGGCCGACTCCGTCCGGAAGAACCAGCCAGCCGCCGGTGCCGCCGGCCAGCAGCGCCGCCACCAGGCCCCACAGCACCGCCGGACGTTCGCGCGGAAGCCTTCCGTATGCGGTACGCACAGAGCGCTTCGTAAGTATCGGCACGGCAGCGGTCTCCCGGAGTCAGCACATGTACACCGGCCATCGGGTACGTGCACAGGCTGGGCGAGTACCGCTTCCAGCAGGTCAGGGCCGCACTTCGGCTGCCGCACGGCTGTATTGCAGCTGTGTATCGGCTGGTTCCGCCGACGGTCGGCGGTACGCCGTGCAATGCTCCGCGGGTGACCCCTGTGAATGACGAGGCGCCCGCAGCCACGGCCGCGATACGCCCCGACGACCGCGCCGCGTCCGCCCTGCGCTTCACCACGGAACTCATCGCGTGGGTGGCCACACCCTGGGCGCTGATCGGTGCCGGCTTCTCGTGGGTGCTCGCGGTGGCGTCGGTGCTGGTGCTGATCGGACTGCCGACGTTCCTGTCCACGCCCGGGGACAAGAATCAGGTGATCGTGGCGGTGCCGGGCTGGGCCACGATCCTGCTGGTGCTGCTCCAGTTGGTCGCGGCGGTCCTCGCGTCGTGGCTGGCCTGGCCCGTGTGGGCGGCGGTCGCGGTGAGCGCGTTGGCCGCCGTGACGGTCTTCACGGAGCGGAAACGGTGGGGGTGGCTGCGGGTACGGGACGCGTCCGGCCGCTGAAACGGGCGCCGGGTCCTCGGCTCAGGTGTGTCAGCGTGCGGCGGTACATGGCGCAGCCCGGCAGTGCTGCCCGCACATGCCCGTCAGCGTCCGGGCTGTCCCCGGCAGCGCCCGCCAGTGCTCGGCAATGACCGGCCAGCACCCGTCAGCCTCCGGCCGTCCCCGCCGGCGCCCCTCAGCGCCCCGGCCTCCCCCGCTTGCCTGCGCCGCCCTTGCCGCTTCCCTTGGTGCTGTTGCGGGCCACGGCCTTGCCGCCCTTTGTGCCGCTTCCGCTGCCCCGCGAGCCGCGCCCGGCACCCTTGCCCGCGGCTTTCGCGGCCTCGGGCTTCCGCTTGTCGCCGGAGCCGGAGCCCTTGCCCTTCGCCGACTTCCCCGACTTCCCGGACTTCTCCTGCGAGGCGGGCAGCGACGGGCCCCGAGTGCTGTTGACCGTACGGCCCCGAACGATGCCGATGAAGTGCTCCACCAGCTCCGGCGGCTCCAGGGTCGCCTCGTCCTTCGGCCACGACAGCGCCACCCGGGACTCCGGAACCGGCAGCTCCGCGGTGCCGACCAGCGTCCGGTAGGTGAGGTCCTTGCGGTGGTGCAGCCGGGCCAGCGACTGCGGCACCACCAGTACGCCGACCCCCGCCGCGACCAGCTCGATCGCGTCCGCCGTGGTCTCAGGACGCTCCTTGGCGGCCACCCCGGGCAGCTGCTCCCAGGCCAGGGTGTCGTCCAGGGGGTGCAGTACGAGTTCCTCCGCGAGGTCCGCCGCCGACACCTCCTCGACCGCCGTGATCGCGTGGTCCTTGGGGATCACCACGACCGTGGTCTCGGTGTACAAGGGGATCGCGCTGAGGTCGGTACGGTCGACCGGCAACCGTACGAAACCGGCCTCGGCCTCGCCCGCGCGCAGCATCGCGAACGCCTCGGCGGGAGTCGCCTGTAGCAGGGTCAGCGGGACATCGGGCAGCCGCTCGTTCCAGATCCGCACCCATTTGGTGGGCGTCACGCCCGGGACGTACGCGAGCCTGAACGCAGGGGACGCCGCGGGGGGTGCCACCGCGGGCGCCGGTACTGAAGAAGGTGCTTCCGAGCCTGTCACCAGGACAGGTTAGCTTCACTCACCGCGCCGAGGCCCGCCAGCACCGTGGTCAGCGGTCGCCCGCATGCTCGATACCCTTGACCTCATGACGTCGCACCAGAGCACCCAGACCATGAAGCCCGCCACCGCGGCGAAGAAGCTGGGTGTGTACCTCGAAGCCACCCCCGCAGAGTTCCAGGAGGGTGTGGTTTCGCGCGCCGAGCTGACCGCACTCCAGGCCGAGCCGCCCCAGTGGCTCCAGGACCTGCGCGCCAACGGCCCGCACCCCCGCCCGGTCGTCGCCAACAAGCTCGGGGTCTCCATCTCGGGCCTGGCCCGCGGCGGCGTGACCGAGGCGCTCACCAGCGAGCAGATCGACGCCATCAAGGACGAGAACCCGGAGTGGCTCCAGAAGGAGCGCGCCACCCAGTCCGAGGTGCGCAAGGAGACCGTGCGCATCAAGGAGAAGAACGCGGAGAAGGACGGTCAGTCCAGCTGACCCCCCCTCGCCTTCGAAGGCGCCGCCGAGACACTCGGCGGCGCCTTTTCGCTGCCCTCCCCGTGAACACTTGTGTCTCCCCCGACGGGAGACCCCAAGCTGTGCACATGAACGGCGACACGCTCTACCCGATCGGTGACCTCGCCCGGCGCACCGGGCTGACGGTGAAGGCCATCCGCTTCTACTCCGATTCCGGCATCGTGCCGCCCACCGAACGGAGCCCGGCCGGCTACCGGCTGTACGACATCGACGCGCTCACCCGGCTCGACCTCGTGCGCACCCTGCGCGAGCTCGGTCTCGACCTTGCCGCGATCCGCAAGGTCCTGGACCACGAGGTCTCCGTACCGGAGATGGCGGCGGCCCATGCCGACGCCCTGGAGGTGCAGATACGTACCCTGCGTCTGCGGCAGACGGTGTTGCGTGCGGTGGCCGGGCGGGGCGCCACGACCGAGGAGCTGGATCTCATGCACAGACTTGCCAAACTCTCCGACGGGGAACGCCGGCGCCTGGTGACCGACTTCATCGACGACACTTTCGGCGGGCTCGACGCCAACCCGGAGTTCGTCGCCATGATGCGCTCCGCGATGCCCCAACTCCCCGCCGATGCCACGCCCGAACAGGTCGAGGCCTGGGTCGAACTCGCCGAACTGTGCACGGACACCGACTTCCGGGCCTCGGTCCGGCGGATGGCCGAGCGCCAGGCCAAGGACCGTACCGAGGGCGATACGTCGGGCCTGCACCACGCGCTCACCGAAGCGGTACGCGAGCAGGTCGGCGCGGCGCTCGCCGCCGGCATCGACCCCGGATCGGCCGAGGCGGGGCCGGTCGTCGACGCGCTGAGTGCTCGGTACGCACAGACCTTCGGCCGACCCGACGACACCGCGCTGCGGGACTGGGCGCAGCGCTGACCGAGGGTAGCGGGACGGCTCGGACACCGGCTCTCAGTACGTCACCGTGATCCGCCGCTCCCGTCCGTCCACCCGTACCTCGCCGCCGTACGGAATCACCAGCTGCGGGTCCGTGTGGCCGAAGTCCACGTCGAGGACGGCGAGGGTGTCGGGGGCGTAGGCGGCGAGGGCGTTCAGCACGGCTTCGCGTTGCTCGGTGGCGTAACTCTGCTGCTGTGCAGGGGAGTTGGGATGGTCGAAGGACCAGGCCTTGGGGCGGGCCATCAGGAGGGCCGGGAAGCGGGCGAGCAGGCCGCGTTCGCCCATGTTGCGCAGGATGTGGAAGACCTCGCGGGCGGCGGGAAGGTCCTCGGAGGTTTCGAGGAAGAGGACGCTGCCCTCGTACGCCGCCGGGTCGCGCGCGATCTCGCGGTCGGCCATCAGCAGCCAGGCCAGGATCTCCAGGCTGCCGCCCCAGGCACGGCCCTCGACCACCTTGCGGGGGCCGTGCCACCGCCAGCCGGTGGCGGGCCGGGTTTCGGGCTCGGCGTCGAAGGTGGCGGGGTCGGCCCAGTCGCGGTCGACGTCGCGGTAGCGGTCGGCGGGGTGCAGTTCGTAGGGGCCGTGGGTGAAGAGGGCCGCGCGCAGGGAGTCGGCGGTCAGCGGGTCCAGGGCACCGGGGCGGCCGAGTTCGGTCATCACCGAGGCGCCGTGGTAGGTGACCATGCCCAGGTTGCGGAGGGCGAGCAGCAGGTTGGTGTTGTCGCTGTAGCCGAAGAAGGGCTTGGGGTGGGCGCGGAGCAACTCCCGGTCGAGCAGCGGAAGTACGGTGATCTGGTCGTCGCCGCCGATGCTCGCCATCACCGCCTTGACCGTCGGGTCGGCGAACGCGGCGTGCAGATCGGCCACCCGTTCCTGCGGCGTGGACCCCATCTTCCGTGTCGTCGGATACTCCACCGGCTCCAGCCCGAACTCCTCACGCAGCCGCTTCATCCCCAGCTCGAACGCCAGCGGGAAGACCCCGGCCAGACCGGAGGAGGGCGCGAGGAGCGCTATCCGGTCACCCCGGGCGGGCTTGGGCGGGTAGCAGGGCGGGGCGGGGAGGCTCATGTGGTGAGGGTAAGGAGACGGAGGGGCGGGGACAAGGAGGTATTGTCCGCACCGGGTGCCGGGTGACCTGCACCGTTGCGGGAAATCCTGGGGGCGGGAAAGCGTGGCGGCTGTCAGTGGTGGGGGAGTGGGCGCGGAACGGTATGCGCCCGCCCGGGCGGGGCACGCCGCGCGCATGGGCATACCGGAGGTGCGGGAGCGCGAGAGGGTTCCCGGGATACGCCGGTGGTCGGGGCGCCCGCTCGGACGTACCCCACTGCGTGCCCGGCCGGGCGGAGTTGTCCCCGGGATCGCCGTGCTCTGTTTTGTGGTGGGGCTGGCGATATCGCTTCAGCAGTACCAGCGGCTCAGACTCGGCGGATTCGACCTGGGGCTCTTCGACCAGGCGATACGCGCCTATGCGCGCTTCGAACTGCCCCGGTCGACGATCAAGAACGTGCATCATGAATTCCCCCCGGATTTCTCTCTCCTGGGGGATCATTTCTCTCCGGTACTGGTAGTCGTCGCACCCTTGTACTGGATATGGAACGACCCCCGGGTCCTGCTCGTCGTACAGGCACTGCTCTTTGCCTCCGGGGTTCCGCTGGTCGCCCGCCTCGCCCGCGCCGAAACCAGCCGGTTGCTTTCGCCGCGCGGGTGCCGGAAATTCGTGGCGGGTGCATGCCTCGTCTACGCCCTCGGGGCGCCACTGCTCTTCGCGGCGCGTGCCGGATTCCATGAAGTGGCGTTCGCCGTACCGCTGTTGCTCTTGCTGTTCGAGAGGGCCAGGAAGGGGGCGCACACCCACATGGTCTGGGCGGGGGTCCTGCTCTGCCTCACCAAGGAGGACCTGGGGTTCGTGGTGGGCGTCTTCGGTGCCGTGCTGGCGGTGCGGGCGCGCCGGGGTGGTGACGGCACGGCATTCCGCTTCGGGTTGCTGCTGCTGGGCGGAGGGTTCCTCGCCGCCCTGCTGGCCATCACGGTCGCCATCCCCGCGATGGGTGGCAGTTCCGGGTTCTACTGGCAGTACGGCAGGCTGGGCGGCGACGCCACCGCCGCGTTCAAATTCCTGCTCCTGCACCCGATCGATTCCCTGGTCGTCGCTCTCACTCCCTCGGCCAAAGCCCTCCTGCTGCTGTGGACTTTCGGCAGTCTGTTCCTCCTGCCCCTGGGATCGGCACTTTCCCTGTGCACACTCCCACTGCTCGCCGAACGCCTCTTCTCGGACAACGAGAACCACTGGCAGGCGGTCAACCACTACGGCGCGTTCCTCTGGCCGGTACTCATCGCGGCAGCGCTGGAAACCACCGGGAAACTCATCCGCCGGGCCAAGGAACGCGGAGGGGGCGTCAGTCCCGTCGCGGCCACGGTCGCCGTCGCGGGAATGACGCTGGTCGGATTCCTGGTATCCGGGGCGGGCGACCTCGCCAGTCCCCGCCTCTGGAAAGCAGATGCGGTCACCAAGGCGAAAGTGCGGGCGGCCGCGCTGATACCGGAGGGGGTGACGGTCGAGGCCGACAATTCGATAGCCCCGCGTCTCACCCGTAAAGCCGGAGTCATGATCCTGGACCGGGTTCCCCGCAACGCGGAATGGGTGATAGTGGCCACTGAGAAAAGGGTGTTCCCCTTCACGGATATTCAGCAACAGCACGACCGGATAAGGCTGTTGGAATCCGCCGGATACCGCACGGTCTCCGCTGAGCTGGGCGTTCACGTACTGGAGAAGACCTCACCGGACATCACCGTCCCCGGCAGCCGGCTCCCGGGCCCGGACAGCACCCCGGTGAACGACGAGTTCCCGGTGGGCATCAGCCGCAGAATCTTCGGCTGAGGGCTGAGGGCTGAGGGCTGAGGGCTGAGGGCCGGGTACGGGCGCCGGGCACTCACTCGACCTCGTACGCGCCGCCCCGGAAGTACAGACTTCCGTGCGGATGCGGTCGCACCCCGTGCTCGTACGCGGCGTCCGAACGGTCCGCAGGGGCCGAGCGTCCGGCCAGTTCCCGCAGTGCCGCCAGCCCCGCCAGTACCTCCGGACGGTTCTCACCGCGCTTCATCCACGCGGGCAACCGCGAGATCATCGACGCGTTGGAACTCCCCGCGCCCCGCTCGCGCAGCTGCGCCCCGGCATAGCGGGCCAGCTCCTCGACCTGCTCCTCGTTGTACGCCCACAACATCCGCCCCGCACACCGCACCTGTAGCCACAACGGCCGCCCGAAGAACGGGTCCTCCGTCCCGCCGAGCGACACCCCGATCAGCGCGTTCCCGCGCATCCCGGCCGCCCACTCCGCCACCGCCCCGCACCCCCCGCAGGCCAGCCGCCGGGGCTGGAACAGGAGCTCGGAGAAGTACTTGTGGGTGCGCACTCCTGGCCGGGGCACCACGACCGCCCGCCCACCGCAACGGGGACAGACCACCTGGATCCGGTCCGAGTACCGGGCCAGCCACCCACCGGTGTCGCAGTGCCGGGACGGGCCGGGACCGGGATCGCCAGCGGACGAAGGTGCGGGTCCGGGTGCGGAGTCGGCGGCGGGCGGATCGGTGTTCATGAGGGTCACCATGACAGCACCGTGACCAGCGAGCCAACGGCCAGCGCGAAGTACGTCAGCGGGAAGGCGATGTTGTGGAAGACCCGGTGGTGGACATGGGTGATCACAGCGCCGGCGAAGAAGAGGACCAGGCCGATCGCGGCGGCCGCCCCCACCGGGCGCAGGCCCAGCAGCCCGATCAGCAGACCGGCGGCGCCCGCCGCCTTCAGGGTGGCCAGTGGGAAGAGCCAGGAGTCGGGCACATGCACCTCGGCCGAATTGGCCAGCACCCAGGGGGCCCTGGAGTAGTCGGTGGCGGCGACGGCGCCGTTGGCGATGATCGTCAGGATCGTGACGACGACATAGGCGGTGAACATGACGGCGGCCTTCCGAGGGGGCGGGGTCGTGGAGGGCGGCAGGCCGGTGGGAGTGCCCGCCCGCACCAACCAGCCTCCTCCGCAGTCCACTTGGCGTCCAATACCTCCCTCTATAACCTGACGGCATGGTCGATGTGGACACCCGCCTGCTCCGGTACTTCGTCGCCGTCGCCGAGGAGGGCACCCTCACCCGCGCCGCCGTACGGCTCTATGTCTCGCAGCCCGCACTGACCAAGCAGATCAGGCAACTGGAGTCGCTGGTGGGTGAGTTGCTGTTCACGCGGTCGCGCGCGGGGATGGAGCTCACCGAGGCGGGGCGGGTACTGGCCTCCAGGGCGCCCGGTCTGCTGGGCGAGTGGGACGGGGCACTGCGCGAGACCCGGGGCGCGGCCGGCCGGGCGGCGAAGGTCTTGCGGGTCGGGTTCCTCGCCAGCGCCGCGAACGAGGCCACGGAGGGCATCTTCGCCGAGTTCGCCAGGCTGCGGCCGGGATGGCGGGTCGAGATGCGGCAGGCGTCCTGGTCCGATCCGACGGCGGGACTCGCGGGCGGCGAGGCCGAGGTGGCGCTGCTGCGGCTGCCGTTCCCGGGCAGGGAGGCGCTGCGGGTGGCGGAGTTGTTCGCCGAGCCCCGGTGGGTGGCGCTTCCGGCGGGGCACCGCCTGGCGGGGAGTGAGGTGATTCCCTTCCGGGACCTCTGGGACGAGCCTTTTGTCGCCGCCCCGCCCGAGACGGGCGGCTGGCAGGACCACTGGCTGGCCGCCGGCGAGCGGGAAGGACGCCCGGTCCGGATCGGCGCCGTCACCGATCAGCCCGACGAGTGGCTGAGCGCGATCGCCAACGGTTACGGAATCGCCCTCGCCCCCGAGTCCGCCGCGCGCTACTACGCCCGCCCCGGCATCGTCTACCGGCCGGTGAGCGGTGTCAGCCCGACCCGGGTGGGCGTTGCCTGGGTGCCCGCCGCCGACGACGACCCGGTCGTGCGGGACTTCGTGCAGTGCTGCCTGGAAGGTGACTTCGTGCGGTGCTGCCCGGAAGGTCCGGGGGGAGTGGTCTGAGACGCGGGCTCTCAGAGCCTCACGCCACCACATGCAAGGTGTGCGCCAGCGCCGCCGCCTCCCCCCGCGTCCCCACGCTCAGTTTGCTCAGGATGTTGGTGACGTGGAACTTCACCGTCGACTCGCTGATGTGCAGGGCCTCGGCGATGGCCCGGTTGCGGTGGCCTCTGGCGAGGGCGGCCAGCACCTCCAGTTCCCTGGTGCCCAGCACGGAGAGCGGGTCGGTGGTGGTCACCTCCGGGGTGCCCAGCGGCAGCACCGCCGTCACCGTGGTGCCCCAGCCGGGCACCGCGTCCACCTCCAGGCGGCCGCCGAAAGCCGCCAGCCGTTCGTCGACCCGGCGTACCGCGAACGCCGCGCGGGCGAGGGTGCCCGGCCCGTCGTCCCGTACCGTCGCCCGCAGTTCGGACCCCGTCGCATCCACCTGCCAGCCGACCTGCACCCGCCGTACCGGATCCTGCTCCAGCACGGCGAGCAGCACGGTGCGCACCACCGCCCGCGCCGTTCGCGCCGCATCGGCGGGCAGTGACCGGTCGTCGGCGGGCGGGGCCAGTTCGAGGCGGGCCGGGCCGTGCCGCAGCAGCGGGCGCAGCGACTCGGCGAGCCGGTCGAAGGCCTGCCGGGCGTTCTCCTCGGTGAGGGACTGGTCCCGTTCGGCGACCGCACGCAGCTCCACCAGGGAGTCCACCGCGAGATCCGTGGCCCGCGCCCGTGCCGACGCGTCGTCCAGGGTGCGGCTGCGCAGCACTCCGAGCAGCCCGGTCAGCGCGGCCGTGTGCGCCTCGCTCAACTCCGCGATGACGCGCGCCCGTTCACCCGCCACCGCCCGCGACTGCCACATCAGACCGGGCGGGGCCTCGATCGCCACCCGGTCCAGATGCGCCGTCACCAGGTCCCACAGCGCCTGTACGAGGGCGAGCGGTTCGGCATCGAGGTGCGGCGCGTGCGCGGGGCGCACCAGAACCAGCAGGCTGGGCCGGGGCCCGCTGACCGCACTGGTGACGGCGAGCACCGGGTGTTCGTCACCCGCGAGCGTGGCGTGCCCCTGCCAGGGACGGCCGACGGGTACGGCGGTGCCCAGGGTCACCAGTTCGGTGGCGGTGATCCGGAGGGCCAGCGCCTCCTCGCCGCACGACTTGAACGGGGAGTGCGCGCAGATCGCGGAGAGCTGGGCGACCGCGCGGTGCGGGACGAGGTCGCGGAGCGCTTCGGACAGCCGGGGCTGGAGCTCCGGGAGAGGGCCGGCGAGGATCCGCGCCGCGAGGGAGAGGGCGTCGGCGGCGGTGGTGCGGATGTGTGCGTCGGGGGTGAAGCGGCGGGATTCCGGCATGTCGCCAGCGTACGTACGGGAGCGGGCGGCCGGGGCCGTCCCTTCGGACAGGTGGAACTGTCCGAAGGAACGGCCGGTGTGGGGGAGGCAGCGGACCAGGCTGGGCCCGTACCGGTCAGGACGCACGGTGCAAACCGACGAATGGCACGGCAAGGGCACGGCAGATGAAGGGTGAAGGGGCGGCAATGGAAGCGATTGTCTTTGAGGAGTTCGGCGGGCCCGAGGTGCTGAGGGCGGCCACCGTCCCGGAGGTGCACGCCGGGCCCGGCCAGGTCCGCCTCAAGGTGGCGGCGATCGGGGTGAATCCGATCGACGGCAAGATCCGCAGCGGTGTCATGCAGGAGGCCTTCCCGACGGAACTGCCCGCCGTCCCCGGTATGGATGTGGCGGGTGTGGTCGACGAGGTGGGTGAGGGTGTCTCCGGGTTCGCGGTCGGCGACGAGGTACTGGGGTGGGTGGACAGTGGCGCGTACGCCGAGTACGCCGTCGCCTCCAGCGTCGTACCCAAGCCCGCCGGGCTGTCCTGGGAGCAGGCGGCCTCGCTGCCCATCGCGGGCCGGACCGCGCAGCGGGTGCTGGACGAACTGGAGCTCAAGGCGGGCGAAACACTGCTGATCAACGGGGCGGCGGGATCGGTCGGCGCGCTCGCCGTGCAATTGGCGGTCGCACTCGGCGTGACGGTCGTCGGTACGGCGTCGGAGCCCAATCACGCGTATCTGCGCGAGCTGGGGGCTACCCCGGTGCTGTACGGCGAAGGCCTGGTCCAGCGGGTCAGGGAGGTGGCTCCGCAGGGTGTGGACGCGGTCTTCGACGTGGCAGGACAGGGCGCGCTGCCGGACTCCATCGAGCTGCGCGGCGGCACCACGGACCGCGTCCTCACCATCGGGGACTTCAACGCGGCGGCGCACGGGGTGACCTTCTCGGGCGGCCGCGTGTACGACGCCATGCCGGCCCTCGTCGAGCAGACGCGCCTGGCGGGGGAGGGCGTGCTGCATCTGCGGGTGGCGGAGGTGCTGCCGCTGAGCCGGGCCGTGAAGGCGCACGAGATCAGCGACGGGGGGCATGCGCGGGGGAAGGTGGTGCTGATTCCCTGAGAGCCTGAGTCTCGGGGGCCCCGGGACGCGGATACGTCTGGGTCCCGGGGCGGCCACGGGTGTGTCCGGGGCGGTCGTGGGCCCGTCAGTCCCCGAGTGCCAGCCGCACACCGAAGGCGGCGATGACGGTTCCGGTGATCCGGTCGAGCACGCGCTGTGCCCTGGGCTTGCGGAGCCATTCGCGCAGCACGCGGGCGCAGGCGACGAGTACGGCCGACCACACCAGTCCGATCAGGACGTGCACGGTGGAGAGCAGCAGACCCATGCCGAGGTGGCTGGCGTCGGGCGGGATGAACTGGGGGAGTACGGCGACGTAGAAGGCGCCCATCTTCGGGTTGAGGAGGTTGGTGAGCGCCCCCTGCCGCCAGCCGCCGCGGAACGTGTCCTTGTCGGTGAGGGTGCCGGTGTCGGTGGTGTCGACGGCGGGCCTGCCCCGGAAGGTGTTCCACAGCATCCGGGCACCCATCCAGACCAGATAGGCGGCGCCGACCCAGCGCAGCGTCATGTACGCGACGTGCGAGGCGGTGAGGAGCGCGGTCACCCCGAGGGAGGTGAACACACCCCACAGCAAGGTGCCGCCCTGGATTCCCAGGACGACGCCCCAGGCCCTTCTGCGGTGGCCGAGGGCCGAAGTGCGCAGGATGAGCGCGTTGTCCAGTCCCGGGGTCAGGGTGAGGAGTCCTGCCACCAGGGCGAAGGACCACAGAGCGGTGCTTATTGCCATGGGCGGGCACGCTACACCAGCAGGTCAGGGCGGTGAAGCGGCTTTTCGGCACCTGAGACCCGGCAACTGGGGCCCGGCACCTGAGGGCGGCATCCGGGGTTCGGCGCCTGAGCCTCGGCCGTGGGTGTGGTCCCCGGGATTACGTCCCCGGTCTGATGCCCCGTCCGGAATCTCCACCGGGAGCCTGATGCTGCCCGGCGGCCCTAACTGGAGGGTGGGGGCCATGGGTGAATCAAGAAGGCTGACGAAACGTCAGAAGTGGTCCCAGTCCGGCAAGTTGACGGCTCTCACCGCCGCGCTCTGCGTCACCTCAGCCACCGTGTCCCTGCTCCCCACCGCCTCGTCCGCAGCCACCGGGACGGACGGCGGGACGGCGGCCGGGCCAGTGGTCCAGGCGCTGGACGGCGGCGGGCGTACGGCACGTATCAGCAGGACCGAATACGGCATCCCGCACATTTCGGCACGCAACTTCGACGGGCTCGGCTACGGGTACGGCTACGCGTTCGCGCAGGACAACATATGTGAACTCGCCGACATGGTGGTCACCGTGCGAGGCGACCGCTCGCGCTTCTTCGGCCCCGACGGGAAGACCGGTGAGGGCGCGCCCAACCTGGCCAGCGACACGTACTACCAGGGCCGTCAGCGCGCGGGCACCGTACAGAAGCTGCTCGCCCGCAAGGCACCGCTCGGACCGACGGCCGAGCTGCGCAGGATGGTCGAGGGGTACGCCGCCGGATACAACCGCTACTTGCGGGACACCGGCACCGCCAAGCTCCCGGACCCGCGCTGCCAGGGCAAACCATGGGCCCGGCCGATCACCGCACTCGACCTGTGGAACCTGGTGTACGACGTCAACGGCGCCACCGGCACCACCCCCCTGGCACCGGACATCGGTGACGCGAAGCCCCCGACGGCGGGTGGCGGCGAGGCGCCGGGGAGCCCGAGGCCTCGTGGGGGCCAACCCTCCTCCGCCGCCTCCCCCTCTGCCGCCTCCGCCTCCGACTTCGGCAGCAACGGCTGGGCGCTCGGCCGCGACGCCACCCGCAGCGGCAACGCGATGGTCCTCGGCAACCCGCACCTCCCCTGGACCGCAGGCAACTTCCGCTTCTACCAAGTGCAGTTGACGATCCCCGGCACCCTCGACGTGTCCGGCGGCAGCCTGTACGGCACACCGCTCGTCCTCATCGGCCACAACCGCACCCTCGCCTGGACGCACACCGCCAGCAACGGGCAGCACGCCTCCTTCTACGCACTCAAGCTCGCCCCGGGCGACCCGACGAGCTATCTCGTCGACGGCCGCACCGTGAAGATGAAGCGCAGCACGGTCCCGGTCACCGTCCGGGGCGAGGACGGCAAGCTGTCCACCGTCCGGCGCACCCTGTACACCTCGCGCTTCGGACCGGTCCTGGCCAACGGCTGGACGGCGAGGACCGCGTACGCCTTCCGCGACGCCAACGCCGACAACCTGCGCTCCATGAACGCCTGGCTGGCCACCGGCAAGGCCCGTGACCTCGGCGAACTGCGCACCGCCCAGACCACCTACCAGGGCAACCCCTGGACCTACACCCTCGCCGCCGATACCACCGGCGCCACCTACTTCACCGACTCCTCGGTCACCGCCAACCTCACCGACGCCCAGCTCAAGAAGTGCGTGGTGCAGGGCGGCGAGGAGGGCCCCGAGGCACTGGACGGCTCCACGACCGCCTGCGACTGGAGCAACGACCCGGACGCGCTCGTCCCGGGCATCGTGGGCCCCGCCCGACAGCCCCAACTGAACCGCACCGACTACGTCGCCAACTCCAACAACGGCCCGCGCTACACCAACCCGGCAGCCCCCCTCACCGGCTTCCCCGGCACCTACGACACGGGCTCCCGCATCAGCCAGCGCCCCCAGCTGGGCCTGCGCATGATCGCCGAACGTCTGGCGGGCACCGACGGACTCGGCGCACCGGGCTTCAACGGGGCCACCCTGAGCGCCTCCATGCTAGGCAACCGGGTGCTGTCCGCCGAGACCGGACGCGACGACGTGGTCGGCATGTGCCGCGCCCACCCCCGGCCGACCACCACCGACGGCAAGCAGATCGACGTCACCAAGGCCTGCGCCACGCTTGCCGACTGGGACAGGCGCGCCGACAGCGACAGCCGGGGCGCCGCCCTGTGGACCACCTTCTACGACCACCTGGTGCGGACCGGCCCGCCCGGTGACTGGAACCGCGTCCCCTACGACCCCGCCCAGCCGCTGACCACCCCGCGCGGCATCAAGGGCGACGACCCCCGCGTCCGGCGCGCCTTCGCCGACACGGTGCAGGACTTCGCCGCCCGCGAGGTGCCGGTCGACGTCGAGCTGGGCGCCACCCAGAAATGGGCGGGCGTTCCGCTCCCCGGCTGCAACGGCAACAAGGGCTGCTTCAACGTCCTTGAGGCGAGCCCCGAATCGGGTACCGGCACCCCGCCCGGCGGCGCCTTCGGCAGCAGCTTCCTGATGGCCACCGAACTCACCCCCACAGGGCCCCGCACCCAGACCCTGCTCACCTACGGCCAGTCCTCCAACCCCACCTCGCCCCACTACACCGACCAGACCCGCCTCTTCTCCCGCCGGCAGTGGGTGACCGAGCGCTTCACCCCGGCGGAGATCGCCGCCGACCCGAAGCTCACGGTGACGGAGCTGCGGTGACGGAGCTGCGGTGACGGAGCTGCGGTGACGCCAGAGGTGCGGTGACGGAGCTGCGGTGAAAGAGCTGCGGCGATGGATCTGCGCGGCTGACCCGCACCGCGCGCCCCGGCCCTCCGACGACGAGGGTTCGGGGCGCGCTGCGTTTCCGGTGATTCCTCCCGCGCTGCCCGGGTACGTTGCGAGGATGACCACCTACGTCGTGACCCTCCCCGGCACCCTGCTCGACAAGCTCAGCCCGGCCGCGCACGAGCAACTCCTGCGCGAACTGAGCCCCGCCGACCCCCGCCACACCCACCTCGGCGAGACCGAGGACCTCGACCGGCTCACCGTCGACGAGGAGAACTCCACCTTCGTCATCCGCCTCGAAGTGCACGCGGCCACCACCAAGGAGGCCGAGGCGGAGGCCCGCAGCATCGCCACCCGGGCATTGCGGGCGGTCGGGCTGACGGAGGACAGCGCACCGATGGGGCCTGCGGCGCTGTCCGGGATCGATACGGAGGAGTGAGGCGGGGAGGGGCTGGGACGGCCCCCCTGATCAGCGTGCCGCCGAGTCCCGCCACGGCTGACGCCCAGGCCCCGACGGGTGCAGCCCGGTGACGCCCATGACCACCGAGTAGAGGCTGGTCTCGGCGGTGATGAAGAGCCGGTTCCGCTTGGCCCCGCCCCAGGAGATGTTGGCGACCGCCTCGGGGACGTTGAGCCGCCCGATCAGGGTGCCGTCCGGGTCGTAGCAGTGCACTCCGTCGTTCATCGCGGCCGCCCAGAGGCGCCCGCCGTCGTCGAAGCGCAGATTGTCGAAGCGGGCGCCCTCGCGGGCCGCCGCCTCGGCGAAGATCTTGCCGTCCGACAGCGAGCCGTCCTCGCGCACGTCGAAGACCCGGATGAAGCCCGCCCGGGTGTCGGAGACGAACAGCTGCTGCTCGTCGGCCGAGAAGACCAGCCCGTTCGGCGTCCGGAAGCAGTCCGCGACCAGTCGCACCTCGCCGCTGTCGGGGTCGATCCGGTAGACGTTGTTGGCGCCGATCTCGCTCTCGGCCCGGTAGCCCTCGTAGTCGCTGGTGATGCCGAAGTCCGGGTCGGAGAAGTAGATGGCGCCGTCCGACTTCACCGCCGCGTCGTTGGGGCTGTTCAGCCGCTTGCCCTGCCAGTGGTCGGCCAGCACGGTGAGGGTGCCGTCGTGTTCGGTACGGGTCACCCGGCGGTTGCCCTGCTCGCAGGTGATCAGCCGGCCCTGCCGGTCGAGGGTGTTGCCATTGGTGTGCCCGGCGTCGCGGCGGAAGACGCTGACGGTGCCGGTCTCCTCGTCCCAGCGCAGCATCCGGTCGTTGGGGATGTCGCTCCAGATCAACTGCCGCCAGGCGGGCAGATAGACGGGCCCCTCGGCCCAGCGGCAGCCGGTGTACAGGACCTCAAGGCCGTCGTCACCGTTCATGCACCGGCCGGTACGGAACCGGTCGTCGAGCATCTCGTACAGCCCCGGGCGCTCACTGGTCATGCTGGCTCACCCCATCCAAGGTCAAGGTCAAGGTCAAGGTCAAGTTCCGCGCGATGCCGAATAAGCTTCGGCCGTATCCAGATACTGCTGTATGGAATATGGTGAGCGCAAGATCAAACCGAATGGATGACCGTGGACGATCTCGACCGGGCACTTCTGGCCCAACTCCAGCAGGACGCCACCCAGTCCTACGCCGCCCTGGGCAGGGCCGTCGGCCTCTCGGCCGGTGCCGCCCACGAGCGCGTGCGCAAACTCCGCGACCGGGGCGCCATCCGCCGCACCACCGTCGAGGTGGACCCGGCGGCGGTGGGCGCCGGAGTGCTGGCCTACGTCATGGTCGACTCGACCTCCTGGATGGGCGACTCGGCGGCGGCGTTCGCCGCGCTCCCCGAGGTTTTGGAGGCGCACATCATCGCGGGCAGCGCCTCGGTGATGCTCAAGGCAAGGACCTCCACCACCGAGCAGCTCCAGGACGTACTGCGCCGGATCCACGCCATCGACGGCGTCAGCGGCACACAGGTGACGGTGGTCCTGGAGACCTTCTTCGAACGACAGGTGTCGCCGGGGCCGGCGGCCGGTTAGCGCGGTGCCTGCGGGAGGGGTGGTGTCTGCCGGCGGGGCGGTGCCGCCCCGAGGGCCGGTGCCGACGGGATGGCGATCTCGTCCTCCGTGACCGGGCGGATCCGTCCCCGGTCGAGCGTCACCACCCGGTCGGCGGCCGCGAGGCACGTCCGGTCGTGGGTGACCAGGAGCGTGGTGCGGCCCCGGGTGGCGTCGAGGAGGTCGGTCAGGACGGCGGTGGCGGTGGCGGGGTCGAGGCCCTCGGAGGGTTCGTCCATTACCAGGACCGGCGGGTCGGCGAGCAGCGCGCGGGCCGACAGCAGGTTGGCGCGGACCGGGCGGCAGGTGCAGGCTCACCCCGTCCAGCACCGCAGGGCCGTCGGGGTGGTGCCGTACCCGCAGACCGGCGATCCGCACGCCGAGCGGCACGTCGAAGGGCAGCGGGGCCGGCCGGGGCGGGTCGGTGACCGGCGGCAGAGTGTCGAGCACATCCGCCAACCGCCGTGCGGACGCCCGTACTTCGGCCAGCCGGCGGGCGGCGGTAAGCAGTACGGAGCGCGCGTCGAAGGAGACCAGGGCGAGCACCGCGAGGTCGGTCCCGCCGACGGTGATCCGGCCCGAGGCCGGGGCGACGAAGCCGAGGAGCAGGGACAGCAAGGTGGACTTGCCGGCACCGCTCGGCCCGACGAGGGCGACGCATTCACCGGGGTGCAGGGTGAGGTGACGGAGCACGGGCTGGCTGGGCCGGCAGCCCGCGCACCCAGGTCGGCAGCGCCCGCAGTGCCATGGCGCCACCCAGCGCGACCAGTGGGGCGACCCGTCGGCCCCGCCCGGCGAAACCGTCCGCGAGGACGTCCGTCGGCAGGGCCGCCTGGGAGACGATCAACACGGCGGAGAGCAGGGACAGGCTCATAGGACCACGACACCGAGGTTGTCCTCGGCAGCGACCCCGACGCCTTCTCCGTCCTCCTCTTCGGCGGGAGCACCCTGCTCGCGGTGGAGTCGGTCAACCGGCCGGGGGACCACCTCGCGGCACGTCAACTCCTCACGGAGCGGGCGGAGATGACCCCGGAAGAGGCGTCGCTGGAAGGGTTCTCCCTCCAGGAGTACGGGGCAGGGAGGCGGGCCACGCGGGAGGCACGGTGACGCCCGGGGCCAGAACGCCCCGGGTCAGCCGGCCGGTGGCTGCCACGCGGCCGCCGCCGCCTCCGCGGACGGATGCACCGGGAACACCTGGTCCAGCCCCACGATGCCGAAGGTCCGGCTGACGTTCGGCGGTACGGCGGCCAGGGCGATCGTGGCGTCGGCGGCGAGGGCGTGGTTGCGGGCCGCGATCAGGACCGTGATCCCGCTGGAGTCGCAGAAGGTCAGTCCGGCCAGGTCCACGACAAGCTGTTGGCCGGGCGCGACGGACACCCCCGGGAGCAGGGCGCGGACCTGGGGTGCGCTGTAGTGGTCGAGTGGTCCGCTGAGTTCGAGGACGGGCCCGGCGGAGGTGCTGCGGGTGGTGGCCTTCAGTGGGATCACGGCTGCTCTTCGGGGTCGGGACCAGGCACGCTCACGGCCAGGACGGCGGTGTCGTCGTCCACCCCGCGGCCGAGTGCCTGGAGCAGCTCCCGTACCGAGGCGATGGACTGCTCGGCCGTGGTGGGTGCCAGGGCGTGGCCGAAGGCCAGCAGGGCCTCGTCGCCGTAACGCTCGCCGGCCGGCTCCGTGTGTGCCTCGGTGAGGCCGTCGGTGTGCAGCATCAAGGTGTCTCCGGGGCCCAGTCGGAACGTGGTGGTGGCGATGTGCGCGTCGGGCAGTACGCCGATCAACTGGCCGCCGGGGGTGGGCAGAAAGGCGGCGGTGCCGTCCGCGCGCATCAGCAGGGCCGGTGGATGCCCGCCGCTGGCCAGGGTGATCCGGAAAGCGCCCTCGTCCGGGGTGAGCAGCCCGAAGATTACGGTGCAGAACCTGGGGTCGCGGCCGCCGTACTCGTGGTGCAGCACGGTGTTGAGGTTGTTCAGGACGGCGGCCGGGTCCGGGTCGTAGACCGCGGCGGCGCGCAGGGTGTAGCGGGTCAGTGAGGTGACGGCCGCGGCGGTGGCGCCCTTGCCGCACACATCGCCCAGGAACATTCCCCAGGAGCCGTCGCCGAGAGGGAACAAGTCGTAGAAGTCGCCGCCCAGTTCGTCGGCGGAGGCGGGGTGGTAGTGCGCGTCGACCCGGAGTCCCGGCACGCTCGCCAGGGCGGGCGGCAGCAGACTGGCCTGGAGGGTGGCGACCAGTTGCTGGAGCCGTTCGCGTTCGCGCTCGGACTCCTTGCGGGCGCGCAGCAGTTCACTCTCGTACGCGCGTCGGTCGCGGGCGTCGAAGACGGTGGTGCGGATCAGTATGGGCTGCCCGTCGATGCCGGTCTTCACCGTCGAGGTCACCAGGACCGGTAGCCGGGTGCCGTCGGTCGCCTTCATCTCCAGCGCGATGCCGTTGATCTCGCCCTGCATGCGCAGCAGCGGCGCGAAGTGCGTCTCGTGGTACAACCGGCCGCCCACGGTGAGGAGTTCGGAGAAGCGCCTACGTCCCACCAGGTCGTCCCTGGCGTACCCCAGCCAGTTGAGCAGGGTTTGGTTGATCTTGGCGATGGTGCCGTCGAGGAGGGTGGAGAGATAGCCGCAGGGGGCGTTCTCGTACAGGTCCTCCGCGCTGTCCTCCAGGAGGGCGGAGAAGATCTGGGCGTCGTTGGGGCGCCCGTCGGTCCCGGGGGGCTCGGGTGCCGGGGGCTTGCCGGAGTCGGGGCCGGAGGCGGAGACGACCTCGGCACCGGGGCAGGAGCCGGTCCCCGGCGGGAAGCCGGTTCCGGGCCCGCCCTCCTTGCCGGCCTCGTCGTGATGCGGCACTAGGTGAGCGTTCCCGCGAAAGTGCCGATCGCTGCGGCCGTCTCCTCGGGGGCGCTGAGCTGTGGGCAGTGCCCGGTCGCGTTCAGCGTCACCAGGCGGCTGCCCTTGATCTGGCCGTGGACGAAGTCGCCCACCTCGGGCGGTGCGATCGCGTCGTTGGAGCACTGGGCGACCAGGGTGGGCACGGTCACCGCGGCCAGGTCGGCGCGGTTGTCGCTCAGGAAGGTGACCCGGGCGAAGACCCGCGCGATCTCCGGGTCGGTGGCGCAGAAGCTGTCCTCCAACTCCGCGCTCAGCTCCGGCCGTTCGGGATTGCCCATGATGACCGGGGCCATCGCCCCGGACCAGCCGAGGTAGTTGGCGTCCAGCGACTCAAGGAGCTCCTCGATGTCCTCGGCGGTGAACCCGCCCCGGTAGTCCTCGGCCGGATCGTCGACGAAGCACGGCGAGGGCGCGAGCAGCACCAGCCCAGAGAAGAGCCGGGGCTCCCTCGCCGCCGCCAGCACCCCCATCATCGCGCTCACCGAGTGCCCCACGAACGTCACGGGTCCCAGGTCCAGCTCACGGCAGAGTTCCAGCACGTCGTCGACGTAACCGTCCATGCTGGAGTACCGCTCCCGGCTCCACGCCGACAGATCGGACCGCCCGGCGCCCACGTGGTCGAAGAGCACCACTTGGAAGTCGCGCTCCAGCGTAGGCACCACCAGCCGCCACAGGTTCTGGTCGCACCCGAAGCCGTGCGCCAGCACGAGCACCGGCGCTCCTGCGCGCCCCGACACCGTGACGCGGTTCCTGCTGTGTACGTCCATGGGACCCATCCTCGCAGAGTGGCACTGGGTGACCTATCCCGATATGGGTTTTGTGTACGAGGCAGGGGGCGCAGGTGGTAGGCGGCGGGGGTAGCAGGGAAAGCCGGGGAGGGGAGGGACGGGATCAGCCGTCGATGTCGAGGGCCGTCCCGTACAGGCGGTCCACCTTCATCCGGATCACCACCCGCCGCTCGGCGACCTGCCGGCTCAGGAAGGCGTCCTCGTCCTTTGCGTCCTGCGGCCGCGACGCCGCCGGGATCATGGCGAGCAGCTCCCGCCCGACCGCGTCACCCGGCTCCGACGTGACAGAGGACACCGTTGCCTCTCCCTCGGCCACGGCGAACGACCAGATGTCGGCCCCCTGCACATGCAGGGCGAGGTGTGGGTCACGCCGGAGGTGCCTGACCTTGATGCGGTCCGCGGTGGTGGAGAACCGTACGATCCGGGCCTCCGGGTCCCAGCTGTAGAGCATGGTTGTCAGATGCGGGTGGCCGCTGCTCCTGGTGGTGGCCATGGTGCCGAAGGTCTGCCCGCCGAGCATGTCGGAGAGCACCTGATCGGAGAGGGCGCGAGGCGCCGGACCTTGAGTCATGAGCACAGCAACCTCCGGGTGCCGCGCCGCATTCCGGATCAGGGCCGGATGACCGGTTTCCGGGGTGGGTTCAACTACCTGACCCAACGGGCGAGTTGCCGTACCCCTAGGATCTCCGGGCGTCAGGGCACCTCGGACGGTGCCGTACCGGCCCTCAGGGAGAACTGATGCGCATACGCCTCCACAGACGCCTCGCCACCTTCGCCACCGCACTCGCCGTCACCGCCTCCGCTCTCGTTCTCGGCCCGGTGTCACAGGCCGGGGCGGCGGACGCGGCCGTCCCGCCGATGGGGCCCGTCTTCAACCGCCCCACCGGCGACGTCGCCCAGCAGAACGCGATCCGCGACCGGGCGCGTGCGATGATCGCCGCCGCGGACAACGGCTCGACGATCCGGATGGCGCTCTACCACTTCTGGGACAGGACCTTCGCCCAGGAGTTGGCCGCCGCGCACACCGCCCGGGGCGTCAACGTCCAGGTCGTCCTGGACGAGACCTCGGTCAGTACCGAGAACGTCACCGACGTCTCGTACGACACCCTGAAGACCTCCCTCGGCACGGACATGACCAAGTCGTCCTACGTGAAGCTGTGCGCCAGGGGCAGTTCCTGCCTAGGCCCCGCCGGTGCGGGCATCAACCACAACAAGTTCCTGCTCTTCAGCAGTCTGGGCGGCGGTACGGCCAAGCAGGTCGTCCTCCAGATGACCTCCAACCTCACCCCGTCCAACTACTCCCGCTACTGGAACAGCGCGGTCGGCGTCGCGGGCAACGCCGCCCTCTACACGGCGTACAGCGACTACTTCGTGAAGCTCGGCAAGCAGGACCGCGCCAACTGGGACTACACCTACGCCAACGCGGGCGAGTACAAGGTCTACTTCTTCCCCCGCGCAGGCACCGCCAACGACAGCGACACCGTCATCAACGCCCTCGACAACGTCGCCTGTACGTGGAGCGACTCGGCCGGCAGCCACCGCACCGCCATCCGCGCCGCCATGCTGAAGATCACCCGCCAGGGCGTCGCCGACAAGCTCCGCGCCCTCGCGGCGGCGGGCTGCACCGTCGACCTGGTCTACAGCGAGACCGACACCGGCACCTGGAACGCCCTGCACGGCCAGACCCGGCTCGCCGCCCGGTGCTACCAGCACGACGACGACGGCGACGCGGACACCCCGAAGCCCACCCCGAACCGCATCGTGCACTCCAAGAACCTCATGATCGACGGCATGTACGCGGGCGCCCGCGAGAAGCTGGTCCTCACCGGCAGCCACAACTGGAGCGGCCCCGCCCTGCGCGACAACGACGAGTCCATGGTCCGGATCACCAACGAGTCGATCTACCAGGCCTTCGTGACCAACTTCAACGACACCCGCGCGGCGGCGATGCCCGGGACCTCGGACAACGTGGCCGTCTGCCGCTGACGATCTTCTGCCGAAATTTCCGCCGAAATTTCTTCGAGTGGGCGTGAATGCCCGCCCGAAGGTGGGGCAGAAGAACCATTGACCCGAGCTTGGCAGGCACCCCCCCCAGCCTGTCGGGCACCCAGGATGCCCCACCGCCACCCCCCGGCCGTGGGGCATCTGCCTGTCCGGGGCCGTCCCGGGAAAGGTCCGTGACCGGCCCGGGGCCGTCCCTGGGCCGGCCCCGGATCGGCAAAGATGGGCACATGTTTTCGGGCGAAAGTGAAAAAAGCGGCGCACGGGCCGAGGGCCTCCGCAGCCGCACGGGAAGAGCACCCTCGGCGGCGACCGCCTTCGTCCTCGCTCTCCTCCCCCTCCCCGGATGCGGGAATCCGGCGGAGACGACCGCCCCGCGTCCGGTGCTCTCGGTCCGTTACGAGGCCCCGGCGAACGCCGCCGACCGGCGCGACGCCGAGTTCCTGCGCGAAGGACGCACCGTGGAGGAGGCCGCCGACGCGCTGGCCGGATTCGTGCGCTGGGGGGAACGGAAGCCGGTACCGCTCGTGGTCAGGTCCTGTGGCGGGGAGGGACCTTCGTACGATCCGGAGGCCCGCCGGATCGAGCTCTGCTACGACGAGCTCTCGGAAACCCGCGAGCTCTTCCGGGAGAGCGGCGCGCCCCGGCCGGCGGACGGCGCCCTCCGCTCCGTATTCCTGGAATCGCTGCACCACGAGTCCGCCCACGCCCTCATCGACGCACTCGGGCTGAATCTGCCCGGCAACGAGGAGGACGCCGCCGACCGGTTCGCCGCGCTGATGCTGCTGCGCAAGGGTGAGAGCGGCGAGCGGCACCTGCTCGACGCGGCCGAGACCTGGCAGAAGTCCTCGGAGCTGTACGAGGAGGCGGCGGGCGACGAACACGCCTCCGACCGGGAACGGGCCGCCGCCATGCGCTGCTACGTGTACGGCGCCGCCCCCGCCCGGCACCGGGGGCTGGTGCCGGGCGGGGACGGGGCAGGGTGCGAGGAGAAGTGGGCGACGGCGCGCACCGGCTGGACCGACGCCCTCCGCGCCGCAGGCACTCTTCCGCCGCCGCACGCGCCCTCCCCGCAGACCTGACCGTGCGGCCTCACGCGCTCCTCCGCAGTTCTGCGGTCGTCACATTGCGGAGGAACGGCCAGATGGTGGCGGCCACCGCCACCGAGAACACCAGGAACGCGGTACGGGTACCGAGCCATTCCGCGAGCACCCCGATCAGTGCCGCGCCGACTGGCATGCCGCCCCAGCTGAGCAGCCGGGCGGCGCTGCTGTAGCGGCCCATCAGGGCGTCCGGCACGATGTTCTGCGAGATCAGCCGGGCGTTGACCGTCCACAGGGTGCCGCCCATCCCGCCGAGGAAGGCGGCAGTCGCGACCGCCCACACCTGGGTGGTGAGCGCGGGCACCGCCATCATCGCCAGGGTGCCGACGAGGTCGGCGAACATCGCCCAGCGGCGGCCGAGCAGCCGGTTCACCCGGGTGACGGTCAGTGCGCCGGCGAGACCGCCCACCCCGAGGGCGCTCAGCACGACTCCGTACTCCTGCGGCGAGAGCGCCAGCAGCTCCTTCGCGACCAGCGGCATGAGTGCGAGCCAGGCACCCCAGCTCGCGCACAGCACGGTCAGGATGAGCGCCATGGTGCGCAGCAGCCGGTGCTTCCAGAGGAGGCGCAGGCCCTCGGTGAACTGGCCCAACAGGGCGGGGGAGTTGACCGCTGCTCCGTGACCTTCTTCGTGACCTTCTCCGTGAGCTTCTCCGCGCGCTGCTCCGTGACCTTCTCCGTGCGCTGCTCCGTGCGCCTCTTCGTGAGCGTGCCCCTTCCGGTTGGCGCGGAAGCGGCCGGTGAGCAGGAGCAGGAGCAGGCAGGCGGAGAGGTACGCGACCCAGGTCGCGCCCAGGGCGAGCGCGGTGCCGGTGGCGAGGAGCAGGCCGCCGATCATCGGGCCGCAGAACTCGTTCGCGGCGGTTTCGACGCCGGTGATCCAGGCGTTGGCGCGTTCGCGTCCCGCGCGGGGGACGAGGGCGGGGATCAGTGCGCTCTCCGAGGTCTGGGCGACCACCTCGGCGATGCCGAGCGCCGCTCCCGCGACGACGAGGGTGGGGAGCCCGAGGGTGTCGGTGAGTACCGACTGCATCAGCCAGCCGATCGCCAGCAGCCGGATCCCGTTGGCCAGCCAGAGGAGCCGTCGGCGGTCGGCGCGGTCGACGAGGACGCCGACGGGCAGCGCGAGGAGCAGCCAGGGGAGCGTGAGGGTGAGGGCGACCAGGGAGATCAGGCCGGGGGAGGTGGTGAGGCCAGTGGCCAGCAAGGGGAGGGCGATCTTGGCGATGCCGTCCGCGAGGTTGGTGGTGGCGCTGAGGGCGAGGAGGACGAGGGTGTTGCGGGTGCCTCGGGGGTCGGGGGCCGGTAACGGCGCGGCCTCCAGTGCTCTGTTGCCGTTGCTCAGCATCTCCGACGTACTCACGACATCTCCCCTAACCGGCTAACAGCTTTACTGGTTATCTCTGTCGAGGAGCAGACTGCCAGAGTCGACGGACACCGGTCAACGCTTTAGCCGGTTAGAGTGGGGTGGGTCGCCGCGGGACATTCCTCGGCGGCCGGTCACCCCCGCCGGACCCTCAACTCGCCGATCGGAGGCGCCACATGATCGAAGCCCCGCCCCCGGCCCGGCTGATCGAGGCGTTCGCCAACACCGTGGACGTCGAACTCGGCACCGAGGACCTTGACACCCCCGCCCGCCTCACGGCCTGGCTGGCCGAGCAGGACCTGCTCCCGCCCGCCACCCGGATCACCCCCGCCGACCACGACCTCGCCCTCCGTCTGCGCGGCGGCATCCGCGAGGCCCTGGGACTGCACGCGGACACCCCCGACCCGTCCCTGATGGCCGCCGCCGCCCAGGCCCTGACCGAGCTCCCGCTGCTCGTCACCGTGACCCCGGACGCCCGTACCGCCCTCGCACCCTCGCCCGAACTCCCCCCGGCCCGCCACGCGTTGGCCACCCTCGCCATCGCCTGGACGGAGATCGGCACCACCGGCGACATCGCCCGCCTCAAGCGCTGCGCCGAGCACGCCTGCGCCTGGGTCTTCTGGGACACCTCCAAGAACCGCAGCCGCCGCTGGTGCTCGATGCGTGTGTGCGGCAACCGCACCAAGGCACGCCGGTACGCGGCGAAGCGCGCGACCACGGACGGCTAGCGCGGCGACCCGGGGACGTTCAGAGCCTGTGTCCCAACCCCGGCCGGGCCGCTCAGCTCCCGTACGGCGACCAGCCCGTGGCGCTCGCCCACGGTTCCGCGACCGTGATGACGAGATCGACGACCGGGTCCTTCACGTCGGCATACGTCCCGGTGTCGTCGACGGCGTCGGCGAGGAGCTGCTTGAAGCGGGCGTAGGCGGGGACCGCCTCGGGGTGGGCGCGGAACCAGTCGCGGAAGAGGAGGGCGAGGCGTTCGTTGGGCGAGCCCAGGCGGCGTACGTGGAGATTGATGCCGACGGTGCGGACGGAGGCGGGAGCGGAGCCGGAGTCCCGGGTGGGCGGCTGGGTGGCGGGCTCGTGGCGGCGTGTCCACAGGCGCTTGGTCCACTGCTGGGGGTCGTCGTCGCGGCCGGCGGGTACGTGGTCGTGCCGGTGGCGGGAGAGCTGGAAGCCCAGGTCGGCGAGGGGCCCGGCGAAGGCCTGCTCGGCCGCCTCCAGGTCCGCTACACCGATCTGGAGGTCGAAGACGGGCTTGGCCGCCATGCCGGGGACGGCGGTGCTGCCGATGTGCTCGACGTGCACCGCCGTGGGGGCGAGCGCGGTGCGGAGTTCGGCGGTGAGCGCGAGCCCCTGGGCCTGCCAGGCGGCGGAGGGGGCGACGAGGACGGGGGCCGTGGTGGAGGTGCCGGATTGCGGGGGTTTGATCATCAGGCCGAGTCTAGGAGCCTGTGTCCACATCCTGGCCGGGATATCGTGCGGGCCTGCGCGCCGTCACACCTGGGAGGGCCGTCACACCTGGGAGGGCTGGGAGCGTATGAGCGACACCGTGGGTACGAGGAGTGGGGCCGGTACGGCGGATGCGGCCGGCCAGGACCGTGCCACCGCCCAACAACCCCTCCCCGTGCGGCACTTCACCCTCGCCTGCGACGGCGAGTCCCTCAGCTGCGCCGAAGCCCTCCCCGGCGGGAGCCCGCCCAGCTCACTCCCACCCCTCACCGCCGTCCTCCTCCACGGCGCCGGCAACGGCGACAAACAGAGCCCCACCCTCCTCGCCACCCACCTCGCCGCCCGTGGCCACCACGCCCTCGCCCTCGACTTCTCCGGCCACGGCGCCAGCACCGGCCGCCTCCGCGAACTCAGCCTGCAACGCCGTTTCGACCAGGCCCGCACTCTCGTCGACCGGCACGCCCGCACCGGTTCCCGCCTCCTCCTCATCGGCTTCAGCATGAGCGGCCAGACCGTCGCCGACCTGGCCGCGCACTTCGGTCCACGGGTCGCCGCGATCGGACTCGGCGCACCGGCGGTGTATTCGGCCGAGGCGTGGCCGGTGCGGTTCGGCGAGGGCTTCACCGAGATCATCCGTACGCCGGACAACTGGACCAAGTCGCCTGCCCTGGACGTCTTCCGGGCGCTTGCGGCCACCGTCCGCGCCGTACTCGCCACTCCCGCCGTCGACGCCGTGATCCCCCCGGCCGTCACCGAAGCGGTCGACGAGGCGTTCACCGCCTCGGACGCGCACTACACCCGGCTGGTGTTCCCGACGGCCGACCACCGGATGAGCCTGCGGTTCGCGACGGACGCCGCCGCCCGCGAGGAGTTCTTCGACGCGCTGCTCGGGGAGGGAGGGGCGCCAGGAGCGTGAGTGCCGTGGGTGGCAGGCATACCCCGTCGTATCTCCCCTCCCGGGAGGTTAAGTTGACCGCATGAAGCACACGACCCCCATAGTGGCGCCCGCAGTTCCCCCAGCTCACCCCGCTCACGCGGCACTCCCGCCCTCCCTTCCCTCGCTGCCCGCCGGGCGCCGGCGATGATTGCCTCCCCGCACCTCGCCGCCCTCGTCCCCCTCGCGGCCACCACCGCGAACGACCTGCCCCACCCGTACCCGCTGATCCGCGGCGGCGGCCTCTTCCTGCTCTGCGTGGGTCTGGGGTTCCTGCTCGGCTGGATCTTCCAGAGCCGGTGGATCCCGTTCGCCATCGGCGGCGGCGTGGCCGGATTCATCGCGAGCGGCCTGAGCGCCCTGCTCCCCTCCCTCGGCAGCCCCTCCTTCGTGCAGATCGCGGGCCTGGTCGGCTCCTTCGTCCTCGAAATGGGCCTGATCTACCTCGTCATCAGCCGCTACCAGAAGCAGCAGGGGCTGGAACCGGAGAAGCAGCAGGGGCTGGAGCCGGAGAAGCAGTCGACGCAGCAGGACCTGAAGCAGCAGCCGGACGAGCGCACCCTCATCCTGACCATCCTGTTCGTGGTCGGCCTGCACTTCCTGACCATGGGCCTCGCCCACGGCCCGCTGATGACCATCCTCGGCCTCGCCACCTCCGCCAACGCCCTGATCGGCCTGTACGTGGCCAAGAGCCTCCCGGTCCGCGCCCTGGGCGTCACCGACGCCCTGCTGAAACTAGGCTTCGGTGCCTGGATGCTGCTGGCCTACCCGGCGGTGACGTTCGGCTGACGCCCGCGATACCTGCGTCACACCGCCGGTTGGGCGCCGCCCTCGTGCTGCATGCTGTTCCCATGGCGAACAGTGAGGGTGAGGGCGGCGACGGCGGTTACGGGGACGCGGCGACCGCGCACGCCTGGTCGGCACTCGGTGGCCGGGCCGATCTCGTGGCGAAGGTGTCGTACGAGCGGGATGCCGGAGAGGTGCTGCCGGCCCGGCTGCCGGTGCGGGAAATGGCCCGGGCGACGGTGGGGGCGTGCTCGCTGGCCGCCGCCGAGCTCACGGCGGTGCGCGGGGCGACGGGTGCGGACGTACCCGGAGTACGGGTGTCGGAAGGGGCTGTCGCCACCGCCTTCCACAGCGAACGGCACCTGAGGATCGACGGCCGCGCCCCGACCAACTTCGCCCCGCTGTCCGGGTTCTGGCGTACCTCCGACAGCTGGGTGCGGACCCACGCCAACTACCCGCACCACCGGGCCCGCCTGCTCGCCGCCCTCGGGCTCCCTGACGACGGAACACGCGACGACCACGCGTCGGCAGAGGCACTGGCGGCCGAGCTGGCGACTCGTACGGCGCACGAGGTGCAGGAAGCGGTGTACGGGGCGGGCGGGCTGGCGGTCGCGTCGGCATCCGGGTCGGTGTTCCAGGGGCCCGGCGCCGTAACGCCGTTGCCGCTGGTCGAGACCCGGACCGACCCGGTCGCCGGAGCGCGGCGGCTGCCGGACGCCTCGCTTCCGGCGGCAGGGGTACGGGTGCTGGACCTGACCCGCGTACTCGCGGGCCCGGTGGCCGGGCGCACCCTCGCGCTGCTCGGCGCCGATGTGCTGCGGGTCGACTCGCCTCGGCTGCGCGAGGACGCCGATACCCACACCGACACCGGCATGGGGAAGCGTTCGACGCTGCTGGACCTCGGTGCGGGCGAGGACCGGGAGACCTTCGAGGAATTGCTGGCCTCCGCCGATGTGGTCCTGTCCGGGTACCGCCCCGGCGCCCTGGACCGCCTCGGTCTGGCCCCCGAAGCACTGCTGGAACGCCGCCCCGGGCTGATCGTCGCCCAGCTGTGCGCCTGGGGCTGGGGCCCCGGGCCCTGGGCGGGACGACGCGGCTTCGACAGCCTCGTACAGGTGGGAACGGGCATCGCGGCCATCGAGGGGGACAGGGCACCGGACGGGTCGCCGGAGGGGCGGCCGGGGGCGCTGCCCGCGCAGGCGCTGGACCACGGCACGGGATACCTCGTCGCGGGTGGTGTGCTGCGGTCACTGACGGAGCGTCAGGAGGACGGGTGTGGACGTCACTTGAGGTTCTCACTGGCCGGTACGGCGTGCTGGCTGATGCACGGGGTGCGGGCGGAACCCGCTGCCCCGGGCGGCCCCGCATGCGACCCCCAGCGCTGGATGGCGACCTCCGAGTCCCCGTACGGCAAGCTCGATCACGCCCTCCCGCCTGTCAGCCACCACGGCTCGCCCGGCAACTGGAGCCGCAGTGTGCGCAGTTGGGGATCGGATCGGCCGGTCTGGCTGTGAGTGCCGGCATGCGTTCGCCGGGTCGGCTCGGGGGGCGGGCTAAAGTGTCCGCCCGGCCTGTATGTCCGGAAGGTGTTGCCCGGGATGTCCGGAAGGTGCCGTCCGGACTGCGCGTACCCACCGATCGACCCGGTCCACCCGACCCGACCCGCCCCGACCGAGAGGCTCCGAAATGCCGTCCGTACCTCCGCGAGCCCGGCCCGTGCGGCAGGGGGCGGGACCCGAGGCCGGACGTACGGCTTCCTTCGCGCCGCGCACACTGCGCCCCGGGCCCTTCGGGGGCAGCCTCGCCCTCCCCGAAGCCGGCGCCGACATCTGGCAGTTGAGGATCTCCGAGTACGTCGCCGGCATGCCCGACGGCAGTCTCGGCCTCCTGGACGCCACCGAACGCGAACGCCACGCCGTCTTCCGCAAACCCATCGACCGCGAGCGTTACGCCGCCGCCCACATCGCCCTCCGCCACCTGCTCGGCGCGTACCTCGGCCACCCTCCGGCCGACGTCGTCCTGGGACGCGAACCCTGCCCGCTCTGCCCGGAACCCGCCGAATCCCGAGAATCCGGCGGGTCCCACGAGTCCGCCCCGTCCCGCAAACCCCACGGCCGCCCCTGCGTCCCCGGTGCCGACCTGCACTTCTCCCTCTCCCACAGCGGCGACCTGGTCCTCCTCGCCTTCGCCCCGACACCCGTCGGCATCGATACCGAACTCCTCACCGACGTATCCCAGGCGGACGAGATCGTCGCCGCCCTGCACCCCCGTGAACGCGCCGAACTCGCCGCCCTGCACGCGGACGACACGGCGAGGCTGGCCGCGTTCGGCCGCTGCTGGTGCCGCAAGGAGGCGTACCTCAAGGGGACGGGCACCGGCCTCGCCGTACCGCTCGACGGGACTTATGTGGGGGCGGGCACCCGGCCGGGAGAGATCCCGGGCTGGCGGCTGACGGACGTCGAGGTGGGGGAGGGGTACTCGGCGGCGGTCGCGGTCGCCTCGTAACCCGGCGGCCCGACGCGGCACGCAGCACATCTCCCGTCAGCACGTCCGGACTTGACCTTGAGTCTTCTCCAACTCCTAGAGTGCGAACACCAGCGCCCACGGCGCCCATCGGCACCCCATCGCCCCCGCACCCAAGGGACCTCACCATGCGCTACCGCACCCTCGGCGGCACCGGAATCGAAGTCAGTACCTACTGCCTCGGCACCATGATGTTCGGGGCCGTCGGCAACCCCGACCACGACGACTGCGTACGCACCGTCCACCGCGCCCTCGACGCGGGCATCAACTTCGTGGACACCGCCGACATGTACTCGGCCGGCGAGTCCGAGACCATCGTCGGCAAGGCACTCGGGGGAGCCCGCCGCGACGACGTCGTACTGGCCACCAAGTTCCACTTCCCGATGGGCAACGGCCGCAACCGGGGCGGCAATTCACGCCGTTGGATCATGCGCGCCGTCGAGGACAGCCTGCGCCGCCTCGACACCGACCGGATCGACCTCTACCAGGTGCACCGATCCGACCACACCACCGACATCGAGGAAACCCTCGGCGCACTGGACGACCTCCGCCGCCAGGGCAAGATCCTCGCCTTCGGCTGCTCCACCTTCCCCGCGGAGGACCTGGTCGAGGCCCACCACACCGCCGAACGCCTTGCCCTCCCGCGCTTCCGCACCGAACAGCCGCCGTACTCCCTGCTCGCGCGCGGCATCGAGACCACCATCCTCCCGGTCGCCCGCCGTTACGGCATGGGCGTGATGACCTGGAGCCCCCTCGCCTCGGGCTTCCTCTCCGGCAAGTACCGCGCCTCGCGCCCGGTCGACCTCGACGCCGGCCGCGCCCGCCTCCACCCGAACCGCTTCGACCCGGCCCTCCCCGAGAACCAGGTCAAGCTCGCCGTCGCCGAGCAGCTCGCCGACCTGGCCGAAAGCCTTGGCCGTACGCTGCCGGAACTCGCGGTGGCCTTCCCCCTCGCCCACCCGGCCGTCACCTCGGTCATCATCGGCCCCCGCACCCAGGACCAGCTCGACAGCCTCCTCAAGGGCGCCACCCTCACCCTGGACGACGCCACCCTCGACCGCATCGACGAGATCGTCCCGCCCGGCACCAACCTCTACCACCCGGACGGCGCCTGGCGTCACCCCGCGCTGGACGACACCTCGGCGAGGCGCCGGCCGGAGGGGGAGCGGGCGGCGGCCTGAGACACGGGCTACTGGCGCACGACGCGTACCTCGTCCACGCCGAGCAGGCCCGCGAGGGGGACCTTCGCGGACTCCTGGCCCGGGTCGACCGTCAGACCGTCCTGGCGCAGCAGGCCGAGGAGGAGTTCGGCGAGGGGCATCACCGCGTGGCGGCCCCAGCAGCGTTCTGAGCCGTGACCGAAGCCGAGGAATCCGGGGGCGGTGTCGGGGTCGAGGGTGTCCCAGCGTTCGGGGCGGAACTCGTCGGGGGCGTCCCACAGGGCGGGGTCCCGGTGGGAGAGCAGGGGGAGTACGAGGATGTCGTCGCCCGGGGTGATGAGGGGATCGAGGCCGGGGTACTCGGGGGAGGCGTTACGCAGCAGGTTCCAGGAGGGGGGCAGCAGGCGCATCGCCTCGTACAGGATGTTGCGGTTCGAGGTGGACGCGTCGAACGGGGAGCCCAGCCACAGGGCGTTGGCGACCAGGGTGGAGACGGTGAAGCAGACCGGGGCGGCGGCCCGCCGGTACATGCCCATCGCGTAACGGCGGTCGTGGTAGCCGGTGGCGGCGGTCACCAGACGGGCGAGGGAGGTCAGTTGGGCGTCGGGGTCGGCCCTGTTCGCCTTGAAGGGGCGGGGGAAGGCCGCTCCCGCCGCTATCACCGACCAGGTGAGTTTGGTCGTCAATTCGAGATTTCGGCTCATGAGAATGCGCAACCGATAGGGGTCGGTTCCCAGGATCAGATCCCGGAGAAAAATGTGTCCGGTAATCGGCCAGGGGCCGGAAAGGTCCACCTTTTCCGGCAAGGGTTTCTTCAATGCCTCGCGCACGTCGCGCCCGACGGTCCGCATCACCGAAGCCGCCTCCGCCGGAGCGATCGAACGCCCCTGCAACGGCTTGAAGGTGGGCCGCTCCACCTCGGTCGCTTTGCGCACGGACAGGATCCGGTCGGCGAGCTCGTGCCCGGCGACACCGATGGTGTCGGGCTCCAGCCGGAACACGTCCTTGCCCCGGTGGTCCCGCAGCAGAGCGGCAAGTCGCGGCGCGAGGACGGTGGTTCGGGAGGTGGCGGGGTGCGCGCCGGACGGGCGAGGAGAGTGCGGGACTTGCGGGAGCGAAGGCTGCGTCATGGTGGGGGTCTCCGAGAGGGCCGCGGCGCTGTGGTCGGCGAGCGCGGGCCGGCTGGCGAATCCGGACCTTGGAACCGGACCTTGAGAGGTGCCCGGGCCCGCCCCCGGCCGTCGGTCGGGGGCGGGCCCGGAAGCGGCCTAGTACCAGATGTACCAAGAGCTGGCCTTGAGGCTCTTCTTCGAGGTCATGGCATTGCGGATGGCAAACAGAACCTTCATTTTCTGCTCCCTGTCTCCCCTTTGTGCGGGGCGTAATTGGGCACACGGGTGCCCCTTGTGAGGGCGGTGTGCTGTTGACTCCACGAATGTTCCGTGAATCGCTTGGCGATTGCTGAACATAGGATCAATGTGATCGTTGATCAAGGGGGTTGGGTAGTTCTTTCCTTGTTCATGGGGATGGGTGCGGGTGAATTCCCGTTCATAGGGAGGAGGAATTCGAGGTTTATTGACGTGGCCTCTGATTGCGGCGGAGCAGAGCTGAGCTGATCGGCCACGAGTGGTGATGGGCGATCATGGCGCCATGACCGGTCACGCTGCGGTGTCCAAGCGGGTGAGGGGGAAGGGGCTGAGGGGGAAGGGGTTGTGGTGGAAGGGGCTGAGGGGGGAGGGGTTGAGGTGAAAAGGACCGAGGTTCCTGTTATTGCGGCAGACGGTGCGACGGTCGCCGTGGGCGAGGTCACGCTGCTCGCCCCCACGACGTTCGCCGTGATGCCGGGCGAGTTCTGGTGTCTCACCGGCGGCAACGGCTCGGGGAAGACCACCCTCCTGCGTGCCTTCCTGGGCAGTCGGCGCCTGACAGGTGGTTCGTGCTCGGTGCGGGGCGAGCCCGCCGACGTGGCCAGGCCCCTGCACCGGCGCATCCTGGCCTCGCTGGTGGAGCCGATCCCGGTCGCCCGTGACATGACCCTGCGCGAACAGGTGACCCTGGTCGCCGCGTCCTGGCACGGCAACACCAAGGAGAGTGCCGAACGCGCGGAGCAGGTCATCGAGCGGCTGGGACTGTCCTCGCTGGGCGAACGGTTCCCCCATCAGGTCTCGTCCGGACAGGGCCAACTCTTCAACCTGGCACTCACGTTGGTGCGCCCGGCCGACGTCGTACTGCTCGACGAACCCGAACGGCATCTCGACAGCCGGCGCATCGACCTGGTGGCCGCCCTCCTCGCCGAACGGGCGCGGCAGGGCACCGCCTTCCTCGTCGCCACCCATGAGGACGTGCTGGTGGAAGCCTGCGACGGCCGGGTGGAACTGGGATGACCGCGGACAGCCCGGTGGCGGCCGACAGTCCAGTGGCGGCCGACGGCCCGGTGGCGGCCGGCACCGACGCGATGACGCGGGTGCGCGCCGTACGTCACCTCTACGCCCGTCGCGGCGACCGTGCCACGGTGCAGGGGCGCGCGTACCTCGCCTACCTCGTCGCCCTGTTCACCGTTTTCTACCTGGTGCCCGTCGTCCACGCCGCCAGTACCTCGCCGGCCCTGGTCCCCCTGGGATCCCTCGCCAGGGCCACGCCGGTGGCGTGTGCGCTGGTGATCGCGGCGTGCTGGAGCGCACAGCTCGCCGGACGGTTCTGGGGGCCGCTGGTAATGCAGCCGTTCGTGCTGCACGTCTTCATGTCCACGGACCTGCCCCCGACGTCCTACCTGGGCGCGACCGTCCGGCGGCGGCTGATGTACGTGGCCGCGGCCACGCTGCTGTCGACGGGCACCGCCGCCTACCTCACGACCGACCTGTTCCACCACCTCGACACCGCACCGGCGGGTCTCGCCCTCGCGCTGGGGCTCAGCGCCGTCACGGCGGTGGCCTGGCTGTGGGGCCAGGTCCGGCCGGTACGGGACAACCTCGCGCTGGCCGCCGCCGCGCTCGCCGTGGGCCTCGCCGCGACCCTGCTGGGCCGGAGCGTCCCGGGCGGCGGAGGCGAGGCGGGCGGCGGGGGCAGCGGGGTCGGCCTGTGGCTGCTCGCCGGGGTGCTGCTGACCGCGGCCCCCGTTCTCGGACGGTCGGCCTTCCGCTCGGTCCGGACGGTCGACCTCGCCAGGCTCGCGCGTGAATCGGCACGCGCCGCCCAGGCCCAGACGTACGCCATGACGGGCACGCTGCACCATGCGCTCGACCTGTACCGGCCGGAGCCGCGCGGGTTCACCTCGGCTCTCCTGCGTGCGGACGGGCGCCTGCGCGGACACCTTTCCCAGGGCGTCGTCCGCGCGCTGCGCACCCCCGCTCGCGCGAGCGCCGCCGTACTGCTCCTCCTGATCGGCGGCGGTGTCCTGACGTTCGGGGCGGCCGGAGCGCAAACCGGTCCCGCGCTGTCGTACCGGGTGGCCGGAGCGGTCTGCGTGTACCTGGGGTCCGGCTGGCTGAGTGAGACGTGGCGCGGCCTGCGCGACGAGTTGACCCTGGCACCGCTGCTCGGCGAACGGTGGGGCGGCATGCTCGCCCGCACCCTGCTCTGGCCCGTCGTCGCCGTAACGGCCGCAATGGTTCCGGGAGTCGGCCTCGTGCTCCTGACCGAGGGGACACTGCCGGGCGGAGGTCCGGTGGGCACCCTCCTGCTTGTCGCGGGGGCGCTGGTGCTGGTGCTCGGCGCCAGATTCCTGCGCGAGATGAAACTGAACCTGCCGCTGTCCCTGCTCCTCCCGGTGATCACACCACTCGGTGACCTCTCCGGACTCCTCTTTCTGGCCTGGCAGTTCGACGGCCTTGTGGCCGTGGTGCTCGGCATCCTCGTGATGGGCGCCCTCCCGGACGCCCTCGGTGCGTTCGCGCTCGCGCTGGGACTGGCCCTCTGGTTCCTGTGGAGGGGCCTGCGCCGGGCGGGGTGGGCGCACCGGGGGCTGTTCTCCCGGCTGGGAGGCAGAGTCTGAAGCATGAACCGGTCGGCCGCCGACGGTCCGTCGCTACCGGTCGTCGGTCGCTACCGGTCCGCCGCTACCGATTGTCGCTACCGGTCCGTCGCTACCGGTCCGTCGTCACCTGTTCCCGGTCCGACCACAGCCGCGCGTGCAGGTGCTCGTCGTGGTACTCGCCGTCGCCGAAGCGGTACGAGGCGCGCAGTACGCCCTCGGCGGGGAAGCCGCAGCGTTCGGCGACCCGGCAGGAGGCTTCGTTCTCCACGGCGTGGGCCAGTTCCAGGCGGCGGACGCCCGCGGTGCGGAAGGCCCAGTCGGCTGCGACGCGGGTCGCCCGGGTGGCGAGGCCCCGGCCGCGGGCGGCGGGGACCAGCCAGTAGCCGATCATTCCGAGACCGTCCGCGCGGTCCGTCCAGCGGACGGTGAGGGCGCCGAGCAGGGTGTCGGGACGGGTGCTCTCGGCCAGGGCGAAGGTGGCGAGCGTGCCCTTGCCCCAGGCGTCGTCGCGGGCCTCCAGCCACTTCGTGGCGGCGTCCCGGTCGGCTGTCGGGAGCGGGTTCCAGAGGGCTATCGCCTCGTCGGTGGACGCGGCGATCAGGGCGTCCACCGTGGGGGAGCCGATGTCCGCCCGGCTCCACGGGCGCAACCTGGCGTCGCCGAGGTCGAGGGTGGTGCGCACGAAGTCCTGCGGCGCGGGGGCGGGCGCCGGGGCAGAGGCGGCGGGAGTGGGGGCGGAGGGGAGGGCGGTCATGGAGTCATTTCCTATCCGGAGTCCGGACCCCGGCGCCAATGATTTTGCGCGACGAGCAGGAAGGGAGGGGCGAAAGCCGCGGTGAAGACGGGGCCAACGTCCCGCTCCCGCAAGGCCGAAAGGCCCGTGCCCCGGGGGCGGGGCGGGGGCGAACATGGGAAGCCCGACCATTCGGCCCGTGTCCTAAAGGCTGGTTGACATGCCTTCCCGCTTTTCCAGTCCGCTCTTCGCCGAGCCGGGAGAGGTTCCCGGTGCGGCCAGGCTGCCGTTGGCCCTGCCCTGGCTGGTGTGGGCGCTGCTGATCCTCGCCGAGATCCTGAGCAGCCACGAGGTGCGTTTCAGCCCAGTGCTCGCGGTCGTCCCACCGCTGGTGGCCATCGCCTACGGCTGGCCCGTCGTGGTCGCCTCCGGGGCGCTCGCCTGGGTGACCCAGCTGGGGTTCCTCTGGCTGGACCCGCCGACCTGGGTCGGCATCGGCCCCCTCACCACTGCCATCGGCATTGTGGGAGTCACCGTCGCCAGTGCCATCGGCTCGGTGGGGCGTCGGCGCGGTGAGGCGCGCATCCAGCACATGCGGTCGCAGGCGGGCGGAGTGCAGCGGGCGCTGCTGCGGCCGATACCGCCGCAGATCGGCGGCTACCGGGTGTCCGGTTTCTACCAGGCGGCCGAGCACGACGCCCGCGTCGGCGGTGACTTCTACGAAGCGCTGGAGACCCCGTTCGGGCTGCGCATCGTGCTCGGCGACGTATCGGGGAAGGGCCTCGCGGCGGTGGACGCCACGGTGACGCTGCTCGGGGCGTTCCGGGAGGCCGCCGAGCGGGAGGAGGATCCGGCGGCGGTCGCCCGGTGGATGGACCGCTCGCTCACCCGCCGGCAGATGGCCACCGGTGACCACCGGTTCGCGACCGCGCTGATCGTCGAGGCACACCCCGGCGGGCGGCTCCGGTTCGTCAACTGCGGCCACATACTGCCCTGGCTGGTCGACGCGGACGGGGCACGCGAGCTGCCCCTCCCGCCCGGCGCCCTCCTCGGCCTCTTCGACCACCTGCTCACCGAACCGCTCGGCACCGTCTCCCACACCCTCCCGCCCGGCACCTCCCTGCTCACCGTCACCGACGGCGTGACCGAGGCCCGCGATGCCCGCGGGGCGTTCTACGACCCCGGCCGGGCCCTGCACGCCCAGGGCCTCGGCGCCTGCCCGACCGACGTCAAGCGCGCCGTCCTGATCGGCCTCGCCCGCCACACCGGAGGCCGGCTGTCGGACGACGCGGCGGCGTTGGTGCTGGCGCGGGCGGACGAGCAGACGGACGAGGAGACAGCCGGGTAGCGGGAGCTGACCGTACCGCTACCGGGCCCGGAGGAAGACTCCTCGTACCACCACGTGCGGGGCCTACCCGTACTGCGCCGCCTGCGTCCGGAACATCGCCGCGTACCGACCCTCCGCCGCCAGCAGCTCGGCGTGGGTGCCGTGTTCGACCAGGCGGCCCCGGTTGAGTACGTGGATGGTGTCGGCGTGCCGGACCCCGGACATGCGGTGGGTGACCAGGACGACCGCCCGGTGCGGTCCGGCCAGGCGCCGGATGCGGTCGAAGGCGGCGATCTCGGCCTCGGGGTCGAGGGCGGAGGTGGGTTCGTCGACGATGAGGATGTTGTCCCAGGGGCAGGTGGAGGTACGCCGGTGAGTGCGCGCCAGCCCGATCTTCTGCCACTCCCCGCCGGATATCTCGGACGCACCGTGGAACATCCTGGCCAGCAGCGTGCCGAGCCCGAGCGGCAGCTTCCCGATCACCCCGGAGGCCTCCGCGTACTCGACCGAGGTCATCAACTCCTCCTCGGTCGACGGTGACTGGGGCCGCCCGATGCGGATGTTCATCCCGGCGGTGACCGGCCACCGCTCGAAGTCCTGGGTGAGCAGCGCCACTCGGGAGAAGACCGACGACCGGTCCAGGACGGTCATCTCCCGGGTGCCCCACCGCACCGTCCCGCTCTGCGGCAGCAGCAGGCCCGCGACCACCTTCATCAGGGTGCTCTTGCCCGACCCGTTCTCGCCGACCACCGCCGTCACCGAACCCATCGGGAGGGTCAACGAGACACTGTCCAGGGCGGGTTCGTCGCGGTCCGGGTAGCGGTACGTCACCTTCTCCAGCACCACCGAACCCACCTGCCGGGCAGGTGCGTCGCCCCCGGGCGGGATGGCCCGCCGAGCCGCCTCCGCCAGGAACCTCTCGTGGTCCTGGACGTACAGGCTCTCCTCGTGCAACTGGTTCACGTTCATGACCAGCACCCCCAGGTTCGCGGCGCCCGAGCGGACCGCGACCACGGCCGTGCCCGCGACGGCCAGCTCCATGTGCCCGGCCACGATGAGCCAGCCGAGCATCCCGTACGTGCCCACCAGGACCAGCCCGGACATGGCGGCCGCGACCAGCTCGGTGAGCGCCTTTCCGTTGGCCAGGCGCTTCTGCTCGGCCTCCGCGCTGTGCGCCATGTCCTCGTAGCAGGAGAGGAGGTACGGGCCGACGGCGTGGATCCGGACTTCCTGGGCGGCCGACCGCGAGGTGAGCAGATTGCCCAGCACCCGGGTCGCCCGTACGTGCTCCAGCCAGCTCATCACGGAGACGTACCGCTCCCGCGCCACCCGCATCGCACCCCAGCCGCGCGGCGCCGCGATCAGGATCAGCATCGGGAGGAGGGCGGGATGCAGGACGGTCAGGACGCTCCCGGCGGCGATGAGCGAGAGGGTCCCGTTCAGCGCCGCGACGCAGGCCCCGATCATGCGGCGCGCGGACGCGGCCCCGTACTGCGCCACGTCGATCAGCCGCCGGAACTCCGGATCCTCGATGGCCTCCAGCTCCACCGCCGACGCCGCCGCCAGATAGTCGGTGGTCGCCAGCCGCTCCACCATCGGCTCGATCCGTCCCGCCCGTGACGTCGACCCGCACGCCAGCAGCGCCCCCACCACCGCCGCACCCGCCCCCACCAGCAGCGCCGGCAACGCCTCGGCCAGCCGGTCCACCGGCGCCGCGGCCCCCAGCAGCGCGTGCATCACGGCATTCACCGCCAGCAGCCCGACGGCCGCCGCCACCCCCTGCCCGACCTCGCACAGCCCCACCGCGATCAGCGCTGCCCGGTCCGCCCGCCACGCCCGGCGCAGGGTGGCCCCCACCAGCCGGGGCATCACCCGCACCGCCCCGAACATCGACAACTCCAGCCAGGCGCTGTCGTGTTGGGACCACCCGGTGTCGTACCGCAACGGTCCGCCGAACAACTCCCGCTCACTGGCCGATACGACTGGCTCGGCGAGCCGCACCCGCCCGAAGAGCCTGCGGACGACCCGCCGCCGCAAGGACTCGCTGCTCACGCTCACGCCCACCACCCGAGGTCGGAATCATTCGAGGGTCCGGCGGCGGAGCGGGTGCCGTCAACGGCGCACGGGGTGGTGCGGGAAGTGCTGCTCCGGGAGCGGTCGCCCGTGCGTCGTCACGTCCACACCACGCACCCCCGCCGTTCCCGACCACCGGTGGCAGGGTGCGCGAGAGGCCGTTCCAGCGCAGGTCCAGGCGTTCCAGGGCGCGCTGTCCGCGCCCGCGTCGTACACAGGCTCTCAGGCCGCCTTCCGCACGCGGAAGCGGAGCATCGTGACCGCGCCCGAGCGGGTGGTGCCGCAGGGTTCCAGATCGATCCGGCCGAGGCCGCCGGGGGGCGAGAAGCGGACGCCGTCGCCGAGCAGTACCGGCACGACGTACACGAGGATCTCGTCGACGAGCCCGCGCCGCAGGCACTGGGCGGCCAGGTCGGCGCCGAGGATCTCCAGGTTCCTGCCGCCCGCGGCGCCGCGGGCGATGGCGACGGCTTCCTCGATGTCGCAGGTGAGGAAGGTGACGTGGGGGTCGGGCTGCTCGGGAGGCCGGTGGGTGAGGACGAACTGTGCGCCCCCGTCGTAGGGGGTGCCCTCGGTGGCCATGCCCTGGGCGACGTCGTAGGTGCCCCGGCCCACGAGCATGGCGCCGGTGGCCGTCATGACCTCCGGGAACGTGTCCGCGGTCAGGTACGTGCCGAACCAGTCCATTGCATGGCCGGGACCGGCGATGAAGCCGTCCAGCGACATCACCCGGTTCACGACCACTCTGCCGGTGCCGTACTCGTCTCCGGCGCCGGCGCCCGTGCCGGTGTTCGCGTCAGTCATGCGGCTTCTCCGAGGGGTCTGGGGGCCCGGGGGAGGAAGCATAGTGAGGCGGGTCGGGTGCGTGGTGGTGGTTACCGCAGGACGGGTGAGCGGTCGGCTCCGGTACGGGCCGCGTCGTACCGCGCCAATATCAGGCGGGCCACCGCCTCGTGGGCCCCGAGAGGTGCCGAGGCAGCGGATTTTACGCTTACTTGGGATTCCGGTCCTTCAGTCCCTTCGGTCCCCGGCAGGGGGCCCGGGGCTGCCGCTGCCGCCGCCTTGCGGGCGAAGAAGCCCGGGGTCATCAGATAGCTGGAGACGGTGATGTCCCGGTGGCCCTCGGCGCGCAGGGCGGCCACCGCCTCGGCCGGGGTGGGGGAGCCGCCGCACAGGTAGGAGGGGACGGTGGGGCGGCCGAGGTGGCGGGTGAGCAGGGTGGCCATGGTGGCGGTGTCCTGCTGGGAGCGGGGGTCGGAGGAGCCGGCGGAGGCGAGGACGACCGGGCCCGAGGCAGGGGTCCGGGCCTGGGCCAGGCGGTCGGCGAGGGCGTGGGCGAGGAGGGGGTCGGGGCCGAGCGCGGCGGCGACCCGGGCGTTGACCTGCGGGGCTTCGGCGAGGGCTGCGGGGATGTCGACGCGGATGTGGAATCCGGTGCCGAGCAGCAGGGGTACCAGGACGAGGTCGCCGGAGAGGCCGGCGAGGACGTCGCCGAGGCCGGGGTGCGCCACGTCGACGTAACCCAGCAGGACCCGCAGTTCCGGGCGCAGTTCCCGGACCAGGTTGAGGAGCGCCTCGGTGGTGGCGGTGCCGGAGGGGTCGCGGGTGCCGTGGGCGACGGCGAGGAGCGGGGGAGCGGGCGGGGTCACCGGGGGTCCACCGCCAGGCGGTAGCCGCGCTTGGTGACCGTGCGGATCAGCGAGGCGTACGGGCCGAGGGCCGAGCGGAGGCGGGCGACGGCGGCCTCCACCGTGTGCTCGTCGGTGGGCCGGGGGGTTTCGGGGTCCGGGGTCCAGGCCTTGCGCAGGAGTTCGGCGCGGCTCAGGACGTTGCCGGGGCGGTCGGCCAGCGCGCGCAGGATGGCGGCGGGCAGGGGGGTGAGGTGGACGGTGCCGAAGGGGCCGGAGACTGCGGCGCCCTGAACGGTCAACCAGGCGCCCTCGTAAGGGAGTTGGCGGCGGTGCAGCCCGGGGAGCTGCTGGTCGAGGGTGCGGACCAGGGAGCCGAGGCGGCCGCGTTCGGGCCAGACGCAGGGGACGTCGGCGGCGAGCAGCGGGCGGGCGCAGACGGGGCCTATGCAGACGGCCAGGACATGGGTGCGCAGGGCGGTGAGGAGTTCCTCGCGGCGGCCCACCGATTCCGCCGCACCGAGGAACGCCTCGATGGCGGGGGCGCTGGTGAAGGGGAGTGCGTGGACCTCGCCCCGTACCGTCGCGTCGACCAGCCGTACCACCGCCTCCGGGTCGGCGGCCGGGCCCCAGCGGTAGACCGGTACCTCCACCACCTCCGCGCCGCGCTCGCGCAGAGCGGCCGTGAACTCCGGGAGTGCCGCGCCGTGTTCCTGGACGGCGATCCGCCGGCCCGCCAGATCCTGTTCGAGCAGCCAGACCAGCATCTCGTCGACGGCTTCGGAGGCCGGGGCGTAACTCTCCCGCAGTCCGGAGGCCCGGATCGCGCCCGTCGCCTTGGGACCGCGGCTGAGGACGGTCGCGGTGCGGCACGCGTCGATGAGCCGGGTGCCCGTGCCCCAGCCCTCGGCCGCGCTGATCCAGCCGCGCCAGCCGACACCGGTGGTCGCGATCACGTAGTCGAGCGGCGCGGACAGGCATCGCTCGGTCGCCTCGCGCACCTCGGTGTCGTCGTCGAGCGGGACAATCCTGAGGGCGGGCGCGGAAATGATCCGCGCGCCTCGGCGGCGGAGCAGGGCTTCGAGCTCGTCCCGGCGGCGGTCGGCGGTCACGCCCACCGTCAGTCCGACCAGTGAGCCCTCCGGAGGTACGGGGGTGGCGGGCATCGCTGCTGTCATGCGCCGACACTGGCCCAGGGTTGTTAAGCCGCCGTTACGGACGCGTCTCGCGGGAGTGAGAGTAGGGCGATCTTGCAATACGGGCGTGTGTCCTGAGCCTCGCACGCTGACCTGTGGGAAGTGAGCGATACGTACCTTCGGCGCAACGCACGGGACGTGGGCGCGTAACGGCGCGCGGGCACGGTGGGGCCCATGAACACGACGCTCCCGGCGGCCCCCGTCGACACCCACTGCCCGTACTGCTCACTGCAGTGCGGCATGCGGCTGCGCGCCACCGGCTCGGCCGCCCAGCCGGTGGAGATCGTCGAGCGGCCCGAATTCCCGGTCAACCGGGGGGCCTTGTGCGGCAAGGGCCACAGCGCCGCCGCCGTGCTGGCGCCGGGGGTGCGGCTGACGGTTCCGCTGGTACGTGACGAGAAGGGCGGCCCGCTGCGCGAGGCCGGCTGGGACGAGGCGCTGGACCGGGTCGCGGCGGCCTTCCGTACGACGGGCAGCCGGTACGGGCGGGACGCGGTCGGGGTGTTCGGCGGCGGTGGGCTGACCAACGAGAAGGCGTATCTGCTCGGCAAGTTCGCCCGCGTCGCATTGCGTACGGCCAGCATCGACTACAACGGCCGCTTCTGCATGTCCTCGGCCGCCGCCGCCCACAAGGCCGCCTTCGGCCTCGACCGGGGGCTCCCGTTCCCGCTGGCGGACGTGGCCCGCACCGGTTGCGTGATCCTCGTCGGCAGCAACCTCGCCGACACCATGCCGCCCGCCGTCCGCTACCTGCGGGAGATGCGGGAGGGCGGCGGCAGGCTCATCGTCGTCGACCCGCGGCGGACCCGGACCGCCGAACTCGCCGATCTGCACCTGGCGCCGGTGCCCGGCACGGACCTCGCGCTCGCGCTGGGACTGCTGCACCTGGTGATCGCGGGCGGCCACGTCGACGAGGCCTTCGTCGCCTCCCGTACGAGCGGTTACGAGGAGGCCAGGGCGGCGGCGATGGCGCACTGGCCGGAGCGGGTGGAGGGGATCACCGGGGTGCCGGTGGCTCAACTCCGGCGCGCGGTCGAGCTGTTCGTGGCCGCCGGGACCGGCATGGTGCTGACCGCACGCGGTCCCGAGCAGCAGAGCAAGGGCGTCGACACGGTCGGGGCGTGGATCAATCTGTGCCTGGCGACGGGGCGGGCGGGGCGCGAACTGTCCGGGTACGGGTGCCTCACCGGGCAGGGCAACGGGCAGGGCGGGCGCGAACACGGGCAGAAGGCCGACCAGTTGCCCGGCTACCGGTCGATCACGGACCCGGCGGCGCGTGCGCATGTGGCGGGCGTCTGGGGGATCGACCCGGACGATCTGCCGGGTCCCGGCATCTCCGCCTACGAGCTGCTCGACGCGCTGGGCACGGACGGCGGTGTGCGCGCCCTGCTCCTGATGGGCTCCAACCCGGTCGTCTCCGCACCCCATGCCCGCCACGTCACCGAACGCATCCGGGCCCTCGACACCCTCGTCGTCTGCGATGTGGTCCTCTCCGAGACCGCCGCACTCGCCGACGTCGTCCTCCCGTCGGCCCAGTGGGCGGAGGAGACCGGCACCATGACCAACCTGGAGGGCCGGGTCCTGCTGCGCCGGGCGGCGGTACGTCCCCCCGGTCAGGTCCGCACCGACCTGCGCATGCTCCATGAACTCGCGGCCCGCCTCGGCTGCGAGAAGGGCTTCCCGTACGAGGCGGAGGAAGTCTTCGCGGAGCTGCGGGAGGCGTCGGCGGGCGGCCAGGCCGACTACTCGGGGATCAGCTACGAGCGGATCGGTGCGCAGGACGGTGTTTTCTGGCCGTGCCCCGAGGAGGCCGCGACGCTCACGGGCAGCCCGGCGGCCAAGGCTTCGGACAAGGCCCCGGCCAAGGCCGCACCCCACCCCGGCACCCCCCGCCTCTTCCTCGACCGGTTCGCCACCCCCGACGGCCGTGCCCGCTTCGCGGACGTGTCGCACCGGCCGGCCGCCGAGGAACCGGACGCCGACTACCCCCTCCACCTCACCACCGGCCGCGTCCTCGCCCAGTACCAGAGCGGCGCCCAGACCCGCCGCACACCCGAGCTGAACAGTGCGGCCCCGGGCCCGTTCGTCGAGCTGCACCCCCGGCTTGCGGCCCGACTGGGCGTACTGGAAGGGGAGTTGGTCGCGGTGACCAGCAGGCGGGGGCGGGCCACCGCACCCGCCCGGGTGACCGGCCACATCCGCCCGGACACCGTGTTCATGCCGTTCCACTGGGCGGGCGAGGGGCGGGCGAACTCCCTCACCAACCCCGCCCTCGACCCCACCTCCCGGATGCCGGAGTTCAAGACGTGCGCAGTGAAGGTGGAAAAGGCATGACGCCGGTACGGACAGCAGTGGTCGGCGCGGGCATGGCCGCGGCCCGCCTCGCCCGCCAGGCAATGGCCCAGGCCGCGCCCGGTGCGATGGAGGTCACCCTGTACGGCCACGAGTCGTACGCCCCCTACAACCGCGCCCTCCTCGCCGGAGTCCTCGACGGCCGCTACACCCCGGACGCCCTCGCCCTGCCCACCGGCGGCGCGGTCGTCCGTACCGGAACGGAGGTCGTCGCCGTCGACACGGCGGCCCGCACCCTGCGCACCGACACCGGGGACCTCGTCACCTACGACGTACTCGTCCTGGCCACCGGCGCCAACCCGGTCCTCCCCCCGATCCGGCACCTGCACAGCACTCTCGCCGGACCGGACTCCGGCCGCGAACTCAAGGACGGCGTCCACGCCTTCCGCTCCCTCGCGGACTGCGTACGCCTCGCCGAGGCCGCCCGGGACGCCAAGCGGGCCGTCGTCATCGGCGGCGGGGTACTCGGCGTCAGTGCCGCCCGCGCACTTGCCGCGCTCGGCATCCCGGTCGAAGTCGTCCACCAGGCACCCCACCTGATGGAACGCCACCTGGATGACGAAGCCGGCGCCACCGTCCGCCGCGCCCTCGAAGGCATGGGCGCCGCCGTCTACACCGGCAACCGGGCCCGCGCGCTGCGCGGCGACACCGCCGTCACCGGTGTCGCCCTCGCAGGCGGGCACGTCCTCGACTGCGACCTCGTCGTCCTGGCCTGCGGAGTCCGTCCCCGCACCGGTCTGGCCCGCGCCGCCGGCATCGAGGTCCGGCGCGGCATCGTCATCGACGACACGCTCGCCACCTCCGCCCCCGGTGTGTACGCCATCGGCGACTGCACCGAACACCGGGGCGCCGTCCACGGGCTGACCGGACCGGCGTGGGCGCAGGCCGACGTACTGGCCGCCCGCCTGTCGGGAGCCGGCCCGGACGCCATCTACACCGGAGTGCGGGGTGTCGCCCGCCTCACCGCCGGAGCCCTGGAGATCGCCGCGTTCGGCGACGTCGGGGACACCGACGGGGACGCACTGCGCCTCGCCGACGGGACCCGGGGTGCCTATGGCTCGTACAAGAAGCTCGTGATGCGCGGCGACCGACTCGTCGGCGCGATCCTCGTCGGCGATCTCGCCGCCGTGGGCGAACTCACCCGCACCTACGAGAGGGGCGAGCCACTGCCGTCGAGCCCCCTCGACCTCCTCACACCCCTCGAAGCCGAAGGAGCTGTCCTGTGAAGGACTCCACGGAGACAGAGACGACGACCCGCCGCCACCTGGTGCTCGTCGGCCACGGGATGGTCGGCCAGCGCTTCCTGGAAGCGTTCGCCGAGCGCGACGGGACCTCCGCCTGGCAGGTCACCGTCCTCGCCGAGGAGCCGCGCCCCGCGTACGACCGGGTGCACCTCACCTCGTGGTTCTCGGGCACCACGGCCGATGAACTCTCCCTGTGGGAAGACGGTTTCGGCGAGAAGTACGGCATCGACCTGCGGCTCGGCGACCCCGCCGAGGTGATCGACCGTGCCGCCAGGACCGTCACCGCCCGCTCCGGTGAGGTCTTCGGGTACGACGCGCTGGTACTGGCCACCGGCTCGTACCCCTTCGTGCCTCCGGTCCCCGGCCACGATGCCCACAACTGCTTCGTCTACCGCACCATCGAGGACCTGGAGGCGATCCGTGCTGCCGCCGGCCACGCCCGTGTCGGCGCGGTCGTCGGCGGTGGACTGCTCGGTCTTGAGGCGGCGGGCGCGCTGCGGGCGATGGGTCTGGACACACATGTGGTGGAGTTCGCACCGCGGCTGATGGCCCTTCAGGTGGACGAGGGGGGCGGCGCCGTACTCCGGGACAAGATCCAGGAGTTGGGCGTCACCGTGCACACCGGCGCGGGCACCCAGACCGTGGAGACCGGCGCCGACGGTGCGGTGCGCGGGATGGTGCTGTCCAACGGGGCGACCCTCGACACCGACCTGGTGGTCTTCTCGGCGGGCGTACGCCCCCGGGACCAGCTCGCCCGTGACTGCGGGCTGCCCGTCGGCGGGCGTGGCGGCATCATCGTCGACGCCGGCTGCCGGACCGAGGATCCGGCGGTCTGGGCGATCGGTGAGTGCGCGCTCGCGGCCGACGGCCGGGTGTACGGGCTGGTGGCGCCGGGCTATGCGATGGCGGAGGCGGTGGCCGGGCAGATCACCGCGGGGGAGGGCGAGTTCACCGGCGCCGACCTCTCCACCAAGCTCAAGCTCCTCGGTGTGGACGTCGCCAGCTTCGGTGACGCGCAGGGCACCACCGAGGGCTCCCTCGAAGTGCTCTACGCCAACAGCCGCGAGGGCGTCTACAAGAAGCTGGTCATCGGCACCGACGGGGCGCTCCTCGGCGGAGTGCTGGTCGGCGACACCGAGTCGTACGACCTGCTGCGCCCGCTCGCCCTGGGCGGCGCCCCACTCACCGCGCCGCCCGAGCAGCTGGTGCTGCCCTCCTCGATCGGTGCGGCGCCCGGGCCGATCGCCCTCCCCGACGAGGCGGTGGTCTGCTCCTGCCACAACGTCACCAAGGGTGCGATCCGCGCGGCCGTCGCGGAGAGCGGCTGCGAGGATGTACCGGCCGTGAAGAAGTGCACCCGCGCGGGCACCGGCTGCGGCTCCTGCGTGAAGCTGCTCGGCACCCTGGTGGCGGACGAACTCACCGCGCAAGGAGTGGAGTTGTCGACCGGGCTGTGCGAGCACTTCTCCCACAGCCGGGCCGAGATCTACGAGATCGTCCGGGTCAGGCGCATCACCACCTTCGACCGGCTGATCGCCGAACACGGGCAGCCGGGACAGTCCGCGAGCGAGGGCTGCGAGATCTGCAAGCCGGTCGTCGGCTCCGTCCTCGCCTCACTCAGCCCCGCCCTCGGCGACGCCGTCTCCGGTCACATCCTGGACGGCGAACAGTCCGCCCTCCAGGACACCAACGACCACTTCCTCGCCAACCTCCAGCGCAACGGCTCCTACTCGGTCGTCCCGCGCATCCCCGGCGGCGAGGTCACCCCGGACGGACTCATCACCATCGGCGAGATCGCCCGCGACTTCGGGCTGTACACGAAGATCACCGGTGGTCAGCGGATCGACATGTTCGGCGCGTCCGTCGATCAACTCCCCTCCATCTGGCGGCGGTTGGTCGACGCGGGCTTCGAGTCGGGCCACGCGTACGGAAAATCCCTCCGCACCGTCAAGTCCTGTGTCGGGCAGACCTGGTGCCGCTACGGCGTCCAGGACTCCGTCGCCCTCGCCATCGAGCTGGAACTCCGCTACCGGGGCCTGCGCGCCCCCCACAAGCTCAAGTCGGCGGTCAGCGGCTGCGCCCGCGAGTGCGCGGAGGCCCAGAGCAAGGACTTCGGTGTCATCGCCACCTCGGCGGGCTGGAACCTGTACGTCGGCGGCAACGGCGGCATGACCCCGCGCCACGCGGACCTGCTGCTGGTCGACGCCGACCGGGAAACCCTGCTGCGCACCATCGACCGCTTCCTGATGTTCTACGTCCGCACCGCCGACCGGCTGGAGCGGACGGCCCCCTGGATCGAGCGCATGGAGGGCGGACTCGACCACCTGCGCGCGGTCGTCGTCGACGACTCCCTCGGCATCTGCGAGGAGCTGGACGAACTGATGGCCAGTCACATCACCTCGTACGAGGACGAATGGGCCGCCACCCTCGAAAACCCGGACCGGCTCGCCCGCTTCGTCTCCTTCGTGAACGCCCCCGGCACCCCGGACCCCACCATCCGCTTCGTACCGGAGCGCGACCAGATCCGCCCGGCGGAACCCGTCGCCGCCGCACTGGTCGCGGGCCCGACCCTGGAAGTAAGGAGCCTGGCATGAGCACCACCCTGACGGAAGCCGCCACCCTGCCGGAACCGACCGGCCCGCCGGCACCGACCGCCCGGCCGGAACCCACCAGCCCGCCGGAACCCACCACGGACGCCCTGCTCGTCGAGGTGGACACCGGCGACGGCTGGACCCCCGTCTGCCGCTACGACTCCCTCGTCCCCGGCCGAGGCGTCGCCGCACTGGTCGGCGACCACCAGATCGCCCTCTACCGGGACCGCTCCGGCACCGTCCACGCGGTCGGCAACCGGGACCCCTTCAGCGGCGCGCACGTCCTCTCGCGCGGGCTGCTCGGGAGCCGCGACGGGACGCCCGTGGTCCTCTCCCCGATGTACAAGCAGGCCTTCGACCTGCGCACGGGTGTCTGCCTCGACGAGGAGGAGGCCCCTGACGGCTCCCCGGCAGCGTTGCCGGTCTGGCCCGTTCGTACGCACGCCGTTTCCTCCCGAGCCAGTTAGGCGGCCCCGGCCATGACCACCAGCGTCCGCTCCCCCCAAGCCCCGCCCCCCGCGCCAGGGACCAGGTCAGGGCGCCGCCCGGCCATCGAGGAATGGCGGCCCGAGGACCCCGCCTTCTGGGCCGCCACCGGCGAGAGGACCGCCCGCCGCAATCTCGTCTTCTCGGTGTTCTCCGAACACATCGGCTTCTCCGTCTGGAGCCTCTGGTCGGTCCTGGTGCTCTTCCTCGGACCCGAGTACGGCATCGACCCGGCCGGCAAGTTCGTGCTGACCGCCGTGCCGACCCTGCTCGGCGCCGCACTCCGGCTCCCGTACACCTTCGCCGTGGCGGTCTTCGGCGGGCGCAACTGGACCGTCATCAGCGCCCTCGCCCTCCTCCTGCCGGCCCTGCTCACGGCGTATGTCCTCGAACCGGGCGTTTCCTACACGACGCTCCTGGTCGTGGCCGGGGTCGCCGGTATCGGCGGCGGCAACTTCGCCTCCTCGATGGCCAACATCAACGCCTTCTACCCCCAGCACCTCAAGGGCCGCGCGCTCGGCATCAACGCGGGCGGCGGCAACCTCGGAGTCCCCGCCGTCCAGCTCCTCGGCCTGCTGGTGCTGGCCACCGCGGGCGCCGCGCACCCCCGCCTGGTGCCGCTGATCTACGTCCCGCTGATCGTGCTCGCGGCAGTCGCCGCCGCCTTGCGGATGGACAACCTCCCCACCCTCCGCAACGACCGGGGCGCCCTGCGCGAAGCCTGCCGCGAACGCCACACCTGGGTGATGTCGCTCCTCTACATCGGCACCTTCGGCTCGTTCATCGGTTTCGGCTTCGCCTTCGGACAAGTCCTGCTGGTCCAGTTCAAGGGCGACTTCCCGACGCCCGTCAGCGCCGCGTACCTCACCTTCCTCGGGCCTCTCCTGGGCTCGCTCATCCGTCCCGTCGGCGGGGCGATGGCCGACCGCTGGGGCGGCGCCCGGGTCACCTTCTGGAACTTCGTGGCGATGGCCGCCGGCGCGCTGCTGGTCTTCCTCGCCTCGAAGTCCGGCTCGCTGCCGCTCTTCCTGACCGGGTTCGTGGCCCTCTTCGTCTTCAGCGGCGTCGGCAACGGCTCGACGTACAAGATGATTCCCGGCATCTTCCACAACAAGGCGGCCCAGGAGATGTCGGCGGGTGCGGACCCGGTCGAGGCGGAGAACCGCTCCCGGCGCCGGGCGAGCGCTGTGATCGGGATCGCGGGAGCGATCGGTGCGCTGGGCGGGGTGCTGGTGAACATCGCCTTCCGCCAGTCCTTCCTCACGGAGGGCACCGGCGACGCGGCGTACCTCGCCTTCCTCGCGTACTACGTGCTGTGCCTGGTGGTCACCTGGGGCGTGTATCTGCGGCGGCGCCAGGTGTGACAGCCGAGTGGGGTGCGGTACGCCGACGTACCGCACCCCACTCACTCGCCCACTCACTCGCCCGTCCGCCCGTGCGTCTCAGGCGTTCCGCTTCCTGGCCCTGCGCAGTTTCGCGGGCCACTTGCGGGTGTCACGCGGTTCCACGTACGGCTCCTGCTCCGCCGGCAGGCCACCGCTGATCGCCCGCTGCCGGGCCAGCTCCGCATCGAATTCCAGCCCCAGCAGCACCGCCAGGTTCGACAGCCACAGCCAGACCAGGAAGATGATCGCGCCGGCCAGCGCGCCGTACGTCTTGTTGTACGAGCCGAAGTTGGCGACATAGAGCGCGAAGCCACCCGACGCCGCCAGCCACAGCAGTACGGCCAGCACACTGCCCGGACTCACCCAGCGGAAGCCGCGCCCGCGCACATTGGGCGCCGACCAGAACAGCAGCGCGATCATCGCCACCACCAGCAGCAACAGCACCGGCCACTTCGCGATCGCCCACACGGTCACCGCCTGCGACCCGAGCCCGATCGCCTCACCGGCCCACTCCGCCACCGACCCGGTGAAGACCACGATGAGCGCACTGGCCGCCAGCAGCACCATCAGCAGCACGGTGAGCCCTATCCGCAGCGGCGTCACCTTCCAGACCGGACGGCCCTCGGGCATGTCGTAGATCGCGTTCGAGGTCCGTATGAACGCCCCCACGTACCCGGACGCCGACCAGACCGCCGCCACCAGACCCACGATCGCGATGACCCCGCTGGTGCCACCACTGCCCTGGAGCTGCTGCACCGCCTGCGTGAGGATGTCCTTGACGGCACCGGGCGCGAGCGACTGGACGTTGTCCAGCACGGTTTTGGTCGCCGACTCCCCGATGACCCCCAGCAGCGAGACCAGCACCAGCATCGCCGGAAACACCGAGAGCACCCCGTAGTACGTCAGCGAGGCGGCCCGGTCCGCCAGCTCGTCGTCCAGGAACTCCTTCCCGGTCCGCCGCAGTACGGCCCACCAGGAACGGGCGGGCAAGTCGGTGGGCCCCTGCGGAGCAGGCCCGTCCGGATCATCCGGGGCGGGACGATCCACACCATCCGGCGCGGAGTGGTCCGGAAAGGAGTGGTCCGCAGCGGTCCGCTCCGGTCCGGTCCGCTCGGGGTCATCGTTTCCACTGGCTGTCATGGCAGGCGGGTACCCCCGAAGCGGGAAGCGACCCGGGGCGTCTCTCGGGCGGTGCCGCACGCTCCGGGTCAGGCGATGCCGGTCAGGGGCTGGCCGTCGAGGAGGGCGGGTACGCCGGTCGCCGCGCCCTGCTCGTACGCGGTGCCGAACCGGTCGTCGCCCAGGGTGGCGCGGGCCCGTGACGCGATCCGGGCGACGTCTTCCTGCTCGCCCTCCGGCAGCGGTACGCCGGCCGACCGCCGGAGCGTCGAAGCGGCGCCGAGCAGCCGCGCCGCGTGCTCGGACCGGTCGGCCCCACCGGCCAGAGCCTGCGCGCCGGCCACGCCCTCCAGCGCCAGCGCCAGTGGCAGGCCACCGTGGTCACGCACCGCGGACAGGCCGTCGAGCTGGAGTGTCAGGGCGGCTGCCGCATCGCCCCGCAGCTCGGCGACGAAACCGAGTTCCGCCAGGATCAACGGAGGTTCCTGCGGCCGGTACCCCATCTCCCGGTGCACGAGGAGGACGTTGCGCAGATGGGCCTCGGCCGCGTCGAGGTCGCCCGTACGGCGTGCGCCCATCCCGAGCCCGACCTCGGCGTACTGCTCCCCGAACTTGTCCGACTGCGCGACCGACAGGCGTCGGGCCCGCTCGTGGAAGTCGCGGGCCCGGGGAAAGTCCCGGGTGAGCAGCGCGATCCGGCCCAGGCCCGAGAGCTGGAAGGACACCTCGGGCCACAGTTCCAGGTCCTCGGCGATCCGCAGTGCCTCGCGGTGCAGCCGGCCGGCCCGTTCGTAGTCGCCGGTCACCTCCGCCAGCACCTGCAACGGCACCATGGTCCTCAACTGGCCCCAGCCGTCGCCCAGTTCGCGAAACGTCCTCAGGACCTCCGGACCACTGTGCTCGCCCTGGCGCCGCAACGCGTCGAAGTCGCCGCGCACCTTCGCGTGGAACAGCCGGCTGGAGAGCGCCGCTGCCGTGTCCCACCGGTCACCGAGGATGCGGAACGTCACCAGCGCGGACTCGATCAGCCGCAGGCTCGGCGCCGGATCTCCGACGCCGTACAGGCTGGACGCCAGGAACCATTCGGTCCGCGCCCTGCCCAACGGGTCGTCGGCCTCCTCGTACGGCCGCAGCGCGGCGCGGTAGTCCCCGGCCGGGTCCGCGCTGCCACCGAGCAGCAGCTTGAAGCCGCCGAGCCAGCCCGTCGCCCTGGCCACCAGTGCGGCGGAGGCGTCGCCACCGACCGACAGGGCCAGGGTGAAGGAGCGCCTGGCTTCGCTGTTGCGCCCCCGCAGATGCCAGTACCAGGCCATGGCGTTCACCAGCCGCAGCGCGCACTCGGCGTCCCCGGCCCGGCAAGCGCTCTCCAGGGCGGCGCGCAGATTCGCACTCTCCTCGTCGAGGCGGCGCAGCCACCGGCGCTGCTCGTGCCCCCTCAGCTGCGGCTCGGCCCGCTCGGCGAGCGCCGTGTAGTGGGCGCGGTGGCGGCGTCGCAGCTCCGTCGACTCGCCGGATTCCGTCAGCCGCTCCCCGGCGTACGCGGCCACCGACTCCAGCATCCGGTAACGGGGGCCCTGCGCGGAGGCCGCATCGTCGGTCATGACGAGCAGCGAGGAGTCCACCAGGCGGGCCAGCAGGTCGAGTACGTCCCCGCGGTCCACGCCGTCCCCGGCACAGAGCTCCTCGGCCGCGGCGAGGGTGCAGCCGTCGGCGTGCACCGCCAGCCGTCGCAGCGCGGCCCGCTCCTGGCCGCCGAGCAGCTCCCAGCTCCAGTCGATCACCGCGCGCAGGGTGCGCTGACGGAGCGGGGCGCCGCGCGCCCCCGCTGCCAGCAGGTGGAACCGGTCGTCGAGGCGGGCGGCCAACTCCCGTACGCCCAGCGCCCGTACACGGGTCGCGGCCATCTCCAGAGCCAGCGGGATGCCGTCCAGCCGACGGCAGACCGACACCACCGCGTCCAGGGTGCTCCCGTCGAGGACGAAGCGCGGTGCGCCGGCCGTGGCCCGCGCCACGAACAGTTCGATCGCGCCGAAGCGGCTCGCCTCCGCCGTACTCAGCGCGGCGACCGAGTCGGGCAGGGGCAGCGGCGGCACCTCCTGAAGGTGTTCGCCGGTGAGGGCGAGCGGCACCTGGCTGGTGGCCAGGACGCTCAGGGCCGGGGCCTCCTTGAGGAGTTGCGCGGCCAGCTCCGCGACGGGCTGAACGACATGTTCGCAGTTGTCGAGGATCAGCAGCGTCGGCCGGTCACCCAGGGCGTGCGCCATCCGCGCGGCGGACGAGGGCGGCTCGTTCCCGGGGTACGAGGTGTCGTCCCGCAGCCCGAGCGCCGCGCCGACCACCTCGTTCACCGCGGACGTACCCCCGGCCCCGGGGGCGGCGAACGCCGGGTCCAGAGCGGAGAACTCGGCCAGGTGGATGCCACCGGGGAAGGCGGCGGTGAGCCGTCCGGCGGCCGCCAGGGCGAGTTGTGTCTTGCCGACGCCACCGGGGCCGGTGAGTGTCACCAGGCGGGAGGCAGTGCGGGGGGCGGGGGCGTGGGAGGCAGTGCGGGGGGCGGGGGCGGGGGCGTGGGAGGGGGCGAGGAGTGCGCGCAGTTCGCTGATCGCCGCGCCTCGGCCGATCAGCTCGGTCAGCGGGGCCGGTACGTTGCCGGGAGGGCGGGCCGCGGAGGTGGCGGGCGGCGGAGGGGCGGCCAGCGCGGGGTCCTGGGTGAGGATCGACCGGTGCAGGGCGGCCAGTTCGGGGCTCGGGTCCACCCCCAGCTCCTCGGCGAGGCGGGCGCGCAGCTCCGCGTAGCTGCGCAGTGCCTCGTCCTGGCGGCCGGCCCGGTAGAGCGACCGTATCTGTACGGCGCGCAGCCGCTCCCGCAACGGGTGCAGACCCACCAGGTCGGTCAACTCATCGGCCACCAAAGCGTGTTCGCCCAGTTCCAGGCGGGCGCCGGCCAGCTCCTCCAGTGCGGTCAGCCGCTGCTCGTCGAGTCGGGCCGCCGGGGTGCGCGCGAACTCGGCGTCCGTGAAGCCGGCGAAGGCGGGACCGCGCCAGAGGGCCAGTGCGTCCGACAACAGGGCTGCCCTGGAACGGGGTTCGGCCACCGTCCGTGCACGGGCGAGCAGTTCCTGGAAGCGATCGGCGTCCACCGCGTCGCTGCCGGTCCGCAGCTCGTAGCCGGGCGCGCGCGAGATCACCAGGGACCCTCCGCCGGGCTCGGCGTCCTCCAGCGCCCGCCGCAGCTGCCACACCTTCGTCTGGAGCGCAGCCCGGGGGTTGGCCGGGGGTTTCGCGCCCCAGATCTCCTCGACGAGCCGGTCGCCCGAGACCGGCTGCCTGTGGTGCGCCAGCAGACATGCCAGCAGGGTGCGGACCTTCGACTCCGGAACGCGGACCTCCGCCCCGTCGCTCGTCCACACGCCCAGCGTGCCCAGCACCCCCCAACGCATGCGCTCAGGCTAACCCAAGGGGCGGGCGGTGCAGGGAGAGGGACCTTCGGATGACCGAGAGGGCACCGGGACACCGGGAGGAGAGCGGGAGGACACCGGGAGAGGACCGGGAGAGGACCGGGAGTGGGCCGGCGCACGGTGGGGGTCCGAGCGGGCCGAGCCCGGGGACGTAACGGAACCGGCCCGTGCCCAAGGAAGGAAACCCATGTCCACGAACGCCCCCGAGGCCCCTGACGCCCCCGAGGCCCCCGAGGCCCCCGCACCCAAGGCAGGGAAGCGGGAATGGCTGGGCCTCGCCGTGCTGGCCCTGCCCACCCTGCTGATCTCGCTCGACCAGAGTGTGCTGTACCTGGCCCTGCCCCACCTCGCCGAAGGTCTGCGGCCCACAGGCACCCAGACGTTGTGGATCATGGACATCTACGGGTTCCTGATTGCCGGATTCCTCATCACCATGGGAACCCTCGGCGACCGGATCGGCCGCCGCAAGCTGCTGATGATCGGTGCCGCGGCCGTCGGCCTCACCTCGGTGGCGGCCGCCTGCTCCACCAGCGCGGAGGGCCTTATCGCCACCCGCGCGCTGCTGGGCATCGCCGCCGCGACCTTGATGCCGTCCACCCTCGCCCTGATCGGCAACATGTTCCACGACCCGCACCAGCGCGGTCGCGCCATCGCGGTGTGGGCCAGTTGTTTCATGGGCGGCACCGCACTGGGACCGGTTGTCGGGGGCACGCTGCTCGAATACTTCTGGTGGGGTTCGGTGTTCCTGCTCGGCGTGCCCGTCATGGCGGTGCTCATGATCGTCGCGCCGCTCGTGCTGCCGGAGTACAAGGACCCGCACGCGGGCCGCATCGACCTGCCCAGCGTGCTGCTGTCGCTGGTGTCGCTCCTCTCGGTCATCTACGGGCTGAAGGAGCTCGCCCGCTACGGCTTCGCGCCGTTGCCGATCGCCGCGGTCCTTCTCGGTCTGGCCGTCGGCGCGGTGTTCGTGCGGCGGCAGGGGCGGCTGGCCCACCCGCTGCTGGACCTGAAGCTCTTCAGGGTCCGTTCGTTCACCGCCGCGCTGCTGATCCTTACGGTGTCGATGCTCGGGACCGGCGGTGGCTATCTCTTCATCACCGGGTTCCTTCAGATGGTGGAGGGGTACTCGCCGATGGAGGCGGGTCTGCTGATGGTGCCGGCGGCCGTCGCCTCGGTCCTCGCCGCGCAGGTGGCGCCCTTCTTCGCCAAGAGGTTTCAGCTCAGCACCGTGATCGGGGTGGCCCTGCTGGTCGGCGCGGCCGGTTACGCGATGCTCGTTCTCGTCGACCCGGTCGGCGGGATGCCCCTGCTGATGGCCGGGTTCATGCTCGTCTTCGTCGGGGTCGGCACCTTCGGGTCGCTCGGCACCCATCTGGTCGTCGGCTCCGTCCCGCCCGAGCGGGGCGGGTCCGCCGCGGCACTCTCCTCCATCAGCGGTGACCTGGGCACCGCGCTCGGTGTCGCCACGCTCGGCAGCCTCGGCACCGCCGTCTACCGCGGCTCGGTCGAGCCGCCCGCCGACACCCCGGCCGACGCCGCCGATGCCGCCGGAGCCGGCATGGAGGGCGCCGTCAACGCAGCCCTGGAGCTGCCGGCCCGGGCCGCCGAGAGCCTGCTGGCTGCGGCGAAGGAGGCTTACACCAGCGGGCTCAACACGGTCGCGGTCGCCTGTGTCGTCATCACCGCGATCAGTGCGACCATCGCGCTCACCCTGCTGCGCGACCGCCGCACGGCAGCTCCGTACGAGAAGCACTGAGCTCCGTACGAGAAGCACCGAGCTTCGTACGAGCGGCGCCGCCCTCCCCTCCCTGGGAGGCACAGCCGCACCTTCCGCACCTCGTGCTTTTCCTATAACTTCCGCACCAGGAGGTGATCTTGCATGGAGCGGATCGCACAGGTCATCCGGGTCCGGCCCGAAAAGGTCGCGGAATACCGGAAGTTGCACGAGGCCGTACCCGAGCCGGTGCTTGCCAGGCTGCGGGCGAGCAATATCGCCAATTACTCGATCCATCTGCTGGGTGACCGGCTCTTCAGCTATTACGAGTACGGCGGGGACGACCTCGCCGCAGACCTCGCCGCGATAGCCGAGGACGAGGCGACCCAGGAGTGGTGGAAGCTCACCGACCCCTGCCAGGAGAGCGTGCCGGAGGCGGCACCGGGGCAGTGGTGGGCGAGGGCGGAGCAGGTCTTTCTGATGGAGTGAGGCGGGGTGGCGGGGAAGAGGGGCGGGTGAGACGGGGAAGCAGGGCGGGTGACGGGGACGCGCATGCCGCATGCGCGTCTGTCACAGGCGGGCGGGCTGTCTCGTCCTAGGGGGCGACAGACAAACCCGCCCCCCAGGGCCTGGCGCCTCAACCGCCCCCCCGCACGCCCCGCAAGGAGAATTCCCGTGAACCTCGCCCTCTGGATCGTGACCGGACTGCTCGCAGCCGTCTACCTGCTCAGCGGCGGCTACAAGGTGATCACGCCCAAGCAGAAGATCGCCGCCGCCGGCCCCCACGGGAGCGCGGGCTGGGTCGACGACTTCAGCGACGGCGGCGTGAAGGCCATCGGGGCCGTCGAGATCCTGGCCGCGCTGGGGCTGATCCTGCCCGCCGTGCTCGACATCGCGCCGGTACTGGTGCTGTGGGCGGCCGTCGGCCTGGTCGTGCTGATGCTGGGTGCGGCGGCCACCCGTGTCCGGCGCCACGAGACCAAGCTGATGGCGGTGGACCTGGCCTATGCCGCCCTGGCCGCCTTCGTGGTGTGGGGACGCTTCGGCCCCGAGCCCTTCACCGGCTGACCGGCCGGGCGAGGCGGCGCAGGCCACCCCTCCCCGAGTGCCGACGCCGCCCCACCCCCCGTACGACCGGGCCTAACTGATGTTGATGTGCACGTTGAAGCGCACATTCACCACCGTCACGAAGAAGTTGCCCTGTTTGGTGCGTCGCTCCAGGGTGTCCCCGGTGGTGCCCTTGCCCTTCTCCTCCTTGTTCTCCACCGGTCGGTGGTCGAACGACCGGAACAGCCGGTCGTCGGTGGCGGCGGCGACCGCGCCCACCTTGCGCCAGTGGCTGCACAAGTCGTCGTAGCGCGTCTGGCTGAGCTTGGTGCCGAACGTCATGTTGAGCTGGCCGCCGCCGACGTACTGCGCGCACACCTGCTTGAAGATGCTCACGGCGTGCTCGTCGTAGTCGCCGCCGCCGTCGATCTGCCCGAGGACTTCTTCCTTGTCCGCGGCGATCTTGTCCTTGCGGAGCTTCCTGGCCTCTTCGCTCCTGCGGGCGTGCATGTCGGCGACGATGGCCTTCTCGGCCGAGTCGATGCCGTACTCCTTCTTGCAGGCGATCTCCAGCGTGCTCTGCCAGGTGGTGTCGGGAATCCAGACCCGGTCGAATTCGATGCGGTCACAGAAGTCGAGGAGCAGAACCTCGGCCTCCTTCTCGCTCTCCGCGTAGATGACGCCCTTGTACTCCTTGGTCATGGCAGTCCCCTTCCGGACGTACCGAATGCCGCCGACGCACGGCGCGTTGCCGACCCGGGCCGCTGCGCCCCGGGAGCGCAACGTCTCACCGCGGGCGCGGGCTGTCATCCGGTGGGGCGGCGTCCGCTCCGGCGAAGTCCGTGAAGCGCAACCAGGTTGATTGGAGGGGGAGTTGACGCACGAGAGCCCCGCACCGACGTGCATCGGTGCGGGGCACACGAGGCCCCAGTCGCACGGAACCACCCTGGATCTCAACCGGCGGCTCGCTCAGTGGCAGTTGACCTCAGTGGCAGTTGACGCTCTCCGCGCGGGACCGCTCCCCCTTGCCCTTCCATGCGCAGGAGTCGATGCGCGCACCCTTGGCGTTGAACAGGGTGGCGGTCTCCTTCCCGCTGTTGTTCCACACGTACGCGGCCCTGCCCTTGTACCTGTGGTTCCAGTACACATTCGCGGCGGTGTCGCGTCCGCTGCCGGTACGTACGGTCACCGTCCTGCCCGCCCCGAGCGAGAGCGAACGGAAGGTGTACGTCCAGCCGTACTTGTCCCGCAGCTTGAAGTTCTTGAGCTGCACCGCGTAACGGTTCGCGTTGTGGATCTGCACCCACTCGGCGTTGCGGCTGCCGTTGGAACCGTTGTCCGAGCCGGCCCCGTTGTACTGGATCCACCCCAGGTGGACGCCCCCTTGATGCCGGGGCGCCGCCTCGGCCGGAACCACCGTGCACGCCAGCAGACCCACCACTCCGACGGCCACCGGTACGGCCATCCGTCTGCCGTTCCCACCGAACATAAAACCCCCCAGACCTGGTCACCACACCATGTGGATCGCCGAAGCATATGGCACCGTCAACTCCCCCTGGAGGGCGGTTGGTTCAGGTGGGGTGGTGGATTTCGAGGGGGCCGTTCGGAGGGGTCCCGTCCAGTTTCTTCGCGTAGACCGCAGGACGGTAGGACCGTAAGGGGGAGAGTGCGGGCGAGGGTGACCGGCGCGGCACGTCAGGCGGGGTCCGTCGGGGCGTTGTGCAGGTCGACCAGGGTGCGGATCGCGGGGGGCAGCCAGTGTTCGGTGCGGAAGTGGGGCTGGGCGAGCCTTGCCAGTACGGCTGCGCAGGTCGGGCGGCGGGTGGGGGCGTGGTGGAGGCAGTCGGTGATGACGTCGGCGAGGGCCGGTGGGAGCGGGGAGAGGGCCGATGCCAGGGTGGTGTTGTCGGGGAAGGGGGCGGCCCCGGCGGCGTGGCAGAGGACCATGCCGTACGCGTAGAGGTCGGTGGCGGTGGTGACGGGTGCGCCGGTGAGCTGTTCCGGGGCGAGGAACCCCAGGGTGCCGAGCACGGTACTGGTGCGGGTGAGGGCGGGGCTGTCCATCGCGCGCGCGATGCCGAAGTCGATCACGCGCGGGCCTGCGGCGGAGACGATGATGTTGCTGGGTTTGAGGTCGCGGTGGATGATGCCGCAGGAGTGGATTCCGGCGAGGGCCTCGGCCACACCCCGTGCCAGGGTGAACAGGGTGCGCGGGGGCATCGGGCCGTGCAGACGCAGTACGTCATTGAGCGACGGGCCGGGTATGTACTCGGTGACCAGCCACGGATGCGCCGCCTCCGCATCCGCGTCGACCACCGCCGCCGTATGGAACCCGCCCACCCGGCGCACCGCCTCGATCTCCCGGGCGAACCGCAGCCGGAATGCCGGGTCGGCGGCGAACTCCGGGTGAATGACCTTGATGGCGACCGGCCGCTCCCCGGGCGACCGGCCGAGAAAGACCGTCCCCATCCCCCCTTCGCCCAACCTGGCCAGCAGCGGATAGCGACCGATGCGCCGGGGGTCGTCCGCCCGTAGTGGCTGGTGGGTGGGGCGCGCGGTGGGCAGGGTGAGATGCGCGGTGGGGTGCGTGGCCGGAGGTACGGGTGGGACGTGCGCCGGTGGTGCGTAGTTCATGCGCGGGTTCGGCCGGGGCGTCCGGGACCGGCGAATGGTGAGGATCACGAGCGCGACCAGCCCCACGAGCAACATCAGGAAGAACGCTGAAGTGGTGATACTCACGTGAGCCTCCCACCGCCGGGCACCCTGGCACTGCTGCCTGGTGCATCCATCTCGGATTCTCCCAGAACTACCGTGCAATAGGGGTAGTTGGGAGCGCACCGCACACCGGGGACGACGGGGCGAAGGGTGAAGCGCGGGGTGGGCGGCCCACACAGGATTCGGGGCGCGAGCCGCCCCCTTTGCCTCTACTATCCGGCAGTAATGATCACTTCCCTGCCCGTTCCCTGCCCAACAACCCACAGGAGACCGCGCACATGACCGCATCCACGCCCGCACCCGAGCCCGTCAAGGGCCCCGCCAGCTACTTCCCCTCCATCGAGAAGAAGTACGGCCGCCCCATCGCGGAATGGAAGGACCTCATCCGCAGCTCCCTCCTCACCAGGCACTCGGAACTCGTCACCTGGCTCAAGACCGAGCACGGCCTGGGCCACGGCCACGCCAATGCCCTGGTGGCCCACACCCTGGCCGAGGACGCCGGGAAGTAGACGGCCGAGGGTGCCGCACCACGTCGTGGTGCGGCCCCCTCGGTGGGATCAAGGCCGTGAGGTCAAGGGACCAGGCCTTGCGGTGCAGCGCGAAGGCGGTGCAGGGCCCGAAGGCGGTGCAGGGCGAAGGTGGTGCAGGGCGAGGCGCTGCCTCTCAGCGGCCCGCCTTGCGCTTGTTCCATACGTCGAAGCCGACGGCGGCGAGCAGGACCAGGCCCTTGATGACCTGCTGATAGTCGGTGCCGATGCCGACCAGGGACATGCCGTTGTTGAGGACGCCGAGGACCAGGCCGCCGATGACGGCGCCCATGACGGTGCCGACGCCGCCGCTCATGGAGGCGCCGCCGATGAAGGCCGCGGCGATGGCTTCGAGCTCGAAGTTGAGACCGGCCTGGGGGGTGCCCGCGTTGAGCCGGGCCGCGTAGATGCAGCCTGCCAGCGCGGCCAGGACGCCCATGTTGACGAAGACCAGGAAGGTGACGCGCTTGTCCTTGACGCCGGAGAGCTTGGCGGCCGCCTTGTTGCCGCCGAGGGCGTAGACGTGCCGGCCGATGACGGCGTGGCGCATCACGTAGCCGAGGGCGAGCAGCAGCGCGCACATGATCAGCATCACGACGGGGACGCCGTGGAAGCTGGCCAGGGTGAGGGTGAAGGCGATGACGGCAGCCGAGATCGCCACGCACTTGGTGATCCACAGGCCCCGCGGCGGGACGTCCAGCTCGTAGGCCAACTGCCGCTTGCGGTCCCGGAATTCGCGGAGGAGCAGGAAGGTGAGGGCGACCAGACCGAGGAAGAGGGTGGGGTTGTGGTACTGGGTGTACGGGCCCATCTCCGGGATGAAGCCCTTGGCGATGTTCTGGAAGCCCTCGGGGAAGGGGGCGAGGGACTGGCCCTCCAGAACGATCTGGGTCAGGCCTCGGAAGGCGAGCATTCCGGCGAGGGTGACGATGAACGAGGGGATGCCGACATAGGCGATGAAGAAGCCCTGCCAGGCGCCGGCGACCGCGCCGATGAGGAGGGAGAGGACGAGGGCCAGGACCCAGGGCATGTCGTGTTTGACCATCATCACGGCGGACATCGCGCCGACGAAGGCGACCAGTGAGCCGACGGAGAGGTCGATGTGCCCGGCGATGATCACGATCATCATGCCGATGGCCAGGATGAGGATGTAGCCGTTCTGCTGGATCAGGTTGGAGACGTTGTTGGGCAGGAGCAGCGTGCCGTCGGTCCAGATCTGGAAGAGGACGACGATGAAGAGCAGGGCGACGAGCATGCCGTACTGGCGGGTGTGGGAGCGCACGCTGTCGAGGAGTACGGCGGCTGCCGAGCGCGGCGCGGAGGGGGGTTCCTCGGCGGACTGCGGCGGGGGCGCTGTGGTGGAAGTGGTCATGGGGTGGGGCCTCGGCTTCTGGTCAGGGTCAGGGGCAGGCAGGGGTGGCGAGTGCGTCGGGGGCCGTGGACGAGCTGCCGGGTTCAGAGCCTCGTCATGAGGCGCATCAGGGATTCCTGGGTCGCGTCCGCGCGGGCGACCTCGCCGGTCAGCCGGCCCTCGGCCATGGTGTAGATGCGGTCGCACATGCCGAGGAGTTCGGGCAGCTCGGAGGAGATGAAGACAACTGCCTTGCCCTGGGCGGCCAGTTGGTCGATGACCGTGTAGATCTCGAACTTGGCGCCGACGTCGATCCCGCGCGTCGGCTCGTCGAGGACGAGGACCTGCGGGTCGGCGTGGATCCAGCGGCTGAGGACGACCTTCTGCTGGTTGCCGCCGGAGAGGCGGCCGACCTGCTCGTAGACGGTGGGGGCCTTGATGTTCATGGTGTCGCGGTAGCGCTCGGCGACCTTGCGCTCGTGGTGCTCGTCGACGACGCCGTTGCGGCGCATCCCGGGGAGGGAGGCGAGGGAGATGTTGCGGTTGATGTTGTCGATGAGGTTGAGGCCGTACTGCTTGCGGTCCTCGGTGACGTACGCCAGTCCGGCCGCGATCGCCGCCGGTACGGTGCCGGTGTTCGCCGGGGCGCCGTCCAGTTCGACGCTTCCGGAGACGTAACTCCCGTAACTCCGACCGAAGACGGACATCGCCAGCTCGGTGCGGCCGGCGCCCATCAGGCCGGCGATGCCGACGATCTCGCCGCGGCGGACGGTGAGCGAGACGTCGTCGACGACCTTGCGCTGGTGGTCGACGGGGTGGCGGACGGTCCAGTTCTTGACGCTCAGGGCGGTGCGGCCCGCGTCGTCGCCCTCGTAGGGGGTGCGGTCGGGGAAGCGGTGGTCGAGGTCGCGGCCGACCATCGAGCGGATGATGCTGTCCTCGGACAACTCGGGTTCGGACGACGGTGTGTGACGGACCGTCAGGGTGTCGATGGTGCGGCCGTCGCGCAGCACGGTCACCGTGTCGGCGATCTGTCGGATCTCGTTGAGCTTGTGCGAGATGATGATGCAGGCGATGTTCTGGTCGCGGAGTTCGATGATCAGGTCGAGGAGCTTGGCGCTGTCCTCGTCGTTGAGGGCGGCGGTCGGCTCGTCGAGGATGAGGAGCTTGACCTCCTTGGCGAGGGCCTTGGCGATCTCCACGAGCTGCTGCTTGCCGACGCCGATGTCGGAGACCGGGGTCTGCGGCTTCTCGCGCAGCCCGACCCGCTTGAGCAGGGTGCCCGCCCTGCGCAGGGTCTCGTTCCAGTCGATGAACCCCCGCTTGGAGCCGGTCTGTTCGTTGCCGAGGAAGATGTTCTCGGCGAGGGAGAGGTAGGGGACCAGCGCCAGTTCCTGATGGATGATGACGATGCCGTGGCGCTCGCTGGCGCGGATGTCCTTGAAGGCGACGGGTTGGCCCTCGAAGCGGATCTCGCCGTCGTAGGAGCCGTGCGGATGGACCCCGCTGAGGACCTTCATCAGGGTGGACTTGCCCGCGCCGTTCTCGCCGCAGATGGCGTGGATCTCGCCGGGGCGGACGGTGAGGTTGACCTCACAGAGGGCGGTGACGCCCGGGAAGGTCTTGGTGATGCCGTGCATTTCCAGAACCGCGTCCGACGCGGCGGGTGCGGCGCTCACTTGAGCTGCCCCGCCGTGAAGTACCCCTCGTCGATGAGGAGCTGGGTGTTGGACTTGTCGACGCTCACCGGCTTGAGCAGGAAGGAGGGGACGGTCTTCTTGCCGTTGTTGTAGTCGGTGGTGTTGTTGACCTGCGGCTTCTTGCCGTTGAGTACGGCGTCTCCCATCGCCACCGCCTGCGCGGCCAGCTTGCGGGTGTCCTTGAAGACGGTCATGGTCTGCTCGCCGCCGATGATGGACTTCACCGACGCCAGCTCCGCGTCCTGCCCGGTCACCACGGGCAGCGGCTGGCCGCCCTTGGTGCCGTAACCGGCGCTCTTGAGGGCGGAGATGATGCCGATGGAGATGCCGTCGTACGGCGAGAGCACCGCGTCCACTCGCTGGTCGCCGTAGTTCTTGCTGATCAGGTCGTCCATCCGCTTCTGCGCGGTGCCGCCGTCCCAGCGCAGGGTGGTGGCCTGGTTGAGCTGGGTCTGCTTGCTGCGGACGTTGAGCTGCCCGGTCGCCAGATAGGGCCCCAGCACCTTCATGGCGCCGTTCCAGAAGTACTTGGTGTTGTTGTCGTCGGGAGATCCCGCGAAGAGCTCGATGGAGTGCTTCTCGCCGGAGTCCTCGGACGGCTCGCCCAGCTTCAGCTTGTCGACGATGTACTGGCCCTCCAGCTCGCCGACGCGCTCGTTGTCGAACGAGGCGTAGTAGTCGACGTTCGCCGTGCCCAGGATCAGCCGGTCGTAGCTGATCACCGGGATGCCCGCGTCGTGCGCGCGCTTGAGGACCTCGGTGAGCGCGGAGCCGTCGATCGCGGCGACCACCAGCAGCTTGCGCCCCTTGGTGATCATGTTCTCGATCTGCGCGATCTGGTTCTCGACCTTGTCGTCGCCGTACTGGAGGTCGGTCTGGTAGCCGGCCTTCTGGAACTGCTTGGCCATGTTCTGGCCGTCGGCTATCCAGCGCTCGGACGACTTGGTGGGCATCGCAAGACCGATGGTGCCGCCCTTGCCGGTGTCCGCCTTGTAGCGGCTGCCACCCCTGGCCTCCTGGCCGCAGGCGGCGAGGGAGGTCAGGAGCAGCAGGGTGACGGCTGCGGTGGCGAGGCGTGTGGGGCGGCTGCGGAGGGTGGGGGGAGTGGGGGGTGCGAGGGGGGTGCCGGGTGTGCCGGGGGTGCGCTTTCGCACGGGTCAGAGTCCTTCCGGTGCGGATGTGTCCGCGGCGGGGGTGGCCGCGGAGGTGGTGGGGAAGCGGCGGAGTTCCCCCGGGTGCCTGGCGCCCAGCGGCGACATTCCGCCGTCCGCGCCGTGCCGGGCCAGCAGATCCAGTACGAGACGGCCGCGGCGGACCCGCTCGCGGGCAGTGGCCAGGGCGGTCTCGCGCAGCTGGGCGCCGTACGGGTAGATCCCCGGCGAGCGGCTCAGCCCGAACTTCAGATACAGCGGGGCGCCGCGCCGGATCAGCTCGGCCGCCTCGTACATCCGGATGTAGCCGCCGAGGTCGTCCGGCGCCTCGACGTACATGTCCATGGGCGCCCGGCTGACCCGGCGGATCTCGGTGAGGTGGTCGAGGGTCAGGTCGGAGGGGACGTTGAGGGAGTCCGCGCCGAGGCGTTCGTAGACCTCGTACGAGGCGGGGTTCACCGGCCCGGTGAGCGCGGAGAGCTTGAGCGTGGTGTCGGCGGGCAGCAGCCCGGCCACCCGCATCCGGTGCAGCGTCCACAGCACGCCCTCGTCGGCGACGAGCAGGCAGCGCACCCCCAACCCCGTTGCGCGCAGGGCGTCTTCGACGCACCCGGCGAGTGCGTCGTGGCCACGGGCGCGCAGCCCGGCGCCGCCGGAGTCGCTGCGGGTGGAGCCGCCGATGTCCCAGGTGCCGCGCGGCCCGGTGAACAGGCACAGCTCGATCTCGCGGGCAGCGCAGGCCTCCACCATCTCGGTGATCTCGTCGTCCCGGAGCATCCAGATGCCGCTGCCCTGGCTGATCCGGTGGACGGGCACGTCCAGCTGCGCGCTCTCCTTCAGTACGACGGCCAGCGCCTCCGGACCCTCCACGGAAGGGATTTCGGTGCGCCAGGTGCCGCCGTCGGGGAAGGAGTGCGCGGAGGTGTCCGCGAGGTCGGTGGCGGGGAAGTCGTGGCCGATACGGGCGAGGGCGTCTGCGCCGGGGCGGCGGGGGACAGGTTTCTGCCGGGGTGTGGTGCTCTGCCGGGGCGTACTGCTCTGCTGAGGCGTACTGCTCTGCTGGGGCATGGTGCCCTGCTTTCGATGTTCGAGATTTCGGATGATGGTCGGGAGGATGGGTGTCAGCGACCGGGTACGGGTGTCGCAAGGGGCACACCGCAGGACCCCGGGCTACGGACGCAGCAGCACCTTCCCCACCCCCGGATCGCCCCCGCCCACCAGCGCGATCGCCTCCGCGAACCGCTCCAGCGGCAACTCGTGGGTGATCAGCGGCGCCGGGTCCAGCAGCCCGAGCCCGAAGGCCCGCACCGCGTCCGACCAGGCCGAGGACGGCGCCCCGAAGACGCTCCTGATCTCCAGCTGGCTCAGCGACAGATGCACCGGATCGATGCCCACCGCACCCGGCGTGAACATCCCGGTCAGCACCACCCGCCCGCCCCGCCGCGCCAGCAGGCACGAGGAGGCGGCCGTGCTCGGCGCCCCGGCCGTCTCCAGCACCAGGTCGAAGCTGCCGTACGCGTCCTTGGCCGCCTCCGGCGTGAGCGCGTCCACCGCGCCGAAGAGCTTCGCCTGCGCACCGCGCGCCGCACGCGGATCGATCACCGTCAGCCCGGCGGGCGAGGAGGCGGCGAGCAGCTGTACGGCGAGCAGCCCGAGCGTCCCCGCCCCGACCACCGCCACCCGCTCACCGGGGCGCGGACGCCCGGTCCGCACGGCGGCCGCGATCACGGCTGCGGGCTCCAGGAGGGCAGCAGCGGCAAGGTTGGCATCGTTGTCAAGGAGGTGCAGCAGACGGGCCGGGACGGTGAGATGGTCGGCGAAGGCGCCCGGCTCGGTGAAGCCGGTCTCCGCGTATCCGCCCTCGCACAGGCTGGTCTCGCCGCACCGGCAGCGCGCGCACGTCCCGCACGCCCGGAAGCCCTCGGCGACCGTACGCCGCCCGACCAGCCCCGGGTCCACACCCGCGCCGACCGCCTCGACCGTGCCGGACCACTCGTGGCCCGGCACGACGGGGTAGCGGACGAAGCCCGCGTCGCGACGGCCGTCGTACACCTCGCGGTCGCTCATGCAGATCCCGGCGGCGGCCACCCGGACGAGCACCTCGCCGGGGCCGGGGCCGGCCGGTTCCCGCTCGATCAGCCGGTGCCGGCCGGGGGCGTCGATGACGAGGGAGCGGCTCACTTCGGTGCCCTCTTCTCCCAGCCCTCGGCCCACAGGTCGAACCGCGCCTGCTGCTGCGGGAATTCGGCCGCCGCGTCCACATCCAGCTCCACGCCCAGGCCCGGCGCGTGCGAGATCTCGAAGCAGCCGGTCTCCGGGTCGACCTGCGGGGCGCCCTTGACCACCTTCTTGATCTCCGCGTCGGCGAAGTCGTTGAAGTGCTCCAGGATCTTGAAGTTCGGTGTGCAGGCGGCGAGTTGGAGGGAGGCGGCGGTCAGCACGGAGCCGCCCACGTTGTGCGGGGCGACCAGCGTGTAGTGCGTCTCGGCGGTGGCGGCCAGCTTCCGGGTCTCCAGGATGCCGCCGATGTGGCCGAGGTCGGGCTGGATGATGTCGGCGGCCTGCGACTCGAAGAGTTCGCGGAACTCGATCCGGTCGTGGATCCGCTCGCCGGTCGCGATCGGGATGTCGACCTTGCCGGCCACCTTCTCCAGGGCCTTCAGGTTCTCCGGCGGAACCGGCTCCTCCAGCCAGGCGGGCTTGAAGGGGGCCAGTTCCCTGGCCAGCCGTACCGCCGTCGAGGGGCTGAACCGGCCGTGCATCTCCAGCATCAGCTCGGTGTCCGGGCCGATCGCGTCGCGCACCGCCTCGATCAGCGAGACCGCGTAACGGCTCTGCTCGGCGTCGAGCTCGAAGTGCCCGGTCCCGAACGGGTCGATCTTCAGGGCCCGGTAGCCGCGCTCCATGACCGCCGCCGCGGCCTTGTGGTATGCCTCCGGGGTGCGCTCGGTGGTGTACCAGCCGTTCGCGTACGCCTTGACGCGGTCGGTCACCTTCCCGCCGAGCAGTTGCCAGACCGGCACGCCCAGCGCCTTGCCCTTGATGTCCCAGCAGGCCATCTCGACGACCGCGATGCCGGACATGACGATCTCGCCGGCCCGCCCGTAGTCGCCGTACTTCATGCGGCGGACGAGGTCCTCGGTGTTGAAGGGGTCGGAGCCGACGATGTGGTTGGCCGCGGCCTCGGCGAGGTATCCCGTGAGTGCGTCGGTGTGCCCGAGCATGCGTGTTTCGCCGACACCGGTGAGGCCCTCATCGGTGTGGACCAGGACATAGGTGAGATTCCGCCAGGGCGTTCCGACGATATGGGTGGTGATTCCCGTGATGCGCACGGCAGTTGCTCCTCGATCGAGCTCGTTCGATATTTCGTCACGTGTTCGAAATGTGGGCGTGACGGTAGTCAGCAGGTCCGGAGGGTGTCAATGGGTCTGGCGCGCATCGGAGTTCGGCGGCTGATCATCACGGAAGGCGTTGCTCACGTGGGCGGGCCGAGGCTAATCTGTGTTCGTCATACCGATCGGTGACCGGAATTTCGAACAGCAGGCGCGCAGAGGGGTGGGTGGTCGGCATGGGACGTCAGGTTCCCGCAGTGACCAGGGCACTGGACATACTCGAACTGTTCCTGGAGGGCGACGGCACGCTCTCCGCGCCGGACATCACCCGCAAGCTCGGGCTTCCCCGCACCACCGTGCACGAACTCGTCACCACACTCGCCGCCCGCAACTACCTGTCGGCCGTCCCCGAGCAGCCCGGACGCTACCAACTGGGTCTGCGCAACTACCAGTTGGGAAGCCGCTACGCCGAGGAGCTGGACCTCGCCGCCGAGGGGCGGCGGGTCGCCGTCGAGGTCGCGCAGACCTGCGACGAGACCGTCCACGTCGCCGTCCTGGAGGGCGCCGACGTCATCTACATCGCCAAGGTCGACTCCACGCACGCCGTCCGGATGGTCTCCGCCGCAGGCCGCAGACTCCCCGCGCACTGCACCTCCGTCGGCAAGATGCTGCTGGCCTCCCTCCCGGAGGGTGAGCTCAACGCCCGTATCGCCGGCCTCGAACTCACCGCGATGACCCCTCACAGCATCACCGACCCGGAGGCCCTGCGCGTCGTCCTCGGCACCATCCGGGCGCGCGGCATCGCCGTCGAGCACCGGGAGTCCAACCCGGACGTCAGCTGTGTCGCCGCTCCGGTGCGCGACAGCTCTGGCCGGGTCGTCGCCGCACTGTCGGTGTCCGTGCCGATGAGCCGGTGGAGCGACGAACGGGAGGAGCAACTGGGGGAGCTGGCGGCCAAGGGAGCGGCGGACCTGTCGCTGCGCCTGGGGTACCGGGGAGGCGCACGGTGAAGGTGGCGGCGGAGGCGAAGGTGCGACCGCCGGTGAAGACGCGGGCAAAGGGCCCGGCGGTCGAGATCGCCGTACGGGAGCGGGCCGCGCTCGGCGAAGGCCCCACCTGGGACGCGGCCGGGCGACGCCTGATCTGGGTGGACATCCTGGCCTCCCGCATCCACACCTACGCCCCGGAATCCGGCCGCCGCACCGTCATGGCCACCGAACAGCACATCGGCGCGGCGAAACCACGCGCGGGCGGCGGGATGGTGGTCAACCTCCGCGACGGTGTGGCCACTTACGACGCCGACGGTTCGAACTTCCGCTGGCTGCACCACGACCCGACGCCCGGCCGACGCGGCAACGACGCCGCCGTCGCCCCCGACGGCTCGCTCTGGGCGGGCACGATGCGCTACGACGAAGCGCCGGGCGGCGGCAACCTGACCCGGATATCCGCCGACGGCCGGGCCGTGCCCCTCTTCCCGTCCGTCGCGGTCAGCAACGGCACCGGCTGGAGCCCCGACGGCTCGCTGGTCTACTACGTGGACAGCCCCACCCGACGTATCGACGTATGCGCGACGGACGGCCAACTGCCCGGCGATCGGCGTACGTTCGTCGAGGTCGAAGCCGGAGCGGGGTTCCCCGACGGACTCACCGTCGACGCCGAGGGCTGTGTCTGGGTCGCCCTCTGGGACGGCGGCCAGATCCGCCGCTACACCCCCGCCGGAGCCCTCGACCGCACGATCACGCTGCCCGTGACCCGCCCCACCGCGTGCGCCTTCGGCGGCCCGGGACTGCGCGACCTGTACGTCACCACCGCCCGCACCGGACTCGACCGGCCGCACCCGTTCGCGGGCTCACTGCTGGTACTGGCGGACGCCGGACAGGGGCTGCCCGTCCCACCGTTCGCGGGGTGAAGGACCGGGCTCGCGGGGCGGGGGACGAGGCCGCCGCCTCGGAGTTCCACGAGTTCTTCGAGCGCCACTACGACGAACTCGCCCGACTGGCACACCTGTTGAGCGGTGAGCCGGACGCCGCCGACGACCTGGCCGCCGATGCGCTGCTGGCCGTATGGCACCGCTGGGACCGGGTCCGCGGCGCCGACCACCCGGCCGCGTACGCGCGCGGCATCCTCGCCAACCTGGTGCGCGGCCGCATCCGCAGCGCCGTCCGCGAACGCCGCAGGATGGCCCTCTTCGGGGCACGGCACACCGAACGCGTGGAGGCCCCCGACATCACCGTCGTGGTCGACGTCCGGGAGGCGCTGCGCCGGCTGCCGTTCCGCAAACGCACCTGTGTGGTCCTGCGGCACGCCTTCGACCTGTCCGAACAGGACACCGCCCGCGCCCTCGGGATCTCCGTGGGTACCGTGAAGAGTCAGACCTCCAAGGGAATGGCACAGCTGGAGCGACTGCTCGGCGACCGGGCCGTGGCGGAGCTCGCCGGAGGGGAGAAGTAGCCGCCATGGGCAAGACCGAGGGCGAGTGCGGCGGCGGAGGCGAGGGGCGCCTGCGGGCCGAGCTGCGAGGGGCCGCCGCGTCCCACCGGCCCGACCGTGCCCGCATCCTCGGGCGCGTCGAGCGCGGTATGGCGCAGGGGACAGGTCCGGACACCGGGGTGCGGGGATCCGTGCCGGGCGGTGCGGGTGCGTCTGCCGTAGGGGGCTCTCGGGGGCGGCGCGCCTCCTGGCCCCGTATCGCCGTGGTCACGGCCGCCGTGACGGGCGTCCTGGTCGCGGGCGGGTACGGCGTGTCCGGTCTGCTGCACGACGACTCCCGGGTACATACCGCCACCACACCGCCGCCGGCCACCTCCACCACGGACGCCGCATCGCCCACCGCCCCGCTGCCCGCCGCCCCGCCGCCGACCGCCTCGCCGCCCTCCGTCCCGCCGCCCGGCGGCACCCGTACCCGCGACGGCCGGCTCTGGAGCGACGGCTCGGTCGATCCGCACAGCAACGACGTCTGGGCGCAGAGCAACGTCACCTTCAAGACCGGCACCCCCCTCACCGCGCTCACCGTCGAACTCCGGATCGCCCGCACCCCGGGCCTGGCGGAACCGGCGGGCTGGACGACCCTGCCCAAGGAGGACGTCACCTTCTCGGTGCGGGAGGAACGGGGTGAGTTCGTCTACCGGTGGACGCTCAGGCCCGGCCGTACCGTGCCCGTGGGTGAGCACCGGACCGCCGGGCAGTACGTCCACGCGAAGGGCGGCCGGGACGCGGGCGGCGACCGCTACTCGGTGACCACGACGGCCGTGGGCGGTCAGGAGGCCGAGGTACGGGGGGATTTCTACCCGGCCCGCTGAAGCGCCCCCTGAGCACTCCGCGGCAGGCCCTTTCGAGGCCCGGAAAATAGTTCCGGTCCGGCGGCAACCCTTTTCCCGGCGGCGGCAACCAGAGAGCGACGACCGGCAGAAGCCGGGCCCGTCCCCCCACCGTCGACGAACGGACCCCCCGGATGACTCCACGAGACCGTACGACCCCGCACGCCCCCACGCACGAGCAGCCGCGTTCGCACCGCCGGCGCACCGCCCGCCGGCGTTCCCTCATCGCCCTCACCGGCGTCGCCGCACTGGCCGCGGGCACCCTCGTCACCACCGGCCTGCTTCCCTCCGCCGACGCGGCGAAGGCCCCCGCCCCGTCCGCCGTCCCGGCGAAGGCCGTCCCGGCGGCGGCCAAGGCCCCGGCCGCCTGGCCGACCCCGACAGGCAGCAAGCCCGTCGCCGCCACGGTCAAGGTCTCCGGCACGTACGACGGCGGCCTGAAGCGGCACTTCGGCAGCGGAGACCTCGGTGACGGAGGCCAGGACGAGGGCCAGGCCCCGCTCTTCGAGCTCGCGGACGGCGCGGTCCTCAAGAACGTCGTCCTCGGTTCCCCGGCCGCCGACGGCGTGCACTGCCTCGGCAGCTGCACCCTGCAGAACGTCTGGTGGGAGGACGTCGGCGAGGACGCCGCCAGCTTCAAGGGCAAGTCGCGGACGCCGTCTACAAGGTGTACGGCGGCGGCGCCCGCAAGGCGTCCGACAAGGTCTTCCAGTTCAACGGTGCGGGCAAACTGGCCGTCTCCAAGTTCCAGGTGGCCGACTTCGGCAAGCTGGTCCGCTCCTGCGGCAACTGCAAGACCCAGTACCGGCGCACCATCCTGGTCAACGACATCGACGCGACGGTCCCCGCCAACTCGCTGATCGGCATCAACACCAACTACGGCGACACCGCCTCGCTGCGCAACGTCCGCATCCACGGCGACGGCAAGCAGAAGGTCAAGCCGTGCGTCCGCTTCACCGGCAACAACACCGGCAAGGAGCCCGTCCAGACGGGCAGCGGCCCGGACGGCACCCACTGCCGCTACCAGCCCTCGGACGTGAGCTACCAGTAGAGCCGCGGGTGACCGCCGCACCATGAAAGGGCCCCCGCCGGTGACTTCCTCGCCGGCGGGGGCCCTTTGCGCGTGCGCGTCCGGGTGTGTGCCCGGGCGGGGTCAGCCCTCCCTGCGGCCGTCCACCACCCTCGGCAGCCCCAGCGGGTTGTCCTCGCGCAGCTCGGGCGGCAGCAGGGCCTCGGGGGTGTTCTGGTACGCGACCGGGCGCAGCCAGCGCTCGGCAGCGGTCAGGCCCACCGAGGTGGACGTGGAGGTGGTGGCCGGGTAGGGGCCGCCGTGGTGCTGGGCGGGGGCGACGGCGACGCCGGTGGGCCAGGCGTTGACCAGGACGCGACCGGCCAGGGGGGTGAGACGGGCGAGGAGGCCTGCCGCGCTGCCGGACTCGGCCTCCTCGGAGGAGATGTGCAGGGTGGCGGTGAGGTTGCCGGGCAGGCGGTCCAGGACCGCTTCCGCCTCCGTCACGTCCTCGTACCGTACGACGACGGTGACCGGGCCGAAGCACTCCTCCAGGAGGAGGTCGTGGGCGGTGCCGTCCGGGTCGGTGAGCCTGCTCGCGGGGAGGGTGAGGACACCGGTGGCGACGGAGTGGGCGTCACCCGGGCCCGGGGTCACCGGGGTTTCCACGTCGGGGAGTTCGGCGCGTTCGGCGACTCCGGCGATGAAGTTGTCGCGCATCCGGTGGTCCAGCAGGACGCCGGGCGCGACGTCCGCGAGGGACTGGGTGAGGGACTTCAGGAGCCCGTCGCCGGATGCGCCCGCGGGGACCAGGACCAGCCCCGGCTTCACACAGAACTGGCCGACGCCCATCGTCATCGAGCCCGCGAGCCCGGCGCCGATCTCCTCGGCACGCTCGGTGGCCGCGGCGCCGGTCACCAGGACCGGGTTGAGCGAGCCCAGTTCGCCGTGGAAGGGGATCGGGGTGGGGCGGGCCGCCGCCGCGTCGAAGAGGGCGCGTCCGCCGCGTACCGAACCGGTGAAACCGGCGGCGGCGACCAGCGGGTGGCGGACCAGCGCGAGGCCCGCGTCGAAGCCGTGGACCAGGGCGGCGACGCCCTCGGGGAGGCCGTGCTGGGCGGCGGCCCGGTGCAGTACGGCGACGGTGGCCTCGGAGGTGGCCGGGTGGTCCGGGTGGGCCTTGACCACCACCGGGCAGCCCGCGGCCAGTGCGCTCGCGGTGTCGCCGCCCGCGACGGAGAAGGCGAAGGGGAAGTTGGAGGCCGAGTAGACGGCGACGACACCCAGCGGGACCTTGAGGCGGCGCAGGTCGGGGACCGGGGGAGTGGCCGTGGCGTCGGGGTGGCTGATGATGATGTCGAGGAAGGCGCCCTCGTCGACGGAGTCGGCGAAGCACCGCAACTGGTAGCAGGTGCGCGTGAGTTCACCGTTCAGGCGGGCCGCGCCGAGGGCCGTCTCGGCGTCCGCGAGGGGGACGAGTTCGTCGCGTGCCGCATCGAGGAGGTCTGCGGCGGTACGCAGGAAGGCGGACCGGACGGCTCGGTCGGTGAGCGCACCGCGTGCGGCGTGGGCGGCGCGGACCGCCGCGTCGACGGACGCGTCGGTGGCCTCCACCGCGGCCTGCTCGCGCTGCTCGCCGGTACGGGGGTCGACGCTCCACACGGGTATTGCTGACACCGGGGCTCCTGTCCTGGTTGTGCGCTCGAAGGAGGGTGTTCGAAATGTCGAACTGCGTTCACTATGTCGGATGTTCACGGCAGATTAGGCACGCGCCGGAAGGCCGGTCAAGGGTCGCCGGTGGTGCCGCCTCCGCCCAGTCCCGCGCGCCGCCCTGTCCCGCCGCCCTACCCCGCGCGCTCCGACTTCTCCGCCGCGGCCAGCAGCACCTCCACCAGCTCCTGCGGGCGGGAGAGCATCGGCCAGTGCCCGGTGTTCATCTCCACCAGCTCCCAGCGCTCGCTCGTCAGCAGCTCCACCACGTCCTCGCTCGGCTCGGGCCAGTCCATCAGGCACTTGAGGTACGTCGCCGGAAGCTCACCCAAGGGGCGTTCAAGCACCGCCGGTTCGGTCAACGAGGCCCCCGGGTGCGGAGTCGCGCCGGCCAGGAAGCGCGCGAGCTGCTCCTCGCTCAGATCCTGGTCCGCGATGTCGGACGCGGGCGGCGGCGGCCAGAATCCCGCGTTCTCCGCGAGTGCCTTCACCATCGGCTCCCGGCGCGGGTCCGGTGCCGCCCGGACGAACGCCTGCCCGTCCGTCGGCACATTGGAATCCACGAACACCAACCGGGCCAGCCGCTCCCCGATCCGCTCGGCCGCCTGCCCCACCGGAATCCCCGAGTAACTGTGCCCGACCAGTACCACGTCCCGCAGATCGAGCCGCTCGATCTCCCCGACGATGTCCCGCACATGCTGCTGCTGCCCGATCGACGCGCCCCCTTGCGCGTCGCGCCTGTCCGCGAGGCCGGACAACGTCACCGCATGCGCCCCGTGCCCGGCGGACCGCAGCCCGGTCACCACCTCGTCCCACACCCAGGAACCGAGCCACGCGCCTGCCACCAGTACGAATTGGGTCATGGGGGAGACGGTAGCGGAGAGGTCTGACAATGCCGCCGCGCAAGCGGGCAACCGGAGGATCGTGCAAGGGTGTTCGCCATGAGGATCACACCCGGAGGGAGCCCGGTCCCACGCGCGCGCGACGCCGAACGCCCCACGTCAGGGTGGCTGGTCGGACTTCCACCGGCTCACCCTCGCCACCAAGTGCGCGGGCCTCGACGGCACCCGGGCCAGGACGGCTTCCGTTTCACCTACTACGACGACCCCGACGGCGCGACCTCCTTCGCCGAGCGCAATGTGCTGTACGCCTACGGCACCGAGCGGCTGATCATCGGCAGGTACTGCGCGATCGCCGCCGGCACCCGGTTCCTGATGGCGGGCGCCGACCACCCGACGATGGGGGTGTCCACCTACCCCTTCACCATGTTCGGCGGCGAGTGGGCCGAGCGGACCCTCGCCCTGGTCACCGGCATGCCGAGCCGCGGCGACACGGTGATCGGCAACGACGTGTGGTTCGGAATCGGGGCAACCGTCATGCCCGGGGTCCGGATCGGTGACGGCGCCATCGTCGCGGCCGGGGCCATGGTCACCGCCGACGTACCGCCCTACACCATCGTCGGCGGCAACCCGGCGAAGCCGATCCGCCGGCGCTTCACGGACACCGGCGTCGAGCTGCTCCTGGAGGCCGCCTGGTGGCACTGGCCCGCCGAGCTGGTCACCGAGCACGCCCACACCATCATGGGCGGCTCCCCGCGGGACGTCGCGCGCATCGCCGCCGCACGGAACCCGAACTGAGCCCGCGCAAGGCTGAGTTCACCACCCCGACGTCTCCACCGAAAGGGACGACCATGAAATTCGCACTCGTGATCTTCGAGACCGACGCCTCGCGCGCCCTCATCCAGGCCGACCGGGAGGCCTACCGCAAGACGTACGAGACCTGGATAGGCGAGGTGGCCGCCGCCGGCAAGCTGGTGGGCGGCGACGCGCTGGACACCGCGGGGCAGCCGCCGGTCACCGTGCGCAAGACGGCCGACGGTGCGCCGGCGGTCACCGAAGGACCGGTGCACGCCGGTGCCGAGACCCTCGGTGGCTGGTTCCTGCTGGAGGTGGCGGACCGGGCCGAAGCCGTCGAGCTGGCCCGTGGCTTCCCGACCCCGGAGGCGATCGAGATCCGCCCGGTCCTCGAATCCGCCTGAGGCCTGGGGCCTGGGGCGGGAGGGTCCGCCCGCTTCCTCAGGTCCTCAGGTTCCTCAGGTCCTCAGGGCAGAGGCGCGAACGGGCCGTCCAGCGCTGCCCATTGGAGCAGCATGATGGTCTTCGCATCCGCGATCTCGCCCGTCCTGATGCGGTGCAGGGCCTCGGTGAAGGGGAGTTCCAGAACAGTGATGTCCTCGCCCTCGGCGGCCACCCCGCCACCCTCCGAGGTGGCGGGGTGGCCGCCGTACGGGGCGGCGAAGAAGTGCAGGCGCTCGGTGACCGAGCCGGGGCTCATATAGACCTCGAAGACACGCTGCGGGGTGCCGACCGTGTGGCCGGTCTCCTCGGCGGCCTCGCGGCGGATCGCCTCTTCGGGGCTGTGGCCGTCGAGCAGGCCGGCGGCGGTTTCGACGAGCATGCCGTCCGGGTGGCCGTTGACGTACGCGGGCAGCCGGAACTGCCGGGTGAGCAGCACGGTCGCGCGCTCGGGGTTGTACAGCAGGATGGTCGCGCCGTCGCCCCGGTCGTACGTCTCGCGCTGCTCGCGGCTCCAACTCCCGTCACTGTGGCGGAAGTCGAAGGTGGTCCTGCGCAGTACGTACCAGTCGCAGGACAGCACCTCCACGTCGCGGACGCGGACGTCGGGGTTGCCGGTCAGGTCGCGGCCGTGGCTGTCCAGGCCGGTGCGTCCACGCCGGTCGGGGAGGTCCAGTCCGGGAGTGCCGACGGCGTTCATGAGGCGGCCGGGATCTCGTCGAGGCCGGTGAAGACCGCCGCGCCCCGGGAGCGGGCCTGCGCGACCATGAGGTCCGCGCCCTCGGAGGGGCCGCCGATCCGCAGTACGGCGTCGCAGCGGGCCAGGAGCCGCTGGGCGACCGGGTGGAAGATCTCGTCGTAGAGGTCGTCGCCGGGACCGGCGCTGCCCGCCGTTTCCAGCAGGGGCAGCGCCAACGCCTCGCCGGTGACCGGAAGATGACCGGCCCGGTAGAGGGTGAGCGCGGTCTCGTTCATGGCGGTGACGTTGGCGTGGAGCTTTGCCGGGTCGTCGCCGGTACCGGATCTGTAGGGTCCGGCGACGAGGATCATCAGGCTTGGCATGTGCTCAGTTCCTTTGTACGAGGGGGGAGTTGACGGGGAGACCCAGGGGGAGGCCTATACGAGGAGCGTGCGCACTCCCGCGTCCCGCAGCGCCGCGAGCGTCTCGGGCCCGTGCGGGTGGGTGCCCGCGTCCTCGGCGGCGGTGTCGGTGACGAAGGTGTCCACCGCGCCCGGTGCCGCGACCCGGCTGAAGGAGCGCACCCCGAGCTTGGTCGCGTCCGCGACCGCCACCGTGCGCGCCGACTGCGCCAGGCCTGCCTGTTTGACCGCCGCGTCGTCCAGTGAGAACTCCGACCAGCCGTGCTCCCCGTGCACCCCGCCGATCGACATGACGAAGCAGTCGAACGCGAGGGCTTCGAGGGTACGGAGCGCCAGCGGCCCCACCAGCGAACGCTCACCGGGACGGGACCGCCCGCCCACCACCAGCAACTCGATGCCGGGCCGGTCGGCGAGCCGTACCGCCGCCTGAACGCTGAGCACCGCCACGGTCAGCGGGGCCCGCGCCGCCAGGTGCCCGGCGACGTGCACGGTCGTGGTGCCCGCGTCCAGCAGCACCCGCGACCCCGGTTCGATCAGCTCGGCGACCGCCTCGCCGAGGCGGTCCTTGGTGGCGGACTGCCACGGCTCCCGGGCGGCGAACCCGGCGCCGTCCTCGCGCGCCCGGGCGGCGACCGCGCCACCGTGCACCCTCTTCACCAGGCCCTGGCGCTCCAGTTCCGCCAGGTCGCGGCGGACGGTCATGTCGGAGACCCCCAGCCGGTGCGCGAGCTCGGACACGGAAACCCGGTCGGGGCTGCTCTGCACCAGGCGCAGGGTCAGGTCGAGACGATTGGCTACTCCCATGCCCCATTTCTAACATATCTCTGTTCGAGTGAACATCTGAGTGTGCGATCCTCGCCGACCGGCTTATTAGTCTATTTAGACTGTTAGAGTTCGGCCATGCCACGTAGAGCCCTGGACAACCCGATCGTCCTCGCCGTGCTCGGCCTGCTCGTCGAGCAACCCATGCACCCGTACCACATGCTGTCCGAGCTGCGGAAGCGCAGCGACAGCCACGCGGCGGCGATGACCCGTGGCACCCTCTACAACACCGTCGCCGCGATGACCGGGGCCGGATGGGTGGCCGCCGAGGGGCAGGAGCGCGCGGGCAACCGCCCCGAGCGGACCGTGTACGGACTCACCCCGGCGGGGCGCACGGAGCTGGTGCGCCGGCTCGACTCCCACATCCGTAACCCCGAGCGGGAGTTCTCCGCGTTCCTCGGCGCCGTCTCCTACCTCGGCGCCCTCGGCCCCGACGGCGCGATCGCGGCCCTCGCCGAGCGCGGCGAGCGCCTCCGGCGGCGTACCGAAGACGACGAGAAGCGTCTCGCGGACGCCCTCGCGGGAGGGGTGCCCCGGCTGTACGTCATCGAGGCCGAGTACGCCCTGGGCCAGGCCCGCGCGGAACTCGCCTGGATCGGGTCGGTCGCCGACGACATCCGCACCGGAGCACTGCCCTGGCCCGCCACCACCGCACCGGCCGACACCGCCACAGCGCCCGGCACCACCGCACCGGCAGAGCGGACAGAGAAGAAGGAGACCAAGGCGTGACGACGACATCCGGCGCGGGACTGCTCTTCGGCATCTACCCCGGCGGGGTCACCGGTGACGACGCCGGAGGCCTGGCCGGTGGACCGCCCGACGACCCGGCCCGGGTCACCGAAGCGCTGAACCGGTTGCAGGGCCGCCCCGGCCACCCCTTCCTGGTGCGCGCGTACGTCGGCTTCGACGACACCACCCCGCCCGACGGGCCGCACCCGACCGCGACCCCGGCCGACGCGGCACAGTACGCGGTCGAAGGGCGCCGCCTGGACCTGGTGGCCCAGTACCGGTCGGCCGCCGGGAACGTAGCCGGCTACTGCGCCTTCCTGCGCCAACTCATCACCCAGTACGGCGAGTTCATGGACACCCTCCAAGTGACGGAAGAGCCCAACGTCACTGGCAACCCCACCCTCGACGGGCACTACCCCCGGGTCCTGGAAGCGATCGTCCAGGGGGTCGCGGCAGCCAGGTCACACGCCCGCGAACTCGGCCTCACTCACCTGCGCGTCGGCTTCAACACCACGGTCCTCTTCGGCCCGGCCACCGCTTTCGCCACCGAACTGACCACCCTCGGCGGCCCCGGCTTCATCACGCAACTCGACTACGTGGGGCTGGACTTCTTCCCCGACGTCTTCCACCCCGTACCCCCCGCCGACCTCGCGTCCGGCATCGAAGGACTCCTCCGCCACCACCGTGACGCCGTGCTCGCCCCGGCCGGTCTGGGCCACCTCCCCCTGCACCTCACCGAACACGGCTGGCCCACCGGCCCCGACCGCACCCCGGACCGCCAGGCCGAGGTCGTCGGCACCGTGGTCAACACGGTCGCGGCGCACGCCGAGGAACTCAACCTGAGCGGCTACACCCACTTCGCCCTGCGCGACGCCGACAGCGCCAACCCCGGCCTCTTCCACCAGTTCGGCCTCACCACCGACGACTACACCCCCAAGCCCGCCTTCGAGACCTTGCGTGCGCTCGTCCAACAGCATGTGACGTGAGGTGGGTTGAGGTGTGCGAGATCAGTCCCCCCGCAGGTCGCACCACCGTTCCCTCTCCTCGTGCTACTTCCCGATCCCCGCGGTCATGCCTTCCACGATGCGCCTCCCCAGCCACAGGTACAACACGATCATCGGGTATACCAAGATCGTGATGCCCGCGAAGAGGGCACCCCAGTCGGAGCTGTACTGCATGCTGCCGTAGAGGCTCAACAGGGCCGCGGGCAGAGTCCGTTCCTCCGGGAGCGGGGTGATGAGGAGGGCGAGGAGGGTCTCGTTCCAGAGGCCGATCACATTGAGGACCAGGACCGTGGTCATGGCGGGCTTGGCGATCGGCAGGATCACCTGGACGAAGGCGCGCAGCGGGCCCGCGCCGTCGAGTTCGGCGGCTTCCTCGATCTCGCGCGGCAGCGAGCGCAGATAGCCCGTCAGGACGAAGACCGTGAAGGGGAGGGAGAGGACGACCTGGAAGACGAGCAGGGTGATCCGGTTGTCCCACCAGCCCGTCACCCAGTCGATCATGAAGCTGCTCACCGAGAGCTTGATGACGACGATCGGGATGATGACGGTCTGCAGCGGAATGCTCATGCCCATCGCGAAGTACCCGGTCAGCGGGCCTGCCACCCGCCGGGTCGAGCGGGCCAGGACGTACGCGGCGGGGGCGGCCAGACCCACGATCAGCAGGGAGCCGGCCAGGGTGAGGAGGGTGCTGGTGAGCGCGGCGGAGGAGAAGCCGGCCGCCTTCCACGCCGTGGAGTAGTTGCTCCACTGCGGGCTGTCCGGTAGCCCGAAGGGGGAGAGCCAGACCTCGCCCGACTCCTTCAGCGACTGCACGCCGATCCAGCCGACCAGGGCGAGATTGAAGGCGACCCAGGCCCAGAGGGCGAGCGAAGTGGCCCCGGGGACGAGACGGTCGCCGAACAGCCGGCGGGGCGCCCAGACGGACGTACCCCTGGCACCGCCGGTACCTTCACCCCCACTCGTACCTCCGCCACCACCCGTACTCCTGCCCCCACTGCTTTCCACGGTTTCCGTACTCACGACAGCTCCACTTGCTCACGACGGGTGATACGACGGGTCAGCCACACCAGCACCGCCGTCACGATCAGCACGAACACGCCCATCGCAGCCCCCGAACCCAGCTCCGGCGCCCCGCCGTTGTTGGTCACCGACAGGAACTGCTGCACCGCCACCGTCCGCGCCTGGAGCGGCGGGCTGCCCGGGGTGCCCGCCGTGGTGAAGGCGATCACGATCTCGAACACCTTCAGACTGTTGACCACCCACAGCACCGCGCACACCGCGAAGACATCCCAGGTCAGCGGCAGGGTGATATAGCGGAACTGCTCCCACTTGGTCGCGCCGATCAGCTTCGCGTCCTCGTAGAGGTACGGCGGAATGGAGTCCGCCGCCGACATCATCAGCGCCACATAGAAGCCCGTGCTGGACCAGACGAGACCGCCGATCACGCACCGGAACACCATGTCCGGGCCGAGCCACGGCTGCGGATCCAGACCCAGCCAGCCGAAGACTGAGTTGACCGCGCCGCCCGGGTTGAGCAGGAAGCCGATGGCCGCGCCCACCGCGATCAGCGAAATGATCATGGGGAGGAAGACCACCGAGCGGATGAACCCCCGGCCCTTCGCCTGCCGCAGCACCACCATCGACAGGAAGGTGAAGCCGAAGACCGCGACCCCGCCCGCCAGCGCCAGCACGAAGGTGTTGACGAAGGAGGTGCGGAAGGCGTCGTTGTTGAGCAGCGCGGTGTAGTTCGCCGCCCCCTTCCACTCCATCTCGGAGCCCGGACCCGCCCACTTGTTGAGGCTCACCCAGAAGCCGTAGAGCGCGGGCAGCACGAAGAGCAGGCTGTAGCCGAGCAGGGCGGGGAGCAGGAAGGGCCAGAAGGCGCGCTCGCGGGCGGGCCGGAGCGTGCCCTTCCTCTTCTTGTACGGGCTCTTCCCGTACGGGTCACCGGGTGCGGCCCCGGATGCCGGGCCCGCCTGCCCCCTCACCCCGGGGGCGAGTGTGCTGTTCCCCATCGCGTCAGCTCTTGTTCTTCAGGTACGCGGCCGTCGCGGCCTTGGCGTCCTTGACGAACGCCGCCGCGTCCGACTTCCCCGAGACCAGCTTGTCGTCGATCGGCAGGAACACGTCGTTCCACCACTTCGCGTCACTGGCCGCCGCGTCGTACGTCCGGTGCGTGGCCTTCGCCCCGGCCACGTCCTGCTGTATCCCGGCCAGGTGCGCCGGGGCGGGGACGTCGCCGCGCGCGGGGATGCTCAGCGCGCCCTCCGACATGGCCCGGGCGTACTTCTTCTTCAGCGCGAAGGCCAGGAACTCCTTCGCCACCTCCGGGTTGTGCCCCTTGGCGTTCACGCCCCAGCCGAGCGTGCCGACCTCCACCGAGTCCTTGCCGCCCACCGGCAGCTGGAACGAGGTCACCTTGGCGTCGGCGGCCAGCTTGGGCTTGGTCTCGCCGGCCAGCCAGGTTCCGTTGATGTTCAGGTCGTACTCGCCCTGGGCCCAACCATCTTGCGCGGCAGGGAACTTGGTGGCCATGAAGTCCTTCTGGAAGTAGCCGCCGGCGGCGAGCTGCTCCACCTTCTTCGCCGCCTCAAGCACTTCGGGCCGGTCCCAGGCCGCCGGGTCGGTGGCGAGCGCCTTCATGCTTCCCTCGCCGTTCGCCCGGACCAGTGCGCTGTAGAACCAGTACACGTTGTAGAAGTTGATCGTGCCGTCCTGGCCGATCGGGGTACGCCCGGCCTTCTTCGCCTCCTTCAGGTACGCGACGAAGTCCTCCCACGTTTTTGGCGTCTTCACCGGGTGCTTGGCCGCGTCGAACCACACCGCCGTGGAGATCACCGTGTGCGGGACGAAGGCCAGCCCCTTGTCCGTGCTGGACGCACCCCGCACCGCCTTCGACAGCACCTCGGAGACCGGCATGCCCTCCCCGGGGACCCGCTTCTTCAGTACGTCGTCCAGCGGCGCGGCCAGATTCTGCGCGGCGAACCTGTCGATGGTGTCGGTGGAGGTGTCGAACAGGTCCGGGCCCTGACCGGCGGCCATTTCGGTGGCCAGGTTGTCATTGCCCTTGCGCCCCACGAACTTCACATCGACCTTGGTCCCGGTCTCCTTGGCGAAGTCGTCGAAGAGCGCCTTGATGGCCTTGCCCTGCGGCTCGTCCGCGCCCCACGAGGAGCGGTACACCAGCTCCTTGCCGGCGGCGGCGCTGTCCCCGCCACCGTTCTTCTTCCCGCACGCGCCCACGGTCAGGGCTAGTGCGCCCACGGTCAGTGCGGCCGTCAACTTGCGCATGGTGAACTGCCTTTCGTCACGTCTTCGGGAGGTCAAGGTCTTGCGTCAGTGCGGGTCTTGCGTCGGTGCGGGTCTTGCGTCGGTGCCGGGGCGCGGCGGAGTCGCGGACGCCGCAGTGGTGCGAAGGGTTCAGGTACGGGCTCTTACGTCGCCGGGGTGCGCGGTGCGACGGCCGGGTCCAGCGTGACCACCGAGCCGGTACGCCGGGCCCGTTCGGCCGCCCAGACCACACGGTGCGTGGCGAGGCTCTCGTAGCCGCTGGTCAGCACCAGGGAGGGATCCTGCTTTCCGACGGCGTCCACGAACGCGTCGAACATGGTCACGTCCCCGCCGCCGTGTCCGGCCGCCGCCGAGGCGTCCGCGCCGGCGCCGGTCTCCACGACCGACACCGTGTCCGTGAGGAAGTCGTGCACGCGCAGGGTCACCCCGTCGCCCTCGATCGATCCGAGAGTGCCGAAGACCCGCGTCTTGCGGTGTTCCAGGGCGGCGAACGCGGTGACCGTGCAGGTCGCGTTCGTGCCGTCGGCGAACTCCAGGCTCACCACCTGGTTGTCCAGCACGTCGTTCCCGCCGGCGAACGCGCACCGGCCGTAGGGGCCCTCCGTCAGCGCGGCGAGCACGCCCGCCTCGGTGCGGGCGCCGGTGACGGCCGACAGCGGCCAGAACTCCTTCTCCTCGTCTCCCAGGCAGTCCAGATAGATCCGCTTGGCGGAGTAGGCGCAGCTGCGCTCGACCGGGCAGGTCACACAGGTGTCGCCGGCACCTTCGGGCCGTTGCTCGGGACGGAAATGGATGAGCGCGCCGAACGAGCTGACGCGCGTGGGCAGTTCTCCCTTGATGTACGTGATCCAGTCGAGGTCGTGACAGGCCTTGGCCAGCAGCATCGGCGCCGACTCGTCCTCCCGGCGCCAGTTGCCGCGCACGAAGGAGTGCGCCTGGTGCCACCAGCCGATCTGCTCCAGATGCTGGATGTTCACCACCGTGCCGATCCGGCCGCCGTCGACGATTTCCTTGAGGGCGGCGGTGTACGGGGTGTAGCGCATGACATGGCAGACGGCGAGCAGTACGCCGTGCCGCTCGGCCGCCTCGGCGATGGCGCGCGCCTCCTCCTCGCGGTGCGCCATCGGCTTTTCGAGGAGGATGTCGTATCCCAACTCCGCTGCTCTGACCGCTGGTTCACGGTGCATTCGGTCCTGGGTGGCGACGATCGCGGCGTCCGCGAGGCGATCCTGGGCGAGCAGCTCGCGCCAGTCGGCGAAGGTGTGCTCCGCCGGTACGCCGTGCTCCTCGGCCATCGCACGGCGGCGGTCCGGGTCCGGTTCGGCCACCGCGACGACCCGGGCACGCCCGGTCTCCAGGGCGCGGCGGGCATAACACTGTCCGCGCAGCCCCGCACCGATGACGGCGAGAGTGACCATGGAAATCCCTTGACTTGCTTGCCAGTTACTAATGAAGACTGTTTTTATTTGTCTGTTCAGACTCTGTCAAGGGAAACCGTGGTGACGTTTTGACACAGCATGGGGGCGACACCTCACGCCTGCGCCGGATCAACCTGGTCACCACGTTGCGCACGGTGCGTGACGGCGGGCCGACCAGCCTGACCGAGCTGTCCCGGCGGGCGGGCCTGTCCCGGCCCACCGTGGAGAGCCTGGTGGAGGAGCTGCTGGTGACGGGCTGGCTCAAGGAACTCCCGCCCGAAACCGGGCAGATGGGGCGACCGGCGCGGCTGGTGGCCTTCCATGCCGCCGGCAGTCATGTGCTCGGTGTCGACATCGGCTCGTACAGCGTGCGTGCCACCGTCGCCGCCCTGGACGGCACGGTGGTGACCGCCTGTACCCGCCCGGTGGCCGCCGACTGCGGGCGGGCCGAGCGGCTGGCCGGCACCCGGGCGGTGGTCGAAGAGGCCCTGAAGCAGGCCGGGTTGGCGGCCGGTGAGGTCGCGGCCGTCTGCGTGGGGACCACGGGCGTGGTCACGGCGGAGGGGGTGGTGCGGCTCTGCGTCGGGCTGCCGGACTGGGTGGGGGTGGACCTCGCGGCGGAGCTGGGCGAGGCCTTCCGGTGTCCCGTACTGGTGGAGAACGACTGCAATCTCGCGGCGCTGGCGGAGAGCTGGAACGGGCTCGCGCAGGGCGTCACGGATCTGGTGTTCGTGCTGTCCGGGGTGCGGACCGGCGCTGGGATGCTGCTCGACGGGCGCATGCACCGGGGGCGGCGCGGGGCCGCGGGGGAGATAGGCGCACTGCCGCTGGTCGGCTGGCACCGGGCGCCCTCGCACCTGGCCGGCTGCCCGGGACTGCCGCCGGGGACGCTGCCGCAGGAGGTGGCGGAGCATGTCTTCGGGCGGGCCAGGGACGGGGATCCGGCCGCCCGCTGGGCCGTTGAGCAGTACGCGCACGACCTGGCCGAGGGAATCGCCGCGCTGGTCCTGACCGTCGACCCCGAGCTGGTCGTGGTCGGCGGTGGCCTCTCCCGCTCCGGCGACGTACTCCTCGAACCCCTCCGCCGCCACCTCGACCCGCTCTGCCTGGAACCACCGGAGCTGGCCATCTCCACCCTCGGCGAACGAGCGGTGGCCCTGGGCGCGGTCCGCCACGCCCTGAACCACTTCAACGCCACCCTCTACGACATCGACACACCCCTCCCGCGCCCGACCCCTTGACGAAAGCCCCCTCAACCCGCCATATATCCAAGGAGTTTGGCAATCTCCCACTGCCCCGCTTGGGCGGCGGGGGCTCCCCTGCCCCCCATTGCCTCAGCCCGCTTGGGCGGCGGGGCCGCCCCCCGGGGGCGGAACGGGCGGGCAAGGGGGCGGCCCCCGACGGAGTCGCACCCCACCCGCCCCGTCCCACCCCGACCCCGTATCCCCACCCCCTCCCAAGGAGCCCCGATGCCCACCAGACGCACCTTCCTCACCACCACCGTCGGCGCCACCCTCGCCCTCGCCGCCCCAGGAACAGCCTCCGCCGCAACGACCACCCACCCCGCACCCACCACCACTGCCGCCGGCACGACGTACTACCTGGACCCCCAATCCGGCAACGACACCGCCAACGGCACCACCCCCACCACCCCCTGGCGCACCCTCCCCCGCGCCAACCAGCACACCTTCCAGCCCGGCGACACCCTCCGCCTCGCCGCCAACCGCACCTACCCCGGCCAACTCGCCCCCAAGGGCTCCGGCACCCAGGCCGCCCCCATCACCGTCACCTCCTACGGCACCGGCACCAAACCCCTCCTCGCCGGAAACGCCACCGTCCCCTCCACCGTCCTCCTCGAAAACCTCTCCCACTGGACCCTCGACGGCCTCGAAATCACCAACGGCACCGGCGGCACCACCTGGCGCACCGGCGTAGAGGTCCGCGCCAAGGACATCGGCCCCGTCCCCGGCATCACCCTGCGCAACCTCTACATCCACGGCATGGACGGCATAGCCCAGGTCGGCAAGGGCAACATCGGCTCGGCCGGCATCCTGGTCAACGTCCGGGGCAACACCACCCCCACCTACTTCACCGGCATGCTCATCGAGAACAACGAGATCGCCGACACCAAGGCCTACGGCATCACCACCTGGTCCACCTGGATGCGCCGCGAAGGCTGGAACGAGCTCTGGGGCGAGCTCAACATCCCCACGACCGAGTACGGCCCCTTCACCCCCAGCACCGGCCTCGTCATCCGCAACAACTACGTCCACGACGTCGGCTCCGGCGGCATCAACCCCAACCAGGTCGCCGACACCCTCATCGAGTACAACACCGTGGCCCGCCCCACCTCCACGACCACCAACGTCGGCATCTGGTGGTCCGGCGCCGACCGCACGACCGTGCAGTTCAACGAGGTGTACGGGGCGCGGTTCGGCGGCCGGGGCCTGGACTGCACCGCCTTCGACGCGGACGCCTCCAGCCACGACAGCCTGATCCAGTACAACTACAGCCACGACAACGGCGGCGGCTTCTTCATCTCCGTCTCGCTCGGCACCGCCCCCGCCAGCGCCGTCATCCGCTACAACATCAGCCAGCACGACGGCAACGAGATCTTCACCTTCTCGACCAACACCGACGGCGTGGACATCTACCACAACACCATCTACGTCGCTCCGACCTCTACCTCCGCCCGCCCCCTCTACAAGATCGCGCAGGTCTACCACAACCCGAAGAACGTCACCTTCCGCAACAACCTGATCGTCAATCAGGCCGCCCTGCCCTACGACACCGCAGGCGTCACCTACCGCAACAACCTCTACGCGGGCGGTCCCGTCCCCCCGGACACCGCCGCCCTCACCGGAGCCCCCAAGCTGACCGCCCCGGGCACCGCCACCTCCCGCACCGACCTCACCGGCTACCGCCCGCTGTCCGGCTCGGCCGCCATTGCCGCCGCGCTCCCGATCCCGGGCAACGGCGGCCGCGACATCCTCGGCACCGCACTCCCGGCCATCACGCCCGCCGACCTCGGCGCCGTCCAGGCCGCGCCCGGCAGCCAGGGCGCCCCGGTCGCCACCACCACCCTGGGCACCGGCCAAGGAGCGATCTCCGCGATCGTCGACGGCAAGGAGTCCACCAGCTGGGGCAGCAAGGACCCGGCGGTCCTCCCGGGCACGGTCACCCTCGACCTCCGCACCCCGCGCGCCCTCAACTCCGTCACCCTGGCCACCCACTTCGGCCAGGGTCAGGGCTTCACCAAGGTCGACGTACAGACCTGGGACGGCACCGCCTGGACCACCAGGGTCACCGACGCGACGCTCGCCTGGAGCAGCAACACCTCCACGGTCGAACGCCGCACGATCACCCTCCCCGCCCCCGTCACCACCTCCCAGCTGCGCCTGGTGGTCAAGGCGGCCAACACCCAGTGGGGGAATGTCGCCCTGAACGAACTGACGGTCGCCTGACCCGTTCCGCCCCCTCCGCCGTTGCTGCCGGCCCCGTCCCGAAACCCCGTACGCGCACTTCTCGAAAAAAGGTCTCGCTCTCAGGGAGTGAACGCGTGTTCCCGGGCAAGGCTGGGGCGGGTACGCAACTGTGCCGTGCACGGACACCGTGCTCCCAAGGAGGAACCGCGATGCTGTCAGCCACCGTAGCCACGTCCGCGACCGCGACCGCCCCCCTGGCGGAGCCGACCGAGACGGAGCTGCCGCGTATCGCGGACCCGACCGCTGTCGCCCCCCGGGACGCCCGCGAGCTCTCCAGGCTCTTCCTCGACCGGCTCCAGGAACTTCAGGAGGGCACCCACGAGCACCAGTACGCGCGCAACACGCTGATAGAGATGAACCTTTCGCTGGTGAAGTTCGCGGCGCGGCGCTTCCGCAACCGGGGCAGCGGTGACCTGGAGGACATCATCCAGGTCGGCACCATCGGGCTGATCAAGGCGATCGACCGGTTCGACCTGACGCGTGAGGTGGAGTTCACCTCCTTCGCGATTCCGTACATCACCGGGGAGATCAAGCGGTTCTTCCGGGACACCACCTGGGCGGTGCACGTGCCGCGCCGGCTCCAGGAACTGCGTACCGAACTGGCCAAGGCCAAGGAGCAGCTGGCGACCGTGCTCGACCGCGACCCCACCGTCGCCGAGCTCGCCGAACTCCTGGAGCTGACCGAGGCCGAGGTCACCGACGGCCTGGTCGCCGCCAACGGCTACACGGCGGGCTCCCTGGACCTGCCCGCCGAGACCGGCAGCGACAACAACGCCAAGTCCCCCGTCTCGTACGCCGACTTCTTCGGCGCCTGTGACCCCAACATGGAGCTCTTCGAGGACCTGCACACCCTCGCCCCGCTGCTGGACTCGCTCAGCGACCGCGACCGTCACATCCTGTCGATGCGCTTCGGCCAGGAGCTCACCCAGTCCGAGATCGGCGACGCCCTCGGCATCTCTCAGATGCAGGTCTCCCGCCTGCTGACCCGGATCCTGGGCACCCTGCGCACGGGGATGCTCTCGACCGCCTGAGAGCCCGCGCCCGGGCACGCATCCCCGTGTTCCCGGATGCCCCCGGATCTTCTCGCGCCCGTTCCTGTGACGAAATTGGCGCAAAAGAGCCGGTGTGCACCACGTGACGCATGGGCATGCGCTGTTCACAGGACAATCACGAGAAGCACACCAGCTTCCCAGGCCGAGACCGGCCGGGACCGAACAAGAGACGAAAACCAAATAGTTGAAGGAGGACCCCCGCCATGCTGGTGCCCGACCCCAAGGTGCTGCGCGAACTCCTCGCCCGTTACGCGGAGACGAGACTCGCCCATGCCCGCAGGCCGAGCGACACGACGCGACGCGCCCTTGAGGACGTCTCGTACACCCTCTGTGTGACGACCTCGACGTCCAGAATCGACGCGGCCCTCGCGGCGGCGGACAACTTGCTGGCACGAACCTGCTGCGCGCGGGCGGCGCAGGAGCAGGAGGCGGGGACCCGGGAGACGATGGAGCGGAACGCGGTCGAGCCGGCCGCCGTCCAGGAGCAGGCCCAGGCGGATCTGGCCGCCTGAGCCCCTCCACTCCTCACTGTTCATCATGGGGTGGTGGTCGCCAGGTGCCGTCGGCGCAGGTCCAGGGCTCCGACCGCCGTACGTGCCACCACGAGCGCCCTCGGCACCACGGCGTGCCCGGCCGACGCCCACGGCAGCGCGGGCGTCGGCCGGCCGAGCGGCGTGGTGCGGGGTGCGGGGTGCCAATCCCGGCGCTCCGGCAGCGCACATCGCAGAGCGCTGGTCTACGGCCGACGCGGGGGGAGGTGGCGCGGCGCTGCCCAGGCCCTCTCTCCGAGGAGGGACATTGCGGCCGGCAGCAGTACGCCTCGTACGACGGTGGCGTCGATCAGGATGGCCAGGGCCATTCCGAGGCCCAGCATCTTGTACTCGATGGCGGACAGGGTGAGGAAGACCGTGAAGACTCCGGTCATGATGAGCGCCGCGCTGCTCACCACTCCCGCGCTCGCGGCGACGCCCTCGACCACCGCTCGGTGTGGCTCGGCGCCCGCGAGCCACCGTTCCCTGATCCGGCCGAGGATGAAGATGTGGTAGTCCATGCTCAGTCCGAACAGGATGATGAACATGAAGAGTGGCAACCAACTGACAACGCCACCATAGGAGTTGAAGTTCAGCAGGGATTCCAGATGACCGTCCTGGAAGACCCGGGCCAACGCCCCGTACGCGGCGCCGATGGACAGCAGATTGAGCAGGATCGACACCAGCGGAATGGTCCACGAGCGGAATGTCACGGCGAGCAGCAGGAACGCGAGCCCGAGGACGAAGGCGAAGACGGCCGGGGTCCGGCTGTTCACCTGTTCCGCGAAGTCGTGGGGAATGGCGGTCTTGCCCGACACGGCGTGCTCGACGCCCTGCACCGAGCCGAGCACGGCGGGCAGGGCCTGCTCGCGCAGGGTCTTGAGGGCCTGGTTCGCCACCGGGTCGGTGACGGCGCCCGCCAGGGGAACCCGTACCACCATCACTCCGCCGACCGGCTCGGCCGTGATCGGCTCCCGGAGCGCGCCGCCACTGCCGGCGGCCTGTCCGTGCAGTGCCTCGACGGCCCTGCGCACCTCGGGGGTGTCGGCCGGCGAGCCGTCCGTGCGGCTGATGACCACGCGGGCCGCGGTCGCCGCCCCCGGGAACTCCTGCTGCATCGCGCTCGCCGCATCCACCGCGGCCGAGACTCCCGGCGGCAGACTGGCCGTCACCGCCGCATCCTGCAACCGGAGTCCGAACGCGGGCAGTGCCACGACCACCAGAGCCGCGGCGGCCACCGCCCCCGTCCGCACCGGCCGCCGGACCACGGCCCCCGCCACCCGCCCCCAGAACCGGGAATCCTTCGGTACGATCCTGCGCCTGCCGAGCCAGGGGATGCGCCCCCCGTCCATCCGCTCCCCGAGCGCGGCGAGCAGCGCGGGCAGCACCGTCACCGATCCGAGCACCGCGAGGCCGACCACCAGGACCGTGCCGACGGTGAGCCCCTTGAAGACGTCCACACCGGTGAACAGCAGACCGGTCATGCAGATCATCACGGTCAGGCCGGACGCCACGACGGCATGCCCGGAGGTGCGTGCGGTGATCCGGAGCGCGTCGCGCAGTGGGTGTCCGGCGGCGCGTTCCTCCCGTACCCGTCGGAGGTAGAACAGTGAGTAGTCGATGCCCACGGCCACCCCGATCAGCAGCACGATGGCCGAGGCCGCGCTGTTGAACGGCACCCACTGGCCCACCAGTTGAAGCAGGCCGAAGGTGGCGGCCACCGTTGTCGCAGCCAGCAGCAGCGGGATTCCCGCGGCGATCAGCGACCCGAAGACGGCCAGCAGAATGAGGAGGGTGAGCGGCAGTGAGGTCGTCTCGGCGCGAGTGAGGTCGTCCTTGATCTCCTCGTTGACCGCTTCGGAGAGGCTGCGGTCGCCCGCCTGGGAGAGCCGTACCCGGGGGTGGTCCCGCCGCACCTGCTCGATGGCCTTCACCACGGCCGCGTAGTGCGCCTCGTACCGGTCGTCGGGGCCGGGCACCGAGACGGTGACCAGCCCGGAGCGGCCGTCCTCGGACACCCGGCGCTCACCGTGCTCCTCCAGTGGGGAGCCGACCTCACGTATCGCGCCCGGTGCCTGGCGCAGCGCGGTCACGAGGTGCTGGGTGGCGGCTCGCAATTCGGGGTTGCCTGTGAACTGCCCTGTGTCTGAAGGGTCTTGAGGTTGAATCAGAACATTCTCCGGGATGGAGCCGTCACTGTCCTGCGCGTCCAGCAGCTGTTGGGCGCGGCCCGATTCGCCGGGATCGACGGCCCGGGCGGCGTCACCCGTGGCGAGGGTTCCGCAGAGCACGGCGAGGACGACGAGGGTGAGCCAGCCGGTGATCGCCAGGGTGCGGTGCCGGGCGGACCACCCCGCGAGGGCGGCGATCACGCCGGGGCGCGGGGTACCGGCAGGGGCGTTGCCGAGCGGTAAACCGGTGTCGCCCGGCCCTCCGGGCATGGGGGCGGAATCGGGAGTGGACTGGGGGGTGGATCCGGAGACGGACTTGCTTCTGGGCAGCATGAGCTGCTCTCCTCTGACCTGGTGGAGTGTTCCTGCGCAAAACTCGCCTCGGCGAGGTGGTTCGGCTCCCCGTGGTCCGGGCCGTTGAGTTGCCGCTCGACGGCCCGGACGCTTCTGTTTCCGGGGATTACGGTGGATGGCGGGCCTGTGCCCCGGGGTTGGATTCAGGCTCCTATTCGACGTCCTTGAGGACCTTTTCGATCGAGTCCGTACGGCTCAGCAGATCCTCGACCCGGCCACCGATCTCGGCCAACTGCCGCTCGATCTTCTGCTGCCCCGTCACGGCTGCTTCGACGAGCTCCCTGTACTCCTTCTCGCGGGACAGCTGGGCCTTGGCCCGCCAGCTGATGGCCACCTGCCAGATGGTCGTGATGGCAACGCCGGTGAGCAGGACGAAGATGCCGATGACCCCTATGACTTCCTGCCACTCGTGCTCGTTCAACCCAGTGACTCCTTCTCGATGTTCAGCGTCTGTACGGCGCCGGCGATGTGCTCCGGTGTCAGGTGGACCGAGAAAGGGCTCACCTCGTAGTACTTCAGGGCCTTGCCGTCCGGGGACAGCTCCAGCTGCGAGGAGACCAATCCGGCCGCCTCCAGCTTCTTGAGATGGATCTGGAGCAGGGCCCGGCTGATGTCCAGCTCACGCGCCAGCCGGCTCACATAGTTGCGCCCGCCCGCGAGAGCGGCGACGACCCGCAAGCGGTGCGGATTGGACAGGGTGGCCAGCACCCGCACCAGGTCGTTGCCCGTCGGCGCGGGGTCCTTCATGTCGACTTCCAGCACATGCAAGGAAACGTTAGCAGGTGCCTGAGATCACTGTCGCGTGCAAGTACCCCCTATGTATTGGTCAGTTGCTGCCCGGAGGTGCGTCTTCGGGTCCGGTCCTCCTCTGTGAGGAGTGATCAGGAGTTCATCGTGTGCACGGCGAGCAGGGTCATCCATGCCCAGCCGAGGGTGAGGGAGACGCGCTGGATCAGGCCGCCGAGGCCGGACAGGTGGGGGGAGGGGGCGAAGGCGACGTTCGACAGGGCCATGGTGGCGGGGAAGAGCGCGCCAGTGGCGAGTGAATAGGCGTTCAACGCAGGGGAGTTGGACGGAGCGAGGACGAAGCAGGCTGCCGTGAGGGCGAGGAACGCGAGGACGGAGGACGCGTCGTGCAGGGCGCCGGTGCGGGTGGGGTGGCCGGGCTGGTCGGGGGTGCCGAGGGGGTAGCCGCACACCGGGTCGGTTCGGAAGAGGCCCGCGCCGAGGAGGCCGAGGCCCCAGGCGCCGATCAGCAGGGCGCCCCAGCGGGAGGGTCCCTCCTGCCACAGGCCGGCGGCGAAGGCCAGGGAGAGGAGGGCGGCGCAGATGAAGTTGGTGGTCTGGAGCCGTCCGAGGTGGCCGCCGAGGGCGAGTGAACTGACGGGGTGGCGGAGGGAGTCGTAGTTCCTGCGCGCGGCGCCGGTGAGGAGGTAGGTGGTGGTGAAGAGGGGGCCTGCGGCCACCCCGCAGGCGAGGAGGAGGGAAGGCATGGTGTCAATATTGGTTGACGGGATGAGTAGTGTCAACCTTAGTTGACGAGATGGGGTGAGCGTTGGGGGCGGGTGTGGGGCCGGATCCGGCTCTACCCGCCCGATGGCCCCGCTCGCATACTGGGGCCCATGCCCTTCGCCGATGAGCCGAGCTCGGTATCCGTGGGTCGCCTATTGCCCTTCCTGGCCGGAGGAGTTCGAGCGACTGGCCCTGCCGCTGGGGGGCCTGGGCGGTACGGCCCTGGCGATCGACCACATCGGGTCCACCTCGGTTCCCGGGCTCCCCGCCAAGGACTGCATCGACGTTCAAGTGCGTTTGCAGCAGGGGGAGTTGGGGCCCTCGGTGGAGGCCGCTCTCGGCGGGATCGGATTCCGGCGGCGGCCCGAGCCGTGGAACCAGGAGGAGACCTCCGCCGGGCACCTCTGCCGCAAGCTCGTCTTCGCGCCACCGGCCGGCTTCCGCCGCTGCAACGTCCACATTCGCGAGACCGGGCGGCCCAACACCCGCTTCGCCCTGCTCTTCCGCGACTATCTGCGCGCGGATGCCACCGCGAGAGACGCCTGGGGCACCTTCAAACAACGCCTTGCCCGCATCACCCCCGACCTCGCCTCCTACGGCCGGACCAAGGCCCCGGCCACCGACATCCTGCTGATCGCGGCGGAGCGGTGGGCGGGGGAGGTGGGGTGGCGCCCGACGGCGTGAAGGACCCCGCTTGAAGGACCTTGAAGGACTCCGCTTGCGGAAACGACGGTCAGGGTGATGCGTGCGGGACGTCCCGGTGGGGTGCGGCTGCGGGCGCGGTCATGTCGAGCAGGAGCAGCGCGTCGTGGTCGGGGGTGCCGGGTTCGGCGGTGTAGACGCCGATGCGCTGTCCGGGGGTGCCTTCCAGCTGCATGGACTGGGCGGTGAGCGTGACGGCGCCGACGCGGGGGTGGCGGAAGGCCTTCTGGGCGGGCTTGCGGCCCGTGACCTCGTAGCGTTCCCACAGCCGGGCGAAGTCGGGGCTCTTGAGGAGGAGCTCGCCGACCAGGTTGGTCAGGTCCGGGGCGTCAGGAGCGGTACCGGCGATGGCACGGAGGCGGGCGACGCACGCGGTGATCTGGCGGTCCCAGTCGGGGAACAGGTCGCGCGAGGCCGGGTGGAGGAAGAGGTAGCGGGCCAGGTTGCGGTGTTTGGCGGGCCAGTCCTCCAGTCCCGCGTACAGGGCGAGGCCGCCGGGGTTCCAGGCCAGCATGTCCATGCTGCGGCTGATGACGTAGGCGGGGTTGGGGCGCAGCGACTCCAGCAGCAGTTTCAGGTGGGGGCGCACGGTGCGGCTGGGGGCCGGCGGCGGTTCGGGGGCGTAGCGGGCGGCCCGGGCGGCGAGCTCGCGCAGGTGCTGGTGTTCCTGGTCGTCCATGTGCAGGGCGCGGGCGAGGGAGTCCAGTACGGCGGGACTGGGGCGGGTCTCCTTGCCGCGTTCCAGGCGTACGTAGTAGTCGATGCTGATCCCCGAGAGGGTGGCCAGCTCCTCGCGGCGCAGGCCGGGGGTGCGGCGGACGCCGGCGCCGACGGTGAGGCCGACGTGCTCGGGACGGGTCTGGGTGCGGCGGGCGCGCAGGTAGCGGCCCAGCTCGGCGCCCTCGCTGTTCGCGCTCTGGGATGCCATGACTCCAGTCTCACCCGGCAGGCAGCCGCGCCGCAGGCGGGAGGGGGGCCCTGTCATTACCCCTGAAGAGCCCGCCCTGCCACACCCGGGCAATCCGCGCGAAGGTGAATGAGGAAGACGCCGGCCTCCCGCGCGGCCCGGACTTCGACGGGCACGGCCTGCCGGGCCGGGCCAGGGTGGGAGACCGGGCGACACCTGATCGGAAGAGGGCGAGATGCGGTACATCAAGCTGCGTGACCTGGAGGTTTCCCGGATCGGGCTGGGCGCCATGGGCATGTCCCACGGCTACACCGGCTCGGGCACCGATGACGCGGAGTCGATCAGGACCGTGCACCGAGCCCTGGAACTGGGCGTCACGCTGATCGACACCGCCGAGATCTACGGCCCGTACACCAACGAGGAGCTGCTCGGCCGGGCGCTGAAGGGCCGCCGGGACAAGGTGGTGCTGGCCACCAAGTTCGGCCTGGTCTCGCACGGCGGCGACGGCCCCTGGAACCTGGACTCCGGCCCGGCCAACATCCGTACGGCGGTCGAGGGCTCCCTGAAGCGGCTGGGCACCGACCACATCGACCTGTACTACCAGCACCGCGTCGATCCGAACACGCCGATCGAGGAGACCGCCGGCGCCGTGGGCGAACTGATCGCCGAGGGCAAGGTCCGAGCCTTCGGGCTCTCCGAGGCAGGTCCGGACACCATCCGCCGGGCCCACGCCGTTCAGCCGGTCAGCGCGGTCCAGTCCGAGTACTCCCTGTTCACCCGCGGAATCGAGGAGCGCGTGCTCCCCGTCCTGCGGGAGCTGAACATCGGTCTGGTGCCGTTCTCCCCGCTGGGCCGTGGCGTCCTGACCGGCACCGTGCGCTCCACCGACCAGTTCGACGAGAACGACTTCCGCCGCGACAACCCGCGCTTCACGGGCGAGAACTTCCGGCGCAACCTGGCGCTGGCCGACGAGGTCAAGGCGCTGGCCGACGAGGCCGGTGCCACGCCCGGTCAGGTGGCGCTGGCCTGGCTGCTCGCCCAGGGCGACGACATCGCGCCGATCCCCGGCACCAAGCGGGTCAGCCGGGTCGAGGAGAACACCGCCGCCGACACGGTCACGCTCACCGCCGAGCAGCTCGACCGGCTCTCCAGCCTGCCGCCCGCCGCGGGCGACACCCACACCGAGGCCCAGGCCCGGATGCTCGAACGCTGACACGCGGCCTGCGGTACGTCCCCGGTACGACCCGGTCACGACCCCGTTCGGAGCAGTAACCCCTGATGCGTGCGGCAGTGATGTACGGAGCCGGTGACGTCCGCGAGCCGCCCGCCGGCCCGGACAAGGCCATCGAGGCCGTCATACTCCCCCGCCCCTGACCACCTGCCCCTGACCATCCGCACCCCCCGCCCCTGCCCCCCTGCCCCCACCCGTACAGCGAAGGACATCCCGCTCATGCAGACCGTCACCCTGAACAACGGCGTCGAAATGCCGCTCCTCGGCTTCGGCGTCTACCAGATCCCCACCGAGGACACCGAGCGCGCCGTCTCCGAGGCGCTGGCCGCCGGTTACCGCCTGCTGGACACCGCCGCCGCCTACGGCAACGAAGAAGCCGTGGGCCGCGCCCTCGCCTCCAGCGGCATCCCGCGCGAGGAACTGTTCGTCACCACCAAGCTGTGGGTCCAGGACGCCCCCGCCCAGGACAACACCCGCCGCGCGTTCGAGACGTCCCTGACCAAGCTGGGCCTGGACCACCTCGACCTGTACCTGATGCACCAGCCCTTCGGCGACGTCTACGGCCAGTGGCGCGCCATGGAGGCACTCAACCGCGAGGGCACGGCCAAGGCGATCGGCGTCGCCAACTTCTACCCCGACCGGCTGATCGACCTGATCGTCAACAACGAGATCACCCCGCAGATCAACCAGATCGAGACCCACCCCTTCTTCCAGCGCGCCGACTACCAGGACCTCATGCGTGAGCACGGCGTGCAGATCCAGTCCTGGGGCGGGTTCGCCGAAGGCAAGAACGACCTGTTCACCAACCCGCTGCTCGCCGGGATCGGCAAGGAGTACGGCAAGTCCGTCGCCCAGGTCGTGCTGCGCTGGCTCACGCAGCGCGGCGTCATCGCCATCCCGAAGTCGGTGCGGGCCGAGCGCATGGCCGAGAACCTCGACGTCTTCGACTTCGAGCTCACCGAGGAGCAGATGGCGCAGGTCGCCACCCTCGACACCGGCGGCTCCCTGTTCTTCGACCACCACGACCCCGAGATGGTCACCTGGCTCGCCGGGCGCCGCGTGGACAGCTGAAGCACGACGCCCCGATGAAGCACGACGCCCGCATGTACGGCCGAGGGTGCCCCTGAGGTCAGGGGCACCCTCCCGGCCCCGCACCCTTCACAGCGCACCGGGAGCCGTCCACCATGATCACGCCACAGCACCATGCCGCCCTGCCGAGCCGGCGCACCGTCCTGCCGAATCGGCGCACCGTCCTGCCGAGCCGGCGCACCGTCCTGCGCGGCGCGCTGCCGACAGCAGCCGCCGTGCTGAGCGCTTCCCACCTGGCCGCCTGCTCACCGTCCCCCACGCCGCCCAGCGGCTCCCCAGCCCTCTCCCCGTCCGCCACGGCGGGCAAAGGCCCGTTGAAACGAACGCTGTTGGCCTACTTCTCCCGTCCCGGCGAGAACTACTACTACGGCGGGCGCACCGACCTGAAGGTCGGCAACACCGAGGTGCTCGCCGAGAAGATCGCCGGCCGTACCGCCTGCGACACCTACCGGATCCGGGCCGCCGACCCCTATCCGCGCGACTACGACGCGACCGTCAGGCGCAACGTGCGCGAGCAGGACACCGACGCCCGACCGGCCATCGAGGGCCGCCTGCCCTCCCTCGACGGCTACGACACGATCCTCCTGGCCGGCCCCGTCTGGAACGTCCGGGCACCCATGATCATGACGACGTTCACCGAAGCCCTCGACTTCCGGGGCAAGACCGTCCACCCGGTCACCACCTACGCCATGAGCGGCCTGGGCACCACCGAACGCGACTACGCCGCCTCCTGCCCCGGAGCGACCCTCGCCGAGGGCCTCGCGGTACGCGGCGAAGAGGTCAAGGACGCCGACACCGCGATCGAGGCATGGCTGCGACGCGTCGGACTGCCCATCCGGTGACCTGCCCCGGTTCCGGAGGGGTGGGTCGTCAGGGGCGGGTGAGGAAGGGGGCCGTTGACGTCACGAAGGCTTCCGCGTCGTCGAGCCACGGGAAGTGCCCCGCGCCCGCCTGCTGTACCAGCTCCGCCGCCGGGAAGAGGCGTGCGAACTCCTCCACCGACCGGGGCGGGCTGTTCAGGTCCAGCTCTCCGGCCAGCAGGAACACCGGTGCCCGGAGTCCGGCCAGTGCCGCGCGGGTGGATTCGGGATCGTAGGCGCCCTCGGAGGCGTAGAGACGGGCCGCCTCCTCGTTCTCCGGTGTGCCGGACGCGGCGTGGTGCTGCTGCGCCGCCGCATCCCAACGGCCCCAGAAGAAGGGGGAGATGGCCTTGACGTCGTCCGGGTTGCCGCGCCCCGAATTGAGCGCCTCCAGCGCGGCGTACGCCTCGGGGAACCAGGGCTCGGCCTTGCGGAGCTGCGCGTTCGACAGGCGCAGCGAGACCGGGATCTGGATATCGACGGCACCGGTGCTGGGGGTGATCAGGGTCAGGGAGCGCAACCGGTCGGGGTGGTGGGCCGCGTACAGGGTCGCCAGATTGGCGCCCGCGCTGTGCGCGAGCAGGTCGAGTCGGGGCAGACCGAGGTGGACGCGCAGGGCTTCGATGTCCTGGACCTGGTGGTCGCAGCGGTACGAGGAGGGGTCGGCCGGGCGGGCGGAGTCGCCCGTTCCACGCAGGTCCAGGAAAAGGAGGCGGCGGTGCCGGTCCAGGCCGCCGAGGTCACCGAGGTGGCGGGAGGCCTGCATGGGGCCGCCGGGGAGGCAGACGACGGGCGTGCCGTTCCCGGCGGCGGAGGCCGGAGTGGCCGCAGTGGTCGCCGTGCCGCCGCCGGTGAGGCGGTAGGCAAGCAGGGTGCCGTCGGGTGCGGAGAAAGTGGGCATGGGCGGGAGCTTGGCAGGGGAGACAGCGCGCTGACAAGGGGAAATGGAGGAGGGGGCGAGGGGTGGGGTTGTGGGGTGGGGGCGCTATGGGTGGTGGGTCGCGGCCTCTCGTACCTCTCGTGCCTCTCGTACCTCTCGTACGGCGTCGTCCCAGGCGTCCGGGCTGCGGTAGTGGTGGGCGTGCCCGGCTGTCAGCACGAGGCGAAGTTCGGCCAAGTGGTCAGTTTCCGGCGGGAGGTGAAGCCCGGCGAGCAGCGCCAGTGCGGCCTCCTGGTGGAGGTTTCCGTAGACGTCGTGGTAACCGGCCAGCAGGCCCTTGAAGAGGGGCGGGTGGAGTACGGGAAGCCCGGCCGCCGCACGGTAGGCCGCTTCCTTGGCCTCCCAGGGGACCGGCCCCGAGCACTCCAGTACGCGGGAGGCCCGGCGGAGCAGCGCCGGATCCGGGTCCGGCGCCGTCAGCCGGTCGGCGTCCCGGCCGAGCATCTCGGTGAAGGCCGCCGCCGAGGTCTTGGCGTTCTCGAACCAGTCCACCCACAGCGAGTAGGTGACCGCGTCAGAGACCTTGGAGGCGTCAGGGGAGTCAGGTGCCTCAAGGCGTTCCCGATAGCAGTCCCGGAGGACGTCGGTGGGCAGCGGGCCGTTCGGGCCGGCATGGGCGAAGCCGATCTCGCAGGTCACCCAGTAGTCGCCGAGCAGGTCCAGCATTCCGAACGCCAGCCGGGTCTGCCCCGCCGGGTCGAGCCGCTCGTCGGTGAACACCATCTCCGCCCACTGGTGCGCCACCTCATTGGAGGTGAGCCGGCCCTCCGGGCTCTCGCCGTCGGTCCACTCGTCCGGCCCGACCTGCTGGACGCCTTCCTCCGCGAGCCAGCGCCGGGCATCCTCCTTCGCCTGACTGTTCATCCGTGCAGTATGGCGGGCAGCGGGTGCGGGACCGGCGGGCCCTTCCGCCCGTTCATGTAACCACTTAGAATGGTTACATGAACTCCTCGATGCGGACGCCCGGAAAGGCGGCCAAGGGCGTCAAGGGCATGCCGATGCGCTCGCGAACCGGCGTCGCCTACCGCTTCGACCCCGGCGCTCTCTGCCTCGAACTGCTCACCACCGGCGGCCCCGGCCCCTACCAACGGTACGAGGTGCTCCACGAGCCCGCCGACCTGGCCGCCTGGGCGGACCGGTCGCGGCTGGCGCCTTCCCCCGCACCGGTGCTGGAGATCACCGAGTCCGAGGTGGCGGACGCGCGGCGGGTGCGCGACGCCCTCTTCCGTATCGTCATGGCACTCACGGACGACACGGCACTCACGGGCGACAAGGCCGGGCAGAGCGGCCCCGCCGATGTGGCAACCCTCAACGAGGCCGCCGCCCGCCCGCCGCTCGCACCCGCCATCGGACCCGACGGCACCCGCCACTGGGCCCGCCCCGCCAACGGCACCCAACTGCTCGCCACCGTCGCCAGAGACGCCGTCGAGCTGCTGACCGGCGAGTTCGCCCACCGCGTCCGGGGGTGCGCCGCCGACAACTGCCGCCTGGTGTACGTCGACACCTCGCGCCCCGGCAGCCGCCGCTGGTGCTCCATGGAACACTGCGGCAACCTCCACAAGGTGCGTGCGCTGCGGGCCCGAACGGCGGACGGGCTCTGAGACGCGGGCTCCGCGGCGCCCGGCCTTCCGTGCACGGCTCCACGGGTGCACAGTCCCCGTCATGCTGCATGCCGTGCACGGCTCCGTACGGGGCACAATGCCCGTCATGCTGCATGTAAGGGTGATCACCCCCGCGACGCACACCGACGAGGTGCTGCGGATCACGACAGAGTCCCCGGCCGCCGTGAACGTACTGAAGATGCCCGGGGCCGCCCATGACCCGCCGGGCGATCTCGTCGAGTTCGACGTGGCGCGGGAGGGGGCCAACAGCGTCCTGGAGTCGCTGCGTACGCTCGGTCTCAAGGAGTCCGGTGCCATCACCGTCGAGCAGCTCGACCTGTCCATCTCGGCAGCGTCGCAGAGGGCCGAGGAGGCGGCGCCGGGTGACCCCGACGACGCCGTGATCTGGGACGAACTGACCGCGCGCACCACCGCCGAGACTCGACTGACCTGGGCGTTCCTCGCCTTCCTCGCGCTGGCGACTCAGATCGCGGCCATCGGTGCGCTGCTGGATCAGCCCATCCTGATAGTCGGTGCGATGGTGCTGGGGCCGGAGTTCGGTCCGGTGGCGGCGATCTGCTTCGGGGTGCTGACCCGCAGCATGAGCCTGGTCGGCACCTCGGTGCGCACCCTGGTCGTCGGATTCACCGTGGCCGTACTGATCACCATGGCGTGCGCGGCAGTGAGCCGACTGCTCGGCTGGGTCACCCCGGCCATGCTCGACGACCGGCCGCTGACGAGCTTCATCATCCACCCCGACCGGTGGTCCCTCATCGTGGCGCTGCTGGCGGGCGTCGCGGGCATCCTGTCCATGACGGCGGGCAAATCCTCATCCCTGGTGGGGGTCTTCATCTCGGTCACCACGGTCCCCGCCGCCGGAAACCTGGCGGTCGCCGTCCCCCTCGGCCACTGGAACGAGGTGACCGCCTCCCTCATCCAGCTCGGCGTCAACCTCGCGGGAATGCTGGTCGCGGGCACGGCCACCCTGTTCATCCAGCGTGCGCTGTGGGCCAAGTACGGACTGCGGGTGACGGTGGCGCGGCGGACCACGCCGCACTGAGGGCCGGTTTCCCCTCCCCGTACGGCTCCCCGTACGGCCCAGCGCGACCGGGGCGTACGGGGGTATCCCCCGGGCGCTACGGCTGAGACGCCGATGCCGCCTGTTTCTCCGGTGCCGCCGGTACGAAACAGGCTGTGATCGCCTTGCCGTGCTGCTGGTCGTGCGCCTCCCAGCTGTCGGCGAGGGCGTCGACAATGGCGATGCCACGGCCCGAGGTCTCGCCCAGCGAGCTGGACCTGCGGACGGGGCGGCGTCCGTCCTCGGCGTCGTCGTGGACGGAGGCGTGCACACAGCGGCTGTCCCAGGTCAGAGCGAGCTGGGCGTCACTGCGCGCGTGCAGATGGGCATTGGTGAGCAGCTCGGACACGCTCAGGATGATCGCGTCGACGGTGTCCGGGTCGTTCTCGTACCAGGGCAGCTGCGCCAGATGCTCGCGCGTCCACCTTCTGCCCTCCCGTACGCCCCCGGACATCGGAAACGTCCTGGCCCAGCCCACCGCCCGCATCGACATCGCGCCCTGCCCCTTCTCGCCGTCCGGTTCCGGTCGTGCGGCACCTGTGCGCCGCTTCGTCCGTCGCGGTACGTGTACCCCGGGACGCTCCGGTGAACAGGCCCGGGGGCGGGAGGCCGATACGGGTCCCGTCAGACACAGGCTCCTACGCCGCGCCCGCGTCCGTACCCGCGTCCAGGTTCCGTACGACGCGCAACCCGCGCGCCGCGTTGTTGACCCGTCCGTCGGGGCCGGCGGGGGAGGTCGTCCAGTACGCGTGCTCGTTGACCGCCATGGTCAGCTCCCGGATCCGCTCCCACAGCTCCTCGACCTGGTCCACCTGTTCCTCGGTGAAGACGGCGGAGGGTTCGGCGCCCCAGGGCGGGGCGGTGGCGAGCGTATGGAAGTCGGCCTGTGCCTCGTGAAGCTGCTGCTGGAGGGCCAGGAGGTCGTCGGGGAAGGGGGAGGCGTGGGAAGACATACCGGAAGCGTACGTCTGTTCGATTTACGAATGCCAGCCGAGTTTCCCGGACGGCTCCACCGGCAGCCACAGCTCGGCGTCCGCCTGCGAGCCGTCCTCGGACAGAACCGTGCGCAGGATCTCCGGGCCCGGGCGGCTGCGGTACGGGTTGGACGGGAACCACTGGGTGAAGACGTCCCGCCACAGCTCCTGGATGGCCTGCGGGGCCGGACCCGAGGTGGTGAAGACCGCCCAGGTGCCGGGCGGGACCGGCAGAGCGGTGGTGCCCCCGGGGGCGCCGGCCGAGGTGATCACACCCTGGTAGTAGTCGAGCTCGGTGCCCTCGGCGCGGCCGGGGTCCAGATCGTCGCAGACCGAGACGACGCCGGCCGGCTCCTGGTCCGCCAGTTTCGCCAGCCGGCCCAGGGCGGCCTTGTCGATGCCACGGACGAAGTCGATGATCGACTGGTTCGGCCCCGAGTGCACCAGCGCCACCCGCGCCTTGAACCCGACGACCTGGAACGCCGGCCTGTCGGCGATGCGGTAGCGCATGTCGCCGTTCCCTTCGACGGTGAGCCGGAAGGACATCCGGGGCTGGGAGCCCAGTACCGCGCCGGTGCGCCGCGCCTCGCCGGGGCCGATGCCGTGCATGGCGCGGAACGCCCGCGCGAACGCCTCGCCCGAGCCGTAGCCGTACCGGACCGCGATCTCCAGCAGTGTGTCCCGCCCCGACAGCACCTCGGCGCCCGCGAGCGTGAGCCGACGGCGCCGTACGTACTCCGAGAGCGGCACCCCCGCCAGCGCGGAGAACATCCGTCGCAGGTGGTACTCCGAAGTGGCCGCGATCCGCGCCAGCTCGGCCACGTCGACGGTGTCTTCGAGGTGCTCCTCGATGTGGTCCATGGCCTGGTTGAGTTTCTCCAGCACGTTCCGCTCCCTTCCTCAGCGGCCGTCGCCGAGGCCCAGCAGCAGGGCGCGCAGTGAGCGGGCGAACTGCTCCCGTTCGGCGGGGGAGAGCGCGGACAGCAGGCGCTGTTCGGTGCTCAGGTGGTCCGGGAGGGCGCCCTCGATCAGCTTCAACCCGGCTTCGGTCAGGGCGACCTGGACCACCCGGCCGTCGGTGGGGCTGGGGCTGCGGGAGACCAGGCCGCGCTCCTGGAGGCGGTCCAGACGCTGGGTGATCGCGCCGGAGGTGACCATCGCGGAGCGCATCAGCTCGGCGGGCGTGAGCGGGTGGTCGGGGCCGTTGCGGCGCAGGGTGGCCAGGACGTCGAAGGAGGCCGAGTCCAGTCCGTGCCCGGCGAAGGTGCGCTTCATCTCCGGCTCGATCAGCAGGACCAGCCGCTTGAGCCTGCCGATCACCGCCATCGGGGAAACGTCCAGGTCGGGACGTTGCTCGGCCCACTGGGAGAGGACCTTGTCCACATGGTCGGCCGCTGCCGGATCCGCTGCCGAAGTAGCCGCCGGATCCGCTGCCGGATTCGCTGCCGAAGCAGCCGCCGGGGCTGCTGTCGGGGCCGCAGTCGAAGCTGCCGCCGGAGCCACCGTCGGGGTCGTGCCGGTGTCTGATTCCTTCTTCGTCATGGGAACACCCTAGCCGTTCTCTTAGTGGTGAGATATATTGTCTTAGTGCTAAGGAATCGAACCGCCCTCGTGCTTCTTACCGCCCTCGCCCCTGCCGTCTGGGGCTCCACCTACCTCGTCACCACCGAACTCCTCCCCGCCGACCGCCCGTTGCTCGCCGGTGTGCTGCGCGCCCTCCCGGCCGGACTCCTCCTCGTGCTCCTCACCCGGCGTCTGCCGAAGGGGAGTTGGTGGTGGAAGTCGCTCGTGCTGGGTGCGCTCAACATCGGCATCTTCTTCGCCCTGCTCTTCATCGCCGCCTACCGCCTCCCCGGCGGGGTCGCCGCCACCGTCGGCTCCGTACAGCCCCTGCTGGTGGCGGGCCTCTCGGCCGGACTGCTCGGCCAGCGGCTCAGCCTCCGTACGGTACTGGCGGCCGTGACCGGCATTACCGGAGTCGCCCTGCTGGTCCTGCGGGCCGACGCCCGGCTGGACGCGCTCGGAGTGGCCGCCGCCCTCGGTGGCGCGGTCGTCATGGCGACCGGAGTCGTACTCAGCAAGCGCTGGACCTCACCGGCGCCGCTGCTCGCCACCACCGGATGGCAACTCGTCGCGGGCGGACTGCTGCTGGTGCCGGTCGCACTGTTCGTGGAGGGCCCGCCGCCGACCTCGTTCACCGGTGAGAACCTGCTCGGGTACGGCTATCTGACGCTGATCGGCGCCGCACTCGCCTACGCACTCTGGTTCCGCGGCATCAAGGCCCTGACGCCCACCGAGGTCACCTTCCTCGGCCTGCTCAGCCCGCTCGTCGCCACCCTGCTCGGCTGGCTGGTCCTCGGTCAGCAGCTCACCGCGCTCCAACTGGTCGGCGCACTGCTCGCACTGGCGGCGGTGGCGATCGCCCAGCTGAGGCCGAAGGGCGGCCGGGGAGTGGTGGCCGCGGGGCCGGCAGGAGCGGTGCCGGTGGAAGCGGGCCCGGCTGGAACGGGTCCGGTCGAAGCAGTCCCGGTCGAAGCAGGCCCGGTGGAAGCAGGCCCGGTGGAAGCCGCCCGCTCCGATGCCGCACGGCCGTCGGCCCCGGGCCCGGCCCGCTGACCTCACGTCACGTCAACCACGCCCACGTACCAACCACGCCCACGTGCAAGGAAATTGAGGCACACCATGCGTATCACCGTGCTCGGAGCGACCGGCGCCGCCGGCAGCCGTATCGTCACCGAAGCCCTCGAACGGGGCCACGATGTCACCGCCGTCACCCGTGACGCGGCCCGCTTCACCGTGCTGGACCCGCGCGCCAGACACCGTACCGGCAACGCACTCGACCCCCGCAGCATCGCCGAACTCGCCGCAGGGCAGGACCTGCTGATCAGTGCCACCAGGCCCGTCCCCGGTCAGGAGGGCCAGCTCATCGACACGGCAAGGGCGTTGTTCACCGGGCTTTCCGGCACGGGTGCGCGCCTGCTGCTGCTCGGTGGCGCGGGCAGCCTCCGCCTCCCCGGCAGCGACACCCTCACCGTCGTCGACGGCCCGGACTTCCCGTCCTCCTGGCGGCCCATCGCCCTCGCCTGCAACGAGCAGTTGGAGGTCTGCCGGGAGGCAGCGGCGGACGTGGACTGGGCGTACATCAGCCCGGCCGCCATGTTCGAGCCAGGGACGCGCACCGGTTCGTACCGGCTGGGCGTGGACGAGCTGCTGGTCGGCGCGGACGGCAACTCCGCGATCTCCATGGAGGACATGGCGATCGCCCTCCTCGACGAGGCGGAGCGCCCGAAGCACCACCGCACCCGGTTCACGGTCGGCTACTGAACGGGGCGGATGCGCCCCTTCGCGGGCGAGGCGGCGGCTACCGTGGGAACAGACTCGTCTGGAGGAGCCCATGAGCGTACGGCCGGAGGACGCCGACGGTGCCGAGCGGGCGGGCCGGACGGCCGTCCCGTCGGCCGGTACCACTCCCGCCCCCGCTGCGGCTTGCGCCCCTGATGCCGCTGCCGTTCCCGCCGCTGCCCCCGCTCCTGCCGCGGCCGCCCAGTTGCTCGCCCGGATCCGTACCGACCGGCGTGCCGCGCAGTGGGGGCCCGCCTTCGAGCGTGACTGGGGGAAGGCGCTGGAGGATGCGCGCCACAGTTACAGCCTCGCCCCGCTCCACGAGGTGATCCGGACCTGGCAGTCCCGGCTGGACACCGCCCCGGCCGTCGATGCCTTTCTCGACTCGGGGATGGATGACTCGCAGTACGTGGCGCTGGGGGACATTCTCGGGCGCTGAGCTGCGAGGGGGCGTCGTGGCCGACCCGGTCGGCGCGGCCGCGAGAGGGAACGGGGCACACTCTCGGTGACGTAAAGTCTCCGATTGAATGCGCTCCGTGACCGCCTGAGATCTGAGACGCGGACGGGCGCCCGTGCAAGGAAAGGCCCCCATGAAGAACCTCGCGAACCTCCTGACGCACCTCCCCCGGAATTCCTTCCGCGCCTTCGTGCCGGTCGTCGCCACCGTGCTCGCCGCCGTCGCGGCGGTGGCCGCCCCCGCATCCGCCGCTCCCGGTGCGGCCGTTGAGGCCTCGGCCGTGCGGGGTGACTGCCGGAGCATCGGCGGTTCGTTCACCGACAAGATGATCCCCGGCGAGTGCATCACCAGCGGGGGCAGCCGGCTGGAGATGCAGTACGACGGCAACCTCGTCCTGAGCAGGGACGGCCGGGTCTGCTGGGCGAGCGGCACCAACGGTACGGACGGTGTGTACGCGGTCTACTCGGGCGACTGGAAGTTCGACTCCCCGTATCTGTCCCTGGAGTCGCCGTACGGCGAGCTGCGCAAGTACCGCGGCAAGTACACCGGGCTGCACAAGAGCGGGAACGTCAGCATCAACGGGCAGGGCGAGGTCTGGGTCGCGTACGGCAAGATCGCCGGCTGCTGACGCTCGCGGAAAGGCACCGATTCCCATGCGCCCGCACCGTATCCACGCGCCCGCTTCCCTCGCCGCAGCACTGGCGGCCGCTGCCCTCCTTCTCCTCGGCAGCCCGGTCGCGGCCGCCCAGTCCGCGTCAACTCCCTTCATCAAGCCGGTAGTTGTTGCTGCCGATGTCTGCTCGGCGGACGAGAACCAGGGTGAGGTCGCGACCAACTTCATCTCCCGCTGCCGGATGGCCTCCATCCGGCAGGTGTTTCCCGGCCAGCACTACGGGGACACGCTCGGCTACCTCAAGGGCTGCGGCGAGAAGTCGTGCCGTACCGCCTGGAAACTGCTCAACGACAACCGCTTCAAGAAATAGCGAGGAGGCACACGGCGATGACGACGATGTACGTCGCTGTCCTGCTGACCGAGGCGACCTCCGAGGCGGTGGGTCATGAACCGCTCTACGCCGAGGACTTCGTTCTGTTGTCCGCGGACAACGAGGAGGAGGCCAGGGCCAAGGCTCTCGCCAGGGGCAAGGCCCAGGAGACGAGTTACGCGAACGAGAACGGCGACCTGATCACCTGGAAGCTGCTCCACGTCGTGGACGTCAACGAGGTCCTGGACACCCCCCTGCACGACGGCGCCGACCTCTACACCCGCCACTTCAGGGACTACCGGGCGTACCGGGCCTTCGAGCCGCTGCTGTCGGGGAAGCCGCTGTAGCCGCACGCTGTCCCGTCGGGCCTCGGGGCCGTGCGCATGCTGCCGCACGGCCCCGAGGCGTCTGCGCTTGGTGTACGCCGCGACCTCCGCCGGATTCAAAGGCGCTCAGCGCCCCTTGGGGAACGCGGCCCGCAGCCCCGCCCCGTTGAGGACGAGGGCCGCCGGTAGCAGCGCGCACGCGCACACGGCCTGCGCCAGGACGAACCACACCGGCAGGGTCCCGGGGATCACATCGACCGCGATGACCGCGACCGGCATCAGGAATGCCAGGATCCGCATCCGGACGTACGCCCACCGGGCACCCCGCTCGGCGACGGTGACCAGCCAGTACATCACCGCGGCACCCGCGAGCAGCCCCAGCGAGCGCCCCCACATGAAGGCGGTCACCGGATGACCGGCGACCTTCAGCACGGCGACCGCGACGAGGACCGCCGTGCCGAGCGCGCCGAAACCCGCGACACACCGCCTGACCCTGCCGAAGCCGTGTACCCGGTCGAGGGCCGTGTTCCCGGCCGCGGCGGCGATTCCGATGGTGTCCATGTCTTCCACTCCTCCTGCTCCCGGCCCTGTTGACCGGCTCGAAAGCGACGCTACGAAGCGGGGGGAGGGGCGCGGTACAGGTCTGGACGCCGGGGGTGGTGGGGCTGGACCCACTCCTGGGCAGATTCGTGCGACGGCTGGTTGCGTGCAGTGCACAGTGGAATCACCGAGCGGGGCGGAAGGCCGTACCGAAGTGACGAAGTGGGGAAGAGCGATGCGACAGCTGGGGTCCTGGGTGGCGAGCGTCCGCGCCGGTTTCGTCCGCGCGTGTGCGGTGACCGGCGTCAGTTTGCTGGTCCCGGCCGTCTGGGCCGCTGCCGTGGCGCTGGGCGTCTGGTGGGGGGCGGGGAACCCGTGGTCGTGGCTGATGCCGGTGGTGCTGGTGGGGTGGGCACTCCTGTGCTGGCCCGGCCGGTCTGCCGGATGTTCCGCTTCCTCCTCGCCCGGTGGACGGGCACCGTCCTGCCCGCCGGATACCGTCAGGCCGGGCCGGTGACCAGGCTGTCCACCGGGTACTGGTGGAACGGCTTCGGTTACGAGCGCACCAGCCGTGATGCCCTCATGGACCAGAAGTGGCGCGTCCGCTGGCAGGACCCGGCCAACTGGCGTGACCTGCGATTCCTTGCGGTCGCGCCGTTCAGTGCGGGGCTGGTCGCGGCGGTGGTGCCGGGCGGGGTGGCGGTGGCGGTGCTCGGGTTCGCCCGGGGGTGGCCGGTCCTCGCCGGGGTGCTCGGGCTGCTCGCGGCCGTCGCCGGTGCCCCGTACGCCTGGCGGGTCATGGAACCGGTGGGCCTCCGCTTCCTGCGTCCCTCGCCCGCGATGGTCCTCGCCGACCGGGTCGACGAACTGACCGCCCAGCGCGCGGACACCACCGTGGCCCAGGCCGCCGAGATCCGCCGCATCGAACGCGACCTCCACGACGGAGCCCAGGCCCGGCTGGTCGCCCTCGGCCTCTCCCTGGCCACCGCCGAGAAACTGATGGCCACCGACCCCGCCCGCGCCCAGGCCCTGATGCGCGAGGCGAGGACCGGCGCCGCCACCTCCCTCACCGAACTCCGCGAACTGATCAGGGGAATCAACCCACCGGTCCTCAGCGACCGGGGCCTCCTCGAAGCGGTACGCGCCCTCGCCCTCGACAGCCCCCTCGAAGTCACCGTCACCGCCGACGCCCCGCCGGGTACCCCACCGGACACCCCGTCGGACACCCCACGACCTGGCCCGGCCCTGGACCCCCCGATCGAATCCGCCCTCTACTTCGGAGTCGCCGAACTCCTCACCAACGCCGCCAAACACGCCCGCGCCACCCACGCCCGGGTCTCCCTGACCCACGACGAACCCGGCATCACCGTCGAGGTCGAGGACAACGGCCGCGGCGGAGCCACCGTCCGGCCCGACGGCGGACTCGCCGGCCTGCGCCGCCGCCTCGCGGCCTTCGACGGCACCCTCGACCTGGCCAGCCCCGCAGGCGGCCCGACCCGTGTGAGGATGACGCTGCCATGCGCATCCTCGTAGCCGAAGACCTCTACCTGCTGCGCGACGGAATGGTCCGCCTCATCGAGGCGTACGGCCACGAAGTCGTCGCCACGGCCACCACCGGCCCCGAAACCCTCACCGAACTCCTGCGCACCCGCCCCGATGTGGCAGTCATCGACGTCCGGATGCCGCCGACCCAGTCCGACGAGGGGCTGCGTGCCGCGCTCGACGCCCGGCGTGAAATCCCCGGCCTGCCGGTTCTGATCCTCTCGCAGTACGTCGAGCAGCTGTACGCCCGCGAGCTGCTCGCCGACGGCTCCGGAGGCACCGGCTACCTCCTCAAGGAGAGCGTGTTCGACGCCGACCAGTTCATGGACGCCCTGGAACGCGTCGCGGCGGGCGGCACCGCCATGGACCCGGCGGTCATCGCCAAACTCCTCGCCAACGGCCCCTCCCACCGCCGCCTCGGCCACCTCACCGACCGCGAGCACTCCGTCCTCGCCCTGATGGCCGAAGGCCTCTCCAACCAGGCCATCGGCCAACGCCTCTTCCTCAGCGAAAGCGCCATCAGCAAATACACCACCACCCTGTTCGGCAAGCTCGGCCTCCTGGACACCGACAGCGGCAACCGCCGGGTCCTCGCGGTCCTCACCTACCTGAACCAACCGTGAATCCGATTGAGGGCGGCGGTAGTCGGACAGGCCGCTGCTCATCTCGCTGCTCATCAACCACGCAGGCTCTCAGTGGTGGCCCGTCGCCCGTCAGTGGTGCCAGGGGAGTTGCACCGGATCGGCCGGTACGCGGCCGGCGACGAGGTCGGCGGCCAGGGCGGCGAGGCCGTGGGGGTGGACGGGCGCGTCGGTGGTGGCCAGCTCGGCGAGCGGCCACCAGTGGTGGCCCGCGTGGTACTTGCGCTCGTGGGCTTCCAGGCGGGTGGTGTCCACCTGGTGGGCGGTGATGCGGAGGTGGAAGAAGTCGTCCTGGAAGACGCCCGCGGACCAGCCGAGGTCGGCGTAACCGGAGGTTTCGGCGATCTTCGGGCCGAGGGCCTCCGGAGCCACCGACAGGCCGGTCTCCTCCCGCAACTCCCGTGCGGCTGCCTCGGCGAGAGTCTCGCCGTCCTCCACGCCGCCACCAGGCGTGGACCAGCCGTGGCCGCCCGCCGGGTTGTCAGGGTCGATGTGGAACTTCAACAGGAGGAGGCGGTCCAGTTCGTCGAGGAGCAGGACGCGGGCGGAGTGGCGCCGGAGGGTTTGCGGAGTTTCCTGGTCAGACATCCCGGCAGGGTACAGAGGGGGCCGGGACGGCTTGTCGCGACCGTGTCACATTCCAAAGGGCCGATCCGTCATGGAGGGAAAGGCAACAACCACGGCTGAGGGAGCCCGTCATGGAAGCCCGGCTCAATCTGTTCGCCAGTCCGCTCGCCGCCCGGCTCATCAAGCACTTCAACGCCGCGAACAAGGTGCTGGTCGACTCGTCGCTGCCGCACGCGACACAGGAGTTGGTGAAGATCCGCGCCAGCCAGATCAACGGGTGCGGCTTCTGCACGGACATGCACACCAAGGACGCCACGCACGCGGGGGAGACCCCGACGCGTCTGAACCTGATCGCCGCCTGGCGCGACGCGAAGGTCTTCACGGATGCCGAGCGGGCCGCGCTGGAGGTAGCCGAGCAGGGGACCCGCATCGCGGACGCGGCCGGGGGCGTCAGTGACGAGGCGTGGGCGAACGCGGCCAAGCACTACGACGAGGACCAGCTTGTCGCGCTGATCGGGCTGATCGCTCTGATCAACGCCTACAACCGGGCGAATGTGATCGCCCAGCTGCCTGCGGGCGACTATCAGCCCGGACAGTTCGGGTAAGCGGTTCGGGCTGGAGGGGGGCGGGGCCGCGGAGGGGGGCGGGGCCGGGGGCCGGTGCGGCCCCCTCGGCGGACCGGTTCCGGCCCCGCCGGACCTGATCTCTGGTCTCGGTCTCGGGCTGTCAGCTCAACTGGCGTACTGACATGAGCAGATGGCGGTGGTCCTCGCCGGTCGTCGTGCCGCCGCCGGAGGTGTCTTTCTCGTCCGGTACGCCGCTGAGCAGGGCCCGTTGGCCCGGGCCGAGCAGTTCGAAGCGTATGTGCGGGGCGTCGAAGGAGTTGAGGGCTTCGAGCAGGTACGCCGGGTTGAAGGCGACCGCCAGGTCCTCGGCTCCGGTCAGGGTGGCCGTGAGCTGCTGGGAAGCGATGTCGTCCTCGTAACCCGCCTGGAGGAGCACTGTTCCACGGGCGGAGAAGCCGAGCCGGACCGGGCTGTTGGGCTCCGCGACGACCGCGACACGGCGGACGGCGTCGGCGAGCGCCTCCCTCGGGGTGACCGCGATCGTCGGCGCGTCCAGCGCGAACAGCTTGTCGTAGCGCGGCAGCCGGCCTTCGAGCAGCCGCAGCGTGGTGCGCATTCCGGTGCCCTCGAAGGCGATCAGTCCTCCGGTCGAAGTGCCCGAGGGGCCAGGGGTACGGGAGTCGCTCAGCCCGATACGGACCGTTCCCGACTTCGCCAGCGAGCGGGAGATCTCGGTCAGCCTGCGACCGGGCACCACTATGTCCACCGTTCCGTCCCCGGCAGCCGGCGCCTCCGGCTTCCAGCCCACCTTCACCACGGCATACCGGTACCGGTCCGAGGCGGCCAGCGTCATCGTCCCGTCATCCGCCAGCCTGAGGCCGATTCCGGTGAGCACCGGCAGGGCGTCGTCCCGGCCGGCGGCGATGACGACCCGGGCGACCGCGTCCGCGAACTCCGCGGCGTCCACCGTCCCATGGGTGGCGGGGAGTTCGGGCAGCGTCGGGTACTCCTGGGTGGGCAGGGTGGACAGTCCGAAGCGCGTCCCGCCTCCCTCGACCGTGAAGCGCGCGCCTTCCAGTGCGCACACCACCGTCGCGTCGGGCAGCACCTTGCAGATGTCCAGCAGCCTGCGCCCCAGCACCAGCACCCGGCCCGCCACCGGAGTCTCGGCCTCGACCTCGATGGCCGCGGAGGTCTCGTAGTCGAAGCCCGAGATGCGCAGTCGCCCCTCCCGGGCGTCGAGCAGCAGCCCGCCGAGCACCGGCACGGGCGACCGCGCCGGCAACGACCTGGCAGCCCACACCACGGCCTCGGTGAGAACACTTCGCTCGATCCGGAACTCCACGGGTCACTCCCCATCACACGCTTCACGTCCACTGATCAGCGCACGCTATACGCGCCCTCTGACAATGGAGGGTGGCGCAGGGGGCACGGGGAGCAGCGGACCGGCCGGAGGCGGCCCGGGGGGAAGCAGCCGCCGCTACCCCACCCTGGTCCCGCACCAACTGCAGAACGGTGCGCGGGCCTCCGCCCGCATCCGCCCGCACTCCGGGCAGACCCGGTCCAGCGCACACGCCGCCTCGCCCCCCTCTTCGGTGCCCACCGCCGGGGCTGCCGCGGGGCGGAGGCCCACGCTTATCCCCGGACGCCGTACATGGGTGGAGAGGTACGCCAGCCCGTCCGGGCCCGCGGACAGTCCGCGTGCGGCACCTTTAGGGAGCCACACCAGGCAACCGGGGCGCAGCTCCTGGCCGTCGGCGCCGTCGTCGAGCCGGGCACTGCCGTCCACCACCGTCAGCAGTACGTCCAGCACGCTCTCGGTGTGGCGGGCCACCGAGGCGTGGGGGAGGAGGCGCACCAGGTTGGCGTCGAGCTGCCGGTGCTGCTCGGCGAGCCGCCACAGTGCGCCCGTCTGTCCCTCCCGCGCGGTGGCGAGGCACCCGTCGACGGAGGCGAGCACTCTGGCGGATTCCTGCGCGGACACGGACGGCTCCTTGGGTGAGGCGGCAGGGGGGAGTGGCGGGTGCCGTCCGTGAGGATAAATCCTTTTCGGTCAGGCCTCCTTCGGTGGGTCGGTGAGCTGGGTGATCCTCAGGTCGGACCGGCGGACCGTGTACCAGACATGGGTGTCCGGGCTGCCTCCCCACACCTCGGTGACGATCACCGTTGCCGTGGTCGGGGTGGAGGTGTGGTTGCGGACCTTCCAGTCCTTGGGGACGTTCTGCGCGCGGAGCACCGGGTCGGCGTGGTTCTGCACGGCCCATGCGGTGAGGCGGGCGTCCAGCTCCTTGGTCAGATACGCCTTGCGGACCGCTTCGGGTGTACGGGTGCCGTGGCCGAGGACGGCTTGCCGGTACTCGGTGAAGAACTGGTTGACCTGGCGGGCGGGGGTGCGGGATTCGGCCCGGACCGCCGTCGCCGTAAGGGAGGGGGCGGCGGCGATCGTGGGCGCGGCGGCGAGTGGTGCGGCCGTGGCCAGGGCGGCCGCGAGGGCGGCGTACGAGAGGAGCCTGCGGCGGGAAGTGGACGTGTGCGGGAGGAGCGTACGAATGTTCATGCGTCCAGAGAAGCATGCGGAGGGTGTCCGTGTCATCACTCACAGTGATGACACGGAGTGGTGCGGAGGTGACGGCGGCGTGCCCGGCTGCGCCGGTTCGTGCAGCCCCCGCATCAGCAGCCACCCGACCGCCGGGAGCGCGATCAGCGGTGCCAGTGCGAGCTGGAGGGAGGTCGCGTCGGCGAACGCCCCGATCAGCGGGCTCGCCAAACCGCCGACGCTCACGGTCAGACCGAGCGTGACCCCGCTCGCGGTGCCGACCCGGTGCGGAAGGTAGTCCTGGCCGAGGGTGACGTGCAGGGAGAAGGGGACGTACAGCCCGGCCGAGGTCAGGGCGATGAACAGGTACAGCAGGGGGCCGGGGACGCACACCACCCCGGCGACGGCGGGCACGGTCAGCAGGTACGACCGGCGGACCACCGCGACCCGTCCGAAGCGGGTGGCCAGCCTGCCGCCGACGACGGTGCCGAACGCGCCACCCAGATAGAGGGTGAACAGGGCCGCCGTACCCACGAGTTCCCCCGTGTGACCGCTGCCGACGCGCTCGCGGGCGTACAGCGCGACGAAGGCACTCAGCCCCATGAAGACCACCGACCGGCAGATCACCGCCCCGGACATCTTCAGGAACGCGCGCCAGTCGTCCTCGCCGACCGGTCCGGGCGCGGCCGTTCCGCCGTCGCTCCCGGCAGGGTTACGGAGCGAACGCACCGCAGCCACGCACAGCGCCGCACCCGCCAGCGCCGGCACCACCAGCAGCGGCGAGGCGCGCAGCCCGCCCGTCGCGACCACGGCGGAGACCAGCAGCGGGGCGGTCGCGAAGCCGAGGTTGCCGCCGAGCGAGAACCAGCCCATCGCGGTGTGCGAGCCCCGGCTCGCCAGCCTGGCCACCCGCGCGGACTCCGGGTGGTACGCCGCCACTCCGACCCCGGAGAGCGCGATGACGGCGAGGGTCAGCGCGTACGAACCGCCGATGCCGCCGACTCCGCTGAGCGCGACCCCGAGCCCGCCGAGCAGTGTGCTGACCGGCAGCAGCCACGGCATCGCCCACTTGTCGGTCAGCGCGCCGAACAGCGGCTGCGCGACGGAGGAGAGGAGGGAGGCGGCAAGGACGATGCCGGAGGCTGCGGCATAGGTGTAGTGGTGCTCGGCGATGAAGTACGGGACGAGGGCGGCGACCGCGCCCTGGTAGACGTCGACACAGGCGTGGCTGAGGGCGAGGAGGTTGAGAGGGGTGCGGGATCCGCGAGGGGCGCGGGAAGCAGGTGAGGTGAGTGAGGTGGGCGAGGTGCTTGAGGTGACAGGGGTGGGGGAGTGTTCTTGGGGGACAGGGGTTGGCGGCGGATCGATGCGTGAAGTGGACACCTTCCGATCGTGGGCGCTTCACCCCCTGTCCCGCTTCCGATAAATTGCCGGGCGATGCCGAAAAGCCGCCAGCCCTCAGCCGGGCAGCCCCGTGCCGGGCAGCCCCGTGCCGGGCAGCCCCGTGCCGGGCAACTCCCCGTGGAGCACATGCCCGCCGCCCCCACCCACACCCGCCCCCTCGCCTCCGGTGAACGCGTCGACCCGCACCGGCACGACGACCACCAGATCGTCTACGCGGGTTCAGGCTTCCTCGCCGTCACCACCGATGCCGGGACCTGGTTCGCGCCCGGCACCCGGGCCCTGTGGGTGCCCGCCGGCACGGTCCATTCCCACCGCGCCCACGGCAACCTCGACATGCACACCCTCGGACTGCCCGTCGACGAGAACCCCCTCGGCCTGACCGCTCCCACGGTCCTGAGCGTCAGCCCCCTCCTGCGCGAACTGATCCTCGCCCACACCGGCCATGCCCGGTACGCCACTCCCGGCACTCACAGCCCTACTGCCCCGGTCTCCACCACCCCCGAACGCCTCCGCCTCCGAGCCGTCCTCCTCGACCAGCTCCGCGTCTCCCCCCAGCAGCCCGTCCACCTCCCCGCCCCCACCGACCCGCGCCTCGCCGCCGTCTGCGACCTCCTGCACGCCGCCCCGGCAGACCCCGTCACCCTCGCCGAGCTCGGCGCCCGTACCCACACCGGCGAACGTACGCTGAGCCGCCTCTTCCGCAGCGAGCTCGGCATGACCTTCCCGCAGTGGCGCACCCAGTTGAGGCTCTTCCACGCGCTGCGGATGCTGGCCGAGGACACCCCGGTCACCACCGTCGCGCACCGCTGCGGCTGGGCGTCGGCCAGTGCCTTCATCGACGTGTTCCGGCGGGCGTACGGACACACTCCGGGCACCCATCACAGCCGTGACGCCCCACTCCACAGACAGCGAAAACCGCCGCATGACGCCACGGCTTGACCCTGACACCGTGTGAGGCCCTCAACTCGGAGACATCATGTTCACCATCGGAGACTTCGCCAGGCTCGGCCGTGTGTCGATCCGCATGCTGCGTCACTACGACGCCACCGGACTACTGCACCCCGCCCGGGTGGACGCCACCAGCGGCTACCGCTATTACAGCGCGGCCCAGCTGGCCCGCCTCAACCGCGTCATCGCGCTCAAGGACCTCGGCTTCACCCTCTCGCAGGTCCAGGAGATCCTGGACGAGAAGGTCAGCAACGAGGAACTGCGGGCCATGCTGCGGCTGCGGCAGGCCGAACTGGAGACGGCCGTGAAGGCGTCGGCCGCCCGGCTGGTCCAGGTCGAGGCGAGGCTCCGGTCGATCGAGAGCGAGGGACACATGTCCACCACCGATGTAGTGATCAAGAGCCTGCCGAGTGTACGAGTGGCCGAACTGACCGCCGTCGCACCGGACCTCAACTCCATCGGGCCGGTCATCGGGCCGCTGTACGAGGCACTGCTCCCACGCCTCGCGGCAGCCGGCATCACACCGAGCGGGCCCGGCGTCGCGTACTACGAGGACGCCCCCGGGGGCGGCATCCTCGTCCACGCCGGAGTCCAGGTCTCGGCCCCCGTGACGGCGGACGGCGAGCTGCGCGTCGTGGATCTGCCGCCGGTGGAGACGGCGGCGACGGTCGTGCACCGGGGCTCGATGGAGACAGTCCTCCCCTCCGTCCAGACCCTCGGCCGCTGGATCGACAGCAACGGCTACCGGTCCGCCGGATACCCCCGCGAGATCAGCCTGGAATGCCCGGCCGACCACGATGACTGGGTCACCGAACTCCAGGAGCCGATCACCCCCGCGTGACCTTGACTCGCGGACGGTGAGGGGGAGTTCATCAGGCGGTGCGCCGCTTCACCCGGTGTGACGCCGACGGCGCACCGCCACGGCGATTCCGGCACCCATCGCTGTGACGAGCGCGACGGCGCCCAGGACCGGCAGATGCGTGGTCCAGCTCTTGGCGGGGCGGGCTGTGCGGGGGCCGGCTTGCGAAGGGCTGCTGGTCGTGGGTGCGGTGGAGGGCGTCGTGATGCCGGTGGCGGTCACCTTGAGGGGCATGGCGTTGTCGGACGGGTTGGTGTCGCCTGCCGGAACGGGCACCGAGATCCTGCCCTCCGCTCCGCTGAACCCGGGGTCGATACGCAGTGCCAGCATGGTGATGTCCCCGCGCTGCGGGCACATCACCGTCCGCAGCGTGAGGTCGTCGGGGTTGCACCAGCCCACCTCCGAGGGGAAGGTGCCCACCTTGGGGGCGCGGTCCAGAAAGACGCCGTCGGGCAGTTCGACGCGCACGTCGTCCTTGGGGAAGGGGAAGCCGGAGGTGCTGGTGGGCATGGGCACCTCAAGCTCGACGCGGCCTCCCACCGTGCCTGTGACCACCGGGGCCCGCTGGCTGAAGTACACGCCGACGGACACGTCCTGCGAGCGGAACGAGACGTCCCCCACCTCGGCGGTGTTGGTCAGGGCGGACGCGTCCGTCTCCGCCAGGGCCAGCGTCCGGCCGGAGCCCTTCGGCAGCGCGCGGAACTCCGTGACCTCCGGGCCGGACAGCTGCTCCAGCGCGGAGACCCGGTAGCGGTAGAAGCCGTCGGCCCGGCAGCACTTCCCCTTCAGTGCCCGGAAGTCCGCGTCCGCCGCGTACCCCTGCCCCGGGCGGAAGGGGCCGTGGAGCTCGCAGTACGCGGTGTTGCCGCGTTCGGAGTAGTGGCAGTTGCCGAAGGTGCGGGGCAACTTCAGTACCCCTCAGCGCGAACGGTTCGCGCGAGTGACCGGTACCGGTGTGGAGGCGGCAGGTGATCCGGTGACCGGACCGGACGCAACTCTCGTCGAAAGCGACTGTCTCCACTCTGTCCGCGATGCCGGAGACGTCGTACACGGCGGTCATCCCGGTCTCGTCGGTGCCGTTCACCGACGGTACGGCGGCCCGGAAAAGGGTGCCGTCCAGTGGTTCCGGCGGAGACCCCTTGCCCATGACGAAGAGGTGCGCCGCGTGCTGTTCATGCGGCTGGGGCGACGCCGGTTCCGCCCGCTCTGCCGCACTGGCACCCGAAGTGCCTCCCCACACCGGGGACAGGGAGAGTGCCAGTGACAGGGTCAGTGCCCGCAGCGCCGTCGGTATCGTCCTCTTCCCGTACCGATCGCCATCCCGCACCATCCATCCCCCGTTCGCTGCCGCCCCCGACTGGACCGAAACCTAACCCGCCGGTTCACGCGCACGGCCGTGCCGCCCCTCTCCTGTGCCTCCCCCGAGCGAGCGAGGCCACGTCCCTCCCGCGAGGGAGTGGTGCTCACCGTTCCGGGGGAAGGCCCGCGCGGGGCCCCGCTGCCATAATGACCGGCGTGAACAGCCGTGCGACTGACGGGCGTTGCAGAGGGGCCGGGGTGCTGTGGCGCTCCGTGCGGTGCTCCTGGCTGGGCTTCGTGCTGTGCGTTCTCGCCGTCGCCGGGTCGCTTGCCGAGTTCGTGGTCCGGCGCGGGTCGATTCCCCGGATGCTCGCGGAGGCGTCCCAGGGGAGTGCCTTCGGGGTTCAACTCGCCATGCTGGTGGGGTTGTTGTGTCTGTGCACGGCGTTGCCTTCGGTGTTCCTGCGGCCGCTTCCGGCGGGGGTGGTGGTGACCGCCGCGAGCGTGGGTTCGCTCGCGCTCCTCCAGACGGTGACGGTGGCGGGTCTCGCCGCGCAGCTGGTGTCCCAGTACCGGCTCGGCCGGCGCGGGCACGGGGTGGCGGCGGTGCTCTGCGCGCTGCCGTTCCTGGTGTTCGCTCTCGCCGGATCCGTGGACCTCGACGAACGGGTGCGCGTGGTGCTGCTGGCCGCGCTCGCACCGATGGCCGCCTGCGCCGGTCTCGCCAGGCGCTCCCAGGTGGCGGAACGGGAGCATCATGCCGTACGTGAGGTGATGGCGGGAAGCCAGTGGGAGAACGTCGCACGGTCCGAACGGGCCCGGATCGTCCATGAGTTGCACGATGTGGTGGGCCACCACATCTCCATGATCGCGGTGCAGGCGGAGACGGCGAGGGTGGCCACTCCCGGGATGCCCGGCGCGGGTGCCGAGCGACTGCTGGGCATCGGGGACACCGCGCGCGCCGCGCTGACCGAGATGCGTCGGCTGCTCGGCGTACTGCGGGAGGACACGGCGGCGGACGGTGCCACGGGGGAGCGGCGGCCGCAACCGGATCTGAGCCGGCTGGGCGAGCTGCTCGACGAGGCGCGCGGGGCCTCCCACGCCACGATCCGCCTCATCCTCAGCGGCAGCCCGCGCGTGCTGGCTCAGGGCGTCGAACTGGTCGCGTACCGGATCGTCCAGGAGTCCCTGACGAACGCCCGCAAGCACGCCCCGGGCCACCCCGTAGACGTCGAACTCCATTACGGAGAGGCTGACTTGCACCTCAGCGTCCGTGACAACGGGCCCGGACCGCCACCCAGGAACGCGGACACCGGACACGGTCTCCTCGGTATGCGGGAGCGGGTCGCGGCGGTCGGCGGCACGATCCGTACCGGGCCGGGGGAGCGCGGGGGATTCCTGGTCCGGGCCACTTTCCCCGTCCGAGCCACTGTGCCCGTCCGGGCCGGTTTCCCCGCCGGTACGCATATGAACCGGGCGCGCCCCACCTCCGCACGGACCACGGAACGGACCACATGAGCTTCCCGCCGGCGATCCGCGTCGTCATCGCGGACGACCACCTCGTCGTCCGTACCGGCTTCGCCACGCTCCTCGACTCGCAGCCGGAGTTCACCGTGGTCAGGACCGCGACCACCGGGGCCGAGGCGGTCCGGGTGTGCCGTGAAGCGGTCCCCGATGTCGTCCTGATGGACATCCGGATGCCCGAGATGGACGGCATCGAGGCGACGCGGCAGCTCGTCGGCGGTGCGCCGCCGGGCGGGGCGAAGGTGCCACGTGTGCTCATCCTGACGACGTTCGATCTCGACGAGTACGTCTACGACGCGCTGCGCGCCGGGGCCAGCGGGTTTCTGCTGAAGGACGCCACCGCCGAGCGGCTCTTCGACGCGGTGCGGGTCATCGCGGACGGGGACGCGCTGCTCGACCCGGGGATCACCCGGCGGCTGATCAGCGAGTTCACCCAGCACCCCGTAAGGACCCAACTCCCGCCGCCACCAGGCCTGAAGACGCTCACGGCGCGGGAGAACGAGGTGCTGCTGCTGGTCGCCGAAGGGCTCTCCAACGGGGAGATCGCCGTCCGGCTCGTCGTCACCGAGGAGACGGTGAAGTCGCATGTCAGCCGCACCCTGGCCAAGCTGGGGCTGCGGGACCGCACCCAGGCGGTGATTGCCGCGTACGAAACGGGACTTGTGGTGCCGGGAGGCAGGTGGGGCGCCCACTGAGTGCCCGCCCACGCGTCACGCTTCTTCCCGTTGCTTCTCCCCCATGCTTCTCCCCCATGCTTCTCCCTCGCGCGGGGGACCGGCGCCCGCCGCCTCCCTCTCAGGAGCACCGCGCGACCTCGCTCCCCGCCGTGACGACCCGCAGCCCTCCCGCTTCGTAGCCTCCTGCCATGGAGAACACATCGGATGCCACCATCGAAGTCCGTGATGTGCACAAGCGGTTCGGCGGCACACAGGCGCTGGACGGGATGTCGTTCGTCGTCAGGCCGGGGCAGATCACCGGTTTCGTCGGGCCGAACGGGGCCGGCAAGTCCACCACGATGCGGGTCGTCCTCGGACTGGACCGGCCGGACCGGGGCAGCGCGCTCGTCGGCGGACGCCCGTACGCCGGCCTGCGCACCCCGCTCAAGCACATCGGCGCCCTGCTCGACGCCGCCGCCGTGCAGCCGAGCCGCAGGGCCCGCCACCATCTGCTGTGGCTGGCCCACTCGCAGGGGCTCGGGACCGCCGAGGTCGACGCGGTGATCCGGAGGGTGGGGCTCCAGGAGGTGGCCCGGCGGAAGGCGGGCGGGTTCTCGCTGGGAATGCGGCAGCGGCTGGGGATCGCGGCGGCACTGCTCGGGGATCCGCCGGTGCTCATGCTGGACGAACCGTTCAACGGGCTCGATCCTGAGGGGTTCAGGTGGATGCGGGGGTTTCTGGCGTCGCTCGCCGAGCAGGGGCGGGCGGTGCTGGTGTCCAGCCATCTGATGGGTGAGCTGCAGGATTCCGCCGACCATGTGATCGTCGTCGGGCGCGGCAGGGTCGTTGCTGACACCAGCGTGGCTGAGCTGCTGGCTTCCGTGTCGCGAGGGCGGGTGACGCTGCGGACCACGGCCCGTCAGGAGGCGATGACGGTGCTGGCGAGGGCCGGAGCGACGGTGAGTTCCACGGACGCCGACACGGTCGGCGTGCTCGGGCTGCCGGCCGAGGAGGTGGTGGCGGTGCTCGGGGCGCACACGGTGCCGTTCTCCGAAGTGTCCTCGCACCGGGCGTCGCTGGAAGAGGCGTACATGGAACTCACCAGGGACGCGGTGCAGTACCGCGGCATCGTGGACGAGGAGGTCACCCGATGACCACGGCGCTTCCGCCGGGACCTTCCCCGGTCGCCGAACGGCCCGAACGGCCCGAGCGGCCCGAACGGGGAGGATTCGGGAGGGTGTTGCACGCGGAATGGACGAAGTTCCGTACGGTACGGGGCTGGGTGCTCGGCACGGTCGGCGCGCTGGCCGTGATCTGCCTGGTCGGCCTGCTCGCCACGGCGCAGAGCAACGACCGGGGCGGGCAGGCGGCGGAAGTGCCGGTCGGCCCCGGCGGCGGCGCCGTCAACGACAGCTTTTACTTCCTGCACCAGCCCCTCAAGGGCGACGGCACCCTCACCGTCCCCCTCTCCTCACTGACCGGCCGTATCGCCACCACCCCCACGGCCGACAAGCCCGGGCTCGCCCCCTGGGCCAAGGCCGGGATCATCCTCAAGGCCTCCCTCGAACCCGGCTCCTCGTACGCGTCGATGATGGTCACCGGCGCCCACGGCGTACGGATGCAGTACGACTACACGCACGACCTCGCCGGACTGCCCGGCAAGGCGTCGCCGGACGCACCGCGCTGGCTCCGGCTGCGGCGTACCGGCGACACCGTCACCGGCCTCCAGTCGCAGGACGGCACCAAGTGGACCGAGGTCGGCAGAGCGAAACTCACCGGCCTCCCGGAGTCCGTGCAGGTCGGACTGTTCGCCGCCTCTCCCTCGGCGATGGAGGGGACCGGAACCGGATTCATCCCCGCCGTCGCCACCGGCACCTTCGGCCCGCCGGTGCTGTCCGGCGGATGGCGCGCCGCCGCCTGGCAGGACCGGCAGGTCAGCGGCAACGCGGGCACGTCCGGCAGCTACAGCCGGTCCACCGAGGGGGCGGCGGTCGCGGCAGGTGCCGGACACCGCATCACCGGCGCCGGTGACATCGCCCCCATGGTCGGCGGACCGGCCGCCGCCGGCGTACGCATCGTGTCGAACTTCCTGGTCGGCGCGTTCGCGGGGCTGATCATGCTGGTGGTCGTGGCCACCGGCTGCATGACCGTCGAGTACCGGCGCCGACTGATCGGCGTAACCTTCGCGGCCAGCCCGGGCAGGGGCCGGGTGCTGGCGGCGAAAGCCCTGGTGGTGGGCGGTACGGCCTTCCTCGTCGGGACGGTCTCGGCCGCCGTGATGGTGCCCTTCGGAGGGGCCCGGTCGGCCGCGAACGGCTTCCCTGTCCTGACCGTGCCGACCACGACCGAGCTGCGGGTCATCGTCGGTACGGGCCTGCTGCTGGCGGTGGCGAGCGTGCTCGCCCTCTCCGTCGGAGCCGTCCTGCGCCGCAGCGCGGTGACCATCACCGTGGTGGTCGTCGCCATGGTCCTGCCGTACCTCCTGGCCACCGCCTCCGTCCTGCCGCCCGCCGCCTCCGACTGGCTGCTGACCCTCACCCCGGCCGCCGGATTCGCCATCCAGCAGACCGTCGGCCACTACGACCAGGTCGCCACCGTCTACTCACCCATGCACGGCTACTTCCCGCTGCCTCCCTGGGCGGGCCTCGCCGTCCTCTGCGCATACGCCGTGGCCGCGTACGTCGCCGCCCAGGTCCTGGTCCGCCGGAGGGACGCATGAGGCAGGGAGGCATGAGGCAGGGAAGCGTGAGGCAGGGAGGCATGAGGCAGGGAGGCATGAGGAGCACGGCATTCCAGGGATTGCGGTACGCGGGCCGCGCCGAATGGACCAAGCTCCGCACCGACGCCGCCAACCAGTGGCTGCTGCTCGCCGTCGTCGCCCTGACCGCCGGGGTCGGCGCGGCGGTGGCCGCCACCGCCCGCTGCGACGCGGTGGGCTGCGGGGCGGACGCCACGAGGCTCGCCCTCACCGGTGTCCTGGTCGGCCAGGTCATCGTCGCGGTCCTCGCGGTGCTGGCGGTCGGCAACGAGTACGGCACCGGCATGATCCGCACCACGCTCGCAGCCGTCCCGCACCGCCCGACGGTCCTCCTCGCCAAGGCGGCCGTCCTCACCGCCGTCACCCTCCTCACCGGCACCCTCGGCGTCCTCGCCGCCCTGCTGGTCGCCGGACCCCTGCAACCCGGCCGCGGCTTCACCCCCGCCCACGGGTACGCCGCCCTGTCCCTCACCGACCCCGCCACCCTGCGCGCCGCCGCCGGAACCGTCCTCTACCTGGCCCTGATAGCCCTGCTCGGCCTCGGCACCGCCTTGCTGGTCCGCGACTCCGCCACCGCCATCGGTATCGTCCTGGGCCTCCTCTTCCTCTTCCCGCTCCTCGCCCAGGTCCTCCCCGACCCCGCCTGGCAGCGCCTCCTCCAGCAGATCGCCCCCATGCCGGCCGGCCTCTCCGTCCAGTCGACCGTCCACCTCGACGCGCTCCCGATCGGCCCGTGGCAGGGCCTGGGCGTACTGGCCCTTTGGTCGGCGGGTGCGCTGGCGGGGGGCGGGGCGCGGCTGTGGAGGCGGGACGGGTGAGTGGGGCTGGTGGGGCGGGTGCGTGCGGCTGAGGAGGCGAGGGTAGGCGCGGCAGGGGATCTTGGTCTGTAGACAGACCAGGCGTGACCTGCGAAAGGACGGCAGCAGCCATGAACGGACAGGACACCACCGAGAGCCCGGAAACCGGGGGTCCGGGCGGGGAGGGACGCGGCACCGAAGGCCGCAGCGCGGGAGACCGTGGCACGGAGGGGCTGGAGGCCCGGCCTCTGGACAAGGCTTCCGTCTCCGCCTGGCTGGAGCTGCACGAAGCGGTTGAGGCGGTCGATCGCAGTGGTGACCACGCGGACGCCCAGGAGCTCGCAGAAGTGCTGGACGATCCCAAGCTGAAGCTTGAGGCGGACACCCTGGCGTGGTGGGACGGGCCGCGGATGGTGGCGTACGCCGTGCTGCACACACCGCACGGGGCGCCGGACGTGGCGCGCTTCCACGGCGAGGCGACGGTGCACCCGCGGTGGCGACGGCGTGGGATCGGGGCGGAGCTGGTCGGCTGGCTGGAGGAGCGTGCCCGGGCCCGGCACACGGAGGTTCCCGAACTGGCGGCGCTGGAAGGGGAGTTGCTGCTCGACGGCAAGGCTGGGGACGAGGGTGTGCGGAAGTTGATGGAGAAGTGTGGGTACGCGCCCGGCCGGTGGTGGTTCCGGATGAAGCACGGGCTGGGCGAAGAGGGTGCGGACGTCCGTCCGGCCCCCGAGGGGATGCGGCTGGTCACATACGGGCCGGAGTACGACGAGGCGACCCGCCTCGCGCACAACGACGCGTTCCGGGACCACTGGAACTACGTGCCGATCGACCGCACCGACTGGGACACCTGGGTCACCGGCGTCTCCTCCTTCCGCCCCGCGATGTCGCGGCTGCTGGTCGCCGGGGACGAGGTGACGGCGTACCTCCTGGCGGAGGAGAGCGAGGCCGAGACCGCCGCGACGGGCAGCAGGGACTGCCATGTCGGCTTCCTCGGTACGCGCAGGGCCCACCGGGGCCGGGGCGCGGCGCCCGCCCTGCTGGCGGACCTGCTGCGGGCCGCGAGCGAGGCCGGGTACGACACGGCGTCGCTGACCGTGGACACGGCCAACCCTTCGGGGGCGCTGGGCTTCTACGAGCAGACGGGGTTCGTGGTGGAACGCGAAACCGTCACGTACGTACGGGAGCTGGGGTAACCGCCCCGGCGAACCGCGAGCCTGCTGCGGGCCGACCCATCGGCGGGCCCGCGATCCGGGCCGGCCCCCCGCGAGCCGGCGATCCGGGCCGGATCGACACCGTGACCCGACCCGGCCCGGATCGGCCCTCCGTCGGCGTGAGGGCCCGTGTCTCAGCTCTTCTGCCGGCGTACCGCCCACCACGTCGCCACGGCGACCCCCGTCCCCGCGAGCAGCAGCCCCCGGTGGTCGCGGGCCAACTGCATTCCCTGGGCGGTGCGTTGGCGCACCTGCTCCGGGGCCTTGTCCTCCCACAGGTGGCCGGCCCGGGTCGCCGTCTCGCGCATCTGACCGGCGGCCTCGGCCGCCTTCTCCTTGACCGGGGCGGGGAGCTTGTCCTGTGCCTGGTGGGCCAGATCGCCGGCCCTGGTCCTGAACTCGTCGGCCTTGGCGGCGGCCTGCTCCATCACCACGCCGGTCCGCACCACCGCCTGCTCCTTCACCTCCGTCGCCTTTTCCTGGGCGCGGGCCTTGACGTCGGCCTTGGCCGCCAACGCCTCGACCGTCTCGCCGAGTTCGGCCCGGGTCTGCTCGATGTGGTCGCGCAGTTCCTCGGGGCTCGCGGCGGTCTGCTCGTCGTCGGGCGGATGGGTCATCGGTGCGCACTCTCCTTGATCTCGGCCACATCGGCCTTGACGTTCTCGATGGTCTGCTGCGGTGCGGGCGGCGCGGCCTGGCCGACCTGCTTCTTGCCGCTCTTCGCCAGTACGGCGGCGATGACTCCCAGTACCGCGGTGACGATCAGCGCCGCCGCCCACACCGGCAGGGCCACCGCCAGCGCGGCGATCGCAGTGGCGACCAGGGCCTGCAGCGCGAGGAATCCGACCAGCCCGGCACCGCCGAACAGGCCGCCGCCCTTGCCGTACCGCTTGCCCTTCTCCTTCATCTCCGCCTGGGCCAGACGGAGTTCGGCCCGCACCAGCTCGGTCAGCTGCTGTGACGCACGCTGCACCAGCTCGCCCACGGGTTCGTTCGCCGGTGTGCCCGCTGTCTCCTGGTCGCGGCCGTGGCTCCTTGGTTGCGTCTGCGACACGACGCTCACCTCCCATCCGGGTCGTCCTGTTCGTCCCCGTAGTCCACTGAGCCGCGAGTACCCCGAACCATCCGGTTCAGGGCTTCTGGGCAAAGGAATTTGAGGTCGAGTTCTGCGAGGTCGGAGGGTATGCGGGTTGCTTGTGCGGAGAGCACGGGCTGGTTAGGTTAGCCTTACCTTGTCGTACGGGGGAGCGGGTGTCGAAGTCATGCGCGCCATGCCGTCGTGACCACAGCCACCGACGAACCAGACCCCGAAGGGCGACGCATGAGCAGCCGCGAGGACCACCGGCACCGCCACCTCGACCGGATCGCCGAGGTCAGGGCCGGAGTGGGTGCGGTGGATGTGGCCTACCCGATCCGGATCCGCGAGACCGAGGTCCTGCGGACCGCCATGGTCGGCGCGGGGCTGGTGCGGGTGACCCTGGGCGGCGCGGGCACCGAGGGCTTCGAGTCCCACGCGCCGGACGAGCACGTGAAGTTGTTCTTCCCCGAGGACGGTGAGCTGCGGCCGCCCGAGCCCAAGGGGCTGATGTTGCAGTGGGCCGGGACGGTGGGCCTCACCCGGCAGTACACCGTGCGCCGGTACGACCCGGTCGCCGGCGAGATCGACATCGACATCGCCCTGCACGAGGGCGGACTCGCCTCCGAGTGGGCAACCGCCGTGTCGGCGGGGGAGGTCATGCACGTCGCGGGACCGCCCGGCGGGCGGATCGTCCCGGCGTACGACCGCTATCTCCTCGCCGCCGACCTCACCGCGCTGCCCGCCGTCGCGCGCTGGCTGGAGGAACTCCCGAGGGCCGCGAAGGGCTGGGCGTTCGTCGAAGTCGCCGACGCGGGCGAGGAGATCGACCTGGACGCCCCCGAGGGCTTCGAGGTGCACTGGCTGCACCGCGGCGGCAGCCCGGCGGGCACCGGCGACGCACTGGCGAAGGCGGCGACCGCGGTGCGGGTGCCTACTTCGGCGCCCTGATCGCCATGACCGTCCTCTCCGGTACGTCGGTGCAGCTGGCAGGCGGCTCGGTGCTCGGCGGCCTGCTCGTCGCGGCGGTCATTTATCTCCTCTCGTACGACCGGGGCTTCTCCGGCATGCGTCTGGTGGTGATCGGCATCGCACTCAACGCCACGGTCACCGCGGTCAACTCCTGGATGATCCTGCGCGCCGAACTCGAAGTCGCGATCGCCGCCGTCGGCTGGAACGCGGGCTCCCTCAACGGGGTCGGCTGGGACGACCTCGGTATCCCCTTCACCCTCATCGCCGTCCTGCTGATCCTGATGGCCACCCGCGCACACGCCATGCACCAGGCCTCGCTCGGTGACGCGGTCGCCGTGGCCACCGGGGTCGGGCTCGACCGGCTGCGACTGCTGATGGTGCTGGTCGGCGTCGAGTGCACGGCCACCGTGACCGCGGTGGCGGGGCCGATCGCGTTCATCGCGCTGGCCGCCCCGCAGATCGGCCGCCGACTGGCCGGCGCGGCCGGAGTGCCGCTGCTCCCGGCGGCACTCACCGGTTCGGTGCTGCTGCTGGGCGCCGACCTGCTCGCCCAGCTGTTGCTGGCACCCGTCGCGCTGCCCGTCGGCGTGGTGAGCACCGCGATCGGCGGTTGCTACTTGATCTGGCTGCTGACCAAGGAAGTGAGGCGAGCATCATGAGTGAGACCACCGCAGGGACGCCCACGGGCGCCACCCCGGCCACACCTGCTGACTCTGCCGCCACCGCCCGCCTGACCGCCCGCGACCTCACCCTGCGCTACGGCGACCGGATCGTCTCCCTCCGGCTGACGCTCGACGTCCCGGACGGTGCGTTCACCGCCATCGTCGGCCCCAACGCCTGCGGAAAATCAACCCTGTTGCGTGCGCTGGTACGGCTGCTGCGCCCCGAATCGGGGCAGGTGGAGTTCGACGGCCGCGGGGTCGGCGACTACCCGGCCAAGGCGCTCGCCAGGCAACTCGGCTTCCTGCCGCAGGACCCCCTCGCCCCGGACGACATCAAGGTCCGCCAACTGGTCGGCCGGGGACGCTTCCCGCACCAGTCGCTGCTGGCCCTGTGGTCCCCCGAGGACGGCAGGGCGGTCGACGAGGCGATGGCCGCGGCCGGTGTCGCCGACCTCGGCGACCGCCCGGTACAGGAACTCTCCGGTGGTCAGCGCCAGCGTGTCTGGATGGCGATGGTGCTCGCCCAGCAGACCCCGTACCTCCTGCTCGACGAACCCACCTCCTTCCTCGACATCACCCACCAGTACCAACTCCTGGGCCTGCTCGCGCAGTTGCGCGACCAGGGCCGCACGGTGATCGCCGTCCTGCACGACATCAACCAGGCGTGCCGGTTCGCCGACCACCTGGTGGCGATGAAGAGCGGCCGGGTGATCGCCGAGGGCGTTCCCTCGGAGGTGGTGGACGCCGCGCTGATCAAGGAGGTGTTCGACCTGCCGAGCATCATCGTGCCGGACCCGGTGACGAACACCCCGATGATCGTCCCCACCCTGCAAGGCGCTCAGAGCCTGTGCCTTGGAGACCGACGTACCGAACCCCTGGAGCACCGGTGAGCGAGAAAGCCGACCCGACGGACACACCGACCGGCGCCCCGCCCGACGCACCCGCGGCCGGCCGCGTCGACGCCAAGCTGCTGCGGATCGCCTTCATCCTGGTCCTCGGCACCTTCATGGCCACCATCGACGCCACCATCGTCAGCGTCGGAATCGACACGCTGGCTGGAGAGTTCGGGGCCTCGGTCGCCGAGATCCAGTGGATATCCACCGCCTATCTGCTGGCGGTGGTGGCCGCCGTCCCCGCGTCCGGCTGGCTGGCCGGAAGGTTCGGCGGCCGGCGTACCTGGCTGGTCGCCATCGGGATCTTCCTCCTCGGCTCGGTGCTCTGCGCCCTCGCCTGGTCCGCGAACAGCCTGATCGTCTTCCGCGTCGTCCAGGGCCTCGGAGGCGGACTGCTGCCCGCCACCGGCCAGGCACTGCTCGCCCGGGCCGCCGGTCCCGGACGTACTGGAAGGGTGATCGCCATCGTCGGCGTCGTACCCCTGCTGTCACCCGTCCTCGGGCCCCTGGCCGGCGGCTCCATCCTCGCGGTGGCCCCCTGGCCCTGGCTGTTCCTGGTCAATCTGCCGATCGGCGCGGCGGCGATCCTGCTCGCCAGGCGTTACGTCCCGGTGGTCCCGCCCGCGCCCCGGCGCACCGCCTTCGACCTGCGCGGCGCTGCCCTCCTCTCACCCGGTCTGGCCGTACTGGTCTACGGCCTGACCGAGGTCGCCCACGGCCGCACCCTCCCCGCCGTCCTCGGCATCACCGCGGGCACCGCCATGCTGATCGCCTTCACCGTCCACGGCCTGCGTACCCGCGCCACCCCGCTGGTCGACCCCCGGCTCTTCACCCGGCCGCCCTTCGGCGCCGCCGCCCTCGCTCTCGTCGTCCTAGGAGCCTCGGTCTTCGGCACGATGTTCCTGCTCCCCCTCTACTTCCAGACCGGCCCCGGCCTCACCGCCTGGGAAGCCGGACTGCTGCTCGCCCCGCAGGGGCTGGGCGCGGCGGCCGGATCCGTCCTCGTCAACCGCACCATCGACCAGGTCGCCCCCCGCACCCTGGTCGTCACCGGCATCGCCCTGATCCTCCTCGGTACGGTCCCCTTCACCCAACTCGGCCACCAGCCACCGGACGTGCTCCTCATCGCCGCACTCGCCACCCGCGGCATCGGGATGGCCATGGTCGGCGCCCCCGTGATGAACATCGTCTACACCCGCATCGAACCCGCCCAGCTTCCCCGCGCCGCCGGAGCTCTCAACCTCCTCAACGTGGTCGGCGGATCACTCGGCACCGCCGCCCTCGCCGTCATCCTCCAGAGCCGCCTGACCGCGCGCGGCACCGACGTCTCCCAGGCCTTCGCCGACACCTTCTGGTGGGTCCTCGGCTTCTGCCTGCTCGCCGCCGCGGGCGCCACCAGGCTGCCGCGCACCCACGCCGGGAAGCCCTGACGTAGTGCCGGGTACGTCCCGCGTCGCTAGGGGGACTTCCCGAAAGCGCTGGAGTCCAGCCGGGCGAGCAGGTCGGCGACGTCCTCGTAGATCTCGCTCGCCCCGGCCTCCTCCAGGTCGGCGCGCGGGATGCCGCCCGAGAGCAGGCCGACGGCCCGTACCCCCGCGCGGGTCGCCGCCTTCATGTCCCACACCGTGTCGCCGACGAAGACCGCCTGACCGGCGTCCACCCCGGCGAGTTCCAGCGCGTGCTCCACGGGCTCCGGTGCGGGCTTTCCCTCCGATACGTCATCGGCGCTCGCGGTGTCGCGGATGACGTCGTCGGCGTCGATGGCACGGCGCAGCGCCTTCAGCTCGGGGCCACCGGCCGAGGTGGCCAGGACGATGCTCCAGCCCCGCCCGTCCAGCTCGCGCAGCAGGTCGGCGGCGGAGTCGAAGGCGGGCAGCCGATCGAAGTACTGGCCGTAGAGCGCCTTGTGCGCGGCACTGAGGCCGTCGTCCTCGTCGGTGTCGTGATCGTCGCCGAGCAGATGCGCGATCAGGTCCTGCGAACCGAGCCCGATCGCCCGGTGCACCGCCCGCATCGGCACCTGGTGCCCGGCCTGCCTGAGCGCCTCCCACCACGACACCACATGGAGATGGTTGGTGTCGGCGAGGGTGCCGTCCACGTCGAAGAGTGCCGCCCGTGCCATGTCGTCGTCCCACTTCCTGCCGTCCGCCGTTCACGATGGCCACCGCTCACTGTCTCCACAGTGCTGCCTCGCGCACGCTGCCGCACATCGGCCCGTGGTGCCTCGGGTCCCCCGAGTACGCACGGACATGCCCGCCCGCAGGACGCCCCGTTGAGTCCCTTCAGTCCCTTCAGTCCCTCTGGGCCGAGGCCCGAGTCGATTCCGGGGCCGAGTCCCTTGAGTCCCTTCGAGCGGATCGTCGAGCTCCTCGACCGAAAGAAGGCCGCATACCTCCCGGATCTTCCGGACTCAAGGGTGCATACGCGCACCCTTGAGGGCCTTGTCGACCGCGTTGCGCGGTCCGTACACCGCGATGCCGACCAGGTCGAGACCGTCCCTGCCGACGGCCCGTACCGCATCCCGGTTGTCGCGGTCGTTGCCGGTGGTGAACAGGTCCGAGGTGAAGACGGCCGTGGTCAGTACCCGGGAGAGCGCGCGGCTGTGGGTGGCGGTCAGGTTCTCCTTGGTGCCCTCCATCACCATCACGGGCTGGCGGAACATCGGCAGGTACGCGGTGCCGTCGGCGTCCGCGTACGGCTCGCCGACCACCTCGGGGACGGCCGAGCCCAGGCCGCTGACCAGGAAAGCGGTCACGTTCAGCCGCTGCCAGGTCTCCAGGTCCTCGCGCAGCAGTACGGCGATCTTGGTGTCGAAGCGGACGGGGGCGGGGGAGGGGTTCTCGTCGTTTCTCATGCTGCGAGACTCCCTCGCCGACAGTTTCCCCGTCTTGTACGTTCCTTGCGTGAGTCCCGCAGCATCACGGACCGGGTGGACGGCCGAGCCCCGGCCGCCCCGGCCCCGGCAGGAAGTCTCCGCCTGGCGCCCCTCGGTCCCCGGCGTGGTCGAGGTCTTCCACGCCCGCTTCACCGAGCACACGTACCCCATGCACGTCCACGACGCCTGGACCCTCCTCATCGTCGACGACGGTGCGGTCCGCTACGACCTGGACCGTTTCGAGCGCGGCACCCCCGGCGACACCGTGAGCCTGCTGCCCCCGCACGTCCCCCACAACGGCTCGCCCGCCACCGACCAGGGCTTCCGCAAGCGCGTCCTCTACCTCGACACCACCCAGCTCGACGAGACCCTCATCGGCGCGGCCGTCGACGCCCCCGACCTGGCCGACCCCCTCCTGCGCACCCGGGTCGGCCAGCTGCACACCGCCCTCACCCACCCCGGCGACGAGTTCGAGGCCGAATCCCGTCTCGCCCTCATCGCCGAACGCCTCCGCACCCACTTCCACCCCCGCACCCGCCCTCCCGGCCCCGCCCCGCCCGGCCCCGACCGCCGGGTCGCCCGCCACCTCCGCGAACTCCTCGACGCCCGTCTCCCCGAGGGCCTCACCCTGGACGAGGCCGCCCGCCTGATCCACGCCCACCCCACCCACCTGGTACGCGCCTTCAGCGCCGCCTACGGCATCGCCCCCCACCAGTACCTGATGTCCCGCCGCATCGACCGCGCCCGCAGCCTCCTCCTCGACGGCCGGCCCCCGGGCGAGGTGGCCACCACCCTCGGCTTCTACGACCAGCCCCACCTGACCCGCCACTTCAAGAAGGTGGTCGGAACGACACCGGGGCGGTACGCCAGGGGCAGTTGACCGTCCGCCCCCCGGGGCGAACGGGTTACGGTGCCCCCATGCGTCCCACCACCGCCTGGCAGGCCATGGTCCAGAGCCCGTTGAGCTTCCTGACCTCCAGCTGGCCCTGGAGGTCCCTGGGTTATCTGGCCGGGGGCGTGGTGGCCGGCGCGGTGGTGACGGCGCTGCTCGCCGTCGGCCTGGCGGCCGGACTCGTCTTCGCGGTGGCAGTGGTCGGCGTCGCGATCCTGGCCGGCGTCGTGCTGGGCTCCACCGAGGTCGCCGCACTGGAACGCGCCCGGCTGCGCCTCGTCGACCTCGACCCGGTACCCGACCCGCACCGCCGCCCCGAGACCCCCGGGGCCAAAGCCTGGATCACCAGCCGCCTCAAGGAGCAAGTCACCTGGCGCGAGCTGACGTTCACCCTCATCTCCGCCGCCGCCCTGTGGTGGCTGGACCTCCTCGTCCTGCTCTTCTCCTTCGGCCTGCCCGCCGTCCTCATCGCCTCCATAGACGGCGAGACCTGGCTCTGGACGGTCTTCTCCGCGTGCGTCCTGCTCGCCTCCCCCTACACGGTCACCTCCTGGGCCGGCGCCCGCGCCGCCCTGACCCGCACCTTCCTCGCCCCCCGCGACCAGGAACTCGGCGAGGAACTCCGCGAGGTCCGCGCCTCCCAGGCCCGCCTCCTCGACTCCTTCGACGCCGAGCGCGTACGCATCGAACGCGACCTCCACGACGGTGCCCAACAGCGCCTGGTCTCCCTCGGAATGACCCTCGGCATGCTCCGTCTGGACACCCCGCCCGACTCCCCCCAGTCCGGCCTCCTCGCCGAAGCCGAAGCCCAACTCGCCATCGCTCAACAGGAGTTGAGAGCCCTCATCCGCGGTCTCAACCCGCCCGTCCTCGCCGACCACGGCCTGGTCGCCGCCATCGAGGACTACGCGGGCCGCTTCCCCGTCCCCGTCACGGTCGACCTGGTCCTCCCCGCCAGGCTCGCGCGCAAGCTGGAGACGACCATGTACTACCTCATCAACGAAGCCATGACGAACATCGCCAAACACAGTGGCGCCACCAGCGCCACCGTCCACGGCCGTTACCATTCCGACCTGTTGATCCTGGAGATCACGGACGACGGCCACGGCGGCGTCGACGCGGAGGCGGGCACCGGAGTGACCGGGCTCGCCGACCGGGTCACCGCACTCGACGGCCGGATGCGGGTGTCCAGCCCCGTCGGTGGTCCCACCCTGCTCCATGTGGAGGTGCCGTGCCGCTTCGCCTGATCGTGGCCGAAGACGCCGTACTGCTGCGCGAAGGCCTCATCGGCCTGTTGCAGCGGGTCGGCCACCAGGTCATCGCGTCGGTCGGTGACGCCGACGCGCTGATCGAGGCGGTGCGCGCCGACCCGCCGGACCTCATCGTCACCGACGTACGGATGCCGCCGACCCTCAGCGACGACGGCCTCAGGGCGGCCGTGCAGCTCCGCGAGGAAATCCCCGGCCTGCCGGTCCTCGTGCTCAGCCAGTACGTCGAACGTTCCTACGCGCTGGGCCTGTTGGACTCCGGCGGCGGCGCCGGCGTCGGGTACCTCCTCAAGGAACGCGTCGGCGCGGTCACCGACTTCATGGCCGCCATCGAACGCATCGCCACGGGCGGAACCGTCGTCGACCCGGAGGTCATCCAGCAGCTCGTACGCCTCCGCAAGGACCCCCTGGAACACCTCAGCCCGCGCGAACGCGAAGTCCTCGGTCTGATCGCCCAGGGCCGCACCAACGGCGCCATCGCCGCCCAGCTCTTCGTCAGCGAAGCCGCCGTGAACAAGCACATCGGCAACATCTTCACCAAGCTCGACCTGCCGGTGGCCACCGAGGGCCACCGGCGGGTGCTGGCGGTGCTGGCGTTCCTGCGGGCGTGAGGTGAGTGCTCGGTCGTGGCCCCGGCACCCCGGCTTCTGCGGGCCTGTGGGGGCGCCCCGGTCATCCCACCCCTCGATTGCCGACTACATGTGTTCCGACAGCACCAGGCGGCGGCTGTGGTTGCGGTAGCCCGCGCGCTCGAAGGCGGCAGCCATCGGGCCGTTCCCGAGGTCGGTGTCGGCACGGATCTGCGACGCATCGGCTTCCACCGCCAGGACCTCCGAGGCCAGCAGCCCGGTGATCTCGGCGAGGATCTCGTCCACATATCCGTGCCCCCGGTGCTGGGGCAGTACGCCGAGGTAACCGACCACCGGGCTCGCGTGGTTGCGCGAGGGGAGACCGAAGCCGACCACCTCGCCCGCCGCATTGCGGGCCACCCGCCACCAGGACCGCTCGCCGAGCATCTGGTCCCGGTAGAACGCCACATCGTTACGGGCCTGCGCCAGGGCCCCTATCTGCTCGGCCTCCACCCGGGAGCCCGCGTCGAGAGTGTCTTCCAGCACCTGGCGGAACAGCTCGACGAAGACCTCGTCATCGGGTTCGGCCGCGAAGGTCAGCTGCTTCGGGGCCGGCTCCCGGGCCCCGTCCACCGGCGCCACGTCCTCCGGCTTCCACTCGTACCTCAGCCGCTCCACGAACCCCACCAGCCCCGCAGCCCTGGCCGCCTCCTGCCGCCAGGCCAATGCCTCGACCACCTCGGGCCGCTCCCGGAAGTCCCCGGGCAGGAAGATGTGGAACTCGGGGGCCTCGGCCGCCCCCGCCTCCTTGAACGCCGCGTGCGCCGCAGTGAGCAACTCGGCTGCCAGCGCGACTCGTTCACCCTCCGGTACGCGCGCCCCGTCGACGTACACCGCATCCAGCGCACCCGGCGTGGTCTCCGTCAACGGCCCCCACCACACGGCGACCGCGAGCGGCGCACCGTCACCGTCCGCCGGGTTCTCGGCGATCCAGGTCCACTCGCGACGGTACTGACCGTCTGCGAGCTTGCTCAGATACATGTCGGCCCGCATGGTGCTGGCCGGATCCGCCACCACGAGCGGAAGGAGACGGTCGAGGTCGGCCTCGACGGTGCGACGGAAAGTCGTACGAGCGAACACTGTGCCTCCATGGCGGGAAGAGCGGGAAGAGCGGGAAGGGAGGAGAGGCAGACGCCACCAGAACGGGCCACCCCGGGCCGCCCATGATCAAGGATCAAGCGCATTTCCGCACCCCGCTGATTGAATGAGAGCCTCTTTCCGGACCTGGTCGACGACGAAGGGCTGACCGTGGGCGGAGAGACCGTGAGCGGAGAGACCGTGAGCGGAGAGACCGTGAGCGGAGAGAGGGAACACGCAGTGCGAGTGGTCATCGCCGAGGACTCGGTCATTCTCCGTGAGGGCATGGTGGAGTTGCTGACCGCCCGCGGCTGCCAGGTCGTCGCCACCGCGGGTGACGCGGACGGGTTGCTGGCGGCGGTGGCCGAACACCGCCCCGATGTCGCCGTGGTCGACATCCGGATGCCCCCGACACACACGGACGAAGGCATCAGAGCTGCCGTGCAACTACGCACGGAATACAAGGAGTTGGGGGTGCTGGTCTTCTCCCAGCACGCGGAGCCCTCGTGGGCGGCCAGGCTGCTGGCGGGCGAGGCGGCGGGCGTCGGCTATCTGCTCAAGGAGCGCGTCTCCGCCACCGCCGACTTCATCGAGGCGCTGCGCAGAGTCGCCGCCGGTGGTGTCGCCCTCGACCCGGTGATCGTCAGCCGCATGCTCAACAACGGCACCCGCCCCCTCGACCGGCTGACCGCCCGCGAACGGGAGGTGCTCGATCTGATGGCCCAGGGCCACTCCAACCGCTCCCTCGCCGGACTGCTCACCATCTCCGAACGGGCGGTGGAGAAGCACGTTGCCTCCGTGTTCGCCAAGTTCGACCTGCCGCCGACCGACGTGGACAACCGGCGGGTCAAGGCCGTGGTGGCGTACTTGCAGGCGGTCGGGACGTAGCGCCCGGTCCGAGGGGGCGGATATCCGAACCCCCAGGACGGGCGCTACCACCGTGGTCCCCGAGGGCCGTGCGGCCAACAATCGAGTCATGTCACCGAGCACCGAGATCCCCGCCCGCCCCCAGGCCGCACCAGGTCTGGGCCTCCGCGCCGAGAACCTGCACCGGTCCTACGGCCGCGGCCGCGACGCCGTGCACGCCCTGCGCGGCGTCGACGCCGCCTTCGCCCCCGGCACCTTCACCGCGGTGATGGGCCCGTCCGGGTCGGGCAAGTCGACCCTGCTCCAGTGCGTCGCCGGAATGGACCGGCAGACCTCCGGCACCGTCCACTGGGGGCCCACCGAGATCACCGCACTCTCCGAACGGCGGCTGACACAGCTGAGGCGGTCGGAGGCGGGCTTCATCTTCCAGTCGTACAACCTCATGCCCGCCATGACGGTCGAGCAGAACGTCGCCCTCCCCGCCCGCCTCGCGGGCGAGCGGATCGACCGCGCCGCCGTCACCGAGGCCCTCGCACGGGTGGGCCTCGCGGACCGGCGCAGGGAAAGGCCGGGCCGGCTCTCCGGCGGACAGCAGCAACGCGTCGCGGTGGCAAGGGCGTTGTACGCCCGCCCCCGCGTCCTCTTCGCCGACGAACCCACCGGCGCACTCGACCGGGCCACCGGCACGGACGTACTGCGGATGCTGCGCGCGGGCGTCGAGCAGGAGGGACGTACCTGTGTGATGGTCACCCACGACCCGCTCGCGGCGAGCTTCGCGGACCGGGTGCTCTTCCTCGCCGACGGTGTGGTGGTCGACGATCTGGTACGTCCGTCGGCCGCCCGGATCGCGGACAAGCTGAGCGGTGCGGCGTGTTGAGGGCGGGGACGGGCGGGGTTCGGGCGGACACGGTGCGCGCGGGAGTGGTGCGGGCCGGGATGCTGAGGCTCGCGCTGGGGACGCTGCGGGCCCGGCCCGCCTCCTTCGCGGGGCTGGGCGCGGCGCTGCTGCTGGCCGTCACCGTCATCACCCTCTTCGGCTCGCTCATCGCCACGGCGATCGGCGGCAGCGGCGGCGACCGGCTGGCGATGATCGGTGGTGCGTTCGGCGAGATCGCGATGCTGATGGCGCTGTTCGTGGTGGCCAACACGCTGTCGTTCTCGGTACGGCAGCAGGCCCGTGACATGGCGCTGCTGCGGACCAGTGGGGCGACACCCCAGCAGATCAAGCGGCTGGTCCGGTGCCAGGTGCTGCTGGTGGCCCTGCTGGTATCGCCGCCGGCCTGGCTGCTCGGGAGCTGGGGCGCGCGGTGGTTCCTGACCGGGCTGGCCGCCCGGGACATCGTCCCGGCCGGTGCGAGCGTGCCGTTCTCGCCATGGCCCCTGGTGGCGGGAACGGCGGTGACGCTGCTCGTCGGGGTCGGCGCGACGAAGATCGCCGCCCGCCGGACGGTACGGGGAAGGCCGTCCGCCGCGATGGCGCAGACGACCGAAGAAGGCCGACCGGGCCCGCTTCGCAGCCTCGCGGGCCTGCTCGTCCTCGGCGGTGCGGTGCCCCTGGTGGTGCTCGCCACCGGCCTGCCGGTCGACAAGTCGGCCCAGTTGGCCCTGCTCGGCTCGCTCGTCCTCATGCTCGCGGCCGGACTGCTGGGGCCCGCGTTGGCCCGGACGGCGGTGCTGCTGCTCGGTCTGCCGGTCAGGCTGGTGGGCGCCCGGCACAGGGGGGACGGCGGCGGCGCCCTCGCCGCCGAAAACCTGCGCGGGAACGCCCACCGGCTGTCCTCCGCACTGGTTCCGATCGCCCTGCTGGTCGGGCTGTCGCTCACCTTCGCCGCCGTCACCGGCACCCTGGAACAGGTGGCCCCGCCAGGGGCGTACGCCGAGAGCGACGTCTGGCTGCGCGGGGTCGAACTCGCCATGCTGGCCGGGTTCGGCGCGGTCGCCACCGTGAACACCCTCGCCTCGCTGACCGTGGCCAGGCGACGGGAGTACGCCCTGCTCGCCCTGACCGGCGCGACCCGCCGACAACTGATGCGGATGCTCCTGGCGGAGGCGACCCTGACCGCTCTGGCGGGAGTACTCCTCGGACTGCTGGTCGCGGCCCCCATGAGCATGGCCTTCGCGGTCGCCGCCACAGGCAGCGCACTCCCCACCGTCCCCCTCCAGTCGTACCTGCCGCTGGTGCTCGCAGCGGTCGCGCTGACCGTACTGACGATCCTCTCCACAGGCTTCCGAGCCACCTCGGAACCGGCCGTTGCCGCTGCGGCGGCGGCGTGACGGGGGAGGGGCGCGGGGACGGTGAGCGCCAGGAGCGGGCGGGCGCGGCCGGCGCGGGGCGGCCGGAGCAGGGCAGCGAGGAGCGGGCGGCCGGCGCTCGCGGTCGCCGCCGTGGGCTGCCGCCGAAGGCCGCCGCCTTCGCCGTCATCGGCCTCCCGCTGTCCCTGCTCGGCGTCGCCTACGTCCTTCTCGTCCTCTACGTCGGCGGCCTGCTCTCCCTCACGCTGATCGGGCTGCCCCTCCTCGCGGTCGGCCTGCGGGGCGCCCGCCGTCTCGGCCGGGCGCACGTCCGGCTGGCCCGGACGCTGCTCGGCGAGGACATCGACATCCCCGCGCCCCCGCCGCCCGCCACCGGCGCGATCCCCTGGATCCGCGGCAACCTGTCCGACGTCACCGCCTGGCGCAGCATGCTCTATCTGCTGCTCCGCCTGCCGGTCGACCTGCTCGCCCTCGTCACGACACTCGGGCTGCCGGTGTTCGGCGTGTGGAGCGCGGCCTGGGCAGTGGCCACCGGCCAGGTGTGGTGGCTGTCGGCCGCCGCCGTCCTGGCCGGTTCGACCGTTCTGGCGCTCGCCCCGACCGCGGCCCGCACCATGGCCGACCTGCACCGACTCCTCGCCCGCACCCTCCTCGGCCCCAGTGCCTCCCACCTACGGGTGCGCTCCCTGGAACGGGCCCGCAGCACAGCCCTCACGGAAGGCGACCGCGACCTCCGCCAGGTCGAACGCGACCTGCACGACGGCACCCAGGCCCAACTCGTCGCCCTCGCCATCACCCTGTCCCTGACCGCCGACGTACTGACCGCCGACGCACTGGACGACGACGTACCGGACACCAACGTGCCCCTCGACCGCCCCCGCGCCCTCGTCGCCCGCGCCCGCACCCAGACCGACGCCGCCCTCGCCGAACTCCGCCGCCTCATCGACGGCATCAGCCCCGCCGCTCTCGACCTCGGACTCGCCGACGCCCTCCCGCAGTTGGCGGCCCGGGCAGGCGTTCCTGTCGCCCTGAAGGTGGACGTACCGCACCGCCCGGACCCGGTGATCGAGCGCGTGGCGTACTTCTGCGTCGCCGAACTGCTCACCAACATCGTCAAGCACAGCGGAGCGGCCCGGGCCTCGGTCGACGCCCATCTCACCGGCAAGAAGCTGCGGATCGCCGTCCATGACAACGGCACCGGCGGCGCCGAACTCGGCGCGGGCAGCGGCCTGCCGGGCCTGCGGGAACGGCTGACAGCGGTCGACGGCACCCTCAACCTCCACAGCCCCCGCCAGGGCCCGACCACCGTCGTGCTCGAAATGCCCGTCCGTATCTGACCGTTGGGGTCGAGGAGGTCGAGCGGGAAACCCGCGCCTAACGCCCGGCCCCGCCTCTCGGATCTTTCCGGCCTCCCGAATCCCCTGGATCCCCCAGAGCCCCCAGAGCCCCCAGAGCCCCCAGAATCAGATCGGCCAGCGCGGCGACAGCGTCGCCGAGCGTTGTCCGCTCGCCGTTCAGCTCGGCGGCGATTCCCTCGGCCGCGCCCAGCACGCCGACGCACCGCAGCCGGAGCGCTCCGGCAGTGAGGGCGGAGTGCGGCACCAGCGCGCCGGCCATCAAGTCCGTGTAGCCGTCCAGCAGTTCACGCTGGACCGCCTCCACCTCCGGGTTCCCCTTGAGTGCGGCGGAGACGGCGCCCAGCTCCGGCATGTCCGCGGCGCAGGTGAAGTACGCGGAGCTCATGACGCGGGCGACCTCGCCGGCGGAGGGTGCGGAGTCCTGCAACGCCCTTGAGATGGCGGCCCGGTGGCGTTCGTCGAGCCGCCGGTAGAGCGCGAGCAGCAGGCCGGGGCGCGTGCCGAAGTGGTCGTACACGATCGGCCTGCTCACCCCGGCCGCCTCCGCGAGGGTGACCAGGGTCAGCCCGTCGGCGCCACGGGTGCGCACGATCCGGACGGCGGTGTCGAGCAGTTGCTCCCGCCTGGCCGGCTTGGACAGACGGGTCGATGTGGCCGCCATGGTTCTCCCCCTGTGTCTCTTGCTGTCGCCTTCCAAGCTATGTTACAAAACGTAGGCTACAAAATGTAGCTTCGTGAATATGGAAGGAACTTGCCATGCCCCAAAGGGAGTTGAAGCCGGTGCTCATCCTCGGAGGCTCCGGTCAGGCAGGCTCGGACACCGCCGCGCTGTTACGCCGCTGGCACCCGGATCTGCCACTGACCCTCGCGGGCCGTGACCTCCCGCGCGCGCAGAAGGTGGCCGACGAACTGGGCACCGCCACCGCCACCACCATCGACCTGCGGCGCGCCGATCTCGGCCTGCCGCCCGGCCGCCACCACTCGGCAGTGGTCGCCGCACTCCGGGACAGCCACCTCAACGGACTGCACTACGCGCAGCATCACGGACTGCCGTACCTCAGCATCTCCAGCGGCCTGGTGGAGATCGCCCCCGAAGTCATCCTGGGGGCCCGGCAGGCGAGTGCCTCACCGGTTCTGGTGGCCAGCCACTGGTGCGCGGGCGCCGTCGTCCTGGCGACGCTGCAACTTGCCCGGGAGTTCGACCGGGTCGACACCCTCCGCATCCGTGTCGTACTCGACGAGTCGGACACCGGCGGGCCCGCCGGAGCGGCGGACCTGGAGCGGTGGGCGACGGCCACCTCGGCGGGTCTGGTACGTCGTGACGGCGTCTTCACCTGGGTGAACGGGCCCGAGGCGGAGGCGGAGGTGCCCGGCGCGGACGGTGTCGCCCTGCCCGGTCGGGCCATCGCCATCCTCGACGTACCGAGCCTCGCCCTCGCCACGGGTGCGGCGAACGTCCGCTTCGACATGGCGATCGGCGAGTCCCCGGCCGGCCGCCGGGGCGAAGGCGCCTCCCTGGAGGCCCGGATCGACCTCGAAGGATCGGGCCCCGCCGGCGCCCCCCTGCGCACCAGCCGCTACCTCGTCCACCCGGCGGGCCAACGGCCCCTGACCGCCGTCGGTATCGCCCTCGGCGTCGAGCGCCTCCTCGCCCTGCGCGGGGCGGCCGTTCCACCGGGCCTGCATACTCCTGAGGCTCTGGTCGACCCGGCCTACGCGGTCGAGCGCCTGTTGGAGACGGGCGCCGCCTTCGCCGACGTACCTCGATCCGGCATCGAGCAGTCAGGCCCCGAGCAGTCCGGCCCCGGACCCGCCCGCTGCTGAGCGGTGGAACTCACCAGACCGCTCCCATCAACAGCCGTCAGCCGTCAGCCGTCTGCCGACTGACGACAATCGTCCAAGAGGTGCCGGAATCTGTTCATGGCGGCCGGCCGGTCCAGCCAGCACGATGACACCCATGACCCCCATGACCCCCATGACACCGATGACGCCCACGGCACCGTACCGATCAGCACCCTCGACCGACGTCCTCACCTCCAACGGCCACCGGCTCTCGCCCGGCCCCCGCCGTCTCGGCCGCCTCGAAGCCGTACCCGAGGCACAGCGCACCGACCTGGCCGCACTGCGCGAGCGGTTCGACCGCGACGGCTACCTCTTCCTCCCCGGGTTCTTCGACCGGGCGACCGTGCTGTCCTTCCGCCGACACTACTTCTCCCGCCTGCTGCCCAGTGGCCTGGTAAGGGCCGACGCCGATCCGGTCGAGGGCCTGGCCGGGCCGGAAGCGGGCCTGGACCGTGGCCGACTGCGCGAGATCCTGTTCAAGGAGATCGTCCCCGGGCGGGCGTACGAGGCCCTGTGCAGGCATCCCGCGCTGGTCGCGTTCTACCGGTGGTTCCTCGGCTCCGAGGAACTGCATCTGCACCGTCGCAAAATCATCCGGCACGTGGCACCCGGCGAGAGCGGAATAGGCACTGCGACCCAGGCCCACTACGACCTGGTTTATCTGCGCGGGGGCACCGACCGGGTGGTCTCCTCCTGGATCCCGCTGGGGGACTGCCCCGTGGAACGCGGACCCCTGATCTACCTGGAGGGCAGCCACCACCGGGTCAAGCGGCAGGAGGCCGCCGGGACGCTGAAGCGGCCCGCCGCCTCGATCACCGCGGACCTGCCCGCGCTGGCCGAGGAGTACGACGCCCGCTGGCTGGTGACGGACTTCGCAGCGGGCGACCTGATGGTCCACAACGCGCACATCGTGCACGCCTCCCTGGACAACAAGGACCCCTCCGGCGCCTTCCGGCTGTCCACCGACATCCGCTACCAGGCCGCCGGGGAGCCGATCGACGGCCGCTGGCAGAACCACTGGCACGATCAGGACGGCCTCTGAAAGCCACCGAACGAATAGGGTGATTCCCAAGCACCACGGACAGCACCGAGCAGCACTGCGGGCAGGACAGCAGGCAAGGCACCGAGCAGCACTGCGGACAGCACAGCAGACAAGGCACCGAGCAGCACTGCGGACAGGAGGCCGATGATGACCGAACCGACGGTGGCAGAGGTCATGGCCGAGCTGGCCGGTCTGGAGGACCCCAAGGCGCGCGCGGTCAACGAGAAGCACGGTGACGACCACGGCGTGAACCTCGGCAAGCTCCGCGCGATCGCCCAACGCCTCAGGACCCAGCACGAGCTCGCCCAGCAGCTCTGGGCCACCGACGACACCGCCGCCCGCCTGCTGGCCCTCCTGGTCTGCCGCCCCAAGGCCTTCACCCGCGACGAGCTGGACGTGATGATCCGCGAGACGCGTGCCCCCAAGGTGCACGACTGGCTGGTGAACTACGTGGTGAAGAAGAACCGGCACACCGAGGAGCTGCGACTGGCCTGGCTCGCCGACCCCGACCCGGTGGTGGCCGGCGCGGGCTGGGCGCTGACCACCGACCGCGTCGCGAAGAAGCCCGAGGGCCTCGACCTCCCCGGGCTCCTCGACACCATCGAGGCCGAGATGAAGGACGCCCCCGACCGCCTCCAGTGGGCGATGAACCACTGCCTCGCCCAGATCGGCATCGAGCACGCCGAGTACCGCGCCCGCGCCCTCGCCATCGGCGAACGCCTCGGAGTCCTCAAGGACTACCCCACGCCCCCGAACTGCACCTCCCCCTACGCCCCGGCCTGGATCACGGAACTGGTACGCCGCCGCGAGGGCTGACCGGGCGCCCCCTCGCCCGTCACGACCCCGCACCGTTCCAGGACCCCCACAGCGCCGCGTATGTCCCCCCTGCGGCGACCAGCTCGTCATGGGTGCCCAGCTCCACGATGCGGCCCTCCTCCATCACGGCTACCCGGTCCGCGTCGTGCGCGGTCTGGAGGCGATGGGCGATGGAGATGACCGTGCGGTCGGCGCGTACGGCGGCCATGGCGCGTTCGGCGTGCCGGGCGGTGGTGGGGTCGAGGAGGGCGGTCGCCTCGTCGAGTATCAGGGTGTGCGGGTCGGCCAACTGTACGCGGGCCAGGGTGAGTTGCTGTGACTGTGCGGCGTCCAGCCGGACCCCGCCCGCGCCCAGGCGGGTGCCGAGACCGTCCGGCAGCTCCTGGGCCCAGTCGGCCTCCACCATGGCCAGCGCCGCCAGCATGGCGCCGTCGTCGGCGTCCGGGGCCGCCATCGCGAGGTTCTCCCGGAGGGTTCCCAGGAACACGTGGTGCTCCTGGGTGATCAGGACGATGCGGTTGCCCAGCGTCCCGGCCGCGGCCAGCGCCGCCACCGGCACCCCGCCGACCGTGATCGACCCCGTACGCGCAACCCCCACCCCCGACATCAGCTTGCCGAGCGTGGACTTGCCCGCTCCCGAGGCGCCCACCACGGCGAGCCGCTCACCTGGCCGCACCGACAGTTCCACCTCGTTCAGTACGTCGTGGTCGCCGACGTACGCGTAACGCACCCCGGACACTTCGATGCGGTCGTCGACGGGCCGGCCGGTGGCGGGTACGGTCTCGTCGGCGACCAGGCCGACGCCCTTGATCCGGGCGAACGAGGCGCCGCTGCGCTGGAGTTGCTCCACCCAGGTGAGCATCCGGTCGAGCGGGTCGACCAGCTGCCACATGTACAGGCTGCCCGCCACCACCACGCCCAGGCCGACCGACCCGTCCAGATGGGCGAAGCCGCCGACCAGGAGGATCAGCGCCATCGGCAGGGTGTGCGAGAACCCGGTGACCGGGAACAGCACCGTCCGCAGGAACAGGGTGCGCCTGCCCGCGCGGTACGCCGCGTCGATGGCCAGGTCCGCGTGCGCCACCCTGGCCCCGCCCAGGCCGAACGCCTCGACGGTACGGGCGCCCTGCGCCGTGGCGTTCAACGCCTCGGCTACCTCGGACGAGGCCGCCCCCTCGGCGAGATACGCGTCCCTGGCCCGCGCCAGGTACCAGCGGCCGGTCCACCACAGGAACGGCAGCCCGACCAGCGCGCACAGCCCCAGCAGCGGATGCAGCACGAAGACCGCGACCAGCACGAACAGCACCTGCACCCCGGCCATGAACACCTCCGGCGCCGCGTTGCGCAGCGTCGAGGCCACCGTGCCGACATCCACCGACGCCCGGGTCACCAGATCACCGGTGCCCACCCGCTCGACCACCCGGGCGGGCAGCGCGAGCGTCGCCTCCACGACCTCCTCCCGCAGCCGGGCCAGCGCCCGCTCGCCGAAGCGGTGCGAGTGGTAGCGGGCGAAGCGGGACAGCACCAACTGGGCCAGCGCGAAGCCGAGTACGCCCATGGCCAGCAGATCGACCCGGTCGGTGGTGATGTTCCCCCGCTCGACCCCGGTGACGATCCGGCCGAGCAGCCACGGGCTCGCCAGTCCGGCCAGCGAGGCGAGACAGGTCAGCGCGATGATCCACACCATCGCCCGCCCGTCGTCCTTCAGCAGCCCCCAACTGGCCCGGCGCGCGGTGCCGCGGTCGGCGACCGGCAGCCGCTCCTGCACGCTGCTCATCGGCGGGTTCCTTCCTGGGTACGGGTCCGGGTCTCGGTACGGGTCTCGGTACCGGTCTCGACCCGGGCCTCGGTGCGCGCTGTCCGCGTGCTCGGTTCGTTCTTCTCGGCGCCCCGGAAGACCAGCGCCCGGTACTCGGGCTGCCGCTCCAGCAGCTCACCGTGGGTTCCGACGGCCACCACCCGGCCGTCCACCAGGAAGGACACCCGGTCCGCCCGGCCGAGCAGCAGCGGCGACGTACTGACGAACAGGGCGGTGCGTCCCTCGCGGGCGGCGGTCACCCGCGACGCGACCGTCGCCTCGGTGTGCGCGTCCAGCGCCGACGTCGGCTCCACCAGCAACAGCACCTCGGGGTCGGCCAGCAGCGCACGTACCAGTCGAAGCCGCTGGCGCTGACCGCCGGACACATGGGACGCCCGGTCGCCCAGCCGGGAGCCGAGCCCCTCGGGCAGCGCCCCGACGATGTCCTCGGCCACCGCGGCGCGCACCGCCCGCTCGATCTCCCGCTCGCCGTGCACCCCCACCGAGACCGCCTCACGGACCGAACCGCCGAAGAGGTACGTGTCGTTGTCGGCCAGCAGAATGCGCCGCCGCACCTCGGCCAGCTCCATGTCGCACAACGGCACGCCACCCCAGGTGACTTCGGAGTCCGTGTACCGGCCCAGCCGGTCGACCACGGCACGCGCCTCGTCGAAACGCGCGCTCGCCAGGGCTGTCGTACTGCCCGCAGGAAGCACGAGACCGGATACCGGATCGTGCAGTTCCGCCGGACCGCCCGGCCCCGGCAGCAAGGCCTCGCGGTCCTCGACATCGGGTTTCATGGCCAGGATGCCGGTCACCCGCCGCGCCGAGACCAGCCCGCGCGGCAGGTCGTCGGCCCCCTCGACGAAGAACGCCACCGGCGCCAGGAGGGCCGCCACATACCCGTACACCGCGACGAGTTCACCGACCGTGATCGTGCCACTGGCCGCCATCCGCGCGGCGATCCAGGTGACCAGCGCGAGGAAGAGGACCGGCAGGCAGGCCCCCAGGGACTGCACCCAACTGGTCAGCGAGGCGACCCGGTAGCCGTCGGACACCAGGGCCCGGGACCGCTCCCGGTAGCGGCGGGCGAACACCGGCTTCCCGCCGATCCCGTTGAGCACGCCCAGCCCGGTGACCACATCCACCGCCTGCGCGGTGAGTTCCCCCTGCTTCTCCCGGTACGCCCCCTCGGCGCCGTGCAGCTTCCCCAGCAGCGGCCCCACGGTCACCGCCAGCAACGGCACCCCCAGCAGCACCACCAGCGCCAGCAGGGCGGATATCCGGAACAGCAGCACGGCGGTCGCGCTGTACGCGATCACCGCACCCACCCCGGGCCCGGTGATGGTCAGGGTCTGCGCGATCCGCGCGGTGTCCCCGGCCTGAAGGTGCGTCAGCTCCCCCGCCGACACCTTGCCCTCCAGCGCCGAACCGAGCCGCGCGACCTGCCGCACCACCACCTGCACCGTGCGGTACGCCGCGTCGACCCGGAGCAGCGTCATCGTCCGGTGCCGCAGGATCCCGAGAACGGCCACCACCGCACCCACCAGCACGATCAGCGCGACCCAGCGCACCAACTCCCCGGTGTTCCCGGCCCGCAGCCCACTGTCGATCGCCCGGGACATCAGATACGGCGGCAACATCAGCGCACACATCCACGAACTGCCCCACAGCGCCCCGAGCAGCACCCGTCCCGGCTGCATCCTGACCAGCCACCACAGGAAACGTGCCGGACCGCGATGGTCGGGCACCCCCGGATCGGCATGGGGCACCCGGTGCGCAGACCCCTTCACTCCGGTCATTCCGGCATCCTCACCTCGTCGGACGGGACGTGATGATCAGATCACGCGCCGGTCCTGCCCCCGCGACCACCCATGTCCGCACGCACCGCCCCCGGCGCGCGGGCGCCGCGCGCGGCCCCGTACCCTCACCGGCTGTGAAGCTTCTGCGTAAGTCGTGGACGGGTGTGCGGGCCGGCTGGGCCGAGCATGAGCTGTCGCCCGCCCGGGGGGCCGAGTTCAGGCGTCTCGCCGGGCTGCTGGAGGACGGTGCGTACGAAGTGGCCGAGCGCGACGCGCGGGCGTTCGCCGCGCTGCCCGGCCGGCCGTGGTCCAGGGGGCCGATGACGAACTGGGTGGGACGCATCGTCGCCACCACCGCGGCAGTTGAGCACGGGCGCGGGAGCGAGGTGCGGGACGAGGTGGAGGCCCTGATAGCGGAACTGCGGCAATTCGGCGGCTCCGTACGGCTGTTCCACCAGATGGCGCGGGGCACCCGGGTCGACATCCTGCTCCAGCAGGGCCACTACGCGCAGGCCCAGCCGGAGGCGGAGGGCAACCTCCGTGCCCTGAACTCGCTCGCCCGCCCGTACCCGAAACGCGCTTTGATCATGCAGCTCGGGGCCCTGACCAACCTGGCGGAAGCCCTGCACGGGCAGGGACGGCACCAGGACGCCGAGGCCATCGCCCGCGGCAACCTGCCTCGCGCGGGAAAGGGGATGGCGCCCCTCCTGCGCCTCGTCCTGGCGCACAGCCTGAACGGCCAGGCCCGATACCAGGAGGCCCTGACCGAGGCCCGCGCCGTCGCGGAGCAGTCGCCGGAAGCAGGTGTCATCTCGACCGGTGCCCTGGGCATCGCCACGGCCACCGCCCTGTACGGCCTGGGCCACCACCAGGAGGCGCTGGAGGCGGCCCGGGAGTCGCTGTCGGCCGGTGAGCGGCGACTGCACCCGCTCCACCCGCACATCGAGGAGGCCACCACGCTGGTCGCCCGCATCGCGGCGGGGGAGCGCCTCGACCCGACGGGCGACGAGCGCTGACGGCCGGTGATTACGGCCGGCGGTGCCCCAGTACGTTGATCACCCGCCCGCCGGGGTCCCGGACGAAGAACCGGCGTACCCCCCACTCCTCGTCCTGCAACGGGTGCACGATCTCCGCGCCGCTGTCGCGGACGAGCGCGTAGGCCGCGTCCACGTCGTCCACCTCGACGCTCAGGTCCGGGGCCACCGGCGCGGTTCTGTCGTCCGTCATGACGCTGATCTGGGCGGTCGGGGCGGAAGGCGAGGCGAGCGTCATGATCCAGCCGTGGTTCATGACCTCCTCGAAGCCCAGCAGGCCGTAGAACTCCCGGTTCTCCCGCATGTCCGGGGACTGGATGTTGGGCACGACACGGCGGACGGACATCAGGACCTCCAAGTGTGAGCAGTGTGTCCGCATCCTTCCCGAGACCGGCGGCCGATGCCTCCGGATCTCGCACACTCCTGGCCAGTCATACCCCCCACCCCTATTCAAGTCATGGATCCGAAGGCTTGACGCAATACCCCCTAGGGGTATGGTGAAGTCCATAGTCACCGCACTGCCCGCAGCTCACCCTTCAGAGGAGCGTCATGAACACGGGACTCAGGATCACCGCGTACGCCGCCGCCGTCGCCGCCACCTTCGGAGCGGCCTACGGTGTCGGCAAGGGGGTCGGCCCCCTCGGTGCCGACGAGAAGGCGGCCGCGCACGGCGGGCACCCATCGACGAACGGGGCGAAGGAACCCGCAGGCGGCGGGGGAGGCGGGGCCGCGCCCGTCCCCGGCGGCCTCCAGATCTCCGAGAGCGGCTACACCCTCGCCCTGGAGACACCCCGGGTCGACGCCGGGGACCGTACCCGGCTCCGCTTCTCCATCAGGGACGCCGACGGCCGCAAGGTCACCGCGTACACCCGCGAGCACGACAAGGAGCTGCACTTCATCGTCGCCTCGCGCGATCTGACCGTCTTCCGTCACCTGCACCCGACCCGCGCCGCCGACGGCACCTGGAGCACCACCGCGGACCTCCCGGCCGCGGGTGGCTACCGGGCCTTCGCCGACTTCAAGCCCGCGAAGAAGGGCGCCGAGGCGCTGACCCTCGGGGCCGACCTCGCGGTGTCCGGCGACTACAACCCGGTCGCCCTCCCCGCGGTCGCCCGCACCGCGGAGGTCGACGGATACCAGGTCACCCTCGACGGCGGGCTGAACCCCGGAAAGAACAGCGAGCTCAAGCTGAAGGTCGCCAGGAACGGAAAGCCGGTCACCGACCTCCAGCCCTACCTCGGTGCGTACGGCCACCTGGTGGCCCTCCGCTCCGGCGACCTCGCCTATCTGCACGTCCACCCCAACGGCGCTCCGGGCGACGGCGCCACCAAGCCCGGCCCCCAGGTCTCCTTCACCGCCGCGGTCCCCAGCTCGGGGACGTACCGCCTCTTCCTCGACTTCCAGCACAACGGCAAGGTGCGCACGGCGGCCTTCACGGTGGAGGCGGGCCAGGGGAGCGGCGCGGGCGCCGGGACGACCGCGCCGCCCACCGGCCAGCCGGAGGAGGAGGCTCCGGGACACGGGCACTGAGGTGTGTGCGGAGAGGGGGCGGGGGAGTGGGGGAGCGGGGGTTCGGCTCCCTGCCGGACCCGGCACGGACCCCTGCTCACCCGGCACGGATCTCTGCCCGCCCCGCACGGATCCCTGCTCACCCCGCACGTTCACGCCCCGACCACACCCCCCACCCGGCACCCGGACACCCCGAGCCGCCCCGACCGGGCCAGCCCCGCGACCGCCCCCGCGCAGGCCAGCCCGGTGAGCAGCAGCGTCGCCCAGACCGGCCAGAGCATGCCGTGCCGGCGGGCAACGTCCCACAGGGCCCCGACCCCGAGGTTCCCCAGGGTGATCCCGAGCCCCGAAACCGTGTGGTAGAAGCCGTAATGCGTGGCCACCAGCCGGCCCCCGGACAGGGCCACCACCGTGTCCATCTCGAACGGATAGACCACGGCACTCCCCACCGCGAGCAGCACCACGGCCAGCACCAGCGCAGCGAACGTCACCAGCGGGGCACCGGATGGGAACAGGGCCGGGACCAGCGCCGCGGGCAGAAACGCCAGCCCCATCGCGCACAGCCCGCGCACCAGCGCCTCCGCCGGGGTCCACCGCCGCTTCACCCAGTCGGTGATCCGCAGTTGACCCGCGACGGCCACCGCCGCCGACACCACGAACAACCCGCTCGTGGCAGCCGTACCGCTACTGCCCAGGGCGTCCGTGGCGGCCAGCGGCAGCGCCAGGTACACCTGGAACCCCAGGACGTACGAGCCGACCATCGCGCACGCGAACAGCAGGAAAGGCCGGTTGGCGACGACCGTGCGCCACTGCGCCAGCACCCCGTCCCGGCCGGGCTCCGGAGCCGCGTCGCCCCGGCGGGCGGGCAGCGCCCGCCACTGGAGCACGGTCAGCGCGGCGAAGATCAGCGCGGCGGCCGCGCAGACCACCCCGAAGTCCGCCGCCAGCAGGGCGAGTCCGACCGGCGGACCGAGGAACATCCCCGCCTGGTAGTACACATTGAAGATGGCGAAGGCGTCGACCCGGCGCTCGCCCGCCTCGGCGGCCAGATAGGCCCGTACCGCCGGATTGAACAGCGCCCCGGCGAACCCGGTGGCCGCGGACGCCGCGATCAGCGCGGGCAGCGAGTCCACCCACCCGAGCAGCGCGAACCCGCCGGTCCGCAGCAGACAGCCGGCCATGATCGGCCCCTTGTAGCCGAACCGGTCGGCGAGCGTGCCGCCGACGAGGAACAGCCCCTGCTGCGACAGATTGCGTACGCCCAGCACCAGCCCCACCGCCCACGCCGCGAGCCCGAGCGTGCCCGCCAGATGGGCGGCCAGATAGGGCATCAGCATGTAGAACGCCAGATTGATGGCGAACTGATTGACCATCAGAAGTCGCACCGCAAAAGGAAATTCAGCGGTACGACGCCACAGCTTCCTCATCGACCGGCCCCCGTCAGCGGGTGCGGGTGCGGCGCGACGGGATCGGCCTCCCGGGCGAGCGGATCGGCGTCCCGGGCGAGCGGACCGGCCACCCGGGTGCACCGCGTCCAGCGCTCCACGACCCTCTCCCCGGTGTCGCCGATCTCCTCCGGGTCCTCGGCGGGTACCCGGCCCAGGAGGTCGTGCTCCCGGCAGTACGTGTCGTCGAAGACGGTCCCGACATAGCGCTGCGGCCCGTCGGGGAACACGGCGACGATACGGTCCTCGGCGGGCAGCGTACGGGCCAGCCAGCGCGCGGTCAGCGCGACGGCGCCCACGCTCCAGCCGCCGGTCGCGTAACAGGTGCGGGCCAGGGTGCGCGCGGCCCACACCGCCTCCGCCGCCGCCACCCAGTGCACCTCATCGAAGAGATGGTGGGTGACGTTGCGCGGATGGATGCTGCTGCCCAGGCCGCGCATCAGCCGGGGCGCGGCGGGCTGGCCGAAGAGGGTGGAGCCGGGGGTGTCCACGCCCACCACCCGCAGCCGGGGGAAGAACCCGCGCAGCACCGACGCGACCCCCGACGAGTGACCGCCCGTGCCGACACTCACCACCAGGGTGTCGATCCGCCCGAGCTGCGCGACGAGTTCATGGGCGAGCGGCCGGTACGCCGCGATGTTGTCCGGATTGTTGTACTGGTCCGGGCACCAGCTCCCCGGCGACGCGGCCAGCAGCTCGGCGACCCGCTCCTGCCGGGCCCGCTGCCAGCCGCCCGCCGGATGCGGCGTCCGTACGACGTCGACCCCGGCACCGTGCGCCCTGAGCAGCCCCGTCATCAGGGGCTCCATCCCCGGATCGGTGACCACCGTGACCGGATGCCCGAACACGGTCCCCGCCAGCGCGAGTCCGAGCCCCAGCGTCCCCGAACTGGACTCGACGATCGGCGCCCCGGGCGCCAACTGCCCCCGCTCACGCGCCGCCCGCACCATGTACAGCGCCGTACGGTCCTTGATCCCACCGGGGTTGTGCCCCTCCAGCTTGGCCCAGTACCCCCGGCCGGGAGCGGTGAACGGCTCCCCGATCCAGAGCACGGGCGTATCGCCCACCAGCTCGGCGGCCGTACGCGCCGGCCGCTTGGCCCCGGCCGTCAACAGGGCGGGTGAGTCCGGCACATGGCCCACACGGCCCACCTCGGTCACCTCGCCCATATCGGCCCCCTCGGCCACATGGGTCACACAGATGTCAGAGTGAGAAAACGTCATGGCGAACTGCTCCTCCGACCCGCACACCGCTGGGCGGCCCACGGGCCTTCAAGTGAAGGGAATGGATCGGCCTGATCCGCATTCGACTGCGACTTCGACGACCGACCCGCTCAGATCCGCCACACGCTCAGCACGGCCCGCTCCTCGGAACCGCCCCCCGCCCCCACTCCCGCCCTCGCCACCGCGGCCACCCGGCAGCGCCCAACAGCACCGCGCCAACAGCCCGGTTCGCGCACCACCCCCGGCACATCCCGCGCCCCCTCCACCGGCGCGACCACATCCCGGGGCGGCTGCACCGGCGACGCATCGTCCCCCCAGCACTCCGCGACCCCGTGCGGCTCACCCCCCGACAGCCCGGCGGCCGCCTCCTCCGCCCCCGGGACCACCGCCACCAGCGAATCGATCCGCTCCACCCCGGACCCCACCGGCCCGTGCGCACACCCCAACATGTGCATAAACCCCACCAGCACAAGCACAAGAGCCGCCCCGGACCAGCTCCCGGGGCGGCTGCGAGGATGTCCCGACAGCACCGCCATGGACACAGAACGTAGTCAAGCAACCGCGTAAGTTCCCTGTCGGGAACGGCCGTGTCGGAGCCCTCCCCGTACCCCCGACTTACGGAACCCTGCCTGGTGAAAGGGCGTGATGCGCAGACCTGTCGGAGTAAATACCGGCCTCCCCGCTTCACCCCCACGAGTGAGCCGGGCCTGCTGAAGGCAAAGGCGCCTCGGCGCAAGCTCTTCGAGGACCGCGGCTCCGTAACCCCGGACGCACCCGAGTAACCTCCGACACCCAGACGGCACCGGCACCCACCGGAGAAAGCAGGAAGCCATGAGCGACCTCCTCGACATGACGGTGGAGCAGGGCACCGCCACCCTCACCCTCAACGACCCCGCCCGGCGCAACGTCATCTCCGGTGCCCTCGTCGACCGCATCGTCGACGCCTTCGACCAGTTGGAGGCCCGGAGCGCTGTCACCGCCGTGGTCATCACCGGTGCGGGCCCGGCCTTCTGTGCCGGGGCCGACCTGGCGGACCTGGTGGCGGCCACGGACGACGACGCGTCCGGGGTACGGCGGGTCTACGACGGCTTCCTGCGCGTCGCGCGTTCCCCGCTGCCGACCATTGCCGCCGTCAACGGGCCCGCGGTCGGCGCCGGTCTGAACCTCGCGCTGGCCTGCGACGTCCGGATCGCCTCCGCCTCCGCCTGGTTCGACACCCGCTTCCTCAAGATCGGCCTGCACCCCGGTGGCGGCCACACCTGGATGCTGGAACGCCTCGTCGGGCCGCAGACCGCCGCCGCCATGGTGCTCTTCGGAGAGCGTCTCGACGGCGCCGCCGCGGCCGCCGCGGGCCTGGCCCTGCGCTGCGTACCCGACGACGAACTGCTGCCCGCCGCACACGCCCTGGCCGCCCGCACCCACGGCGTCGAACCGGAACTCGTCCGCCGCACCAAGCAGACCCTGCGCACCGCGGGCGACGGACGCGGCCACGAGGAAGTCCTGCACGAGGAGACCCGCGAACAGATGTGGTCCTTCGGCCTGCCCACCACGCGCGAGCGCCTGCGCGAGTTCCAGCAGCAGATCAGTAAGTGAGGGCCCGAGCGAGACCATGAGAAGCAACGGGCCCAGCGGCTTTTGAGGGCATAAGCAAAGGCAGGAAGATCTCTCTCCCTGCCCTTCTCAACTTATAGCCCACCGGGGGGCTTGCGGCAAGGCCCTGGTGGTGACGGAAGATGTGCGACCTGGCCGCAGGCGCTGGTGGGGCGCCGGGCCGGGGTTCAGACACAGGCTTTCCGTACCTCGGAGGTATCGCAGTGATCGAGCAGTACGTGTGGGACCTTCCGGAGGTTGACGAGACGCAGCTCGCGGCCGTCGGCGGCAAGGGCGCCCACCTGGGCGCACTCTCACGCATCGAAGGCGTTCAGGTGCCGGCCGGCTTCTGTGTGACGACGGACGCCTTCCAGCAGGCGATCGCCCAGGCGCCGGCGGCCGGCGAACTGCTCGACCGGCTGGCCGGGACCGACCCGGACGACCGGGAGGCGATCCGCACGATCGGCGCGGAGCTCCGCCGGACCGTCGAAGGCATCCCCGTCCCCGACGACCTCGCGGCCGCGATCACCCGCGCACTCGGCCGGCACGGCGCACACGCCGCCTACGCCGTCCGCTCCAGCGCCACGGCGGAGGACCTGCCGACGGCCTCCTTCGCAGGACAGCAGGACACCTATCTGAACGTGGTGGGCCCGGCGGAGATCCTCCGGCACATCAGCCGCTGCTGGGCCTCGCTGTTCACCGAGCGGGCCGTGACCTATCGCCGGCGCCAGGGCATCGACGACCGCACGGTCCACATGGCCGTCGTCGTACAGCGGATGGTCTTCCCGCAGGCGTCCGGCATCCTGTTCACCGCCGACCCCGTCACGGGCAACCGGAAGGTCGCCACCGTCGACGCCGGGTTCGGACTCGGAGAGGCACTGGTCTCCGGACTGGTGAACCCGGACGTCCTCAAGGTGCGCGACGGCGAAGTCGTCGACAAGGTGATCGCCGCCAAGGCACACGCCATGTACGCCCTGCCGGACGGCGGCACGCAGACGGTGGCGGTCGACGCCAAGGAGCAGGACGAGCCTGCTCTGACGGATGCGCAGGCCGTACGGCTGGTGGGGCTCGGGCGGCGTATCGAGGCGCACTTCGGGTGCCCGCAGGACATCGAGTGGTGCCTGGTCGACGGCGACTTCCGGATCGTGCAGAGCAGGCCGGTCACCACGCTGTTCCCGGTCCCGGCCCTTGAGCCCGGTGACACGGAGAACCACGTCTATGTCTCCGTGGGCCACCAGCAGATGATGACCGACGCCATGAAGCCCCTCGGGTTCTCCATGTGGCAGCTGACGGCCATGGTGGCGATGCACGAGGCGGGCGGACGGCTGTTCGTCGACGTCACCGCGCGGCTGGCCTCGCCCGCGAGCCGGGCCGGTCTCCTGGAGATGATGGGGAAGGGCGATCCGCTGGTCAGGGACGCGCTGGAGACCGTCCTCGACCGCGAGGGCTTCGTCCCTCCGCTCCCGGACGCGGGCCCCGGCGGGCCACCGCGCGGCGCCGCGCCCGCCCCGATCGAGAACGATCCGGCGCTGGTCACCGGGCTGATCGAGCGCAGCGAGGCATCCGTCGCCGACCTGGAGCGCGGCATCCGGGCGAAGAGCGGGCCCGCCCTGTTCGACTTCCTGCTGGAGGCCTTCGAGGAGCACAAGCGGGTGCTGAGCGACCCGTTGAGCCTGCAAGCCATCATGGCGGGCATGGAGGCCACCTGGTGGCTCAACGAGAAGCTCCAGGAGTGGCTGGGCGAGAAGAACGCGGCCGACACACTGACGCTGTCCGCCCCCGACAACATCACCTCGGAGATGGGCCTCGCACTGCTCGACGTCGCGGACGTGATCCGCCCGCATCCGGAGGTGGTGGCCTTCCTCCAGGGCGTCACGGACGGGAGCTTCCTGGACGAACTGCCGAAGCTCCCGGGCGGAACCGAGGCACGCGACGCCATCGAGGAGTACCTCGGCCGGTACGGCATGCGCTGCGTCGCCGAGATCGACATCACCAGGCCGCGCTGGAGCGAGCGCCCCAGCACCCTCGTCCCCGTGATCCTCGACAACGTCAGGATCTTCGAACCGGGTGCCGCAGGACGGCGCTTCGAGGAGGGGCGGCAGAAGGCGCAGCAGAAGGAACAGGAGGTGCTCGCCCGGCTGCGGGCCCTGCCGGACGGCGGCCGGAAGGCCGACGAGACCCGGAGGATGATCGAACGGGTGCGCACCTTCATCGGCTACCGCGAGTACCCGAAGTACAACATCATCAGCCGCTACGCCGTCTACAAGCAGGCCCTGATGCGGGAGGCCGACAGTCTGGTGGAGGCCGGCGTGCTCACCGACCGGGAGGACGTCTTCCACCTCACCTTCCAGGAACTCCACGACGTCGTACGCACGCACCGGGTGGACGCCGGACTCATCCAGCGGCGCAAGGACGACTTCCGCGCGTACCGGGCGCTCACCCCGCCCCGCGTACTCACCTCGGACGGCGAGGCCGTCACCGGGGCGTACCGCCGCGGTGACGCACCGGACGGCGCCCTGATCGGACTCCCGGTCTCCGCCGGGACCATCGAGGGCCGGGCCCGCGTCATCCTCGACATGGCCCAGGCCGACCTCGAAGCGGGTGACATCCTGGTCACCACCTTCACCGACCCCAGCTGGTCACCGCTGTTCGTCGGCATCGCGGGCCTGGTCACCGAGGTCGGCGGCCTGATGACCCATGGCGCGGTGATCGCCCGGGAGTACGGCCTGCCCGCCGTCGTCGGCGTGGAACAGGCCACCCGGCTGATCCGCGACGGCCAACGGATCCGGGTCCACGGAACCGACGGTTACATCGAGCTGCTGTCCTGAACTTGGACACAGGCTCGTGGACCAGGCTCGTGGACACAGGCTCTAACCTCGGCGCATGCATGGAAAGTTCACCGGTTGGCCCGAGCAGGCCATGGACGTTTTGTTGCAGCTCCAGGGCGAACCCGCCCAGGCGGTCCGCGAGCGCTGCCGCGCGGACCGCGAACGGCTGGTCCGGCAGCCGATGATCGACCTGCTCAACGGTGTCGCGGACACCGACCCCCGGTACGAGGACTTCTCTGTCTGGCACTACCGCACGGGCTCCTGGTGGTGGCAGCACCAGAGCGCGGTGATCCGGCTCGGCCGCAAGATCGAGATCAGTCTCCGGTTCTCCCTGGACGGCCTGTGGATCCAGGGCGCCTGGTGGTACCCGGATCCCGGCCAGGTGGAAACGTTCCGCGGAGCCGTGGCGGCCGAGGGGAGCGGACGCGAACTGGCATTCCTCGTGGAGGAGCTGAAGGAGAAGGGCTACGACGTCTCCGGGGACGTGATGAAACGTCCGCCGCGCGGCCATCCGGCCGGTCACTCCCGTACGGAGCTGCTTCGCCACCGTTCGCTGACCGCGGCCCGCCCGCTCGGCTGCGGGGAATGGCTGCACACACCCGAGGCGGTCGGCCGCGTCCTTTCGGCCGCCGCCGACCTGGACGACCTGTTGAGGTGGCTGGTCCGGCATGTGAAGTCCGGCACGTGAAGCGCGCGGCAGGCCGACGTCAGTTCCTGGTGGGGAGGAGGTCGGCCTGTGCCTGTGTTCGGGCCTGTGGCTGAGGCTGTGTTTCGGTCGGGGCCTTCTCGATCCCCTCGGCTTCCTCATGGCCCTCCTGCCCCTCATGCCTCTCCTGCCCCTGACGTCCCTTGGCGACCAGCACGGCCAGCAGGCCGAGGCCGGCCCAGAGGGTCAGGGTGAGCTGGGCGGAGCCCGCGCCCGCGCCGTCGAAGGAGGAGACGGACCTCAGGAGGGACCCGCCGGCACCGGGGGGCAGCAACTGGCCGAGGAATCCGACGGGTTCGGGCAGCAGTTGCGGGGCGCTCGTCGCCCCGGAGAAGGGGTTGCCGAGCAGCACCATCAGCAGGCCGCCGAGTGCCAGGCCCGCCCGGCCCAGCAGTGCGGCCAGGCCCGCGATCGCCGCGCCGACGGCCAGCACGGTCAGTGCGAGGGTGGCTGCCACCGCCCACCAGTTGCCGCCCAGAATGCCGAGCCAGCTGTGTGCGAGTGCGGCGGCCACGATGCCGACCAGTGCGGAGGCGCCGGTCAGGACGAGGACGCCGCGTGCGCCGCGCAGTTGGAGCAGCGTCACCAGGGCTCCGGCGGCCACTCCCGCGAGGGCCAGCGGCAGGAGGCTCGCGCCCAGCGCGCTGCCCCGGGGGTCGCCGGCCGGTGCGGCCACCACATCCGTCACCCGCGGCGGGGTTCCGGCGGGGGCCCGGGAGATCGCGGCCTCCCGCAGCATCTGGGCGACGACGGGGCTCGCGGCGGACGCGGTCAGGACCTCCACTCCCTGCGGGGACGCCACGAGCGCGCCGTACACCTCCCGGTTCTCGATCGCGGTACGGGCGCTGGAGGCGTCGGGGTAGCGGTGCACCTCGAAGGCGCCCTCGGTCTCGGTGAAGCCCTGCTGGAGCCGGTCGGCAGCGGCGGTCGGGCCCGCGATGCCGAGGGGCAGGTCGTGCGGGGCGATCCGGGCGGCCGGCCAGGCGAACGCCCACAGGGCGAGGGCCGCCACCACGGGGGCGAGCAGGAGGGCCGCGAGTGTGCGGCGAGATGGGGTGAGTGGGGTGGACATGGGGTCCCTCGTTCCCGGGAAATTTAAAGAGAAGGATCGTTCGTTTTTCTGATTCCCATGGTGACCCTTCTGGCGCGCTTGTCAAGAAGGAATGTTCGTTTTACTTTGAGGACATGGCTCGTGTATCCCAGGAACACCTCGACGCCCGCCGCCGCCAGATCCTGGACGGTGCGACGCGCTGCTTCGCCCGCTCGGGCTTCCACGCCGCTTCCATGCAGGACGTACTGCGCGAGATCGGCCTCTCGCCGGGTGCCGTCTACCGGTACTTCGGCAGCAAGGACGAGTTGATCGCGGCCATCGCGGCAGAGGTGTTCCGGGACGTCCGCAGTGCCTTCGACGCCGCCGCACGGCAGAGCCCGCCGCCGCTGCCTGACGAACTGCTGGCCCAGGTGGTCGGCCAGGTGATGGCGGCCCGCGACGGTCTGCGTGTCGACGGCCGCCCCGCCTTTCCCGGCCTGGTGCTCCAGGTGTGGACGGAGACGCTGCGGGACGAACGGCTGGCCGCGCTGCTGCGGCAGGGGTACGTGGAGATGCGGGGAGCCTGGGTGCGGCTGGTGGAGGCCTACCGCGCGGCCGGGCTGATGGCCGACGACGTACCGGCGGACCATGTGGCGCGGACGATGATCGCGGTGGCGCAGGGGTTCATCGCACAGCAGGCCCTGTTCGGCGAGGCGTCGAGCGAGGTCCTGAAGGACGGGCTGCGCGCGTTGATGACGATGGACCGCCCAGCCCGGAGCGAAGACCGCACGGGCACGAGATGACCTGGGGAATCGGGCGCCACAGCCATTCACCCCGGAGAAAGCGGACGGTGCCCCCGGGCCGGGCGTAGCCGAGGAGCGCCCGGAACGTGCTCTCGCGCTTGACGGTGTGGCGAGGGACTCCGCGAGTTCGGCGCCCTCCAGCATCGCGAGGTTCGCGCCCGCCCCCAGCGGGGCATCAGGTGGGCGGCGTCGCCCAGGAGCGTCACCCCGGGGACGTGGGCCCAGGTGTGGGACACGGGCAGGACGTAGAGCGGGCGGTGGACGAACGTCGTGCCGTGGCGGAGGAGTTCCAGAACAGGAGTTGCCCAGCCCTCGAACAGGGCCAGCAGTCTCGCTCGTACGGCCTCGACGTCGGCCAGGTCCAGGTCCGCGTGCCAGTCCTCCGGCGCGCGGAACTGGGCGTACACCTTGACGTGGCCGCCACTGTTGCGCTGGGCGACGAGCGCGCGCTTCACGCCGTACACCGGTACGGAACCGTCGCCGATCAGCTGGGCGAGGCGGGGGTGGCGGGTGTCGATGTCGTCGAGGGAGGTCTCCACATAGGTGACGCCGGTGTCGTCGAGGAGACCGCGGGGCGCACCCGGGACCGGGCACCGTCAGCGCCGATCACCAGGTCGAATGCCTCCTGCCGCTCGTCCGCGAAGTGGACCAGTGCGCCCTCCCGGATCCTCGGCACCACCTGCGTCACGTCCCTGCCCCACTGAATGTCGAGAGGGCCGAGCGGCAGATCACGGAGTTGCCCACGGTCGATCTCGGGTTTGGCCCGGTCGTCCGGCCGAGGCTGCCAGTCGCGCAGTACGGTCCCGTCCGTGTCCAGGATGCGCATGGCCTGCCCCTCGGGGCGGGACAGCGCCTGGAATTCCGCCAGCAGCCCCGCCTTGTCCAGCGCGCGCTGGCCGAGCCCTTCTTGCAGGTCCAAGGTGCCGCCCGGGGGGCGGGCATCGGGGCCGGGATCACGTTCGAAGACGGTGACGGTGTGACCATGACTGTGTGGGACCGGCCGGAGCCGCCGACTCAACCCGTACCGCTCGACCGGGAGCGGATCGTCGCCGCGGCTGTCGCGCTGGCCGATGAGGGCGGGCTGGGGGCGGTGTCCTTGCGCAAGGTCGCCGCCCGTCTGGACGCCGGCCCGATGCGGCTGTACCGATACATCTCCACCAAGGAGGAACTGTTCGACCTCATGGTGGACGAGGTCCAGGCCGAGATCCTCCCCGAGGAGCAGCCCGGTGACTGGCGGGAGGCCTTGAGCGTCCTCGCCCACCGCACCAGGCGGGCCGCGCTCCGGCACGAATGGCTGGCCGACCTGCTCGGCGGCCGCCCGGCCTTCGGCCCGAACGGCCTCGCCGTCGCCGAGGCCGCGCTGTCCGCCCTCGACGGCCTCGCCGACGTCGACACCGCCATGCGTGCCGTCGAGACCGTCAGCGCCTACTTCAACGGCGCGATCCGCCGCGAGATCACGAACCTGCGGGCCGAGCGCGCCACGGGCCTCTCCAAGCACGACTGGCAGCGCGCCTCCGGCCCGCATCTGACGAAGATGCTGGCCACGGGCCGCTTCCCGGCCCCGGCCAGGGCCGTGCACGACGGCACCGACGTGGACGCCGAAACGTCCTTCGCGAACGGCCTGGACTGGGTCCTTGACGCCGTGGCCGCCAAACTTCCCCCTCCGCCCGCGTGACGGGAGGCCCGTTCACATGCTCTGGCCGTGGTGATCCACCAGGGCAGCTAGAAGCCGGGTCAACTCCTCGCGTTCCGGCGGGGTCAGTGGGGCGAGCACCTCGTTTTCCGCCTCGATAAGCAGTCTGTCCAGCTTCAACAGTTGCCGGTGCCCCTGCTGGGTGACCGTGATGGTGTTCCGTCGGCGGTCGGCTGGGTTGGGTGAGCGCTCCACCAGTCCGCGATCGGCCAGTTCGTTGATCACTGTGACCATGTCGCTGCGATAGATCCCCGTGCGGCGGCTCAACTCCGCCTGGCTGGCGGGTCCGAACTCGTCCAGCGTGGCGAGCGCCGCGTAATGCCACTTACGGGCGCCCGCGCGCGCCAACTCCTCGTTCACCAGGCGGTCCGACTGGATCGCGGCCAGCGACAGCAGCCGGCTCCCCAGATTCCGCAACCGGGCGGCGGTGACCGGGCGTTCGGTCGCGCGCGCCGGGCCGGGCGTGCTGTTGTCCATGCCGCTGTTCATACCGCGATCGTACGTTGCGTTAGTCTCACTAACAAACTATCCTCGCCGCCGAGAGCAGCGTTAGTGTGACGAACGATTCAAGGGAGTGCAGACCATGATCAAGCCGTTCCGCATCGACATCCCACAGGCCGCCCTCGACGACCTGACCGACCGGCTCTCCCGCACCCGCTGGCCCAACGAGGTCGCCGACGCCGGGTGGGACTACGGCTTCCCGCTCGCGCGGCTCAAGGAATTAGCCGCCTACTGGCGCACCGGCTACGACTGGCGCGCGCATGAGGCCGAGCTGAACCAACTTCCGCACTTCACCACCGAGATCGACGGGCAGAACATCCACTTCGTCCATGTCCGCTCTCCGAAAGCGGACGCGCTCGCGCTGGTCCTCACCCACGGCTGGCCCGGTTCGTTCCTGGAATTCCTCGACGTGATCGAACCGCTGGCACGCGACTTCCACCTGGTGATTCCGTCCCTCCCGGGTTATGGCTTCTCCGGGCCGACCCACGAACGCGGCTGGGACATGGTCCGGGTCGCGCGGGCCTGGGCCGAGCTCATGCGCCGTCTCGGGTACGAGCGCTACGGCGCGCAGGGTGGCGACTTCGGCTCAGGCATCTCCACGGCGCTCGGCGCGGTGGCACCCGAGCAGGTCGTCGGGGTGCACGTCAACTACCTGCCGACCCGGCCGGATCCGGACGCAGGCATCGCACTGTCCGCAACGGATGAGGCGCGACTGGACAAGATCCGGCATCTGATGGCCAATCGCCCTCCGTACCAGACTCTCCAGGCCACCACCCCGCAGACCATCGGCTACGCGCTGACCGACTCACCGGTCGGCCAACTGGCCTGGATCGCCGAGCGCTTCGCGCAGTGGACGGACCCTCGCTCGCCGATCAGTGACGAACGGATGCTCACCGACATCTCGCTGTACTGGCTGACCGCCACCGCGGCTTCCTCGGCGCGGCTGCACCACGAGGCCCCGAGGGGGAGCGAGCCGTGCCCGGTACCCATGGGCGTCGCGGTCTTCGCGCACGACATCACCCAGTCGGTGCGACCGCTGGCCGAGCGGCTGTACGACATCAGGCACTGGTCGGAGTTCGAACGCGGCGGCCACTTCGCCGCGATGGAGGTGCCGGAGCTGCTCGCCGAGGACATCCGCGACTTCTTCCTCACCCACCTCAAGGACGACCACCGGACCGCCACCCGCTAGCACCCGCCGGACGGCCGGGCTCGTCGTGGGTCGAGCAGTGGATACCGCCGCCACCGGAGGCGATGGTGTCGATCTCGACCTGCACCACATCCCGCTGGGGGAAGTGCTCCCGCAGGATGCTCCTGGCCCGCTGGTCCGCCTTGCGGTCGCCGAAGCGAGGGATGAGGACCGAGCCGTTGGCCACGTAGAAGTTCGCGTACGTCGCCACGAAGTCGTCGCCCTCGCCGGTGATCTCGTACAGGTCCGGCTGCGGCAGGTCGACGATCTCGAAGGGCCGGCCCCTGGCGTCGGTCGCCTCGCTCAGGACGGACTTCGCCTGGTCGGCCGCGCGTGACCAGGAGTCGGCCGGGGTGTCGGGGTGCGCCCGGTCCAGGAGCACCACGCCCGGCTCGGTGAAGCGCACCAGGCTGTCCACGTGTGCGTCGGTGATGTCCTCGCCGCGCACACCGGCCAGCCAGATCACCTTCTGGACGCCCAGGGTCTGCTTGAGCTCCGCCTCGATCGTCTCCCGGCTCTTGCCGCGGTTGCGGTTGTCGTTGACGAGCGAGCTCTCGGTGACCAGGAGCGTGCCCTCGCCGTCGGTCTCGAACGAACCGCCCTCGGCCACCAACGGGGCCTCGGTGCGCGCAATGCCGTACCTGGCGAGCAGGTGCAGGCCCACCCGGCCGTCATGGGTGTGCCCCTGCTTGTCGCCCCACCCGTTGAAGTGGAAGTCGACCCCCAGGACCTTGCCGTCCTGTTCCACGAAGACCGGCACGGTGTCACGGGCCCACAGGTCGTCGACGGCCAGCGGGATGACCTCGACCTCGCGCCCGCACGCCTGCTGGGCGGCCTTCAGCTGGTCGGGCCGCGCCATCAGCACGACGTCCTCGTACTCCGCGAGGGCACGGGCGATACGGGCGACGTCCTCGCGTACGTGGCGCAGGCCGTCCTCCCACACCGACACCAGGGCGGGCCACGACATGAACGTACGCGTGTGGCTCTCCCACTCGGCACCCAGGCGGCGGGGGGAAAGGTGCGGCACGGTGGGCTCCGAATCAAGGGGGTGGCACCAACGTAGTGGAGTTCTCAGGCCGAGCGCCGACCGGCCACCGCGACCGGCCAGTAGTGCTCGGTGAAGAGGCGGGCCGTCAGCTCGCCCCGGGTGGAGACGTCCGCCTTGGTGAAGACGGTCTTCAGGTGGTCCCGGACCGTGTGCGGCGAGATGAACAGCGTCGCGGCGATCTCGGTGGTGGTCGTGCCGCGGGCGACCAGCTGGGTGATCTGGAGCTCGCGCGAGGTCAGTCCGTACGCCTGGGCGACCAGGACCCCCAGGTCGGCGGGGCCCGCGGGCTCGATGACCAGCGCGACCGGGCCCGGCCGGCCGCCGGCCGCAGTGAGGGCGGAGGCGTGACAGGTCAGCCACCGGCCCTCGGTGGTCCGGATGCGCACCCGGGCCTCGCCGCGGTCGTGGCCGCCGGCCACCGCCCGCGCCTGCAAGGCCGTGCCGATCACCCAGATGGGCAGCCGCAGCCCCAGCGGGGTGGGGAAGGACGGCCCGTCCGGGAGGAGGGCGAGCAACTGTCGCGCCTCGTCGTTGATGGAGGTGGCCTCGCCCGACGCGTCGAAGAGGATCAGCCCGGGGCCGGGCCGGCCCGTCGCGGGCCCGACCCCGCGCGGCCGCGCGAACGTACGCAGCCGCTCGGCCAGCGGTCGCGACAGACCGGCGACCAGCGCGACCTCGTCCGGGCCGAACGCCGCCGCGGTCTGCGGGGTCCGCGCGGTACGGAGCAGGCTCACCAGCCCCCACGGCCGCTCTCCGATCCGCAGCACGGCCCGCAGTTCGTCGTGCACCCCCAGGCCGAGCAGCAGGCGCCGGAACCGGGAGCTGCGCGCGGGCAGATCACCGGTCGCCGCACGCAGCCCGGCCGCGGGTACCGTCGCCCTGGCCAGCTCGCGGAACGGCAGCACGTTCTCCTCCAGGAGCTCGCTCTCCCAGTACTCCGCGCAGCCCTCACCGGTGCCGAGGTTCTCCACCCGCATCGGCGCGGTGATCAGACCCGTCTCCGGGTCGGCCGCCGTCCACACCGCCGCGTCGAACGGCACCTGCCGTCCCAGGCCCGCCGAGACCCGGCCGAACAACTCGTATGCGTCGGTGGCCCGTTCAGCGGCCGCCAGTACCCCGTTCCTCATGTGCACCCCTCCGGAAGCCCACCCTGCCCGTTCCCCGCGCATCCACCAACCCCCCATCCGAGGGGGTCACGCCCGGCCGATTGCCCGCAGGTGGGGGATGGGGCCGGGCACCCCCGGACGGCGAAGGTCGAGTTCACCCGGATCAGCGCGATCCCGGACCGGCGCAGACCCGGCGAGCAGTGCAAACCCATCGATCCATCGAGAGGCAAAGCCATGGACATCGCCATCATCGGAGGCGGCGCGGCAGCGGTCGCCCTGCTGGACGCACTCGCCACCGCGCGGGACGCCGAGCCCGGCACGGTCACGGTCTTCGAACCGTCACCGCACCTGTGGCGGGGACGCCCCTACGGCCCCGACCTGGACGCGGTGCTGGTGAACGCACCGCCCGGCCTGATGTCCGTCCGGTACGGAGACCTCGGCCACTACGCGGCCTGGCTGGGCGAGCGGGGTGCCGCACACCTCGCCCCCCTCCTGGGACAGCCGCTGGCTCCGCGCGCCCTGTACGGCCACTACCTGGTGCACACCGCCGAGAAGGCGGTGGCGGCGCTGGAGGAGTCGGGCCGCCGGGTGCGGATCGAGGCGGCGCGCATCACCGGGGCCACCCGCTCCGGCGGCCGGCTCGCGCTGCGCGGCGCGGACGGGCGGACGTACACGGCCACCCACCTGGCGCTGTGCGTGGGCAGTGGGACGCCGCCCGACCTGTACGGACTGGCCGGAAGCCCGGGATACACGGCCGACCCGTACCCGCTGAGCGGCACCCTCGAAGCCGTCCGCGTCACCGATGACGTGGCGGTCATCGGCAGCGGACTGACCGCCGTGGACGTCGTGGTGTCGCTCGCCGCACGCGGGCACACCGGACGCATCGCGCTGCTCTCCCGCAGCGGGCTCCTGCCCCACGTCTGGCAGCGTCCGCTCGACCGCCGCCCCCGGCACCTCACAGTGGAGCGGGTCACCGAGCTGCACCAGCGACGCTCGGGCAGCCTCACGCTCGACGACCTCTGCGGGCTCCTGCACGCCGAACTGGACGACGGCGACGAGGACTTCGACGTCCTGGCGGCCGAGCTGACGGCAGCCGGAACCGAGGCGCCCGCCCAGTGGCTCCGTGGTCAGCTGGCCGCCGTGGACGACCCGCGGACAGGGCGCCGGATGCTCCAGGAAGCGGCACACGCCGTCGGCCCCTACGCCTGGCGCCTGCTGCCCGAGGCCGACCGCACCCGGCTGCGGAAGCACTCACGCCTCGCCGTCAGCGCGGCCGCACCGATGGTCCCGGTGAACGCGGCCACCCTGATGCGGCTCATGGACTCGGGCCAGCTCTCGGTCGTCCCCGGCCTCCGGTCGATCAACCGGGCGAACGGAAGCTTCCGGGTGCACACCACCCAGGGCACGGAACGCACCGCGGACGTCGTCGTCAATGCCGTGAACCCGCCGCCGCATGCGGTCCCGGACGCGGCCCGGCAACTGGTCCACTCCCTCACCACCGCCGGCCTGACCGCACCGCACCCGGGCGGCGGCCTGCTCCCCGCCGACCCACGCGTGCACGTGGTCGGGGACCTCACCGGTGGCGGCTCCTTCATCACCGCGGGCATCACGGGCGTCGGCGCGCAGGCGCAACGGGTGGCGGAGGCGCTCCGTAACGGCTGATCCCTATCTCAGGAGGCGTCCGGCGGGTGTGCGTACGGGGACCTCCGTACGCACACCGCTCCGGGGCCGTACGGCACTCGCCAACTCGGCGCGGTGCCTGCGCCGACGGTCCGTGAACCACCTGGTCAGGAAGGCAGGGCCCGGGCGCCAGTCCCCTTCCAGCCAGCGGACGAGACGCAGTTGCAGGGGGTCCAGGAGCAGAGCCACCAGGAGCGGGCCCCTCAGGATCAGGACGGTCGGCCCGGCACCGAGCCCCTCGACGGCGCGCCGGGCCCGTCCGGCATCGGGTGGGGCGCCCGGTGCTCCGGACGCCAGGACCAGCAGCAGGAAGGCGCCGCACATGACGACGGGCAAAAGTGAGGCGGTACGACCGGGGAGCCGCAGCGCGTCGAGAAGGGCGCTGGGGGTCATACGCCGTGGCCGGGAGATCCGTGGCGTCCAAGTTCGTCGCCGGATCGAACGAGCCTGACCGCACGGCCAGTTGGGCCCACGAGAGGGCTGCGCCGAGATCGCCGGGCTCGCCCGTCCACTCGTACCTGTCCCGGAACTGGTGGCCCAGGGCCGCGTGCCAGTGGACGGCGGAGCCGTCCGGCGGTTCGAGGGCGGCCGCCCGCCCGGTGAGCGCGATGCTCTCGTCCAGTACGGCGAGGTCCCGGGCGTCCCTGGCCCGGTCGTACAGCTCCTGGGCCCTTGTTCCCAGGACGAGTTGCCGCAGCCGCAGGGAGTCGCGGGGCTGCTTGCGCCACCTCGTACCGGCCCACCCCTGACCGCCGACCGCGCCGTGGTGGAGCAGGACCCATTCAACTCCCTTCGGCTTCACGGGGCTACGGGAAAGCCGCACTCCGTGGCACGGGCTCCGTTGACAAAATCGATACCTGGTAGAAACCTGTCTGCTCAACGCTGCAAAAGATTGACGGATCTACTCAATTTTTTGATTCTCGGCGTTCGCTATCCGATATCACCAGGCCCTCGGCAGTCCCTCGCGCCCGGAAACCGCGCGGCGGGACGGCGCCCGGGTGCCCAGGGAAGGGATCGAGAGGGCTTCATGAGTGAGAGAACCGAGAGACCTCGCAACCGGCGGCTGCTCGCCGGACTGACCGCGGCGGGACTGCTGGCCGGCGGGCTGCTGCCGATGGCGGCGTACGCCGCCGACCGTCACCACGTGCAGGACAGCGCGACCGCCCGCGCCGACGGGCAGACCTCGCCGACCGCCCGCGCCACCGGTCAGACCCCGCCGACCGCCCGCGCCGCCGCGCAGGCCCCGTCGCGTGCGCTGGAAGGCCCCAACCTCGCGCTCGGCCGCCCCGCCACCGCCTCCGGCGCGCACGGTGCGTACCCGGCGGGCAATGTCACCGACGGCAGTCAGGCCACCTACTGGGAGAGCGGCTCCGGCACCTTCCCGCAGTGGGTGCAGATCGACCTCGGCAGTGCCGTCGACGTCACGGAGGTGGTACTCAAACTCCCCGCGTCCTGGGAGGCCCGCACCCAGACCCTGAGTGTCCAGGGCAGCGCCGACGGCGCCGCCTTCAGCACCCTGTCCGCCTCCACCGGCCGCGTCTTCACGTCCGCGTCCGGCAACCGGGTGCCGCTCACCGTCACCGGCAAGGCCCGCTACGTACGCGTCCAGATCACCGCCAACACCGGCTGGGACGCGGGGCAGTTGAGCGAACTGGAGGTGTACGGCAAGGACGGCGGAACCGACCCCGGCACCCCGCCCACCGGCACCAACCTCGCCCTGCGCAAGCCGATCGAGGCCTCCTCCGTCACCCAGAACTACGTGCCCGCCAACGCCAACGACGACAGCACCAGCACCTACTGGGAGGCGGGCGGCGCCTCCTCCACCCTCACCGTCAAGCTGGGCGCCGACGCCGACCTCTCGGGCGTCGTCCTCAAGGTCAACCCCGACGCCGCCTGGGGAGCGCGCACCCAGAACCTCCAGGTGCTGGGACGCGCGGCCGGTGCGTCCGGCTTCACCTCGCTCAAGGCCCGCGCCGACTACACCTTCAGTCCGTCCGGCAACACCAACACGGTCAACATCCCCCTCTCCGGCCGCTACGCCGACGTACGCCTGCAGTTCTTCGGCAACACCGGCGCGGGCGGCGGACAGGTCGCCGAGTTCCAGGTGGTCGGCGCGGCCGCACCCGCCCCGGACCTCACCGTCGCCGACCTGAGCTGGTCGCCCGCGGCGCCGTCCGAGTCGGACCCGGTCACCGTGGACGCCACCGTGCGCAACACCGGCACCGCCGCGTCCCCCGCCAGCACCGTCGACATCGGCGTCGAGGGGGCCGTCGCGGGCAGCGCCGCGGTCGGCGCGCTCGCCCCCGGCGCGTCGGCGAAGGTCCCCGTGCAGATCGGCAAGCGGGCCGCGGGCAGCTACACGGTGTCGGCGGTCGTCGACCCGACCGACACGGTCGCCGAACTCGACAACAGCAACAACGGCCGTACGGCAGCGGCCAAGCTGATCGTGGGCCAGGCTCCCGGAGCGGACCTGGAGGTCACCGGGATCACCAGCAGCCCCGCCGCCCCGCCCGTCGGCTCGCCCGTCGGCTTCACCGTCTCGGTGCGCAACCGCGGTACCAGCCCGGTCGCGTCCGGATCGGTCACGCGCCTCACCGTCGGCTCCACCACACTCAACGGCACCACCCCGGCCATCGCCGCGGGCGGCTCCGCCACCGTCGCCCTCACCGGCAGCTGGACCGCCACCAGCGGCGGCGCCGTGCTGACCGCGACCGCCGACGCCACCGGCGTCGTCACCGAGACCAACGAGAACAACAACACCTTCGCCCGCTCCCTGGTCGTCGGCCGGGGCGCGGCCGTGCCCTACACCGAGTACGAGGCCGAGGACGGCCGTTACAACGGCTCCCTCCTGGAGTCCGACGCCCTGCGCACCTTCGGCCACACCAACTTCGCCACCGAGTCCTCCGGCCGCAAGTCGGTCCGGCTGACCGCCACCGGCCAGTACGTGGAGGTCACCGCCACCAGCCCCGCCAACTCCCTCGTCGTACGCAACTCGATCCCGGACGCGGCGGCGGGCGGCGGCCAGGAGGCGACGCTGAGCCTCTACGCCAACGGCCAGTTCGTCCGCAAGGTCAACCTGTCCTCCAAGCACAGCTGGCTGTACGGCAGCACCGACGACCCCGAGGGCCTGACCAACAAGCCCGGCGGTGACGCCCGCCGCCTCTTCGACGAGGCGAACGTCCTGCTCACCCAGACCTACCCGGCGGGCACCGTCTTCCGTCTCCAGCGCGACGCGGGCGACAACGCCTCCTTCTACGTCGTCGACCTGATCGACCTGGAGCAGGTCGCGGCCCCCGCCGCCAAACCCGCCGAGTGCGCCTCCATCACCGCCTACGGAGCCGTCCCGGGCGACGGCATCGACGACGCCGACGCCATCCAGCGCGCGGTGACCGCCGACCAGAACGGCGACATCCCCTGCGTATGGATTCCGGCGGGCCAGTGGCGGCAGGAGAAGAAGATCCTCACCGACGACCCGCTGAACCGCGGGCAGTTCAACCAGGTCGGAATCAAGGACGTCACGATCCGCGGCGCCGGCATGTGGCACTCCCAGCTCTACTCGCTGATCGCCCCGCAGGACGCGGGCGGCATCAACCACCCGCACGAGGGCAACTTCGGCTTCGACATCGACGACAACACCAAGATCTCCGACATCGCGATCTTCGGCTCCGGCACCATCCGGGGCGGCGACGGCAACGCCGAGGGCGGTGTCGCGCTCAACGGCCGCTTCGGCAAGAACACGAAGATCAGCAACGTCTGGATCGAGCACGCCAACGTCGGCGCCTGGGTCGGCCGCGACTACTCCAACATCCCCGAGCTGTGGGGACCGGGCGACGGCCTCGAATTCAACGGTGTCCGCATCCGCAACACCTACGCCGACGGCGTCAACTTCGCCAACGGCACCCGCAACTCGACCGTCTTCAACTCCTCCTTCCGCAACACCGGCGACGACGCGCTGGCGGTGTGGGCGAGCAAGTACGTCAAGGACACCTCGGTCGACGTCGGCCACGACAACCACTTCCGCAACAACACCATCCAGCTGCCGTGGCGCGCCAACGGCATCGCGGTGTACGGCGGTTACGGCAACACCATCGAGAACAACCTCATCTCCGACACCATGAACTACCCGGGCATCATGCTGGCCACCGACCACGACCCGCTGCCCTTCTCCGGCCAGACCCTGATCGCGGGCAACGGCCTGTACCGCACCGGCGGCGCGTTCTGGAACGAGGACCAGGAGTTCGGTGCGATCACCCTGTTCGCCCAGGGCCAGCCGATCCCCGGTGTCACCATCCGCGACACCGACATCCATGATTCGACGTACGACGGCATCCAGTTCAAGACCGGCGGCGGCGAGATGCCGGGCGTGCAGATCAAGAACGTCACCATCGACAAGTCGGTCAACGGCTCCGGAATCCTCGCCATGAGCGGGGCGCGCGGCAGCGCCACCCTCACCGGCGTGACCATCACCAACTCGGCCCAGGGCAACGTCCTGATCGAGCCGGGCTCCCAGTTCGTGATCAACGGTGCGGCGGGCGCGCAGGCCCGTCGCCGCTGATCGCCGCAGCACCCTCCCGTACGACCGGTGCGCCCGGCCTCCCCGCCGGGCGCACCGCCCCCCACCCATCCCACTGACGTGCCCCGCCGCAAGCGCGGCGGCACGAGATCGGGGACGCATGAGATCGAGACAGCGCGTGGCGAGAGGCGTGCTCAGCGCCACGCTCGCCACCAGCCTCCTCCTGCTGGCCGGACCCCTCCTGACCTCGGCATCCGCTGCCGAAGGACCCAACATCGCCGTGGGCGACCCCGCCTCGGCGAGCAGCTCCCACAGCGAGTACGGCGCGGCGAACATCACCGACGGCAACCAGTCCACGTACTGGCAGAGTGCGGGCACCGGACTCCCGCAGTGGGCGCAGACCGACCTCGGGACCTCGCAGCGGGTCGACGAGGTGGTGCTCAAACTGCCCGCAGGATGGGAACAGCGCGACCAGACCCTCGCCGTGCAGGGCAGCGCCGACGGCACCAGCTTCACCACCCTCAAGGCGTCCGCCGGGTACACCTTCGCACCGGGCTCGGGCAACACCGTCACGGTGGGCTTCCCCGCGACGCAGACCCGGTTCGTACGGATCGCGATCAGCGCCAACACCGTCTGGCAGGCTGGGCAGTTGTCCGAACTTCAGGTGCACGGCGCGGGGGAGTCCTCGGTCAACCTGGCCCGCGGCAAGGCCTTCACCGCCAGCAGCCAGACCGAGGTGTACGCACCCGGCAACGCCGCCGACGGCAACAAGGCCACCTACTGGGAGAGCCGCAACAACGCGCTCCCGCAGTGGCTCCAGGCCGACCTCGGAGCCTCCGTGCGCGTCAACCGCGCGGTCCTGCGCCTCCCCGACGGCTGGGGAGCGCGCACCCAGACCCTGAAGCTCCAGGGCAGCACCAACGGCTCCGACTTCACCGACCTCACCGCTTCCAAGGCGTACACCTTCGACGCGTCCGGCCAGAACTCCACCACCCTCACCTTCGACGCCACCACCACCCGTTACGTCCGCGCCCTGGTCACCGCCAACAGCGTTCAGAACGCAGCCCAGTTGAGCGAGCTGGAGGTCTACGGTCCGGCCACCGGCGACACGCAGGCCCCGACCGCCCCGGCGAACCTGGCCCACACGGAGCCCGCCACCGGTCAGGTCAAGCTGACCTGGGGCGCGTCCACGGACAACATCGGCGTCACCGGCTACGACGTCTACGCCAACGGCACCCTGCTGACCTCCCTCGGCGCGGGCGTCACGACGTACACGGACAACCGCCCCGCCTCCGCCACCGTCAGCTATTACGTACGGGCCAAGGACGCCGCCGGGAACCAGTCGGCGAACAGCAACACCGTCACCCGTACCGGCGACACCGGTGACACGCAGGCCCCGACCGCCCCGGCGAACCTCGCGTACACCGAGCCCGCGAGCGGCCAGATCAAGCTGGCCTGGGGCGCGTCCACGGACAACACAGGCGTGGCGGGCTACGACGTCTACGCCAACGGATCGCTCCTGACCTCGGTGGGCGCGGGCGTCACGACGTACACGGACAACCGTCCGGCGTCCGCGACCGTCAGTTATTACGTACGGGCGAAGGACGCGGCCGGGAACCAGTCGGCGAACAGCAACACCGTCACCCGCAACGGAACCGGCTCCGGGGGCGGCAGCAACCTCGCCGTCGGGAAGCCGATCTCCGCCTCCTCCGTGATCCACACCTTCGTCGCGGAGAACGCCAACGACGACAGCACGGCCACCTACTGGGAGGGCACCGGCCACCCCGCGACCCTCACGGTCAAGCTCGGCGCGAACGCCGACGTCGACCGGCTCGTCCTCAAGCTCAACCCCGACTCCGCCTGGGGCCGGCGCACCCAGACCATCGAGGTGCTGGGCCGCGAGCAGGGTGCGTCCGCGGTCACCTCGCTGGTCGCCTCCAAGGAGTACGTCTTCGACCCGGGGAGCGGGCAGAACACCGTCGCGGTCCCCGTCGGCAGGCGCGTCGCCGATGTCCAGCTGCGCTTCACCGCCAACTCCGGTTCCGGAGCAGGCCAGTTGGCGGAGTTCCAGGTGATCGGAGTGGCAGCACCCAACCCCGACCTCGAAGTCACCGCACTGACGGCATCGCCCGCAGCACCCGTCGAGACGGACACGGTCACCGCCTCGGTGACCGTACGCAACAGCGGTCCTGCCGCTGCTGCCGCCAGCAAGGCCGCAGTGCGGCTCGGCGGCACCAAGGTCGCCACCGCGCAGATCCCCGCCCTCGCAGCGGGCGCGCAGGCCACGGTCACCGCCTCGCTCGGACAGCGCGAGGCGGGCTCCTACGAACTCAGCGCGGTCGCCGACGACAGCAACGAGGTGCTGGAGCAGAACGAGTCCAACAACACCCTGACCACCCCGAGCCCGCTGGTCGTCAAGCCCGTCGCGAGCGCGGACCTGGTGGCCGCCTCGGTGACCACCACACCGTCCTCCCCGGCCGCCGGTGACGACGTCACCTTCAAGGTGGCCCTCAAGAACCAGGGCACCGTCGCCTCCTCGGGCGGCGACCACGCGGTCACCGTCACGCTGACGGACGCCAAGGGCGCGGTCGTCAAGACGCTGACCGGCAACCACTCCGGAGCCATCGCGGCGGGCGCGACCACCGTGCCGGTCGCGCTCGGCACCTGGAAGGCCGCCAACGGCTCGTACACCGCGAAGATCACCGTCGCTCCTGACGCGGCCGAGCTCCCGGTCAAGCGCGAGAACAACACCTCCACCCAGCCGCTCTTCGTGGGGCGCGGCGCGAACATGCCGTACGACATGTACGAGGCGGAGGACGGCACCGCCGGTGGCGGCGCCCAGGTCGTCGGCCCCAACCGCACCGTCGGCGACATCGCGGGCGAGGCTTCCGGGCGCAAGGCGGTGAACCTGGACGCGACCGGCGAGTACGTCGAGTTCACCACCAGGGCCAGCACGAACACCCTGGTCACCCGCTTCTCCATCCCGGACGCCCCGGGCGGCGGAGGCATCGACTCGACGATCAACGTCTATGTCAACGGCGTCATGAAGAAGGCGTTCCCGCTCACCTCCCGTTACGCCTGGCTGTACGGGAACGAGACCGCGCCCGGCAACTCGCCGGGGTCCGGCGCGCCCCGGCACATCTACGACGAGGCGCACCTGCTGCTCGGCGAGACCGTTCCGGCGGGCGCGAGGATACGGCTCCAGAAGGACGCCGCGAACACCTCCACGTACGCGATCGACTTCGTCAACACGGAGCAGGTGGCGCCGGTGGCGAACCCGGACCCGGCGACGTACGCCGTGCCCGCCGGATTCGGCCACCAGGACGTGCAGAACGCCCTGGACAAGGTGCGCATGGACACGACGGGGAAGCTGGTCGGCGTGTACCTGCCGCCCGGCGACTACCAGACGTCCAGCAAGTTCCAGGTGTACGGCAAGGCGGTCAAGGTCGTCGGGGCGGGGCCCTGGTACACCCAGTTCCACGCGCCCGCCGGGCAGGAGAACACGGACGTCGGGTTCCGCGCCGAGGCGGCGGCCAAGGGGTCGTCGTTCTCGAACTTCGCGTACTTCGGGAACTACACCTCGCGGATCGACGGACCGGGCAAGGTCTTCGACTTCTCCAACGTGTCGGACATCGTCATCGACAACATCTGGAACGAGCACATGGTGTGCCTCTACTGGGGCGCGAACACCGACTCGATGACCATCAAGAACTCCCGTATCCGCAACATGTTCGCCGACGGCATCAACATGACCAACGGGTCGACGGACAACCTCGTCACCAACAACGACGCCCGGGCCACCGGTGACGACAGCTTCGCGCTGTTCTCGGCGATCGACGCGGGCGGCGCCGACATGAAGAACAACGTCTACGAGAACCTGACGTCGACGCTGACCTGGCGGGCGGCGGGAGTCGCCGTGTACGGCGGGTACCACAACACCTTCCGCAACATCCACATCGCCGACACCCTGGTCTACTCCGGAATCACCATCTCCTCGCTGGACTTCGGGTACCCGATGAACGGCTTCGGGACCGACCCCACGGTCTTCGAGAACATCTCGGTGGTCCGGGCCGGCGGACACTTCTGGGGCGGTCAGACCTTCCCCGGCATCTGGGTGTTCTCCGCCTCGAAGGTCTTCCAGGGGATCCGGGTGAACCACGTGGACATCGTCGATCCCACCTACAGCGGGATCATGTTCCAGACGAACTACGTGGGCGGGCAACCGCAGTTCCCCATCAAGGACACCGTCTTCACGGATGTCTCGGTCACCGGGGCACGCAAGAGCGGCGACGCCTACGATGCCAAGTCGGGCTTCGGGCTGTGGGCCAACGAGCTGCCGGAGGCGGGCCAGGGGCCGGCCGTCGGCGAGGTCGTCTTCAACGGGCTCAGGCTCAGCGGCAACGCGGTGGACATCCGTAACACCACGTCCACCCTGAAGATCGTCAACAACCCCTGACGGCACACCTGGAGAGGGGTCGCCCGGCTCCTCTCCAGGTGTCCGGTCAGCGCATCCGGCCTGTCCGAATAGCGCAAGCGCCTTGCAGGGCTTGCGCTATTCTTGCGTCCATGACGCGACGACTTGCTCAGGTAGCGAAAAAGGTTGGGGTCAGCGAGGCCACGGTCAGCCGGGTGCTCAACGGCAAGCAAGGAGTGTCCGAGGCGACCAGGCAGTCGGTGCTGACCGCCCTGGACGTGCTGGGCTACGAGCGCCCGACCCAACTGCGCGGGGAACGGGCGCGGCTGGTCGGGCTGGTGCTGCCGGAGTTGCAGAACCCGATCTTCCCGGCGTTCGCCGAGGTCATCGGCAGCGCGCTGGCGCAGCAGGGGCTGACCCCCGTGCTGTGCACGCAGACCAAGGGGGGCGTCTCGGAGGCGGACTACGTCGACCTCCTGCTCCAGCAGCAGGTCTCCGGTGTGGTGTTCGCCGGAGGCCTGTTCGCGCAGGCCGACGCCCCGCACGAGCACTACCGGCTGCTGGCCGAGCGGCAGATCCCCGTGGTGCTGATGAACGCCTCCATCGCGGGACTCGACTTCCCGTGCGTGGCCTGTGACGACGCGGTGGCGGTCGAGCAGTCGTGGCGGCACCTGGAGTCGCTGGGCCACGAGCGGATCGGCCTGGTGCTCGGCCCCGCCGACCACATGCCCTCCCGGCGCCGGCTGAAGGCCGCCGAGCAGGCCGCGGGCGGCACGCTGCCGCAGGAGTTCGTGGAGCGGTCGATGTTCTCGCTGGAGGGCGGCCAGGCGGCCGCCACCCAGCTGTTGGAGCGCGGCGCGACCGGCATCGTGTGCGCGAGCGACCCGCTGGCCCTCGGGGCGGTGCGGGCCGCCCGCCGGCTGGGCCTGCGGGTGCCGAGGGACGTCTCCGTGGTCGGTTACGACGACTCGGCGTTCATGACGTGCACCGAACCGCCGCTGACCACGGTCCGCCAGCCGATCGAGGCGATGGGGCGGGCGGCCGTCGAGCTGCTGATCCTCCAGATCCAGGGCCGCGACGTACCGCACAGCGAGCTGCTCTTCGACCCCGAACTGGTGGTCAGGGGTTCCACCGCACAGCCCTCCGGGGTGACGGCGGCCCCGAAGTAGAACCTTTGAAGGGCCCTCTGGAGGTCACGATTTAACGCCGCTCTGCTCCTGAACTCCAGCTGTCTGTCAATCAATTACGAAAACTGCGCGAAATCTTGCGCCCACATGTTCGCGGTGGTTGAGTGAGCGGCGCCCCACAACGCATCGGCGGTGGGGCGCCTTCCACGTTCATGCCCGAAGGGGTCCACCCATGAGAAGTGCTCGGTTCCGTCGCGCCCGCACCGCAAGCGCACTGACGCTCGTCTCCGCCCTGACGCTCACCGCCCTCTCCGCCTGCGGCACGAGCAGCAGCAACGACGGGGACACCGGTTCCCAGGGCAGCGGGAACTCCGACCCCGCCGCCCCGCTGGACCCGAAGACCAAGGTCACGCTCACCATCGACTGCATGCCTCCGACGGCCAAGGCGGCCGAGCTGAAGGAGTGGAAGGAGGACGTCGCCGCGTTCAACAAGACGTACCCGAACATCACCATCCAGGGCCGCTCCACCGCCGGCCAGTGCCTGGAGCCCCCGCGCTTCACCGCCATGCTCAAGGCCAAGTCCCAGCCCGACGTGTTCTACACGTACTTCACCGACCTGCCCCAGGTGCTCGACAACGACGGCGCCCAGGACATCTCCGCGTACGTCACCGACAAGACGGTGCCGTTGCTGAAGGACATCGACCCCGACGTCCTCAACTCCCTCAAGCAGGACGGCAAGTTGTACGGACTGCCGACCAGTAACTACCGGATGGGGCTGCTGGTCAACCGCAAGCTCTTCCAGCAGGCGGGCCTCAACCCCGACACCCCGCCCCGCACCTGGGACGAGGTGAGGTCCGCCGCCAAGAAGATCGCCGGCCTCGGCAACGGCGTCGCGGGCTTCGGCGAGTACAGCGCGGGCAACACCGGTGGCTGGCACTTCACCGCGCAGATGTTCAGCATCGGCGGCGAAGTCGTCGACGCGAGCGGCAAGAAGGCGGCGTTCAACAACGACCTGGGCAAGCAGGTCGCCACCAACCTGCACGCGATGCGCTGGCAGGACGACAGCATGGGCAAGACTCAGCTGCTGAAGTGGGGCGACCTCCAGAAGCAGATCGCCACCGACAAGCTCGGCATGTTCCTCGCCGCGCCCGACGACATCGCGTACATGGTCCAGCAACTGGGCGCGAAGTACGAGAACTTCGGGATGGGCCCGATACCCGGCGAGAAGAGCACCCTGGCCGGCGGCAACAGCTACATGGTGAAGAAGGGCATCTCCGCCGACAAGGTCAAGGCGGCCGTCGCCTGGCTCAACTTCAAGAACCTCACCGTCGGCAAGGGCCAGTTCGACTGGTCCCGCACCAAGGCGGACAACCTCCCCGTCGGCGTACCGCAGCCGAACTTCTGGCTGAACGCCTCCAAGACCAAGGATGACGCGGCCCGCGTCCAGCACGCCACCATGCCGATCGCCAACTTCAAGGCGTACATGGACAACCCGGTCGCCGGCAAGACCGAGCCACCCAAGGCGCAGGAGGTCTACAAGGTCCTCGACGACGTGATGTCCGGCCTCCTCACCAACAAGGACGCCGACATCGCCAAGCTGCTCGCCACCGCCGAGACCCAGGTCAACCAGGTACTCGCCACCCAGTGACCGCCCCTCGGGCGGGGACGGGCCGCACCCCCGTCCCCGCCGCCTCCCCGCGCACGTACACACACCCCGCGCGCACGTACGGAGCGCACGCACAACAGAACGCACCCGAGGAGCACCCATGCCGGCCCCCAGCACCATCCCCCTGGAGAAGCCCCGCACTCCCGCGCCCCACCCGCAACGGCCCCGGCGCGCGGACGGCGACGGCCGCCTCGCCAGGAGCCTGCGCCGCAACCTCACCGCGCACGGCTTCCTGATCGGCGCGGTGCTCTGCTTCGCGGTGTTCTCCTGGTACCCGATGATCCGGGAGTTCCTGCTGGCCTTCCAGAAGACCGAGAACGGCACGGTCACCTGGGTCGGCCTGGACAACCTCCGCACCGTCTTCCAGGACCCGGCGTTCTGGCAGGCCTGGCGCAACACCCTGCTGTTCACCGCGCTGGCCCTGCTGCTCGGCTTCGTGGTGCCGTTCCTCGTCGCGATCACCATCAACGAGTTCCGGCACGGCAAGGGCTATCTGCGGCTGCTGGTCTATCTGCCGGTGATGCTGCCGCCCGTCGCCTCGGTCCTGCTCTTCAAGTACCTGTACGACCCGGGCTACGGCCTCCTCAACGAACTCTTCGCCTTCCTCGGCATCCCCGCCCAGCAGTGGCTCCAGGACCCGGACCTCTCGATGCTCGCCGTCGTGGTCGCCTCCACCTGGATGAACATGGGCGGCGCCACCCTCATCTACCTCGCCGCGCTCCAGGGCATCCCCGGCGAGCTCTACGAGGCGGCCGAGCTGGACGGCGCGGGCATCCTCCGCAAGATCTGGCACGTCACCGTCCCGCAGACCCGGCTCATCCTGTCGCTGATGCTGCTGATGCAGGTCATCGCCACCATGCAGGTCTTCGTCGAGCCCTTCCTGCTGACCGGCGGCGCCGGCCCCGAGGGCTCCACCACCACCGTCGTGCACCTCATCTACCAGTACGCCTTCAACTTCAACAACTACGGCGCCGCCGCGGCCCTCGGCCTGCTGCTGCTCGTACTCCTCGCCGGATTCTCGGCGGCGTACGTGAAACTCAGCCGCGCCGAGGACGAGTAGGGACCGGAGAGACCGCCATGTCCACACGCACGCTCATCTCGCCCGCCCAACTCGCCAGGCCCCGTGGGAAGTTGCTCTACTGGGTGACGTTCGCCGTCGTGATCGGCGGCTTCACCCTGGTCTTCCTCGGCCCGCTGTACTGGCTCGTCTCCAGCGGCTTCAAGGACCCGCAGGAAGTCATCCAGACCCCGCCCACGCTGGTCCCGCACTCCTTCGAGGCGGCCAACTACACCCGTGCCTGGGAGGTCATGGACCTCGCCACCCTGCTCTTCAACACCCTCTACTACGCCTTCGGCGCGCTCGCCTTCCAGCTCGTCCTGGACGTCGCCGCCGCCTACTCGCTCTCCAAGCTCCGGCCGATCTTCGGCAAGGCCGTCCTCGGCATGATGCTGGCGACACTGATGATCCCGGCCACGGTCCTGGTGGTACCGCAGTACCTGACCGTCCTCGACGTGCCCGTCGTGGAACGCAACCTGCTCAACTCGCCCTGGGCGATCTGGCTGCCGTCGGTCACCAACGCCTTCAACATCTTCCTGCTGAAGCGCTTCTTCGACTCCATCCCCGGGGAACTCCTCGACGCCGCCTCCATCGACGGCGCCGGCCCGATGCGCACCCTGCGCTCGATCGTCCTGCCGATCTCCCGGCCGATCCTCGGCGTGGTGTCCATCTTCGCGGTGGTGGGCGTCTGGAAGGACTTCCTCTGGCCGCTGCTCACCCTGCCCGACCCTTCGAAACAGACCCTCAACGTCGGCATCTACTCACTGTCCAACGGGGTCCCGGTCAACGTACTGATCGCCGCCCTCACCATCGCGTCGATCCCGACCCTCCTGATCTTCCTGATCTTCCAGCGGAACATCATGAGCGGCCTCACGGCAGGCGGCCTCAAGGGCTGAGCCCCGCCCGCCCTGCCCGCCCGCCCTGCCCGCCCGCCCCGCCCCCCCCCAGACCTCCGCAGCGGGATCCGACCTGCCCGAAAGGACCTTCACGTGGCTGAGCCCCGCCCGCCCCGCCCCGCCCACTGGTGGCGCGACGCCGTCATCTACCAGGTGTACCCGCGCAGCTTCGCCGACGGCGACGGCGACGGCACCGGGGACCTCGCGGGGGTCCGGGCCCGACTCCCGTACCTCGCCGAACTCGGCGTCGACGCGGTCTGGTTCACCCCCTGGTACGTCTCCCCGCTGGTCGACGGCGGTTACGACGTCGCCGACTACCGCACCGTCGACCCCGCCTTCGGCACCCTCGCCGAGGCCGAGAAGCTGATCGCCGAAGCACACGGACTCGGCATCCGGACGATCGTGGACATCGTCCCCAACCACGTCTCCGACCAGCACACCTGGTTCCGGGCCGCACTCGCGGCGGGCCCCGGCAGCCCCGAGCGCGAGCTCTTCCACTTCCGCCCCGGACGCGGTGAGCGCGGCGAACTCCCGCCCAACGACTGGCCCTCCCAGTTCGCGGGACCCACCTGGACCCGCGTACCCGACGGCGAGTGGTACCTGCACCTGTTCGCCCCCGAGCAGCCCGACCTCAACTGGGCCCACCCGGCCGTCCGCCAGGAGCACGAGGACGTGCTGCGCTTCTGGTTCGAGCGAGGAGTGGCAGGGGTACGGATCGACTCCGCCGCCCTCCTCGCCAAGGACCCGGCACTGCCCGACTTCGTCGAGGGCGTCGACCCCCACCCGTACATCGACCAGGACGAACTGCACGACATCTACCGTGCCTGGCGCAGGATCGCCGACGAGTACGACGGCGTGTTCGTCGGCGAGGTCTGGCTCCCCGACGCCGAGCGGTTCGCCCGCTATCTGCGCCCCGACGAACTCCACACCGCCTTCAACTTCAGCTTCCTCGCCTGCCCCTGGGACGCGGACCGGCTGCGCCGCTCGATCGACGACACACTCGCCGAGCACGCCCCCGTCGGCGCCCCCGCCACCTGGGTGCTGTGCAACCACGACGTGACCCGCACCGTCACCCGCTACGGCCGCAGCGACACCTCGTTCGACTTCGCCACCAAGACCTACCGCACCCCCACCGACCTGGCCCTCGGCACCCGCCGCGCCCGCGCCGCCGCCCTGCTGACGCTGGCCCTCCCCGGCTCGGCGTACCTCTACCAGGGCGAGGAACTCGGCCTCCCGGAAGCCGAGATCCCCCGCGACCGCATCCAGGACCCCATGCACTTCCGCTCCCAGGGCACCGACCCCGGCAGGGACGGCTGCCGGGTCCCCCTGCCCTGGGCGGCCGACGCCCCGTACTGCGGCTTCGGCTCCACCGTCGAGCCCTGGCTGCCCCAGCCCGAGGGCTGGCCGGCCTACGCGGTCGACCGGCAGAGCGCCGCCCCCGACTCCATGCTCACCCTCTACCGCGAGGCCCTGCGCCTGCGCCGCACCGAACCCGGCCTCGGCGACGGCCCCCTGAGCTGGCTCCCCACCCCACCCGGAACCCTCGCCTTCGCCCGCCCCGGCAACCTCCTGTGCCTGGTCAACCTGGCCGAGTCCGCACTGGAACTGCCCGCCCATCACACGGTCCTCCTGAGCAGTGCCCCGCTCGACTCCCGGGGCCGGCTACCGCGGGACACCGCCATCTGGCTGCGCGGCCGCGCCGTGGACGGGACGAGCTCACCCGAGGCCCGCCCGCTCACGCTTCCCGGAGAAGTGCTTGAACAGGAAGAAGTAGAGCCTTATGTACTGTCCGACGAGGATGCCGTTGATGAGGGTGCCCTCCCGGATGAAGTGCGGTGAGCCGAGGGAGACCAGACCGACCGCCGCCGAGGTCACCAGCAACGTGCAGTCGAAGGCCGTCTTGATGTTGCCCCACTTCCAGCCCGTTCGCTTGAAGATGGTGTGCACGAACATGTCGATCGGCATCAGCACCAGATTGGCGCGGATCATCAGGAACAGGCCGAATGCCAGCGTCGCGTCCGCGAAAACCAGGAGCAGGAACTTCGCGGCGTAGGCATCCACCACGATCCAGTGCGTCAGCTTCAGATTCAGGTCGAGGAACGTGGCCAGCGCGAAGGCCGGGACCAACGACAGGAAGTTCTTGAGCCTGAAGGCCTTCGGCATGACCAGATAGGTCAGCAGAAGCATGATGAGTTCGAGGACGAAGTTGAACGTCCCCTGACTCATCGAGGGGAACACCAGGGTCATGGTGCGGGTGAGGCTGCTCTGCGGTGAGATTCCGATACTGGCCTTGATGGCCAGGCTGACACCCAGCGTCAGCAGGTAGATACCGACGGCATAGGTGATCCACCGCCGCACCAGGCTCCCGGTATCAACGACTCCGATTTCTTCTTCGTGCTGCGACACGGGCTTCTCCTCTGACTACTGACCGGATGGGAGGCGTTCGTCAGACCATGAATCCGAAGCGGTCGAGCGAGATGAAGAGCGTCAGCAGCTTGTTGACGACAGGTTCGCCCTCGTTGCGATTGCCCAGCTTCTCCAGCGCCGCGTCGATCTCCCGGGTCGCGGTGACCAGCTCGGACAGCTCCATATCGGCCATGACACCGTAGATGTCCAGGGCCAGTTGGGCCTTCGTCCGCCGGTCCTCGGTCACCAGACAGCCACCCACGGAGGCGTCCAGCCGCTGGAGGTTGGCACGCATCTCGGCACTGTCGGTGCCGACGACCACGAAATAGGCGAAGGGCGCCGGCCAGAACGTCGAGACCGCACCGCGGTCGATCGACACACCCTTGAACAACCCGTTGACCACATGGCGCTCACCCTCCGCATAGCGCTGCACGACCGAGATCCGGTTCAGCGCGACGCCGTCCACCTCGGGCACGACCCGCCCGTCCCGGAACGGAACCCACACCTCCTGGGCGAACTTGAGGTGGCCGCGCCCGTAGACGTCGAAGAGCAGCACCTTGGCCCGGGTCCCGTCGTCCGAGACCTCGATCGGGGTGAGGTCCAACTGCTCGGGTGCCAGATCGGCGAGACCCGGCCGGGGCTCCTTCACCATGCCCGAGTAGTCCAGGTCGACGGCCTTGAGGAGCTTGCGGTCCTGGGCGACGAGCTCGCCGCCCTTGAAGACGTACCGCGGATTGATCCTGGAAAGGCTGTCGGTCAGTACGATGTCGGCGAACCGGCCGGGGGCGAGGGAGCCGAACTCGTCGTCCATGCCGAAGGACCTGGCGGCGTACAGCGTGCCCATCTTGATCGCCTGGATCGGGTTCATCCCCATCTCGACGGCCAGCGAGATCACCCAGTCGATGTGCCCCCTCTTCAGGACCCGGTCGACCGAAATGTTGTCCGCGCAGAGCTGGAAGTTCTCGGCCGGCCAACGGCGCTTCACCAGCGCGCGCAGCATGGTCCTGATCACCTCGGGACTGCCCACCCCGAACTTGATCTGGGTCCGCATGCCGTACCGGACGCTTTTCTCGATGTCGTCCTCGTTCCAGACATCGTGATTGTTGTGGGCGCCGATCGCCGGCATGTAGTTCAGCAGCATGTCCGAAAGTGCCGTCACCCCCCAATGGCTGTTCACCCAGCCACCGTTGGCGCGTCCCAGGGCGGACCTGCGGAAGTCGTCGTCGTTGCCCGTCATGTACGACAGGTGGGCGAGTTCGCCCAGCCCGATCACCGGGTCCATCTTCAGCATGGCCTCGGTCACCTCGACCGACGTCTTCTTCCCGGGCGCGAACGCGTATATCCGGTACGGCAGTTCCTGGTAGTCCTTGAACAGGGCGTGGGCCGCCTCGATCGCTTCGTCACCGGCCGCACTCGCGAAATCCAGGGTCTCGGCGAAAATGGTCGTCGTACCGCTCGGAACGATCGCCTCCCCGAACGCCGCCGGGTGGGCCAACTGCGCGTCGAAGTGCAGATGTGCGTCGATCAGCCCGGGAATGGCGTACAGCCCCTGCCCGTCGAACACCTCACGGGCCTGCACGATCGACTCATCGGGATCCAGCGCGATGATGCGCTGCCCGTGGACGAGTATCGACCCCTGGAAGACCGTCTCGCTGTGCACATCCAGAACGTTCAGATTCCGCAGCAGCAGATCGGCCGTCCGCTCCCCTTGCAGAATGCCGAAAATCGTCCGGACGTACTCGTCGTGAACGGGCACGGATTGAGTGGTGCCGGCCTGACTCGTCGCCTCTTGCTTGATCATGAATTCCTCGCCCCATCGCTGTCCGCTGCCAACTGCCCGGCTGGGCGCGGCAGTCGCTGCTGTGCGCTGAGGACATGGAATTGCAGGCGGCCGTTGCTGACAAGCAGCCGTTTTCGCACGGACCGTTCTCTTTTTGCGCACGGTCAGGTTGTGTACGGTCCGGACCGGGAGGCCGTCATGCTTCACTCACGTTTGCTGCGGTACATCGACGAAGTGGCCCGCTGCGGGTCCATCCGGGCGGCGGGGGCGAGGCTCCACGTCGCACCGTCGGCCATCAACAGGCAACTGCTGCTCCTGGAGAAGGAGCTCGGCGAGGAGCTGTTCGAGCGCATGCCGCGCGGCATGCGGCTGACCCCGGCCGGCGAGGTCCTCCTGGCGCACGCGCGCAGGACCATGCAGGACTACCGCGAGGCCGTGGCCACGATGCGCGACCTGCACGCGCAGCCGAGCGGGGAGGTGGTGATCGCCACCATGACCGGCCTGGCCAGTGGGCTCGTCGCTGCCGCCACGGCCAGCTTCTCCGCCCGGTACCCCGAGGTCCGGATCTCGATCCGGGCGATGTCCGGCCACGACATCCTGCGGGCCGTGCTGAACGGCGAAGCCGATCTCGGACTGGGCTTCAACGTCCCGTCATCCCTCCAGCTGGAGATCTGCTGGCAGCTGGCCACCCGGCTCGGTGCGGTCCTCGCGCCGACGCACCCGCTGGCCTCGATGGAGTCCATTCCGCTGGCTCATTGCGCGGCCCACCCGCTCATCTTCGCCGACCGGTCCATGGTGATCCACGGAATCATCGCGGACACCTTCAGCGAAGCCGGAATCACAGTGGAACCCGCGTTTCGCACCAACTCCATCGAAACAATGAAGCGGCTCGCCGTCTTTGGCGACGCCATCGCCTTTCTCAGCAAATTCGACATGGCCGAAGAGCGGAACAGCGGAGTTCTGGTATTCCGCCCGGTTCGCGACCGGGCCTTCAGCAACAACATCCTTTCCCTGGTCCGCCGCGAAAAGCACGGCCACGGCCTGGCCGGACTGCTGTTCGCCGAGGAGGTCATCGGAACGCTGGAGTCCGTGGTCACCCATCCGCTCGCATGAGACAGGTCGCTTCGGACAGGTCGCTTGACACGGCTCGCATGAGACAGCTCGTACAGGGCAGCCCGTACGAGACAGTTCGCGGATTTCCATTCGCACATATGCATCGCGCCCCATGGCCGCAGCAGGAGGAAGGACGGAGCCAAGTGACCCTCGCCGACGGAGTGTTCGCCTGTGCGGGAGTGGGGGCGCTGCTCGCGGCGATGCTGCCGCGTGTGGTGGCCGGGCGGCCGGTGTCGCTGCCGCTGATCTTCCTGGTGGGCGGCTTCTGCGTGTATCTGCTTCCCCTGCCGCTGCCGGTGATCGACCCGGTGGAGGACCGGCGGCTGACCGAGCACTTCACCGAGACCGGCGTGGTCATCGCGCTGATGGGGGCGGGCCTGGCACTCAACAGGCCGGTGGGGTGGCGCCGTTGGGGGACCACCTGGCGCCTGCTCGGACTCACGATGCCTCTGACCGTGCTGGCCACCGCGCTGGTGGCGTGGTGGCTGCTGGACTGGCCGCCGGCCGCCGCCCTGCTGCTCGCGGCCGTCCTCGCGCCGACCGATCCGGTGCTCGCCTCCGAGGTGCGGGTGGGGGAGCCCACGGCGGAGGAGCACGACGAGGACGAGGTCCGGTTCGCCCTGACCAGCGAGGCGGGCCTCAACGACGGACTCGCCTTCCCGCTGGTCTACGCGGCGGTGGCCCTGGCCGTCGCCGCGGGCGCCGGCTGGTCGGCCGGCTGGGTGGGCGCCTGGGCGGTGGAGGATGTCGCCGTCAAGGGCGTCGTCGGCGTGGTGGGCGGGCTGCTGATCGGACGACTCCTCGGCTGGCTCTTCTTCCGCCCCCGTTCGTCGGTCCTGCGGCTGTCCGCGCACCGCGAGGGATTCGTCGCGATCGGTGCCACCTTCCTCGCGTACGGGACCACCGAACTGGCCGGCGGCTACGGCTTCCTCGCCGTGTTCATCACCGCCTGCACGATCCGGTCCGCGGAGCGTGCACACGGGTACCACAACGTGCTGCACGACTTCGTGGAGCAGGTCGAGCGCCTGTTCACCGCGGCGGTGCTGTTCCTGCTCGGCGCCTTCCTCGCGACGGGCGGTCTCGCCGCGCTGACCTGGCAGGGCGCGCTCACCGCGCTGGCCGTCCTGCTGGTGATCAGGCCGCTGACCGGCTGGGCGGGCCTGCTCGGCGGCGGACTGCGGGGACGGGAACGCTGGGTGGTCGCGGGGTACGGGATCCGCGGCATCGGCTCGCTGTACTACCTGGCGTATGCGCTGGGCCAGACCGAATTTCCCGTACCGCCGGACGAGTTGTGGGCGGTGGTGACCTTCACCGTGCTGATATCGGTGGTCCTGCACGGCATCACCTCGGGCCCGGTGGTCGCCCGCCTCGACCGCAGGCGCGACACGGAGCCGGTGGAGGGTGCAGCCGGGCCTGTGCGGGAAGAAGGCGTGCCCGTACGGGAAGAAGACGTGCCCGGACGGGAACAGGGGGAACCCCGCCCTTCCCGCTAGGGCCTGTGCGAGGCCGCGATCAGCAAGGGGCTTCGAGGAGGTCGTCGATCCGGATCATCGCAGCGCGGGGGTGATTCCCGGTCAGCGGCGGCCGGCGGAGAGGACGACGAGGAACTGGCCGCCGCCCGGCTCGATGCCGGCGGTCACCGGCAGCCCAGGGACCAGTCGGGAGAACCGGTCCACCACCCAGTCCGCCGCCTCCTGGGCGTCCCGCCTGGTCGGACAACGGCCCACCATCTCGCGGCCTCCCTTGCGCTCCAGCCTCGCGGCAACGGTGATCAGCGGCGCGGGTTCGACCACGTACAGGCGGTCCGGCCAGGCGATGACCACCTTGACCGCGCCCTTGCGGGAGTTGCACCCGCGGTGCGCGAGCCGCTCGACGACCTTGGCCTTCCGGTCGGCGGTCCGGCTGTCCACGCTCGGCCCCCGCGCGTCGTTCACCGACTCGTCGGGGTCGACCGGTTCGTCGCATACCCAGCACTGCCAGCCGTCGCGCGCGGCCACATCATCAAGGAGACTCACCCGAGCAACCTAGCCTGCCCGCCCCCGTCCCACACACCCGGGCCCCGGCGGAGCCCTGACCCTCCCCCCGGTACCGCGATGTCTCCGGATCGCTTGGCAGGGCCGCTCGCATCCGGTTCGATCATGGAGGTCACCGTGGGCGTCCGCTCGGGGCGGGCTGGGGCGAGGGAGAGGGCGCATGCTGGAGATAGCGGGGATCGGGGCAGCGGAGGAGCGGGTCTACCGCCTCCTGGTGGAGGTCCGGGACGCGGGTATGGACGAGATCGTCCAACGGCTCCACATCCAGGAACGCGAGGCGGCGTTGCTGCTGTCCTCCCTGCACGACAAGGGTCTGGTCGAACGGCCTTCGGCCGACGGCGGCATGCGGTACGTGCCCGTCCCGCCGGACGTGGCGCTGCAACCCATGCTGGCGCGCGGCCAGGAGGCGCTGGAGTGGGCGCGGCGTGGAGTGGAGCAGCTGACCGAGGAGTACCGGGCGGGCGGCCGGCGCCATGACGCCGGGCAACTGGTCGAGGTGATCACCGGCAGTGGTGCCATCCGCCGGCAGCTCCGCCAACTCGCCTACGGGGCCCGCAGCGACCTGCGGTGGTTCTGCAAGGCCGATCCCGTCGCGTTGCGCGCCCAGGACAACGACGAGGAGTTCGAGCTGCTCGCCCAGGGCATCCGCTACGAGGCGATCTACGAACGGGCCTGCCTGGAACAGCCCGGCATGGTCGACAACGTTGCCCAGGGCATCCGCGCCGGTGAAGTCGCCCGTGCCACCAGCACCCTGCCTGTGCGCATGGTCATCGTGGACAGTTCCGTCGCCGTCTGCCCGCTGATGCCGGGTGGCGCGACCGCCGCCCCGGGTGAGCCGACCGCCGCCGTGATCCGCAGCAGCAGCCTCCTGGACGCACTGGTCGCCCTGTTCGACAGCCAATGGGCGGCGGGGACCCCGCTGCACGTCACGGAGGAGGGGAAGCTGGCCGACTTCGCCGGCGGCATGGGGCCGGGCGGCAGTGTCGCCGACGACGAGCGCTATCTGCTCTCCCTGGTGGTGGCGGGCGTGGCGGACAAGGCGATCGCCACCCAGCTGGGTGTCAGTCACCGCACGGTGCAGCGCAGGATCACCGCACTGATGCAGCGGGCGGGCGCGACGACGCGCACCCAGCTGGTGTGGCAGGCGGCGAGACGCAACTGGCTGTCGTGAGGCGTGAGGCATAGGGCGTGCGGAGGGGACGTGCGGAAACCGCGACCGGGTTCGGTCGCGGCTTCCGGAGCTCGCGTACTACCTCAGCGCGTACGCCCGCTCGATCTGCTGCGTCACCTCATTGCCCGCGTCGTCCCAGGCGCGGACCCGCAGTGTGACGTACCCGCTGGTGCGGGCGGCCGTGGGGTGGCTGACCCGGACCCGATAGGCACCGTCGCCGCGGCCGGAGGCCGTCGCCGCCCGCCAGTGCTTGCCGTCGTCGTACGAGACGGACACCTGCATGCCCTTCACTGAACGGCCCTTCAGACCGTCCTGGTGGCGGGCGCTCACCTTGAACGTGAAGGACCCGGAGCCGGGGGCGGCGCCCCGGAGGTCGGTGGCCACGTCGTAGTCGAGCTGGAGGAGGGGGAGCAGGGACTCCTTGCCCTCACCCGGGCGAGGGGCCGTGAACGACCAGCCGGTGCTGGTGGCCCGCGAGAGGGTGCCCTCGGGGCTGGTGCGCTTCACGTCCAGGTCCAACCGGTAGCGGCCGCCGTCCCCGCCCGCGGGGAAGGTGCCCCACGCCCGGGGGCCTTCGGCCAGGATCTCGCCGTCGCGACGCAGTACGGCGTGGGTCTCGTCGGGATGCGGAGTGGCGGCGTCCTTGCGGGGCAGGGCGTAGCCGTAGTGGCCGGACGCGGTGTCGGTGAACTCGGGTATCCCTATGGTCAGTTGGTCGCCCTTACGGAGAGCGAGCCCTTCGACGCCTCGGGGGATCGCCGGGCGCACCACGGGGGCGTACCAGCTCTCCGTGACGCGTTCACCGGGCCGGTAGGTGCGCAGCGGGCCGAACATGCCCGTCCCCAGTGCCTGGAACGCCCAGGTGTTGCGGGGGTTGACCCAGTGCAGCCACCTGGTGTCGGCGGGACCGCTCAGGTACTCCGTCCGCATCTGCCCGGTGCGCACGTACCGGGACCGCAGGGCGAGGGACGCGTCCTCCCACGGACGCCAGGACTCCCGGTTCTCCGTGACGTGGCGCGCCCCGCCCGTGTCCGGGTAGCGCGAGGTCACGGTGGCCGTGTTCCCCGGCTCGACCTTGTGGACCACGCGCTCGGGAACGCGCTGTTCGGAGAGCTGTACGACCTCGTAGAGGTAGGGGCTCTCCGGGGTCCCCTTCAACTCCAGCTTGGTTCCCGGTACTCGCAGCCGCTGCATCGCGGCGCTGGTGGCGTACAGCCCGATGGCCGGCAGCCGCTGGCTCACCGGCTGCCAGGGCGTGGCCGCGTACCTGTTGCCGCCCGCGGTGGTGACGGCAGCCGCGGCTCCGGCTCCGGCTGCCGCGGTCACCGCGTCGTCGTACTCCACCCCTTCCAGTTCCACGAGCACCGCCGCGCCACGGACGTCCACGCCCCGTGCGCGCAGCGCCGCGTAGTCCTCGGCGCGTCCCTGACCGGCGTCCACCACCCGCAGGCGTCGCACACCTTCCACGGCGGGGGAGTTGTGCAGCAGGCGGACGGGGACACCGGCCGCGGCGTTGCCGGAGAGCGCGCGTACGCCGAGCATCGGTGCGGCCAGCTGCCAGCGGGAGGAGAACTCGAAGGTTCCCTCGGTGAACTCCTTGGTGGGCGTGACGTAGAGAGGCTGTCCGCCGCTGTGCGAGCTGGTGAAGTAGCTGACGAACTCCCGGTCGGCCCTCTTCCAGCGGGTGGAGAAGACCAGCGGACCTTGCTGCTCGGCCCGCTGGGGGGTACGGATCTCCACGGGGACGGCCTTGCGTGCGTCGAGCACCAGGTCGGTGGCGCCGCTCACCCGCAACTGCGGGTCGACCACCAGGCTGTTGATGACGTTGTTCTCCGAGTGCTGCGTGATGACGCCGTGCAGGTAGTAGTTGCCCTCGGGCAGGTTCACCGTCACGCTCTGCCCCGCAGGCACCTCCTGGAGGACGTCGAAGCGGCCTGCGGGACCCAGCATGATCAGCGGTGAGACGGTCGCCGACTGCCCGGCGCGGTCGATGCCGCGCACGGTGACCTTGTGGGTGACCGGGTCCTTCGTCGCTGAGAGGACGGTGTGCGCGACGGACTGCCCGTCGGCCGAGGTGGCGGTGAGGCGTCCGCCGTAGACGCCCTCCGGCAGCGCGGGCGCGTCGAGGGTCACGGTCACGTCGGCGGTGCCGTGCGCGGGCACGGTGACCTGCGTGGGGGCGCCTATCGCAGCTGCCGGGGCCGGGGAGCCGTAGACCTTGTCGAAGGTGGTGGCCAGGGAGAGCGGGACCGGCGCGTCGCCGTCGTTGGTGTAGGTGACGTTCACCTTCTGCCCGCCCGCGTCCGGGGCCAGCATTCCGAAGGTGGTCGTGCCGGTGGCGCGCACCTGCTGGCGCACCGAACGGGCCACGTCCACCCGGCCGGTGCCCTGCTCGTAGACCGTCCGGTCGCCGGCGGTACGCGTCGTGCTCATCAACGCGTCCTTGAGCTGCTGGGCGCTCCAGCCGGGGTGCCGCCCGGCCAGGATCGCCGCCGCGCCCGCCACGTGCGGGGTCGCCATGGACGTACCCGAGGCGGCGGTGTAGGACGCGTCCACCGGGCTGCCCATGGACGTACCGGCGGCGCGGGCGGCGGCGATGCCGACGCCGGGAGCTGTGAGGTCGGGCTTGGCGCCGTTGTCCCCGACGCGCGGGCCGCGGCTGGAGAAGGCGGCCAGCTTGTCGTCGCGATCGACGGCGCCCACGGTCAGGGCCTTCTCCGCGGTGCCCGGGGAGCCCACGGTGTAGTCGGCGCCGGTGTTGCCCGCCGCGACGACGAAGAGGGTGCCGGTCTCCTCGCTGAGGCCGTTGAGGATCTGGCTGAGTACGTCCGTGCCGTCGGTGGGACTGCCGCCCAGGCTCATGCTGACGATGTCCGCGCCCGAGCGGGCGGCCCAGTCCATGCCGCCCAGGATGGCGGAGTACGGGCCGGAGCCCTTGTCGTCGAGCACCTTGCCGATCAGCAGCTTCGCCCCCGGCGCCACGCCCTTGCGCTTGCCGTCCGAGGCGGCGCCGCTGCCGGCGATGGTGGAGGCGACGTGGGTGCCGTGGCCGTGGCCGTCGTTCGCGGTGGGGTCGGTGGTGAAGTTGCGTACTTCGCCGAGTTTTCCGGCCAGGTCGGGGTGGGTGGCGTCGACGCCGGTGTCCAGGACGGCGACGGTCGCGCCCTTGCCGTCGTAGCCCGCCTGCCACGCCTCCGGCGCACCGATCTGCGCGGTGCTGCGGTCCAGGGAGGCGTGCACCGTCGCGTCCAGCCACAGCTTCTCGACGCCGCCCTCGAAAGCGGCGTTCCTGGAAGAAGCTCCCGTGCCGGCGCCCTTCGCGCTGCTTGGGGCGAGCGCGTCGTCGTCGATGGCCTTCCAGAACCGCCCGGCCTGCTTCTTGTCCGCCTTGAGTGCCGAGCCGCGCAGGCTCTTGATGACCAGCCCCTTGCGCGAACCGGTGGGCGCACCCTTGGACTTGGGGTCCGTTTTGCTGGTGTAGCGGGCGATCAGCGGGATGGCGGAGGTGTGGGCGTCGTCGTATCCCTGCTCGATGAGGGCGGTGATGTTGAACAGCTGCCGGTCCAGCTTGCCGGAGGAGAGGTACGGGAGCGCGGTCCGGGGCAGCACGTACAGCTGCTTGTCGATCTCCAACTGGCTGAAGTCGGCCTCCGAGGCGCCCGGGGCCGGCTCGACGGAAACGGTCTTCCGGCCGCCGGGGAAGGTCTCCAGCCGCACCCGGTCACCGGTCACCAGCGTGACGGAGGTGACCTGCGGGCGGGCGGCGGCGTTCATTTGGGAGGTGGCGGGCGCTGGGGCGGCGCTCGCGCCCCAGGAGGTGGGGGCCAGGGTGGCGAGGAGGGCACCTGCCGCCAGAACGGCGGCAGGGCGAAGTCTTCTGTGCATCGGAACCTTTCCAGGGGGCAAGGAAACGGACACGCGGTGCGGCACCAGACTCGGGCCCCCATGATCGCCGCGCCAGCCTTTTCGATGCCGCACTTACGACATGTCGCTCCTACGACACGCGACTTGTCCCGCCTCACTCACCCCTGTGGTTCCGGGTCCCCGAGCAACTGCTCCCCATCGCCGTCGCGTTGTGGGCGGCGCGGGAGTTCAAGCGCCTTTCCGCCACGCTCCGTTCGTCAGCGGCGTGATCCGGGTCCCGTTCGCCAGTCCCGACGGCGATCGTCGGGTCGTTCGGTCCGCGTGCCCGCCCACCGCGATGACCCGCGCGACCGGTGCCACCGCGCGCACGGTACGGGCGACGGAGAGCAGGGCGTCGAGGCCGATGTCCTCCAGGCGGGCCGACGCGTTCCAGTTGGATGCCCGGGTCGGCCTCCGGGGTGTCGTGCACGAGGACGGCGTCGTCGACCATCAACAGGGGCTTGCCGTCGAGGATTTGGGCCCGGCCCCCGGCGTCCCGGAGCGCCTCGGTGACCTCGTCCAGGTGCTCGGCCGGCCGTGCCACGGTCACCCGGCTGAAGTCGGCGCCCCTCATGGTCTGGTGCCCGGCGAAGGTGTCCGCACCGGGATACCCGAGCGAGGCGTAGAAGCCGCCGCCGAACACCGCGGGGCGGCCGTCGGCGGGGGGCGACCTTGGTGACGTACACGTACGCGGGCTTCTCGCTCTCGGGGGGCGGCCTGCCGTCGGGGGCCGGCGCGCCCCCCGGGGACCGTCCCGCGCCGGCCGTCAGGACTGTTCCTTGAGGAAGCCCACCACGGCGTCCAGGAACTCCGCCTGTCCTTCGACATTCGCCATGTGCACCGTGGGAAGCAGGGTGAACCGCGCGCCGGGGACGGTCCTGGCGAGCTCCCTCCCATGGTCGGCGGACGTGACGGTGTCGTGCTCGCCCGCGATGACCAGGGTCGGGTTGTCGATGAGCGTGGCCGTGCGGCGCAGGTCGTAGTCACGCACAGCGGCCCAGCTCCCGGCCACGCCCTCGCGCCGCGTGGCGAGCAGAGTGCGGCGGAAGCCCTCGACGATCTCGTCGTCGCCTCGCAGCATGTGGGCCGGGAACCAGTTGTGCAGGAACATCTCCGCGGTGGCCTGCATGTCGGGTGCTGCCAGCAGTTCGGCGATCGGCCGGTCCCACTGATTCGCCGGGCCGAGATGTGCGGCGGTGTTGGAGAGCACCAGACGGTCGACGCGCTCCGGAACGTGAATCCCCAGCCACTGCGCGACTATTCCGCCCAGAGACAGGCCCAGCACGTGCACCCGCCGCAGGCCCAGCGCATCCAGCAGCTCCACCACATCGCGCCCCAGCCGGTCCAGGGAGTACGGGCCGCTCGGAACACCGGAGGCACCGTGGCCCCGCGCGTCGTGGCGCAGCAGCCGGAAGTGCTCGCTCAGGACCGGCACTTGGCCGTCCCACATGTGGAGATCGGTACCGATGGAGTTCGAGAGCAGCAGCACCGGCTTGTTCTCGTCACCGTCGAAGCGGTAGGCGATGCGGACGCCGTCGCCGGTGGTGATGGCGGTGATGGCGGTACGAGCTTGAGAAGTCATGTCAACTCCAGTGACCCAGAGATCCAGTGATCCAGCGGCTGTGCGCTCAGCCTATGAACGCCCCTTGCAGACTTCCATTACAAAGATCGGACGAGGTCTGTACGTTGACTGGACAATGTCGAACTTCACGCTCCACGAGTTGCAGTGCTTCAACGCCGTTGTGCGCGAAGGCGGTTTCCAGGCCGCCGCCGAGCGGCTGCACCGCTCGCACCCTTCCGTGTTCGCAGCGGTCGCCAAGCTGGAGCGCCAACTGGGCCTGGAGCTGCTGGACCGCTCGGGCTATCGGGTTCAGCTCACCGAGGCCGGGCACGCCTTCCACCGCAAGGTGCGTCTCCTGCTGCACGACGCCGAGGAACTGCGGACCTACGCCGCCCAGTTGGCGATGGGCGAGGAGGCCGAACTGCGCGTCGTGCTCGGCGACCTGTGCCCACTTCCACCCGTGCTGGAATTGCTCAGCCGCTTCTTCGCGCAGTGCCCGCAGACACGGCTGCACCTGCAGTTCGAGACGGTCACCGGCCCCTGGGAGCGGCTGTTGGAGGACGAGGCAGACCTCATCGTGCACCGCGTCCCCAAGAGCGATGTGCGGATGGAGTGGATCGATCTCGGCCGCGTCGCTCTGGTGCCCGTCGTGGCGCCCGGGTTCCTGCCCTTCGCTCCGGACACCGGCATCACACCGCAGCGGATGCGGGCCTTCACCCAGTGCGTGGTCCGGGATTCGGCGCGACAGCCGTCCGAACAGGGCCATTTTCTGGTCGAAGGCGCGCCCCGGAGCTCCGTTCCGGACCACCTCATGAAGAAGGAGCTGATCCTGCACCGCATGGCGTGGGGACACGTGCCGCGGTTCATGATCGAGAACGAGTTGCGTGACGGACGCCTGCTCTCCATCGCCGGACGGCACTTTCCCGGTGTGGTCGAGGAACTCTCGGCAGCCCGCCGCCGCGACCGGCCGCACGGGCCGGTCGCCGAACAGCTGTGGGGCTTCCTGGCCCGCCATGCACCGCTCCTACGGCCGACGCTGGGCCATGTTTTCCCTCAGGAAGGCCACGTACCCCCTCAGGAAGCTCGGGAAGGAGCAGAACGGGGCCGCCCCGGAGGGGACGGACCCGTGTGACCTGCCGGTCTGCCGCGTCGGACGGTCAACGTCCGTGCAGTGCCTTGACGTTGTTACCGCACGTGGGGGGGGCGGGGTTTCTACCTGCGCGCATGCCGTGAGGCCGGGGCGGATCCAGCCCAGGATCCAGCGGTGGTGGCCCGGGTCCGTTCCTCCGCCACCTGCCGCAGTCGTTTCTTCCGTTCCACTTCCCGGGGCGCGTCGCGCTCGGCACGGTCCTGGTCCTGCCGTTTGGCCTCCGCATGCGTTCCGCGGCCCCCCTCACGGGTCCGAACGGCTCCCGTGCCGCAACGGAGCACGACACCTACGGAGAAAGTGCGGTCCGCCAGCAATGGAGTCCCCCTGACTCGGTGGATGCGCTCACGTGCTGCCCAACCGCGCGCCACCTCACGACGGAGCGACACCGGCCCCTCGGTCTCCGGGGCGGAAAGCGACCGCCGCCGCTGTTCGGGCCGGCCCAGTGCTGCGGGCGTACGCCGTCCCGCGGCTCCGAGGCGTACGCCATACGGAGCGAGTTTGAAAGTGCGATCAACACTTCGCGTGATCTGGGCATCTATGGGCTGATGTGGTTCTGAGCGGCTGCGTGCCGACCGGTGACGACTTCCTTTCGCTACGGAGCATGCGGGTGACGCATTGTCATACCGCCTGAGAGAGAGGTGCGATGGAGATGCATCAGCCAGCGAGCCCGGCGACGCGCGAGGGTCTTGGCGGCGAACCCTGCTGTCCCGCAGGGACTTCGGCATGGCGTACGGGTGCACGACGCACCGGTGATCGCCGGTTCGCGTCCGTCTTCCTCGCGACCGCCATGGTTGCCCTGCAAGCGGCAGCCGGGGTGGCCTTCACGGGCGGCCCGGCAGTTGCCGCGACCACCCAGTGCACCCCGGGAGCAGGCTTCAACAACTGCCTCCGTTACACGTTCAGCGGTGGTGACCAGACCTTCACCGTGCCCAAGGGGTCGTCCCCCGTCCGGGCGAAGCTGTGGGGAGCCGGCGGCGCCGGACGCAGCGCGTCCAGCCGGGGCGGCGGCGGTGGCGGATTCACCCAGGGCACCGTCGGACTCCTGACGGCAGGTCAGAAGCTCACCGTCACCTCCGGCGGCGGTGGCGTTCCGGCCGAGACGGTGAACCGTGCATACGGGGGCGGCGGACTCAGCGGCACCGGCCAGAACTTCGGCGGCGGCGGTGGCGGCATGTCGGCGATCTGGGCCGGGGCCTACGGCACGACGCCGTTGCTCATCGCGGGCGGCGGCGGAGGCAGCTCGGTGCTGTTGGCCGGTACCTCGACCCGGTCCGGGGGTGGGGGTGGCGGTGGCGCGACCGCTTCGGACACCGGGGTGGCCGACCCGGGACGCGGGGGTCCCGGCCAGCAGAGCACCGGCGGTCTGCCCGGAGGCGGCACGAGCTGCCCGACACCCGCCACTGCGGGCACCAAGTTCCGCGGCGGCAACGCAGGCTCCGCACCCTTCGGAGGTGCCTCCACCAACAGCGGCGGCGGCGGTGGCGGCGGCTGGTACGGAGGCGGCGGTGGAGTCTGCGGCCCGAGTCAGGGTGCCGAGGGGGCGGGCGGTGGCGGCGGATCGGCGTACATCGGCGGTGCCGGCGTCAGCGCGGCGACCACCACCGCGGGCGGTGTGGCGGCCGGCCCCGGTACGGGCGGTGCGGCGGCCGGAGCAGCCGACCCCCTGCGGGCCTCCGGGATCGGCGGCGGCGGGGCTCAGGGCAAGGGCGGCAACGGTGAAGTCGTACTCCAGTTCACGCTTCCCGCTCCGACCATCACGGGGCCGACCGGCACCGTCGGCGACGAGACCCCCACGATCACGGGCACCGGGGAGCCAGGCACCGTGATCACCGTCAGGGACAAGAACAACAGCCCCGTCTGCACCGCCACGGTGCAACCCGACAGCACCTGGTCCTGCACCGCCACGACGCCGATCCCGGCCGGTCCCAACAGCTTCACCGCGACTCCGGTCGACCCGGACGCGCCCGACGCCAACTACCCCTCCAGCGCACCGGACAACGTGACGGTGGCACCGGAGGCCGACCTGGAGATGGCGAAGAGGACGGCGAACGCCACCAAGGTGGCGCCCGGTGAGACCTTCGAGTACCAGCTCACCGTCAAGAACAACGGCCCCTCCGTCGCGAGGAACGTCAAGGCCGGCGACCCGCTCCCGGCACCGTTGGGCTTCGTCTCCTCGCCCGACGGCTGCACCGCGACCGGGCAGCGCGTCACCTGCGGTCCCGAGGCGACGCTGGCCGTCGGCGCGAGCAGGACGTGGAGGTTCACCGTCCGCCTCGATTCCGCCTACACCGGTGACGGCTCCGACATCGGCAACGTGGCCACCGCCACCGCGGACACCGGCGACTCCGCGCCGGACAACGACTCCAACGATCCCGCCGGACTGCCGGGCGGCGGCCCCGCCGACCCCAAGGCGGACATCGAAAGCGGCAAGACGGCTTCGTGAACCGGCTGGTCCGCCCTTCCTGATCCGGAAGGAAACAAGAGCAACCGAGAGGCTGCGGCCCCCGCCGGGGGCCGCAGCCTCCTCTCGTGCCCTGCGCTCCCGGCCACCCGAACCGGCCCGGGGCCGACACGTGGACGTGCGGTCTCCGCACGTGCGGAGGGGAATTTTACGTGAGGCCGCGACCTGCCGCGTCGGCGCGTCGGGCCTGCTCTCTCCTGTGCAGGGGTCGAGAGCACGCGGATCGCTTGGTGAGCGGCGAAGTCCGGCGCACCGGAACGGCGTCGCACTTCCCGAGCACGCCTTACTCCTTACAGGTGACTGGGACTGCCGTACGAGTTGCGCGCCCACGCCAGCCGTTACTGGACACCGCTGTACGTAAATACGCCTGACGACCAGTCATCTGACGTCCGCGTGCGCCTCAACTGTCCCGGTAGGTCGGCGAGCACCGTCACGGGCCGCTCGCAACGAAGGAAACGGTTTCACACATGAGCAAGAACAAGCGACGCTGGATCGCGCCCGGCGCCATGGCCGTGGCGTTGCTGCCGGCCCTTCCGGTGGTGCCCGCGCACGCGTTCGCCGCCCCGGGAGCCGGTGAGGAGGCTCCGAACGCCCGCCCGGCGGCGAAGACCCGCCCGGCCGCGAGGAACGGCCAGACCGCGGTACCGGCGAAGGGCGCGGCGCCGACGCCCACGACGACTGCCGGCGTGGCTCCGAAGGACCTCCCGAAGGCGCGGCAGGCCCAGCTCACGTACGGCACGACCGGCGGCCCCCGGAATTCGTCGCGACGCGCCGTGCCGCCGGGCCAGCCCTTCACGTACACGCTGTCGGCGAAGAACAACGGGCCCTCGACCGCCCGGAACGTGACGTCGACCGACACGCTGCCGGCGAACATCGAGTTCGTGTCCTCCGCCGACGGCTGCACCGCGGCCGGCCAGGTCGTCACTTGCGGGCCCGAGCCCACGCTGGCAGTCGGTGCGACCAAGACATGGGCCTTCACCGCGCGGATCAAGCCCTCGTACAAGGGCGACGGCAGCGACCTGGGCAACGTCACCACCGGCAAGTCCGACGCCGACGACCCGGACCCGGGCAACGACGGAACCGACCCCGTCCTGCCGCCCGGCCCGTACACCCCGCAGGCGGACCTGGCGACCACGAAGACGGCCGTGGGCACCACCCCGAAGCGGCCGGGCGAGTCGTTCGACTACCTCGTCTCCGTCAAGAACAACGGTCCCTCCGACGCGGACAACGTGAAGGTGTCGGACACCCTGCCGACCGGGCTGACGTTCGTCTCCTCGCCGGACGGCTGCTCGGCGGCGGGCCAGGTCGTCACCTGCGGCCCGGAAGCCTCGCTCGCGGCCGGTGCCACGAAGAACTGGACGATCCGCGTCAGGATCGACCCCTCGTACGAGGGGGACGGCAGCGACCTGGGCAACGTGGCCAGTGCCTCCTCGGACACCTCCGACTCCGATCCCGGGAACAACGACAGCCCGCCGGCGCGGCCCCCGGGCGACACCGTCGCCAAGCCGAACGCCGACCTCGCTACCACCAAGGTCACCACCACGGACACGCCGGTCTCCCCGGGCGAGACGTTCGACTACCGGGTCACCGTGACGAACAACGGCCCCTCAACGGCGGTGAACGTCACCACGAGCGACCCGCTGCCCGCCGCGCTGAGCTTCGTGTCGTCGCCCGACGGCTGCACCGCCGCGGGACAGACCGTCACCTGCGGCCCCGAGGCGACGCTCGCACCGGGTGCCTCCAAGACCTGGACGTTCACGGTCCGGCTCGACCCGGACTACACCGGTGACGGTTCGGACGCGCTGAACCTGGTGACCGCGACGTCCGACACCGACGACGACAACCCGGACGACAACACCAACCCGCGGCCCGGCACTCCGCTTCCGGGCGGGAGGCCTGCCCTGCCGAAGGCGGACATCGGGGTGACGAAGACCCCTGTCGGGAACACCCGGCCGACGCCGGGCACCACCTTCGACTACCGCATCGTCGTCACGAACGACGGGCCGTCCGCCGACGCGTACAACGTCAAGGTCGGCGACAGCCTGCCCGCGCAACTGACGTTCGTCTCCTCGTCGCCCGAGGGCTGCACCGCCACGGGCCAGCAGGTCAGCTGCAAGCGGCCCACCCCACTGCCGGTCGGCGGCAGCCAGGAGTACCTGCTGACGGTCAGGCTCGCCGCGGACTACACCGGCGACGGCAAGGACATCCTCAACACCACCAAGGTCACCGCGGACAACGCCGACCCCAACCCGGACAACGACGTCGCGGTCGCGGGGCTGCCCGGCGGCGGCGCGGGCGACCCCAGCGCCGACCTGACCACGAAGAAGGAAACGGTCACGAACGAGCCGGTCAAGCCGGGCGAGACCTTCGACTACCGGGTGACCGCCACCAACAACGGTCCCTCGACGGCCAAGGGCGCCAAGGCCGCCGACGAGTTGCCCGAGGGCCTGTCGTTCGTGTCCTCGCCGGACGGCTGTACCGCGGTCGGGCAGACCGTCACCTGCGGCCCCGACGACATCGCCACCGGCGCGTCCAAGGCGTGGGTCTTCAAGGTCAGGCTCGACCCTTCGTACCTCGGTCGCGGTGACGACCTGGCCAACACCGCTTCGGTCGAGGCCGTCACCGGCGATCCCGACCCGGGCAACAACCCCAGCGACCCGACCCCGCCCCCCGGCGGCCAGACGTCCGAAGCGGACGCCGACCTGGTCCTGAAGAAGTCGGCCCGGATGCCCGCAGGGGGCGCCGTCAAGCCGGGCGGCACTTTCGACTACGTCCTCACCGTCACCAACAACGGCCCCTCCACGGCCGTCAACGTCAAGGCGAGCGACCCGCTGCCCAGCCAGGTCGGCTTCGTCTCCTCGCCCGACGGGTGCACCGCATCCGGCCGGACCGTGAACTGCGGTCCGGTGGCCGCCCTGCTGCCCGGCCAGTCGAAGTCCTGGCGGTTCACCGTCAGGCTGGCTCCGTCCTACAAGGGCAACGGCACCGACATCCGCAACGAGGCCAAGGTCACCGGCGACACCAAGGACCGAGACCCGGGCAACAACACCAACGACCCCAAGGGAAGCCTGCCCAAGGTCAAGCCCGAACCGCCGAAGCAGCCGCCGGGCAAGCCCACGGGCCACAAGCCCACGGGTCACAAGCCCACGGGCAACCCCGGCCCGTCGCTCCCGGAGACCGGCTCCGACGGACAGCTGATCGCAGTGGCGGCGGGCACTTCGCTCCTCGGCGGCGCTCTGATGTTCCTGACGCGACGGAGGCGCGACAGGTCGGGCACCTGACGGCCGGGCACGCCGCCCGGCGGCGGACGAGCCTGAGGGGCAGGAGGAGTACGGGGCGGCCCGCAGAGTCCGAACGGACACCCCGGGCCGCCCCGCGACCGGGGGAGGGGCGGCAGCCCGGGGGACCACGTGCTTTGCTGAGCCGGCACCACACGCAACCCGGGAGTCACCATGTCTGTCCGCGTCAACGAGTACGACCAGCCTGTCGGCGAGCCGGTACCCGGCTGGTCACCGCGCCCGCTGCCGGCGGAGGTCACGCTCAAGGGCGAGTACTGCCGTCTTGAGCCGCTGAACGCCGAGCGGCACGCCGCCGAACTCCACGCGGCCTACCGGAGCGGCGGTGACCAGCGGGACTGGACCTACATGTTCTCCGGGCCGTTCGAGGACGTACGGGACTACCGCCGGTACGCGGAAGCGGCCGCGGCCGGAAGCGACCCGCGGCACTACGCGGTGATCGACCTCGCCGACGGCACCGCGGTCGGCACTCTCGCGCTGATGCGGCAGGACCCGGACGACGGAGTCGTCGAGATCGGCAACGTCATGTTCTCGCCGGTCATGAAGCGCCGCCCGATCTCGACCGAGGCCCAGTTCCTGGCCATGACGTACGTCTTCGACGAACTCGGCTACCGGCGCTACGAGTGGAAGTGCGACAGCCTCAACGCCCCCTCGCGCACCACGGCCGAACGTCTCGGCTTCACCTTCGAAGGCATCTTCCGCCAGGCGGTCGTCTACAAGGGCCGTAACCGCGACACCGCCTGGTACTCCCTCCTCGACACCGAATGGCCCGAGGCCAGACAGGCCTTCCAGGCCTGGCTCGCCCCCGACAACTTCGACGAGCAGGGCATCCAGCGCCGCTCCCTCGCCGGACTGCGCACCGGCACAACGGGCGTCTGACGACCGTCCGACGACGCGAGAGGGGGGGGGGGGGGGGGGGGGGGCCCCCCCCCGCCCCCGCGCCCCCCCCCCCCCCCCCCCCCCCCCCCGCGCGCGGGGGGGGCCGGGGCGGGCCCCCCCCCCCCCCCCCCCCCCCCCCCCCCCCCCCCCCCCCCCCCGGCCGGCCCACCGCTGCGTGCGGTGGGCCTACTTCGCGCGGTAGGCGTCGGTGATCTCCTGGGTCACCGTGTTGCCCTGCTTGTCGGTGGCCGCCGCCTTGAGCGAGACGCTCCTGCCGGCCGCCGGGCTGAGCACGGGAACGTGCCCGGCCACCACGGGCGTCCGGATCCAGTGCGTGCCCCGGTCGTACGACGCGTACACCTTCAGCGACCTGAGGTTGTCCCCGGCGGCCGCGCCCACGATCGACACCGGCACCCTGAGCAGGCGGTGCGCGGGAGTGGTGGAGTCGAGCGCCAGCTTCGGCGCGAAGCGCACCACGGACAGCGGCAGGAAGGTCTGCTGCGCGGTGTTCTGCGAGGAGAACGTCCACTCGGCGCTGACCCGGCTCGACACGTCGCAGACGCCGCTGCGCGAAGCGGTGGAGGTCAGCCGGTAGCCGGCCTTCTCCGCGGGGATGGTGAAGGATCCGCCGATCTGGTCCCTGCTCTCCACCAGTTCACCGCCCCGGTACAGGCTGGTACGCGCGGAGTCCACCAGGGACGCCCCGCTGTGACCGGCACTGTCGGAGAACAGCGGCACCGCGGCGGTGAGCAGGTTGCCCGAGCGGACAGCCCCGGTCGACCTGCCGTCGGCCTGCGGGCCGAAGACACCGATGTTGTAGTCGAGCCGGTACGTGGTGCCCGCCCGATATCCGCGCGTGGCGTCCTCCTGCCGGCCCTCGATGACCGCTCCGGCGGAATCACGCTGCTGGAGTCCGATGTTCCACTGCTGCCCGTCGTCCGCGGACAGGTACATCCGGAAGTCGCGGGGGATGTCCTGGATGGGCGTGAAGGTCATGCCCACGCTCATCCCGGTGTCGGGCCGTACGGCCAGAGCGCCCTTCTTGCCCGCGGCCGGCGAACCCACACGGACGTCGGCCGCGGCGAAGGCGTCCTGGTCCGGATGCCGGGTGAAGCCGTCCGACACCCGGTCGCCCGAGGTCCCGTACACCACGTTGTACTGCGTACGGTCCGGCTTCTCGAAGGTGCCGTGGAACTCCTGGCGGATCTCGCCCGGCTTGCCGGCTCCGCCGAGGTTCCCGACCCGGATCTGGTCGAAGGAGTTGGCCAGAATGTAGTGGTGGAGCGGCAGCAGCCACTGGAACTCGGTGCTGACGCGCACCAGTTGGGGCGCGGCAGCGGGGTCGGGCACGGTGATGTCGACCGGCTTGGCGGCGCGCGAGTCGACGGTGAGGGTCTGGTCCCTGTCGACGTTCAGGGCCGGCTGGAACAGTGCGTCGACGCCGGTGATCCGGCCGTCCTCGACGACCTGGAAGCTGTGGGTGGTGTAGTAACGGCCCTTGGGCAGGCGGACCTTGGCCGAGGGTGAGGCCTCGGTGAGCTCGGCGGAGACGCCGAAGGAGGTCCCTTCGAGACCCTGGACGCGGGTGCGGAACTGCTGCGCGGGGCCGCCGTCACGGCCGAGGTGCGCGAACGTCACCTCGTACGACTCCGTGGCACGCTGCACGACTGCCGCGGTGTGCAGGACCTGGCCGCCGCCCGTCGCGGTGACGCGGGCGTCGTAGACGCCGTTCACGGTGCCGCCCGGCCTGGTGTCGGCCGTCACCGTCGCCTCGGCGGTGCCGCCCGCCGGGACGGTGAGCTTCGGGGAGCCGAGGGCGAACATCCCCTGCGGAGCCGGAGTCCCTCCCGGTGCGGTGCCCGCGACCGTGAGGTCGAGAGTGACCGGCTGCGTCCCGAGGTTGCGGTAGGTGATCTTGCGGGCGACCGGTTGGTCGTCCTCGTGCGGCCAGGTCTGGGTGCCGAAGTTGACGCTGCCGGACTCCGCGACGACCTGCGTGGCGATCGCCCTGGTGAGGTCGATACGGCCGGAACCCTGTTGGTATCCGGGGAAGTTGCCCGGGGCGGTCGCCGAGGAGAGGAGGGCCTTGAGCTGCTGACCCGTCCAGTCGGGGTGCTGCTGCTTGAGCAGCGCGGCGGCGCCCGAGACGTGCGGGGTGGCCATGGAAGTGCCGCTCGCGGCGGTGTATCCGTCCGGTCCCGGCGTTCCCATGGTGGTGCCCGCGGCCCGCGCGGCGACGATGCCCACACCCGGGGCGGTGACGTCCGGCTTGATCGCGCCGTCGCCCAGGCGCGGACCGCTGCTGGAGAAGGACGCCATCCGGTCGCTCTTGTCGACGGCGCCCACGGTCAGCGCCGCGTCCGCGCTGCCGGGCGTGCCTATCGTGCCGGACGCGTTGGGGCCCGCGTTGCCCGCCGCGACGACGAACAGCGGGCCGTCGCCGGCCGAGAGGGTGTCGACGGCCTCTTCGAGCGGGTCGGTGCCAACGTTGTCATTGGCGCCGAGGCTCATCGACACGATGTCCGCGCCCTGCTCGGCGGCCCACTCCATGCCCGCCAGGATCCAGGAGTCGGCACCGCTGCCCGTGTCGGAGAGGACCTTGCCCACGAGGAGTTGCGCGCCGGGCGCGACGCCCTTGTACTTCCCGTCGGACTTGACGCCCGTACCGGCGACGGTTGAGGCCACGTGCGTGCCGTGGCCGTGGCCGTCGACGGCACTCGCGTCGGAGGTGAAGTTCTGCGCGTCCAGGACCTGTTGGGCGAGGTCGGGGTGGGTGCTGTCGACGCCCGTGTCGAGCACGGCGACCTTGACGCCCGTGCCGTCGTAACCCGCCTTCCAGGCGTCGGGGGCCCCGATCTGCGGCACGCTCACGTCCAGGGAGACCCGGGCCCGGCCGTCCAGCCACACCTTCCGCACACCGGGAGCGGCGGACCGTACGCCGGACTTCGTGGCGTCGGTGAGGGCCTGCCACGCCGGGGCCGCGCCCTTCGCAGGCACGGTGACGGCCTCGGCGTTCAGCTTCTGGAAGCCGCGTGTGACCCGGGAGCCGCCGGCCCCGCGCAGCGCGGCCTTGGCCGCCGGCTTGCCGCCCGCGTACGAGACGATCAGCCCGAGCCCGTCGGGGTGCACCTCGCGGTAGTCGGCCCCGGCCAGTTCGGTCACGTCGAACAGCCGGGGATCCAGCGTGCCGTCGACGATGAGCCGCTCGGCATCGGCGGGGACCACGCGGGTGTGCCCCTGGAACTCCTCGACCTCGACGGGTATCCGCTCGCGCCCGGCGGCCCGCTCCAGGCCGACGGCGGCTCCCTTGCCGTCCACCGCGACCCGGTCTCCGGTGATGAGGGTGACCCAGCGCTGTGCGGCGGTGTCGGCCTTGAGCAGCGGGGTGGGGAGCGGCAGGGCGGGCTTCCCGGCTGCCGACGGCGAGGAGGTCGTCCCCATGGTCAGTGCCAGGGCGGCGGTCACGACGGTCGTCGCGACGCCTGCTCTCTTTGCTCTTCTGGGCAACACATCTCCTGAAAAGGGGTGTTCGCACGTGATTGATTCCGTGCGGTGGTGTCTGAATCGTCGAGAAGTATGCGCGCAGAAGTGCCGGAGGAGGAGGCCGCCGGAAGTTAATTCGCGATCTCCACAACTCACGGAACGGGAGCTTCCGGATCGTATGGAGTGAGAGGTCACAGCTCCGCCGCGAACGCTCAGGGGGGAGCAAATCCACGCGAGAAGAAGGGTGTTGGGTCCCGCGGGTCCGCGACCGTTCAGTCGGCCCGGTAGGCGGAGGCCTGGAGCGTGTAGAGCTCGTGGTAGAGGCCGTGACGGGCCATGAGCTCGGTGTGCGTGCCGTGTTCGTGGAGTCGGCCCTGTTCGAGTACGTAGATGCGGTCCGCCATCCGCACACTGGCCAGCCGGTGCGTGATGAGCAGTACGGTGCGGCCGTGGGCGAGTGCCTTGATGCGCTCGAACAGGGCGTGCTCCGCGCGGGCGTCCAGGGCGGACGTGGGTTCGTCGCAGATGAGGAGCGGGGTGTCGCGGTAGAAGCCGCGGGCGATGGCCAGCCGCTGCCACTGGCCGCCGGACAGGTCGCGGCCCTCCTTGAACGACCGGTCCAGGAGCGTGTCGTACCCCCGGGGCAGCGTCTCGATGAAGCTGTCCGCACCGGCTTCCCCGGCCGCCTCGCGGACACGGGCCTCGTCGCCGGGAGCTCCCAGGGTGATGTTGTCGCGCACGGTGAGGGGCCAGCGTACGAAGGCCTGCGGGATGGGAGCGACGAGGGCGGGCAGGCCGTCGCGGTCGGCCTCGGCCGTGGAGAGGCCGTCGTAGCGGACCTCGCCGTCGTCGGGCAGGTACAGGCCGGCGATGATCTTCGCGAGGGTGGTCTTGCCCGAGCCGTTCTCGCCGACCAGGGCCACGACCTCGCCGCGCCGCAGATCGGGGTCGACGCCCTGCACGGCGGGGGAGTCGGCGGCGGGGTAGGTGAAGGTGACGTCGCGGGCGGTGACCTGCGTGAAGGAGGAGGGCAGCGGCCGGGTGCCGTTGGTGATGCGGCGCGGGGCGACCTCGTCCCGCAGGGCGAGGAAGTCCGACACGTACAGCCCGTCCTCGTAGGCGAGGTTCACGGAGTGGGTGAGCCCGGTGAGCATCTGCTGGGCCGTGCGGACGGCGACCAGTGCGGTGCCCGCGGCGGCGAAGGGGATCCGGCCCGAGATCAGCAGCAGCCCGAGCGCCAGGTAGATGGCGAAGGTGGCGATGCCGCCCAGCGCCTGCCCCTGGCCCTGGAAACGGATCTGCTTCCCGGCCAGTTGCAGCAGCCGGTCGCACACCGCCTGCTGCACGCCGCGGAACTCCCGCATGAGGAAGTCCCGCATCCCGAAGGCCCTCAGTTCGGCGGCCGGTTCCCGCTCGGCCAGGAGCTGGCGTACGACCTGCTCGCGACGGTAGAGCGCGGCGACGCTGCTGTACATCCCGTAGCTCTCGCGCGCGGAGCGCACCGACGCCCAGGCGGGCGGCAGCGCGGCCAGCAGAACCAGGGGCACCAGCACCGGGTGCAGGAGGGCCAGGGTGCCCGCCACCGCGATCATCCCGAACAGCGAGGTCGCGATGGACAGCGTCACGCTGACCATCCGGCCGGTGCTGCTCGCCCCGCGTTCCTGCGCGCGCTGCACCTGGTCGTGGAAGTCGGGGTCGTCCAGGGCGACCAGATCGACCCGCCCGACGACGGTGAAGAGGGAGAGCAGGGCAGTTTGCTCCACTTGGGGGACCAGCCGCTGCTGGAGCCAGTCGACGCCCAGTTGCAGAGCCCCCCGCACCGCGATGATCACGGCGAGCCAGACGAGCGAGGGGACGGCCTCCTGGACCCGCTCGCGGGTGGGTCCGCCGGTCAGCAGGGACTCCAGCGCCCCGTTGGTGGCGAGCAGCCCGAACGAGGTCAGCACGGCGGCGCTCACCCCACCGACCAGGGCCGCGGCCGTGTCCCGGCGGCTGGCCTGCCAGGACAGCCGCAGACCGTGCCCGATCAGCCGGGGCAGCCGACGCACCATGGTGAAGTACCCGGTGGCCCGGACCTCGGAGTCGAAGGCGTCCCAGTGGCGGCTCTCCACCGTCAGCTCCTGTTCGGGGAGCGCGTCCGTGGTGTCCGCCGCCCCGGCCGTACTCGTCGTGCGGGCGGCGTCCGCCGATTTCGCCGTGTCCTCTTCCGGGGCCCCAGACATGGGGCCATGATCGCCTCCGGGGTCCCGGCGGACCATTCGGGGCGCGCATCCGCGCGCAGTCTGCGCAGTCTCTGGGCGGGACGCTGCGTAACGCCCTCGACTGACGTGACCAAGCCCCGCCCCCCGGCCGGCACTGGGCCGCGACGGGTTCCTCGGCGGCGAGCCTGTTGGTGAACTCCCCGGCACGGGGTCGAAGTCGGTGCACTGCATCTCGCGTTCGGCGCCCGTGACCGCTTGGCCGACCAGAAGATTGCCTTCGGCGTCGATGCGCTGCGGGCGCCCCTCCGCGTCGGTGAGCAGGCCGACGGTGGGCCGGGCGAACCCGCAGCAGTGGGCGCTGCCTTCGCTCAGGCTGGTTTCCAGGACGGGCTGCATCCCCTCCACGACGGGATCGTCGGAAGTGGCGCCGGTGAGGCCCAGCCACAGCCTGCGCTCGCCGGCGATGCGGGGCTTGCTGCGGCCGCAGGCGAACCCGTAGCCCGGCCTGTCCGCCGGTGCTGTGGGCGATGGCGCCGGTGGCGCCGGCGTGGATGTAGCCGTGCTGCCGGATGACCCCGGGGCGGGCGGAGCACGATGTGTACGCGGCCCGGACCGATGCGGGTGAGGAGGGCGCCGAGGTGGGACATCAGGCCCGGCCGGTCGAACCTGTCCTGGACGCGCTTGCGTCCTGCGGGGCTCGCCTGCTCGTGGTGCGTCGCGTCTTGCCCGTGCGTGCTCGCCTTCGGGTCCGGATCGGATGGAGCCGACGGCAACCGCGAACAAGCCGCCCAGATTGCCGCGCAGGCGTGCGGCGAACTCCCCGACTCCTACCGCACCGGTCTCACCCGCACCCGCACCCGTATCCGTATCCGCACCCTCGCCCTCTGCCGCACGCTGCCCCAGCAGACCCACGGCCGGGATCTCCTCTTCGTGGCGATTGGGGTTCACTTATACGTGGGCCCGCCGGGCTGCCCCGCCCGCCCTCATCCAGCCGCGATCCAGCTAGCGTGTGGAGAACGACAGGTAATGACGGGTGACGAGCCGTCAGGTCATCCAGCCAAAATCCAGCCACGGGGACGCGGAACGGGTCCGCCCTGGAGGGGGCGGACCCGTGTGACCTGCTGGTTTGGTAATTCGGCTGATCAGCGGGATTGCAGTGCCTTGACGTTGTCACCGAAGGTCCAGTTCTTCGATCCGTCCCAGTTCAGGGACCACGTCATCAGGCCCTTCAGTCCGTTGTTGTAGTTCTTCCAGGCCTGGGAGACCAGGGACGGGGACATGTGGCCGCCGCCCGCGCCCGGTTGGGCGGGGAGGCCCGGGACCTGTTTGTCGTAGGGGACCTTGATGGTGGTGCCCTGGATGACGAGGCCCTTGTTGAGGCAGTCGGTCTGTTTGGTGAAGCCCTGGACGGTGCCGGCGGAGTAGGAGTCGCCGGAGCAGCCGTACATGCTGCCGTTGTAGTACTGCATGTTGAGCCACCAGAGGCGGCCGTTGTCGGCGTACTTCTTGATGATCGGGAGGTAGGCGCCCCAGATCGAGCCGTAGGCGACGCTGCCGCCGGTGACGTAGGCGGTTTCCGGGGCCATGGTGAGGCCGAAGTTGGGGGGCATCTGGGCGAGGACGCCGTCGATGATGCGGATGAGGTTGGCCTGGGAGGTGGAGGGTTTGGTGACGGTGCCGCTGCCGACGAGGCCGGTCTCGATGTCGATGTCGATTCCGTCGAAGTTGTAGGTCTTGAGGATCGGCACGATGGTGGCGATGAACTTGTCGGCCACGGCGGTGGAGTTGAGGTCGATGCCGGCGGTGGCGCCGCCGATCGAGAGCAGGGTGGTCAGGCCGTTGGCCTTGGCCTGGCACATTTCTGTGGGGGTGGCGACCTTGACGGTGGCGTCCATGCCGTCTTCCCACAGGGCCGTGCCGTCCGAACGGATCACCGGGAACGCGGCGTTGATGACGTTGTAGCCGTGCTGGGGGATGCGCGGGTCGGTGATCGGGGTCCAACCGAAGGGCGGGTGCACGCCGTTGGCGGCGCCGTCCCAGTTCTCCCAGTAACCCTGGAGGACCTTGCCGGTGGGCTTGGACTTCACCGGGCAGGTGGCGGCGGCGGGGAGGGAGGCGGGTGCTGAGGAGGGTGCGGTGGGGGCCGCGGCGATGGTGAGGGGTAAGGCCAGGGCGGTGGCGAGGGTGGCCTTCAGGGTGGTGCGGGCGCGGGGGGACATGCGGGGGACCTCCTGGGTGGGGACCGGGAGACGCGGTGGGGGAGTAGGGGTGCGGTGCGCCCACACGCTAGAGAGGTCCAGACCAATGGTCAAGAGGTCTGGACCGGGTTGGGGTATGCCGTCGGGGGATAGCTTCCGGTGATGAGGTGTGGGGTGGCGTACGGGGTCCGGGGTGGGCCGGGCCCCGTACGCGACAGCCGGCAGCCGGACAGCAGCCGGCAGCCGGACAGCAGCCGGCAGCCGGACAGCAGCCGACAGCCGGACAGCAGCCGACAGCCGGACGACAGCCGGTCGGTCAGCGGTGGCCCGCCGCCTCTCCGCCCGGGAGGCCCGGGATCTTTACGCCGGCCGGGTCGACGGGGAGCGTCGGGAGGATGTCCTTCACCGTGCTGAGGCCGCTCTCCAGGAAGATGCTGACGGCCATTTGGCCCAAGTGGACGATGAATGTGCCACCTGCCGTGATGGCGGCGCCGATGTCGGCCTTGAGGGCGGCCTCCATCATCGCTGTGGTGTCGGCCTTGATCAGGGCGACGGAGGACTTGAGGTCGGCGCGGGCGGTGGCGGCGCGGCCGTGGGGGTTGGCGGGGGAGCCGCCGGGGATGATCGCGAGCAGGTTGTCGAGGCTCTTGTCGGACTCCTTCTTGGCCTTGGCCAGCTTCTGCGGGTCCTTCTCTCCGTTGACGGCCAGACCGGCGAGCTTCCCCGTCTTCTGCGAGGCGGCGCCGAACTTGGTGACGGTACGGACGGCCGACGCGACCTTCTCGCGGTCCTTGGTGCCGTCGTCCGCCGGCTGGGCGGCGGAGGCGGGCGCGGACGGGGCGGTCCGGGCCTCCGGTGAGGCGACGGCTGCGGGGCCCAGGGTCAGCGCACCGCACAGGGCGACGGTGACGGAGGCGGAGAGGGCGGCGGTGTGGACCATGGGGTGGTTCCTTCCGGTGGTGCGGCGATGGGACGTGCGCGGCCGGTGGACCGGCCGATCTGTCCATGAGGTCCTGTCTCATTGATCACACTCAGTCAGGTGACGGTCACTCGCAATCGCAGGTCGGTGGGCCCGCACGGTGTCCCGGGTGGGGCGGGGCGGGGTGCAGCCGGGTGCGAGGCCCGGTCGGGTGGGGTGGGGTGATCGAGCGTCAGTGGGGAGAGGACGGGTTGCCGGCCGGGGCGGACTTGGGAAGGAGGCCGAGGAAGGGGAGGCAGAGGACGGTGACGGCCATGACGGTGATGACGGCGAGGGTCATGGCGTGGTCGGGGGCGCCGCCATGGAGGTAGACGGTGGTGACGGTGGCGGAGCCCAGGGCGGTGGCGAGTTGCTGGACGGCGGTGAGGGTGCCGCTCGCGCTGCCGGCTTCCGCGGGGTCGGTGTTGCCGATGGTGATGTCGAAGAGGGTGTCGAAGCAGGAGCCCATGCCGACGCCGGCCAGGACGCCGGCGGGTGCCAGGGCGAGCAGGGTGACGTCGGTGCCGCTGGTGATCACGAGTGCCAGCAGCCAGCCGGCGCCGGCGAGGGTGACCAGCATGCCCGCGAGGATCAGGACGCGGCCCAGCTTCTTGGCCAGGGCCATCCCGGCGCCGGCGCCCACGATGATGCCGAGCGTCAGCGGGAGCATGCCGACGGCGGCGCTGCCGGGGTCGGCACCCAGGGCCTGCTGGATGAAGAGGGAGAGGACGAAGGCCAGTCCGTTGGTGACGGCGAAGAACATCAGGCCGACCAACAGCCCTGAGGTGAAGCCCTTGTTGCGGAACAGGGAGGGCTCGATGAGCGGCGCGGCGGCGGTGCGCTGACGCCGGGCGAACAGCAACAGGAAGACCACGCCGAGGGCCAGGGCGCCGAGTGAGAGGGCGCTCCAGTCGGACTCGGAGCCTTCGATGAGGCCGAACATCGTCCCGAACATGGCCAGGGCGAGGGTGCCCGCGCCGACGCCGTCCACGGTGACGGCCGGGTCGGCGGTGTCGTGGGGCAGGATCCGGGCGGCCAGAACGACGCCGATGGTGCCCAGGAGCAGGTTGACCAGGAAGATCGGCCGCCACGACAGCCCGGCGAAGTCGGCGTCGATGAGGAAGCCGGCCAGGACCGGTCCGCCGATCGTGGCGATGCCCAGGAGTGGCCCGAACATTTGATCAGACCGGCGCCGCCGCCGATGTCCGCCACGATCGTGGGCGCCGCGATGTTCGTGACCGTCGCGTCGATAAGTGAACGGAGTGGGATTTCCTATTCACAATGAAATGCATCACTGGCCAAAACTGTAATGAGTAGTATTTTGGAATGTGTGGTGCTACCTTTCGGGTATGACGAACACTGGAGCCACGCCCGGCAGGCGCGAACGCAAGAAGGCGGCAACCCGCAAGGCCCTGGCCGACGCGGCCCTGGAGCTCTTCCTGGCGCACGGATACGAGAAGGTGACGATCGCCCAGATCGCCGAGGCCGCGGACACCGCGACCACGACCCTGTTCGCGCACTTCCCCGCGGGGAAGGAAGCACTGATCCTCGACGACAGCGGGGAGCGGGAGGCAGCCCTCGCCGACGCGGTCCGCAACCGGCCCGAAGGCGGTTCGGCCCTGGAGGCCCTGCACGCCTTCTTCGCCGCCCGGGCCCCTTTCGCCGACGAGAAGGACCTGCCCGAGCGCTACCGGCGCGCGGCGGCGCTGATCATGGAAACCCCGGCGCTGTGGCCCTACGCGCGTCAGGTCTGGGTGGCCTGCCAGGCCCCGCTCGCCGCCCTGCTCGCCGAAGCCACCGGCCGGGACGAGCCCGACGAGTCCCTCTTCCTGCTGGCCCGCTACGTACTGGAAACCCCGGACCTGGCATCGGGCCGCCCCGACCGCATGGTCACTCTCGACGAGGCGTTCCGCCGCCTCCGGCAGGCCTGGCCCGAAGTCTGAGCACGCCCCCACCGCCGCCCACGGGCACCACCCGTCACACCTTTCAAGGAGCCCCCGTGGCCTGGAACGTTCACAAGCCCCCGCGCGCCGAGGGCACCACCGTGCTGGTGACCGGCGGCAACGCCGGCATCGGCTACTTCGTCGCCGAGCAGCTCGCCGCCGCCGGAGCGACCGTCATCATCGGCAGCCGCAGCCCGGCGAGGGCCTCCGCCGCCGTGGAAGCCGTCACCGCCCGCGTCCACGGGGCCCGCGTCCGGCACATACCCCTGGACCTGGCCGACCCCGCCTCCCTGCGCGCGTCCGTCGGTCAGCTGGACACCGATGCCCTCGACGCCGTCGTCCTCAACGCGGGCATCGCGCTCGACAGCCCGCCCCGTGAGCAGAACCACCACGGCCACGAGCTGATGTTCGCCACCAATCACCTCGGCCACTTCGCTCTGGTGCACTGGCTGGCGCCCTGGCTGGAGCGGGCACCGGCCGCCCGGATCGTCACCATGGGCAGCTTCGCGGCCCGCTCCGAGCGCCTCGACCTGGACGACCTGCAATCCGTACGCGACTACGACCCCAAGCGCACCTACGGGCGCTCGAAGCTCGCCCAGATGACCTTCGCCTTCGAGCTCGACCGTCGGCTGCGCGCTGCCGACAGCACCTGCATGAGCGTGATCGCCCACCCGGGCGGCGCCCTGGACGCCCTCACCCCACCGCGCCCCGGCATCCACCAGCGCTCCGGCACCCGGCATCTGCTCACCCTGCCCGCGAAGGTGCTCGTGCAGGGCAAGGAGGCCGGCGCCTGGCCCGCGGTCCGCGCCACCCTCGACCCGGACGTACGAGGCGGCCAGGTGTGGGGCCCCAGCAGGTTCGGCCTCAGCGGCAAGCCGCACCTCGAAAACCCCCAGCCCCATGTGACCGACCTGCCCACCGGCCAGGCCCTCTGGGAGGCAAGCGTCCGACTGTGCGGCGGGCCGGTCCGCGTGGAACCTTTCGCGTTCTGACGCCGGTCAGCGCGTTCGCCGCTGGGAAGGGGGAGGGTGGGGGTGGGGGGAAGGGCCGAACGAAGTTCCTCCTCGAACCGTCTTTGCATGACCATGCGTGATCATGCATACTCTTCCTATGTCTAAGGTCCTTACTTCCCTTCCGGCCGGCGAGCGCGTCGGCATCGCCTTCTCCGGCGGTCTCGACACCTCCGTCGCGGTCGCCTGGATGCGCGACAAGGGTGCCGTCCCCTGCACCTACACCGCCGACATCGGCCAGTACGACGAGCCCGACATCGCCTCGGTGCCCGGCCGCGCACAGGCGTACGGTGCCGAGATCGCGCGTCTGGTCGACTGCCGCGCGGCGCTCGTCGAGGAAGGGCTGGCCGCGCTGACCTGCGGCGCGTTCCACATCCGCTCCGGTGGCCGGGCGTACTTCAACACCACCCCGCTGGGCCGGGCCGTCACCGGCACGCTGCTGGTGCGGGCGATGCTGGAGGACAACGTCCAGATCTGGGGCGACGGTTCGACCTTCAAGGGCAATGACATCGAGCGGTTCTACCGCTACGGGCTGCTCGCCAACCCGCACCTGCGGATCTACAAGCCCTGGCTCGACGCAGACTTCGTCACCGAACTCGGCGGCCGCAAGGAGATGTCGGAGTGGCTGCTCGCCCACGAGCTGCCGTACCGGGACTCGACCGAGAAGGCGTACTCCACCGACGCCAACATCTGGGGCGCCACCCACGAGGCCAAGACCCTCGAACACCTCGACACCGGGGTCGAGACCGTCGAGCCGATCATGGGCGTGCGGTTCTGGGACCCGTCGGTCGAGATCCTCACCGAGGACGTCACGATCGGCTTCGACCAGGGGCGTCCGGTCACCATCAACGGCAAGGAGTTCGTCTCCCCCGTCGACCTGGTGATGGAGGCCAACGCCATCGGCGGCCGGCACGGCATGGGCATGTCCGACCAGATCGAGAACCGGATCATCGAGGCGAAGAGCCGGGGCATCTACGAGGCCCCCGGCCTGGCGCTGCTGCACGCGGCGTACGAGCGGCTGGTCAACGCCATCCACAACGAGGACACCCTCGCCCAGTACCACAACGAGGGACGGCGCCTCGGCCGTCTCATGTACGAGGGCCGCTGGCTGGACCCGCAGGCGCTGATGGTCCGCGAGTCGCTCCAGCGGTGGGTCGGCGCGGCCGTCACCGGTGAGGTCACCCTGCGGCTGCGGCGCGGCGAGGACTACTCGATCCTCAACACCACGGGTCCGGCGTTCTCGTACCACCCGGACAAGCTCTCCATGGAGCGCACCGAGGACTCGGCGTTCGGCCCGGTGGACCGGATCGGCCAGCTCACCATGCGCAACCTGGACATCGCCGACTCCCGCGCCAAGCTGGAGCAGTACGCGGGCCTCGGTCTGATCGGCAACAGCAACCCGGCGATCGGCGCCGCCCAGGCCGCCGCGACCGGGCTCATCGGCGCCATGCCCGAGGGCGGCGCGGAGGCCATCGCCTCGCGCGGCGAGGTCTCCGGCGACGAGGAGATGCTGGACCGGGCGGCCATGGAGTTCGGCACCGACTAGGTCCGGCGGGTCGTGGCGGGGCCGGTCCTGCGGCTGGTCGCGGGGCGGGTCCGGCGCGGGAAGCGACGCGCGCGGGAACTGCCGGTTCCGGACGGCCCGGACGGTGGAGCTCCCCCGCCCGGATCCGTGCGGCAGATCGTGCGGCAGGCGGGGAAGAAACGGCGCGCCCCGGCCGCTGTACCCGGTATGACCTCTCACAGCGAAACGGCCAAGGGCCACCGGATCACCGTGGAGCAGGGCACGGATCATGTGCGTGTCGTACGGGAGGGGCAGCTGCTCGCAGAGAGCCGCCGGCCGCTCCTGCTGCGCGAGACCGGGCTGCCGGTCCGCTACTACCTGCCGCCCGAGGACGTCCGCACCGAGCTGCTGACCGCGTCCGACACCACGACGCGCTGTCCCTTCAAGGGGGACGCGTCGTACTGGTCGGTGCCCGGCAAGGCGGACCTGGTGTGGGCGTACCAGCAGCCGATCCCCGAAGTCGCCGCCATCAAGGGGCACTTCTGCTTCTACGACGCGGAGGTCGTCGGGGACTGACAGACACGGGTTCCATGACGAAGAGGGCCTCCCGGCCGGATGCCGGGGGGCCCTCTTCCTTCGTCAACGGGTGAATCAGACGTTCGACGACTCGTTGCCGAAGGTCGGGTTCAGCAGGCCGATCACGTTGACCGAGTTGCCGGTCACGTTCGCCGGCACGTGGATCGGGGCCTGGACCAGGTTGCCCGAGGCGACGCCCGGGGACTGGACGGCCTTGCCCTCGGCCATCGAACCGCTGTGCGCGGCGGCGGCACCGGCGCCCGCGGCGATCATGCCACCGGCGATCATCGTGACGGCAACGGCCTTGTTGAGCTTGCTCATGGGGGTTCCTCACTGAATATTCCTGCGGCCAGCCAGCCGCAGCACACAGGGAAGAACGGTCGAAGTCCCCCTGAGGACACGCCGTTCGACGACCTTGTTTTCCGCCCGCTCCCCGCCCTGCGCGGACTGCCGCCGCAAGAGAGGGAGTTGACGGCGGCGGGCCTCAGTGGGCGACGGGAACCCCGGCGGTCGGGGACTCCGGGACGCCGAAACGCCGGGCGTCCCGCTCCGGGCGCATGAAGAGGGCCGCCAGAACGCCCGTGACCAGCAACAGGGTGGCCGTGACCAGCCAGCCGTGCTGATAGCCGGCGGTCGCGGTCGCCGCACCGTCCACGATCCGGCCGAGGACCAGCGGGGACACGATGCCGCCCAGCGCGAAGACCGCCACCAGCGCGCCGAGTGCGACGCCCCGCTGGGACGGCGGTGTGATCCGGGCGATGGCGGTCTGCGCCACGGTGAGCATGACGAGCGCGACCGCCATCGGGCCGAACATCATCGGAATCTTGATCCACAGGGTGTCGACGGTGGCGAACACGGTCACCGCGACCGCCGACGCCACCAGCAGCAGCCCGCCACCGACCCCGTCCGGCAGCCGTGCCCCGCCGGGGCGCAGGGCGGCCCGCCGGGCCAGCAGCCCGTGGGCCAGCAGGACGACGCCGTTGGCCACGGCACCTCCGCCGACCGCGGCGCTCGCCTGCCCGAGGTCCCAGCCGACGACCGTCCGGAGGTAGTCCGGCAGCCAGGTGAGCTTGGCACCCATCACCCAGTACGCCGCGAACGCGCCCAGCGCGGCGGTGACGAAGGTGCCGGAGAGGAAGATGCGGCGCAGCGGCACTTCCGCGACCTCGGATCCGTCGACCACTCCGCCGTCGGCCACTTTGCCGCCGTCGACCTCCCCGCTGCCGTCGGCCGCATCCGCACCGCGCCCCACGGCACCGCGCCCCACGGGCGGGGCCAGCGGTCCTTCCTTGCCCTTGACCGCCCACGCCACCGCCCACGCCAGACCGGCGAGTCCGGCGACTCCGAAGGCCCAGCGCCAGCCGAACCGGGAGATCACCAGACCGAGAGTGGGAGCCGCCACCGCGACCCCCGCCGCGGCGCCCACCATGAGGATGGCGGTCGGCAGGGTGCGTTCCCGTTGCACGAACCAGCCGTGCACATGGTGGACGGCCACCGGTGCGGCAGGGCCCTCGGCGAACCCGAGCAGCACCCTGGTCACGATCAGGGTGCCGAAGCCCGCCGCGCCCCAGACCATGGGGAGTTGGGTGGCCGACCACAGCAGGCCCATCGCGAGCAGCAGCACCGAGGTGCGTACCTTGCGGGTCAGGAACGACACTCCCAGCGCGGACAGCGAGAACAGGCTGAAGAACGCGGCCTGGGCGGTGCCGAACTCCTGGCGGGTGAGATCGAATTCCTTCATGATCTCGGGCCCGGCCAGTCCCAGGACTGCCTTGTCGGCGAAGTTCACCAGCATGAAGACCAGCAGCAACCAGGTGGTGTTCCAGGCCTGCCGCCCGCCTGCCGACGCAGTCTTGTGCGGAGACGGTGTCGGGGCAGCCCCTGCCTCCACGGTCACGACCCTTGCCCGGTGCCGGTGCTGTCCCTGGGGAGGCCCGGCTTCGGGAGCTCCTCGGCGCCGTCCGGGGCAGCCCCGCAGCCGCAGCTGTCGTCGTCGACGACGACGCCCACGCTGATCGCCCCGGCGGCCCGGCGCCGCCCCGCGTCGCTGCGGGTCAGCTCGGTGGCGACGTCCGTGCCCTCCGCCACGGCCGCGGACTCGGCGGACGCCCAGTTGAAGACGCCACGCGCCATCGTCGAGGTCTCGTGCTCGGCCCGTACGGCGTAGACCTGGGCCCGTATCCGTGCCACCTCGCGGTCGTCCGGCGCGGCCAGCGCGGCGGTCTCGGCCAGGTGCGCGGCCAGCCGCAGCTCCCCGACGGCGAGCAGCTGTCCGGCCCGGTCCGCCAGCACCTTCGCGCCGCCCGCCGCCCCGGCGAACTCGCCTGCCAGCGCCGCCTCCGGGGCGGGCTTGAGGTTCGCCGGGTTCTGGTCGTACCAGCCGCCCCACAGCCGCCACAGATTCCGTACGACGAACTCGGGCTCGTCGTAGGCCGGATGGAGGTACGGCTTCGCCAGGAGTTCGGCCGGAACCTTCACCCCGTGCAGCACCTCGTCGAGGCGCGCCCCGGCATTCATCAGCTCGCGGGTCTGGGTGCACAGCGACTCCAGCAGCTCCGCCGTGTCACCGAGCGCCTGGTTGATGCGGTCGGCCCCGAGGATCGGCACGCCGTGCCCAGGAAGGAGTACCTCCGCGCCCAACTCCTGCATGCCGCGCAGTGCTTGGGCCCACTCCACCGGGTAGCGCTGCACTTTCTGCGGGTTGCCCGCGTTGGGCGAGTTCCAGATGAAGAGGTCGCCCGTGCACAGGGTCCGCAGTTCCGGGATCCACACATAGGTGTGGTCGTCCGTCTCACCACGGGCGTGCACCAGCTCGAAGGTCAGCTCGCCCCGGCGCATGGTCAGCCGGTCGCGGTAGGAGGTGTCCGGGTAGCGGTACTCGGTGGGCCACTCCAGGGAGGGCACCCCGAACTGCTTGCGGTTGATCCAGGTGTTGTAACCGGCCGTCTCCCGGTAGCGGTCGAAGCGGGCCGCGACCGCCTCGTGCGCGATGACCTCGGGGCGTGCGGTGCCGGTCTCGGCGGCCTCCTTGTCGAAGGGCCACACACCGAAGACGTGATCGACGTGGCCGTGGGTGTAGACGATCGCGCTCACCGGCGACGCCGAGCGGGCGCGTACCGACTCGTGCAACTGCTCGGCCGTACGGAAATCGCCCGAGTCGACCAGCACCATGCCGTCCCCGGTGTCGAACACCGCCACATTGGCGAAGGCCGGGAAGAACCCGGTCCGCTCACCGATGGGCACCAGACCGGAGCCGGTGAACTTCCCCGAGAGGTGGGCCAGCATCGAATCCTCGCCGGTCCAGACCCGGTCCGCGTAACCGAGGTAGCCGCTGGAATCGTGGTGGCCGCCGGATGTGGGCTGACCGCTGGAGTTGTGTTCCGTCATAGTGTCCGGCTCCTCGTGCTCACGCTCGGGGCCACCTCTGCCGTCCGCTGAGGCTGCCCGCTGATGGCCATGAGTGTGCGTCGGATCCAAGCGGTGAGACACCCTCCGCTTTCACAGGTGGAGGCGGCATAGTCTGTGATCCGTCACAGCCTTCGGGGGAGGAACCACCCGGTGCCGAACGACCAGAGCGCCCCACGCCAGGGTGCGTACCCGCCGCTGTCGCCCGCCGCGCAGGCCCTGGCCGCCCGGTGCGAGAGCCGGGTCAACGAGCTCGCCCGCCACATGGCCCGCGAGACCTTCGAAGAGCTGCCGGGATACGCGGATCTGCCCGCGGACGTGAAGGACGTGGAAATAGCCGCGACGGTACGCAGCGGACTGCGCCTCTTCCTGCGCCGGGTACGGGACACCCAGGGCCGCGCCGGGGACTTCAGCCTCTTCCGCGAACGGGCCGCCCAGCGTGCCGACGAGGGAATGCCCCTGCACACCCTGCTGCGCACCCACTCCGCGGGCGCCTACGTCCTGTGGCAGGCCCTCCGTGCCGAGGCCACGGAGGGCGAGGAGGGGGCGCTCATCGAACTCGTCGACTTCCTCCTGCGCGGACACGAGGCCATCATCGGCGCCGTCGCCGAGACCTACCTGGACGAGCAGGCTGCCCTCTTCGCCGAACGCCGCGAACACCACCGTTCCCTGGTCCGAGGACTGCTCGACGGCTCGCTGCCGCCCCTGCGGGCCTTCGAGGAGCTGGGCCTCGAAGGCCCCACCCTCGTGGTCCACCTCCAGGTCCCGCCGAAGGAGGTCCCCACGGCCCCGGACGTCGCGGACCGCCGCCGGGCCCGCCGGGTCCAGACCGTCCTGGACCGCTCGTTCGGCTCCGGGGCGGTGTCCCTGCTGGGCGTCGACGGAGGGCAGGTGATCACCGCGCTGCGGGCCGACGACCCGGACGGCACCCGCACCGGTGAGGAACTGGCCACCCGGCTCCGGCAGGTCTGCGGCGACACCGTCCGGCTGGCCGCCGTTACCGCCGCCACGGCGGGGGACGTACCGGCCGCCGCCCGCACCGCCGCCGACATCGTCCGGGTCGCCCGCGCCTGTGGACGGCCCCCCGGCCCGCACCGGATGGACGACGTCCTGCTGGAGTACCACCTCTCCCGCCGCAACGAGAGCAGCGACCGCATCGCCGCCCTGCTCGACCCCGTCGGCGACCGCCCCGAACTCATCGAGACCCTCCGCACCCACCTCGAACACCGGCACGACCGGCGCAGTACCGCCCGCCACCTCGGCCTGCACCCCAACACCGTGGACAACCGGCTGACCAGAATCACCGAACTCACCGGCCTCGACATCGCCTCGGCCCGGGGCAACGCCCTGGCGCTGGCCGCACTGCTGCTGCGGGGGAACGCGGACGGCCGGCCGGCCGGGGCCTAGCCCTGCCCGCCTTCCGCCCGCTCCTCCCGTACCCGGCGTAGGTGAACCAGAGTGCCGTGTCCACCCCCAACTCCATTTACACATCCAGGAGTTCGGTGAGGCCCTGTCGAGGACGACACCAGGTGAGCGCCCCTCACCGAGACATCACGGCCCACCACCGAGACACGCGGTAATGGCGTTACGGGGGACAACGGTCGAAAGTCCTACTTTCAGCCCGGGTGACCCAGGTGGCGCAATTCCGGTCGGCCGAACTCCCGGCTCGTCCCTACCGTGACTGAATGACCGTCACTTCAGCGGCAGGCGCCGCATCCTGTCGGGTCGTCACCACGACCACCGCCACTGCCGCCGCCCTGCTCCTCCTGCTGCCGGGCTCCTCCGCACTCGCCGTGCCCGCGTCGGGCGCAACCACCGCACCCGCCTCCGTCGCCCCGGCCCAGCAGGTGCGGGGCGGCGCCGGTGCGCCAGGGGCCGCCGCCAACCGGTCCCTCACCGCCCTCGCCCACCTGGTCGCCGACGCCCGTACCGGCGAGATCATCTCCGCGCACAATGTGCACCGCAAACTGCCGCCCGCCAGCACCCTCAAGGCGCTCTTCGCCGTCACCGCCCTGCCCCGGGTCAAGGGCGGCGCCCTGCGCAAGGTCAGCAAGTCCGACCTGGCCGGGGTCGGCAGCGGCAGCAGCGTGGTCGGTGTCAAGGCCGGTAAGACCTATCGGGCTGCCGACCTGTGGCGGGGCACCTTTCTGCGCTCCGGCAACGACTCCGTCCACGTCCTCGCTGCCATGAACGGCGGCTGGAAGTCGTCGGTCTCCCAGATGCAGGCCAAGGCCCGGGCCCTGGGCGCCCGCAGTACCCGGGTCGTCACCGCCGACGGCTACGACGCCAAGGGCCAGTACTCCACCGCGTACGACCTGGCACTGATCGCCCGCGCCGGGCTCAAGAACGCCGAGTTCGCGAAGTACGCCGCGACCGCCGACGCCCGCTTCCCCAGCGCCACCCGCGCCGACGGCAGCCACATTTCCTCGTACCCCATCCAGAACACCAACCGCCTGCTCACCGGCGCCAACGGGATCGGCCGCTACCCCGGCATCATCGGCGTCAAGAACGGGTACACCACCAAGGCCGGCAACACCCTCATCGCCGCCGCCACACGCGGCAACCGCACCTTGATCGTCACCGTCCTCAACCCCCAGAAGGGCAACGGCCTCACGGTCTACCGCGAGGCACGCACCCTCCTGGACTGGGGCTTCAGGTCGATCGGCCGCGTCAGGGTGGTGGGCTCACTGAACCAGCCGCAGCGCTGAGGCGGGCGACTCCGTAAGAGCCTGTGTCTCAGCCCGGTCAGGCGGCGGCCTGCTCCTCGTAGGGGAAGCGCGCCGGCGGTGCCTCGCCCTGGAAGAACGTCTTCGCACGGATCAGCGCCTCGGTGTCCGCCTTGATCCGCCCCGGGCGCCCGGCGCTGCCGTGCAGCAGTCCGCCGAAGCCCATGCCCATGTACGCCGCCGAGTTCCGCAGCGTGGTGACCAGGCCGTCCGCCACCTCCGGCTCGGAGTGCGCCATCACCGACACGGCCCACAGCCGTCGTCCGGTCATCCGCGCCTTGAAGTCCGAGCCGGGGGCGTTCAGCCAGCCCGACCAGTAGTCGAGGTAGCGCTTGGTCTGCGCGGAGAGGGTGTACCAGTACAGCGGCGAGGCGAGCACGATGTCGGTGGCGGCGAGGGTGGCTTCGCGCAGCGCCTCCTCGGTCGCGCCCGGGGTGTAGCTGCCGGTGTCGTGCAGGTCGTCCTGGAAGTCGGGCAGGTCGAGCCGGCTGAGGTCCACCCAGTTCTGCGTGTGCTCGTCCGGCAGTTGCGCGGCGGCGGCGCGGGCGAGCAACTCGGTATTGCCGTCGGTGCGCGAGCTGCCGAGGACGAAGAGGAAGGAACGGGAGCCGGTGGCGTCGTGAGTCATGATCGTAGTAACTGCCGCGCCCCCGGGGCGTATTCCGGCACCGGCTGGGCACCGGCTAGAGCGCTGGCCGCTCTGCCCAGAGGTCACGCAGATGGGTGTGCAGGATGTCCTGGGCCTCGGGGGCGGTGAGGTGACCGACGAGGACATGGGTGGTGAGGCCGTCGGCGAGGGCGAGGAGGGTGCGAGCGCGGCGGCGTGCGGCCGGCCCGGGCGCCGTGCCCGCACCCTCGGCCGCACTCGCACTCGCACTCGCACTCGCCCCCGTATCCGCACCCGCACCCGCCTCCGCGATCAGGCCGGTGAACATGTCCTCCAGGTCCGCGTAGTTCGCCCGCAGCGACTTGGCGAGCGGTTCGCTGACCGCTGCCTGGGCGGCGAAGGTGAGCCAGACCCTGGCCTCGGCGCGGTGCTCCTCTCGCAGCAGTGACACCTCGGTGACGGCGTGGCCCAGCGCCGTTCCGGCCGACTGGGCGGGGCTCCGGAGGACCCGGGCCCGTACCCGCTCACCGATCCGTTCGCCGATCTGCCCGAGCGCGAAGACCAGCATCTCCTCCTTGGTGCGGAAGCACCGCTGGACCGCTCCCATCGACACCTCCGCCTCGGCGGCGACATCGCGGAGGGTCACGCCTTCCAGGCCGCGCCGGTCGGCGAGCCGGCACACGGCCTCCGCGACGAGACGGCGTCGGCCCGCGTGGTCCACCTGCTTGGGCATGCCCGGTCACCTTTCCGGAGTACGGGTCCTGGAGTGCCATCAGCTTATTCGATGCGAGTGTATCGGTTACGGGGGTACGGTGGGCACGTACCGATGCAAGTGCATCAGTACCTGTTCGCGGCCGGTGCCGTACGTATCCGAAAGGCGACCCCATGCACGACGAAGCCCTGTGGAAGATGCCGGCAACGGCCCAGGCGAAGGCGATACGCGGTGGGGAGATCTCGGCCGTCGAACTGATCGACAGCCATCTGGCGCGCATCGCCGAGGTCAACCCCGGGGTGAACGCGGTCACCCAACTCCTGGCCGGGAGCGCCCGGGATGCCGCCGCAAGAGTCGATCAACAGCGTGCCTCGAAAGCGGAGTTGGGGCCACTGGCGGGCGTGCCGTTCACGGTGAAGGAGAGCACTCCGATCGAGGGGGTGGCGACCACCTTCGGCGTACCCCGGTTCCGGGACCTGGTGGCGGCGGCGGACGCGCCCCCGGTCGCCCGGCTGCGCGCCGCCGGGGCCATCCCCCTCGGGCACAGCAACCTGCCCACCCTGATCCTCGCGGGCATGCACACCCGCAGCGAGCTGTACGGCGACACGGTCAACCCGTGGGACGCGAGTCTCACCCCGGGTGGATCCAGCGGTGGCGACGCGGTCGCCGTCGCCACCGGTATGGCGGCGCTCGGGCTCGGCAACGACTCCGGTGGATCGGTGCGGATCCCCGCCCAGTTCTGCGGGGTGGCCGCACTGAAGCCGACCTCCGGCCGCTTCCCCGCCGACCACCGTGTCCTGGGTCCCGACGACCCCGGTCCCGCCTCCCAACTTCTTGTCGTGGACGGCCCGTTGGCCCGCACCGTGGCCGACCTCCGGCTGGCGTACGAAACCCTGGCAGGCACCGATCCGCGCGACCCCCGCGCCGTACCGGTGCCGCTGTACGGTGACCCGCTGCCGGGACCGGTGAAGGTGGCCGTGGTCACCGACCCGGGCGGGAAGGGCGTGCATCCCTCGGTGCGTGCCGCCGTCGAGCGGGCGGCCGCGGCGCTGCGGGACGCCGGGTACGAGGTGTGTGAAGTGCCCGACGTACCGAGACTGGAGGAGACGTTGGAGGCGTACGGGCGGCTGACCGTCACGGAATTCGCGCCGAGCTGGCCCGCCGTGCGGACGCTGCTCGGGGAGGGCGGCGACCGGTACATCGCGTGGGCGATGGAGCAGGTGTCGCCCGCGAGCGCCGCCGAACTGGTCAAGCTGATGGGAACGTGGCTGAACATCCGCCGTTCCTGGGCCCATTTCCTGCACACCTACCCACTGTTGCTCGGCCCCCCGTTCACCGAACCGCCCGTCGCACCGGGGCTTGAGTCGCGCGACCGGGCAGGCCGGGACCGGGTCGCCTCGGGCATGCGGCTGTGCAGTGCGACCAGCTTCGTCGGAGTGCCCGCGGTGGCCGTGCCGACCGGGACGGCCGACGGGCTGCCGACCGGGGTGCAGCTCGTCGGGCGGGCGTTCCGCGAGGACCTCTGCCTGGACGCGGCACAGGCGATCGAGGACCGGCTGGGCGTGCTGGCACCGCTGGACCCGCGCGCGGGCTCCCTCAACTGACGTGCCGTGAAAACAGGGTGCGTGGTGCTCACGTGACGTCGTACGGTCCTGCGATGCACTCACCGGATAAGCAGAACGCACCGCAGGAACCCGAACCGGCGGACGCCCCGGAGGACGGCTACTTCGGGGCGTCGGTCGCCTCCACGTACGACACCTCGGAATCGGACATGTTCGCTCCCGAAACGGTGGACCGCACCGCCGCCTTCCTCGCCGAACTCGCCGACGGCGGCCCCGCCCTCGAATTCGCCATCGGCACCGGCCGCATCGCCCTCCCGCTCGCCCGCCGCGGCGTCCCGGTGCACGGCATCGACATCTCCCACGCGATGGTGGACCAGCTTCGCGCCAAGCCCGGTGGCGACGAAATCCCCGTCACCTTCGGCGACTTCGCGTCGGCGCGCGCCGACGGCCCTTACGCGCCGGGAAAGTTCACCGTTGCGTACCTCGTCTTCAACACGATCAACAATCTCACCACCCAGGCCGAACAGGTCGCCTGCTTCCGCAACGCCGCCGAGCACCTCGCCCCCGGCGGCACCTTCGTGATCGAGGTCGGCGTCCCCGTACTGCGCCTGCTGCCGCCCGGGCAGGAGGCCGTCCCCTTCCAGGTCACCCCGACCCGCTGGTCGTTCGACCGCTACGACGTCGCCACCCAGGCGATGAGCTCCAACTACATCGAGGTCGTCGAGGGCCGCGGCTCCTACCGCTCCATCCCCTTCCGCTACGTCTGGCCCGCCGAACTCGACCTGATGGCCCAGCTCGCCGGAATGCGGCTGCGCGACCGCTGGGAGGACTGGGACCGCTCGCCGTTCACCAGCGAGAGCGGGAAGCATGTTTCGGTGTGGGAGAAGGTGGAGGCGGGCGGGTGACGCGACGAGCGGCGTCAGCGGAACGACGCCACCACGGGACCCGGCGAAGTGGCTGCGAGAGTGACCGAGTTGGACGGATCCGCGGCGACGCCAGGCGTGTTCCCTGCGCGTTCCCGGTTCGGTCCCTGTCTCGGTCCCTTCGGGATCAGTGCAGGTCACAGCGTATTTCGAGCGCGCCAAGGGACTGAAGGGGACTGGCATCCGCAGTGAAGTCGAACCGCACCACGACCCCACACCCCACCTTCGTCTTCCTCCCCGGCGGCTCCAGCAACGCCCAGGCATGGGGACCTCTCCAGAACGAACCCGCGCTGCCCGGTCACCGCTCGTACGCCATCGACCTGCCGGGCCACGGCAGTTCGGCCCGCCTGCCCGACCGGATTCACCACACCCGAGGAGGAGATACACCCGGCTGCCGACCAGGACCGCATGATCGCGGAGGCCGATGCCGTCACGCCGTCCAATCCGTTCGACGTCCGCACGCTGGCCGCTTCCCGCGTCGGCTGCTTCAGCAGGCCACGGGAATTCGCGGAGGTACTGGCGGGGCTGGTGTGAGGGGCGGGGTCAGCTGGTGGAGTCCAGGCCGTCGATCAGGCGGTCCAGGTAGCGGGTGAACAGGGCGTCGGGGGACTGGGGGCGTGCGGGGGCGGCGAGGGCCGCGGCGAGTTCCGGGTGGTGGCCGTCGGTGGCGACGGCGGTGAGGTAGCGGACCTCGGCGGCGAGGCGGTCGGGGTGGTTGGCGGCGGCGGACTGGGCGTTCTCGTGGCCGACGTACGCGGCGACGAAGCCGGTCAGCTGGCTGAAGACCTCCAGTTTCGCGGCGCCGTCCAGTGCGGTGGGGCGCAGCGCGGCCAGTGCGTACTCCAGGAAGGCCAGGGCGTGCGGGCCGAGCGAGCGGCGTGTGGTGAGCGCGGTCGGCAGCCAGGGGTGGCGGAGCATCAGGGCGCGCTGAAGATGGCCGATGACCTTGAGGTCGGTGCGCCAGTCGCCGGTGGGGGGAGGCGGCGGGGCAGGTGTGAGGGCGGGGGTTGATGCTGGTGCGGGTGATGAGGCAGGTGCTGGTGCCGGTGTGGTCGTGTCGGCTGAGGGGTTCAGTTCGGCGCTGACGTGGTCGACCATCAGCTCCAGGAGGGTCTCCTTGTCGGGGGCGTAGCTGTAGAGGGACATCACGCCGGCTCCGACCTCCGCGGCCACCCGGCGCATGGTGACGGCCTCCAGGCCCTCCGCGTCCGCGAGGGCGACCGCCGCAGCCGTGATCGCCTCCCGGGTGAAGGCGGGTTTGCGGCCCCGGCCGGAGCGGGGTGCGCCGGTGCCCAGCCAGAGGCGCTGGGGGTCGAAGCCCGGGGCGGTGGCGGCGGGCTTCGCGGAGTTCTTCGGTTCTTCGGGGTGGGGCACGGCCTGCTCGCTCCTCGTTCTCCGGACTCCCGGGTTCTCCGGTCTCTCCGGTCCCTCCCGGTGACCGGTTTATCCGGGTTCTCCTCCTGGTCGGGCCAGGTTCTCCGATCGGGCCCATCCAAGCATCCGTTATTCTCGTACAACGTACGGAAAATAACGGAGGAGAACCATGAGAGCGCACCTGTCCCACGGCGAGCCGCCCCTGGCCTCGCGGATGATGCGGGCCACCTGGCGCAAGAAGCTCCCGGCCGGGCCGTACGACGTCGGGTGCGAGCGCGGCATCGCCGTGCCGGCCGCCGACGGCAGCCCGCTGCTCACCGACCACTACTTCCCGCGCGCGGAAGGGGAGTTCCCCACCCTGCTGGTGCGCTCCCCGTACGGGCGGGGCGTGCCCTGGTCGCCCATGTACGGAATGCTCTTCGCCGAGCAGGGCTTCCACGTCGTACTGCAGAGCTGCCGCGGTACCGCCGGCTCCGGCGGCAGCTTCGACCTCTGGCGCAATGAGCCCGCCGACGGGCAGGCCGCCGTGGTCTGGTTGCGTGAACAGCCTTGGTTCAACGGGCTGTTGGGCACCGCGGGGCCGAGCTATCTCGGCTACACGCAGTGGGCGCTGGCGCTCGATCCGCCGCCCGAGCTGAAGGCGATGGCGATACAGGTGGGGCTGCACGACCCGCACGCCCTCTTCCCTACGGGCAGTGCGCTCCATCTGGAGTACGCGCTCGTCGGCGGCGCGGGCATCACCTATCAGCACCGGGGAGCCGTCGCCTTCGGCAGGGCGGTGCTGCGCCTCCAGCGGCAGCTGCGCCGGATCACCGCCGCCCGCCCGTTGCGCGGAGCGCATGTGGCCGCGCTGGGGCAAGTGCCGTGGCTCGACGGTGCGATGTCCCACCCGGACCCGGCGGACCCGTACTGGGAGGGGGCTTCGCTCGCCGGTGCGGCGGAGCGGGTGACGGTGCCGGTCGGTCTGGTCTCCGGTTGGTACGACGTACTGGCGGACCAGGGCTTCGAGCAGTATGCCCGGCTGCGGAAGGCCGGTGTGGACACGGCGTTGCTGGTCGGGCCGTGGACCCACAACTCCGCGATGCAGCAGGGCTGGCCCGAGGTGTTCGCGGAGACCCTGGGGTGGCTGCGGGCCCACCTGTGCGACGACCCCTCCGGACTGCGGCCGACCGGGGTGCGGGTGCATGTCGGAGGGAGCGGGGAGGCCGGGAGCAGTGGGAAGGCCGGAGGCGCTGGGGAGGGGGAGTGGCGGGATCTGGAGGAGTGGCCGCCGGTCCCGGGCGGCGAGCCGGGTGCGCGTTCCTGGTTCCCCGCCCCCGACGGGCAGCTGCTGCGACAGGCGGCCACGGACACCGAGCCCCTGGCGTCCTTCCGTTACGACCCGGCCGACCCGACCCCTTCCGTGGGCGGGGCGGTGCTGTCCCCGGGCTCCGGGCCGCGCGACAACACCGCGCTGGAAGCCAGGGACGACGTACTCACCTTCACCGGCCCCGCGCTGACCGAGCCCCTGGAGGTCCTGGGTCCGGTCTCCGCACGGCTGCGGATCGCCACCGACACCGGGTTCGCCGATGTCTTCGTACGGCTCTGCGACGTCGACGCGAAGGGCCGCTCGGTGAATGTCTGCGACGGCATCGCCTCGATCCGTACCGCACCCGGGGAGACGGCCGACGAGCCCTTGGGGATCGCGATGGGTTCCACCGCCCACCGCTTCGCCGTCGGCCACCGGGTCCGGCTCCAGATCAGCGGCGGCGCCCACCCGCGCTACGCCCGCGGCTCCGGCACCGGGGAGCCCTCCCTCGATGCCACCACCCTGGTCCTGGTACGGATCACCGTGCACGGGGGTTCGGCGCTGGAGCTTCCGTAGGAGCCCGTGTCCAACGGAGCTCAGCGGAGGGGGCAGGGGCCGACAGCGACGCCCGGCCGGCCTGTGGGTGCACAGGCCGGCCGGGCGTGCGGCGCCTCGGTCATGGAGGCGCGGCGGAGCGGTCCGGACTACTTCACGGCCGTGAGGGCGGCGTCGTAGTCGGGCTCCTCGGTGATCTCGGCGACCAGCTCGCCGTACAGCACCTTGTTGTCCTCGTCGAGGACGAGGACGGCGCGCGTGTTCAGGCCGGCCAGCGGGCCGGAGACCAGGTCGACGCCGTAGTCCTTGCGGAAGCCGGGGGTGCGGAAGGTGGAGAGCGTGGTGACGTTCTCCAGGCCCTCGGCGCCGCAGAAGCGGGCCTGGGCGAACGGGAGGTCCGCGGAGATGCACAGCACCGCGGTGTTCTCCAGGCCGGCGGCCCGCTCGTTGAAGGCGCGGACCGACGCGGCGCAGACGCCGGTGTCGACGCTCGGGAAGATGTTGAGGACCTTCTTCTTCCCGGCGAAGTCCGCCAGGGTGACCTCGCTCAGGTCCTTGGCCACCAGGGTGAAGTCCGGAGCCGTGGCGCCGACCTGCACGAACGCGCCGTCGACGGACACCGGGCCGCCCTTGAAGTTCACAGTCTGGGTCATGCGGACCTCCATCGGATCGTGAGAAAAACCAGCCGGCCGTACGAGAAACGCGGCCGGCTTGCAGCACCCATGATCGCTGCTCCTGATCCGCCGCCGGTGCGCGGGTGGCGTTTTCGGTTCGCGGGGTGGTGCCCGCCGCACGCAATATCGCACACGTGTGCGAATGTGCGAGTGGATGGTGAGCGTGCGCGAGGTGGAGGCGGCCCGGCCCGAGATGGAGGCGGCCCGGCCCATGAGGGGGCCGGTGCGATCGCCCGCCGGGGGAGGGGCCGGGTTCCGGTGGGGCTCCGGGGGTGGTTGTCCTTGTGTTGTTCTTCGCGTCAACTGGTCCTGCTGTGACTGGTGTTGACACAGGCTCTGAACGGTGAGGCGGGGGAGACGGGATGACCGACGAGGCGCGCAGGCGGGTCGAGGAGTGCCGGAGGCGGGTCGAGGAGTGCCGGAGGCGGGAGCGGGAGGAGCCCGGGGCGCATCTTGGGGAGTTGGGGGAGAGCCTGTTGGAGCTCGCTGCGCCGCTGACCGAGCTGCCGGACCTGCACGAGGAGTTGGACGGCGTGCTGGCGGAGGCGGCGGAGGTCTACCGGCGCCTCGCCGCCGCGGGGGAGCGTGAAGGACTGCCGGGGCTGGCCCTGGTGCTGGACCAGCGGGCCCGGCTGGTCGGGATGCTGGGGCGCAGGGACGAGGCGTATGTGCTCGCGGAGGAGGCGGTGAGTCGCTTCCGGGGTCTCGAAGGAGACCACCCCGGGGTCTTTCTCGCCGCCCTGGCCGGTGCGCTGACCAATCTGGGGAACCAACTCGCGGAGCGCGGGCAGCAACACGAAGCGCTGGAGCGGATCCGTGAGGCGGTGGCGGTCTGCCGGAGGCTCGCGGCCAGTGATCCGGCCGAAGGAGAGCCCGAACTCGCCTCGTCACTGGTGGAGTTGGGCATGAAGCTCGGCGAGATGGGGCGGCGGGAGGAGGCCGTCGGCGCGCTGAGGGACGCCACCGACCGGTACCGCAGGCTGGCCACCGCCCACCCCGTCGACGGACTCGCCGAGCGCTGGATCGCCCTCTTCGGCCTCGCCCGCGAACTCGCCCAGCTGGGTCGCGCCGACGAGTCGCAGGCCTTCCTCGCCGAGGCGGCCGTCCTCTACCGCCAACTCGGCCGCACCAGCCCGGAGTTCCGCACCTTCATCGGGGGCATGGTAGGACGGCAGGGCTTCACCATCACCGACGACGGACGCATCGAACGCCCCACCCGGACAGACCCCCCACCCTCCGCCCCCGTGGCCCCCGAACTCCTCGCCCGGGTGAAGGAGCTCAACACGCAGGCCCTGCACCACTCCCGCGACGGCAGCCACGGCCTCGCCGTCTCCACCGCCCGCGACGCCGTGGACCTCTGCCGCGAAGCGGTCCGTACGAACCCCGCCATGACCTTCGCGCTGGCCCGCTCCCTGCACAACCTCAGCCTGGTGCAGTCCTGGAACGGTCAGCAGCCGGAAGCCCTCGCCTCCGCCGACGAGGCGGTCCACCTGAGCCGGCGTAACCTCTCCGCCGCACCGGACCTGATACGTCCGCTGCTCGCGGAGGCACTCGACACCCTTGCCGGGCGCCTCACCGCCCTCGGCCGCCATGCCGACGCACTGGTTCCCGCAGAGGAGTGCGTGGCCCTGTACCGGCAGTTGGCACAGGCGGATCCGTCCAGTCAACTTCCTTCGCTGGCAAGGGTGTTGAACAACCTCAGCATTCGGCTCACCGGGTGCGACCGGCACCAGGATTCGCTCGCGGCGGTGCAGGAGGTGGTCGCGCTCTACCGCAGGCTGCGGGCGGAGGCGAAGGCCCGTACGGCGGGAACCGCACGGGCGGACGGTGCGGCCGACGCCGATGAGCACCTCTCCGGCTATCTGCACGCCCTGTCCAACCTCGCCCTGCGTCTGGCCAGGGTCGGCCGGGACGACGAGGTGCTCGCCCCCACCATGGAAGCGCTGGACCTGCTGCCCGGCCTGACCGACATGCATGCGGGCAACGACATCCCGGGCCTGGCCGAAACCCTGGACTGGCTGGGCCACCACCTCACCCGGCATGGTCACCGCCGCGAGGGCCGCACCGTCACCCGCGCCGCGAAGGAGCTGGGGCGCAGGGTGCGGTGAGAGGGCCGGGGCCGGGTGAGGGGCTGGGGCGGGGCCGAACCGCGCGAGGGCCGGCACCAGGCGATGCGGGCCGGTCAGGCGGTGCGGGCCGCCGCCTGCTGCTCGTAACCCACCAGGCGCACGCACACCGCGAGCCCCTCGATGGCCTGCTCCAGTTCGGACAGGCCGGGGTAGCTGGGGGCGATCCGGATGACCGAGTCGCGCGGGTCCTTGCCGTACGGGTGGGTGGCGCCCGCCGGGGTGAGGACGATGCCCGCGTCGGCGGCCCGGCGTACGACCTCCTGCGCGCAGCCGTCCGGCACCTGGAGGGTGACGAAGTAGCCGCCCAGGGGCGAGGTCCAGGACGCCAGCCCGGTGTCGCCGAGCTCGGCCTGGAGGATACGCGCGACGGACTCGAACTTCGGCTGCAGCAGGGCGCGTTGGCGCTCCATGTGGGTGCGCACGCCCTCCGTGTCACGGAGGAAGAGGATGTGGCGGAGCTGGTTGACCTTGTCGGGGCCGATGGAGCGCTTGGAGTTGTTGGCGAGCAGCCACTTCAGGTTGGCGGGGGAGGAGCCGAAGAAGGCGACGCCCGCTCCGGCCGCGGTGATCTTCGAGGTGGAGCCGAAGACGAAGGCGCGGTCCGCGTTGCCCGCCGCCTCGCACGCACCGAGGAGGTCGGCCAGCTCGGCGGGCGCGTCGGTGAGGTGGTGGACCGCGTACGCGTTGTCCCAGAAGATCCTGAAATCGGGGGCGGCGGTCTCCATCGCGGCCAGCCGCGCCACCGTCTCGTCGTCGTAGCAGACGCCGTCCGGGTTGCTGTACTTCGGCACACACCAGATGCCCTTGACCTGCGGGTTCTCGGCGACGAGGCGCTCCACCTCGTCCATGTCCGGGCCCGCGTCCGTCATCGGCACCGGAATCATGTTGATGCCGAACCGCTCGCAGAGCGCGAAGTGCCGGTCGTAACCGGGTACCGGGCACAGGAACGTGATCGGCTCCTGGTCCACCCACCGCGACTCGGCGCCCGGCAGCTTGCTGAGCATCGCGTGCACCAGGCAGTCGTGCATCAGCTCCAGGCTGGAGTTCCCCGCCGCGAGCAGTTGCCCGGCCGGGACCTGGAGCAGCGGCGCGAAGATCTCCCGGATCTCGGCCAGCCCCTGGAGCCCGCCGTAGTTGCGTACGTCCGTGCCGTCGACGGAGGTGTACCGGCCGCCCGGCAGGCTCAACAGTTCTTCGGACAGGTCGAGTTGCTCGGGTGCGGGCTTGCCCCGGGTGAGGTCGAGCCTGAGTCCGCGCGCGGCGAGGTCCTGGTAGTCCCGACGCGCCCGGTCGAGCAGCGGGTTCGGGGCGCCGGACGCCGTACTGCCGGTGGCAGGGCTGCTGGTCTCGGGGCTCAGCTCGGTGGTCAAGGTGGTTCCTCTCGCGGGGTGGTGCGGGCGGTACGGGTGGATCGGGTGGGTCAGGTGTTACGTGAGCAAGGGGTACGCGGCAGCAGTGGTACGCCGCAGCAGTGACGCGCGGTGCTCCTGCCCCGTCCGGCCTGCCGTACACCGACGCTATACCGGCCGCCGTCCGGCCCGCCGATCTGCCCACTGGCCGGGCAGGGGCAGCCCCGGCGCGCTGCCCCGCCTGCGGAAACTGGTGAGGGGCAGCACCCGCATGTACGACGCCTGGTGCAGCCGCGTCGCCTCGGAACCCGACACCCTGGTGGTCAGCGTCGACTACCACGGCGCGAACGTCCTCGCGGAGCGGAGGGCCCCCACGACGGCCGTCTCCGTGCGGCCATGACCGACGCGTTGCGCGAACCGCTCACCAAGTCCTGACGAGGCCCTTCCCGGGGGCGGGACTCCCCGCCCCCGGGAAGGATCCACTCGGTTCAGGCACAGGCCCTCAGCTCAGCCGGTCCGCCGTGTACACCTCGATCACGTCCCGCTGGTACGCGGCGAGGCCGGGCGCCACGGCCTCGTAAGCCGCCCGCCACTGCTCGTTGTCCACACAGGAGCGCCCGATCGCGCGGTACTCCTCGGCCGGGACCTCCCGGATGCCGCTCAGTGTCCGGTACTGGGTCTCGGCCTCGGCCTGCACGGCCTCGGCGTCGGCGGGCAGCCCGGCGGCCATCAGCTCCGCGAACCTGACCATCTGCGCGGTCCTGGCCCGGTGCCCCGCCTCGATCTCCTCCTGGCTCAGCGTCCCGGTGTGCCGGGCGACCTCCTGGGCCAGCTCGGGGAAGTCGCGCAGGTTCTCGCCGTACTGCTCGGGGCGCACGCCCTCGAAGAGGTTCTCCGGTCGGTTGATGCCGTTCATGGGTTTCCCGTCCTTCCTGGATCGCTCCAGATCGGTGAGAGTGCGGGAGACGGTGGTCGCCAGGGCGTCCAGCCGGTCGCGTTCGGCGAGCAGCCGGCGGTGGTGGCCGCGCAGTGCATCCACCTCGTCGAGCTGCGCGGCAAGCACCTGCCCGATCTCGGGCAGCCCGAGGCCCAGTTCCCGCAGCACGAGGATCTGCTGCAACCGCAGCAACTGCCGCTCCCCGTAATAACGGTGGCCGTTGGACCCGATCCGCGCGGGCGCCAGTAGCCCGATCCCGTCGTAGTGCCGCAGCGTCCGGGCCGTCACACCCGACATCCGGGCCACTTCCGCGATCGGCCAGTCCATCGACGACTCCCTCGTCCGCATCTCACCGGGCCGGCTTTTCCGGCCCTGACCAGGACGGTAGAAGCTGCCGCAGCGGCAACTTCAAGTCCCGTCGGCGAAACGATCCGACCGATACCCGCCATGGGCCCGTCACAGCCGCCAGGTGTCGCAGTACTCGATGTGCAGATCACCCGGTACCTGCCGTGGGGCCCCGGTGTGCGGCCGGCCGGGCCCGAGACGTGCTCCGACCTGCTTCCACGACGAAGTGGGGAACTGCGGGCTGTGGTGTACGAGGACCAGGTCCAGCGGGACCGATCCGGCGCCGACCGCCGGGTCGCCCGCGATGCCTCCGCCCCCGAGCCTCTCGGGTGCCGGATTGGCCCGCAGCGGCAGATGGATCAGGGAGTGCGCGGACCGGGCGGCCAGTGCCCACAGTGCGACGAGCCGCTCGGCGCCCTCCCGGTCGGCGTACATCGAAAGCCAGTGAGGTGCGTCCCGGAGCACCAGTCGGGCCGGTGCCGGGGCAGGCCGTATCACCCTGAACTCCTGCGCGCCCAGGCGCACTTGGTGCACCCGTACGCGCTGTTCCACCGCCACCGGCTACTGCCTCGTCCCGAGCAGCCGCGCCAGACTCGCCAGAGCCATCCGGGTGCCCAGTTCGTTGTCGGCGGGGGAGACGGCGGACGGGATTCCCTCGTGGGTGACGAGGACGTCGGTGCCGCCGCCCGGGGCGTCGGTGAGGGTGGTCGTCATCGTCATTTCGCCACGCAGGGCCGGATCGGCGGTCTCGAATTCGGAGATCTCGACGACTGATTCACCGGGGACGAGGCGGGCGAAGTGGCCGTGGTAGGTGTCCGTGTGGGCGGCCGACTTGCCGGTGGCGGACGGCGAATCGTAGGTCAGCGAGATGCGGAAGCGGCCGCCCTCGCGGGCGTCGAACTCGTGGATGTGGCTGCTCATGTCGTCCGGAACGCGCCACTGCGCGAGGGCGTCCGGATCCAGCAGGGCCCGGTAGACGGCGGCGCGCGGGGCGTTCACGTGCTGGGCGACCCGGGTCGAGTGCGTCATGTCAGGGCGCCAATCGGGAGGGGCGCGCGGGGTGCGCGTCGGCCGAGGTGTAGCCGCAGGTGACGGCGTAACCGAGGAGCTGGTCGAGCAGGCCGGGAAAGCGGGCCTGCAACTCCTCCAGGCGCAGCGAGTTGTAGCAGCGGGTGCCCTCGGAGCGCACCCGCAGGGTGCCCGCCTCGCGGAGGATCTTGAGGTGGTGGGTCATCGTCGACTTGGCGATGCTGCCGCCCAGTTCGCCCACCGTGCGCTCCTGGCCGTCGCCGAGCGCGACCGCGATGCCCAGACGGGTGGGGTCGCTCAGCGCGAACAGGACGTCCGGCAGGCAGATGCTCTCGATCTCCGGGTGGAAGTAATGGCGCACCTCCCCAGAATCGCACAGGAGGGGGAGGTACGGAGTGCCGACGGGTGGCCGGAAACAGACGGTCGGGGGCGCCGCCCCAGGGAGGCCGTCAGCGGTCCGTCGGGCCGCCGGCCCCACCCCCGGTGGCCTCGCCCCCGAGCCCGAACGCCGCTCGGTCGCGCCAGCGCCCGCCGTCCCAGGTGATCAGGTGGACCCTGCGGACCTCGCAGGTCAGCGGGAGGGCGGGGGCGAGCTCCGTCTCCAGGGCGTCGTACGCCGCGTCCTGGGTGGCGGGGCCCTCGTGGTGGGCGAGCGTCAGATGCGGGGCGGGGGCGGGGTCGAAGACGCCTCGGTACGGGACGGCCTCGGGCCAGCGGTGGGTGAGCGCCTTGGTGAGGGCCAGGACCGGGGAGTGCGGCCACGGGTCGAGATACAGCACGCCCGGCCAGCGGCCGAACTCGGCGAAGGTGAGGGTGAAGGCGTCGTGGGAGGCGAAGAGGGCGGCCAGCTCGCGGTGACAGGAGGTGTCGATACGGCTGGTGTGGAGGAAGGGGTAGAGGAGGGTGACATGGGCGGGGAACCCGGTCCGTACCAGGGGATCGGCCTCGGGGATCTTGAGGGTGAGGGCTGTGTCGCCCGGTATGTCGGGCCACCCGTCCGTCACTTGTCCGCCCTCGCCTTCTCGGTTCTGCCGTTGCACCGTCGTGTGCTCGTACGGGGCCGTCGTGTGCGCGTACGGGTTTTCGCGGGTCATGCTCGCATCCCGGGGCCGGGGCCGGGTGCACCGGCCCCGGGGGACACTCCGGGCCCGTTCGTCGATATCTGAGAGTTCGTCATACAAATAGGATAATGTCCGGCATTCCGTATATATGGAATGCAAGGAGACGGCCCGTGTTCGCTGAAGTCCAGGTGCTGATGGCGGAAACGCTGAGGATTCCGGCAGCCGACATCCACCCCCAGGGATCGCTGACCGACCTGGAGATGGATTCGCTCGCCATGGCGGAACTCTGCGTCGTACTGGAGAGCAAGTACGGCGGCAAGGTGGACGGGGACCGGCTGGCGCAGGCCAGGACCGTCGACGAGCTGGTGACGCTCGTCGAGGCCGGGGTCGGCCGGTGAACGACCGGGCCGTGGCCGTCACCGGGCTCGGCCTGGTGACGCCGGCGGGCATCGGCGTACCGGCCGCCTGGGAGGCGATCTGCCGGGGGCGCGGCACCGGGGTCCTGGAGGGCGACCCGGCGACCCGCCCCGGACAGACCGGCAGATACGTCACGTGCCGCGTCCCCGGCTTCGACGCCGACGCCCTCCTCGGGGCCCAACGGGCGCACCGCCTGGAGCGGTTCACCCAGTTCGCCCTCGTCGCCGCCACCGAAGCCCTCGCCGACGCCGGGCTGTCCACCGCCAGCTGGGACGGCACCCGCGTCGGCGTGGTCATCGGCAACTCGTCCGGCGGCGTCCACGCGTACACCCTCGCCCAGCAGACCCACGACAGCACGGGACCGCACTCCGTCTCCCCGCTGACGCTGCCGCTCTACCTCTCCAACATGGTGGCCGGGCAGGCCGCCATCGCCTTCGACGCCACCGGCCCCTGCCTGGTGGTCAACACCGCCTGCGCCTCCGGGGCCACCGCCATCGGCACCGCACGCGACCTGCTGCTCGCCGACCGCTGCGACATCGTCGTCACCGGCGGTACGGAGGCCGCGCTGACCCCCGTACTGCTGTCCGGCTTCGCCCAGCTCGGCGCGCTCGCCGGGACGGGCGGCGAACCGGCCGCCGCCTCCCGCCCGTTCGACACCGCACGCGACGGCTTCGTGATGGCCGAGGGCGCCGGGATCATGATCCTGGAACGCCAGGCCCACGCCCGGGCACGCGGCGCCCGCGTACACGCCCGGCTGGCCGGCTACGGAGCCGCCGCCGACGCCCACCACCCCGTCGCCCCGCACCCCGAGGGCGCCGGACTCAGCGCTGCGGTACGCGGCGCGCTCGCCGACGCGGGAGTCTCCGCCGCCGACGTGGACCACGTCAACGCGCACGCCACCGGCACCCCACGGGGCGACGCCGTCGAGGCGAAGGTGCTCTCCCGGGTGCTGCCGCACCGCCCGCTGGTCACCTCCGTCAAGGGCGTAGTCGGGCACACCCTGGGCGCGGCGGGTGCGATCGAGGCGATCTGCTCGGTGCTCTCCGTCGCCCACGGCACCGTCCCGCCCACCGCCAACCTGACCGCCACGGACCCCGAGAACGACCTCGACATCGCCCGCAGCGTCGTACGCCGCAAGGTGGACGCGGTCGTCACCACCTCGGTCGGGTTCGGGGGGCAGAACGCGGCGCTGGTGGTGACCGCTTCGTGAGCGGACGGCGGCGGGTGCCGTGGTCGGGGTGGTCGGTGAGGTCGGCCCGCCCGGCCCGTCGCGCGCGTCCCCGGCGGCTCCCGCCCGACCGTCTGCGCCGGTTCCGCCCGCGTGCCGCCGTCCGGGGGCTGAGGCTGCTCGGGGTGTACGTCGCCCAGTTCGAGATTCCGGTGCTGCTGGCCGCACTCCGGGCCCGGGCCCTCGGCAGAAGGGACCTGACCGCGCCGGAGAGCGAACGCTTGCTGACCCGGCTCGCCCACCGCCTGTTCACCGACGGATTCCGGCGCGCGGGCATCACCCTGGACACCTCGGACGGGCTGCCGATGCCCGCACCCGGGCGGCCCGTCGTGATGTTCCTCAGGCACTCCGGGCCGCTCAATTTCCAGCTCGGCGCGCTGCTCGTCTGCCACCTCCTGGAACGCAGCCTGCTCAGCGTGGGCCGCTCGCTGCCCGGCCGGGACCCGGCGGTCGGTCTGCTGCTGCGCCCCCTGAAGGTGGACCTGATCCGCTGGGAGGAGAGCGGTCCGGTCCGTGCCATGCGGCTGCTGATCCGCCATTCCCGCGACCTGACCCCCCACGAGGTCCTCGCCTACTTCCCCGAGGGCGTGAACATGACCTCGGCCGGCCGCCACCGCGCCCTCGCCGCCCTGGACCACGCGGATCCCCAGCGTGCGCGCTGGGCAAGGCAGTTGAGGTACGTCCTGCCTCCGGTATCGGCCGGTGCCGCCCGCGTTCTCGGTGAGGCGAAGGACGCCGATGTCCTGGTCGTCGGGCACACCGGCCTGGAGGACCTCCTCGCCGGCACCGTCGACATCGGCTACCCGCCGCGCGCCGACGGCCACGACCACCGGGTCCACCTCACCTGGTGGCACACCCCCGCCGAGGACGTGCCCCGCACCCCCGGGGCCGCCGCCGCATGGCTCGACGGCCAGTGGACGGTGATGGACACGTGGATCGCCCACAAACGCCAAGCGGGCGCCGATGCCGGTCCCGGTCCCGATACCGATGCCGGTCCCGATGCCGCTCCCCGCCCCGGATCCGCGCACCCCGGGCCCCCCGTCGCTGCCGCGACCCTCACCCCCGTACCCCCGAAACCTCACCCGAGCAGGAGCCCTCAGTCATGACCGACCACACCGAGTCCAAGGTCGCCTTCGTCCTGGGCGGTGGCGGAGCCCTCGGCGGCTACCAGGCGGGCATGGTCCGCGCCCTGTTCGAACGCGGCATCACGCCGCAACTCGTCATCGGCACCTCCATCGGCTCCGTCCAGGGAGCCATGGTCGCGGGGAACCCCACCGCCTCCGTCTGCGACCAGATGGAGCAGTTCTGGCGGGACTTCGTCTCCAGCAAGGCCATGCGGCTCAACGCCCGCAGCGTCCTCAACGCCCTCTCGCTGCGCCCCTCCGTCAACAACAACGACATCGTCCGCAGGGTCCTCACCGACCACCTCGGCGCCACCACACGCATCGAGGACCTGGCCGTCCCCTACCAGGCCACCGCCGCCTCCATCGAACGCGCCACCGTCCGCTACTTCGACTCGGGCCCGCTGGTCCCCGCCGTGCTGGCGTCCGCCGCCATTCCCGGGCTGTGGCCGCCGATCCGGATCGGCGACGAGCACTACGTCGACGGCGGAGTCGCCGAGTCCGTCCCCCTCACCCGCGCCATCCGCAGTGGCGCGACGACGGTCTACGTGCTGCGGATGCGGCAGAAGGAGAAGGCGCTCAAGCCCGCCCGCTTCCCTTGGCAACTCGGCTCCACCATCTTCGAGTTGAGCCGCCGCCACCACCTCCACCAGGCCCTCAACAGCAGACCCGACGGCGTGACGGTGCACATCCTGCCCAGCGGCGAAGACCTGATGGAGCCGCCGGACAACGGGGCCCGTACCTCCCTGCGCGAGGAACTCGCCACCATCCACGCCCGGGTGGACAGCGGGTACCACGCCACCGTCCGCTACCTCGACGACCTCGCCGAGCGCCGCCCCACCACCCCACGCCACAGCACCCCCGCCCCTTCGCGGGCGACGCGCCCGCTGACCCCGTTCGTCAAGGACAAACTGCGCGCACACTTCGACGTGTACGACGCCGACGCGGACTCCGTGGTCGGAGCCGAGGACTTCCGCCGCACCGCCCGGCGTATCGCCGAGGCCTTCGGCCACCAGGACGGCAGCGCGCACGCGGCAGGCCTGAACGGCGCGTTCGACACGTACTGGCAGCGCCTGGCAGGGGAAGAGGCCGCCACGGCGACCCTGGACCGTGACACCTTCGGCAAGTCCCTCGCCATGCTCACCGCCAACTCCGCCTCGTACGCCACCCATCTGCTGCCCGTCGTGACGGCGATCCTCAACGCCGCCGACCACGACAACGACGGCTTCCTCAACCCCGCCGAGACCCGCCGCCTGCTGCACGCCCTCGGTGTCCCCGAATCCGAAAGCGACCTGGTCGCAGGGCGGTTGGACACCAACGGCGACGGCGTCACCAGCCTCGACGAACTCGGCGAGGCCTTCCACGACTACTACACCAGCAGCGAACCGGGCTGCGTGGGCAACCTGCTGTTCGGCGGGAACGCCGGATCGGAGCGCAGGAGCAGCAGCAGAAGCAGCAGCAGAAGCCGGAATGGAGGGAAGCCAGGCGGCCGCTGACCGGCACCGCCCCCGCCGGAAGCGTCATCCCCGGCCCCTGCCGCGACGCCCGCATCCGCTACCGTGCCGCCAGTCGAGCGTGCGGTGATGAGGAGTGGTGCTCCATGAGCAGGTCGCCCACGGGCCAGGACACACCGGACGGTGGTCAGGGCGAGCTGAGACGGCGCCTGGGTGTCGCCGACGCCGTCGTCATCGGCCTCGGCTCGATGATCGGCGCCGGGATCTTCGTCGCACTCGCGCCGGCGGCCGGAGCGGCCGGCTCCGGTCTGCTGATCGCGCTCGGGGTCGCCGCCTTCGTCGCGTACTGCAATGCCACCTCCTCCGCCCGGCTGGCCGCCCGCCACCCCGCCTCAGGCGGCACCTATGTCTATGGGCGCGAACAACTCGGCCCGTTCTGGGGCTACTTGGCGGGCTGGGCGTTCGTCATCGGCAAGACCGCCTCCTGCGCCGCCATGGCGCTGACCGTCGGGACGTACGCCTGGCCCGAGCAGGCGCACGCCGTCGCGGTCGCCGCGGTCCTCGCCCTGACCGCCGTCAACTACCTGGGGATCCAGAAGGCCGCCCGGCTCACCCGGGTGATCGTCGCCGTGGTCCTGGCCGTCCTCGCCACCGTCGTCGTCGCCTGTCTGAGCAGCGGCGACGCCCAGGCCACCCGGCTGGAATGGGGCACCGACGCCACCTGGACCGGCCTGCTGCAAGCCGCCGGACTGCTCTTCTTCGCCTTCGCGGGATACGCCCGCATCGCCACCCTCGGTGAAGAGGTCCGCGACCCGGCCCGCACCATCCCCCGCGCCATCCCGCTCGCCCTCGGTCTCACCCTGGTGGTGTACGTCGCCGTGGCGGTCGCCGTACTCGCGGTCCTCGGCCCGCAACGCCTCGCACACGCCACCGCACCCCTGGTGGACGCGGCCCACGCCGTCGGCGCGGGCTGGCTGGCCCCGGTCGTCCGTGTCGGAGCGGCCGTCGCCGCACTCGGCTCGCTGCTCGCCCTGATCCTCGGCGTCTCCCGCACCGCCCTCGCGATGGCCCGCGACCACCACCTGCCGCCCGCCCTGGCCGCCGTCCACCCACGCTTCCAGGTCCCGCACCGCGCCCAACTCGCCGTCGGCGCCGTCGTCGCGGTGCTCGCCGCCACCGTCGACGTACGTGGCGCGATCGGCTTCTCGTCCTTCGGCGTGCTGGTGTACTACGCCGTCGCCAACGCCTCCGCCCTCACCCTGACCCGCTCCGAGGGCCGCCCACCGCGCGCGATCCCGGCGCTGGGGCTGATGGGGTGCCTGGTGCTGGCCTGCACGCTGCCGCTCGCATCGGTGGTGTGGGGCGCGGCAGTGCTGGCGGTGGGGGCGGTGATCCACGGGGTGCGGAAGGCGCGTTGAGGAGAGGGTCGGCCGACCCTGCTCGGCCCGCGCCGGGGCGCCTCGACATAATGGCCCCGCATGATCTCCGTCCGGATCAGCGACCGAACAGACCGCCCGTGCGAGCGGGCGGCCCACCGCCGAACCACAGGAGAACCATGTCCGCCACCTTCAGGTCCGTCATGGAAGTGCACCCCGAACACCTCGACCAGGCCCGCGCCATGGACCAGGTGTTCCAGCGGGCCATCGCCCCGGCCACCGTCAACTTCGACTTCGGGAACATCCGCGAGGCCGCCGCAGCCATTCCGGACAGCAGCATCGTCCGGATGGTGCGCGGCTGGGGGCTCCAGGAGACCGCGCCGGTCGCAGTGATGGCGCTGTCGCTGAAGGAGGCGGTACGGCAGGCGCTGCCGGGGGAGTTCGCGGACGCGTCGTTCTGGGGGACGGTCGAGCAGGAGCTGGTCGAGGCGTTCACCGGGCTCGGTGCGCAGCGAGGCGGGCCCGGGCTCTCGTACTACGAGGAGAGTCCGGACCGGACCGGCTATTACCGCGACCTCTTCTTCGCCCTCCAGGGGGAGGAGACCGGTGGCCACATGTACGCGATCGCCTTCTGCATCGATGTGAGCGTCGGGCTGGGGCGGGACCGGGCCGACGCCCTGGAACTGACCGACATCGCGCCGTACCGGATCCGGCTCAACGCCATCGTGGTACGGCAGGAGTTGAGGCTCGCGGCCTGATGGGGCGCGGGCTCTACGCCTCGCCGTCGGCCCGCCGTCCCGGGTCGGTGGTGAGTGGTCCTGTGGTGAGCGGGCCGGTGCTGTGCGGTCCTGTGCTGTGCGGTCCCGTGGTGTGCGGGCCTGTGGTGAGCGGGCCTTCCGCGCAGAAGGCGAGGGCGGCGAAGCGCTCGCCGATGCGGCGGTGGGTGGCGGCGTCCGGGTGGATCTGGTCGGGCAGCGGGAGTTCGGCGAAGTCCTTCTCGCCGTACAGCTCGCGGCCGTCCAGATAGTGGAGGTGCGGGTCGTCGGCCGCGCGCTGGGCGACGATCTTGGCGAGTTCGGCGCGGATACGGGTGAGGGTCAGCCGGGTCGGGTCCCCGGGGTCGCCGGTGGCCTTGAACTGGAGGCGGCCCGCACTGAGATCGCTGAAGTCGGGCATCGAGGGCCCGGGAGTCTCCTCGTGGATCGGACACAGCACGGACGAGACGACCAGCAGCGGCGTGGTCCGGTGGCCCTCGCGAAGGGTGTCCAGGAAGCCGTGGACCGCCGGGCCCAGCGCGCGCAGCCGCATCAGGTCGGTGTTCACCAGGTTGATGCCCAGCTTGACGCTGATCAGGTCGGCGGGGGTGTCCCGCATGGCGCGTGCCGTGAACGGGTCGAGCAGGGCGCTGCCGCCGAAGCCCAGATTGATCAGTTCGACCCCGCCGAGCGAGGCCGCCAGCGCGGGCCAGGTGGTGGTGGGGCTCGCGGCGTCCGAGCCGTGGCTGACCGAGCTGCCGTGGTGCAGCCACACCGGACGGCCGTGGACGGGTACCGGCTCGACGGGGGCGTCGGTGCGCAGGGCGACCAGCTGGGTCGTCTCGTTGAACGGCAGCCAGATCTCGATCTGCTTGTCGTGGCCGGGAAGCCTGTCGAAGCGGACGGTGCCGACCGGGCCGGGAATGTTCTCGGCGGATCCGGTCGTCATGTCCACCCGCAGGGTGTGGCCGCCGGTCACCGCCGACTGACCGGCCAGGGTGCCGTCCACGAGCAGGTCGTACGTCCCGTCCGGGCGGTCGGGGGCGCCCACGTACGCCATCTTGGTGCGCAGCGTGTCCAGTTCGACGACCGTCGCCCGGGTGCGGAACGCCAGCCGTACGCCCGAGGGCTGGGCCTCCGCCATGGCCAGCTGCCCGTCGGGGATCTGCTTGCGGGCCCAGGCGGGCAGCCGGTGCGGCAGCAGACCCTGCTCGGTGCGCTCCAGGTCGAGGGCGCCGCGCAGGAGGCCGGCGGTGAGGGGGGTGCTGATCAGATCGCGGGCGTTGTCGCTGGGATCGCGGTGCGGGGTGTTCATGCCCCCAGCCTGCCAAGAGGGGAGTTAGTACCACCGACCTGGCCCCCTTTAGGAGCCGATACTGAGGGCCGCCCCACACGAAAGGCCCAACCCATGACCACCGAAGGCCTCCCCGGCACCGACACGACGACCGTCCCCGCACCTGCTTCGGCGACCGGTCCGACACTCGCTTCGGCGACCGTCCGGGCACCTGCGCCGACGACCGTCCCGACACCCGCCCGGGCGACCGGCCGGGCCACGCAAGCGGTGTCGGGCGCCCACGCGGCAACCGTCCCGGCGGACACCAGGAGGACCGCCCGGCGCCTTCGCGGGCAGGCGGCCTTCGGTCGCTCCTTCAGGCTCTGGCTGCTGTCCCTGCGCGCCCTCCCGCTGTCGCTGTGGCTCTCCGTGGTGTACGTCGTCCTCGCCACGCCCCTCGGCCCGCGACTCCTGCCCGGCACCGTCCGCCGGGTTCGCCAACTCACCGACAGGCAAAGGGAGTTGGCGAACGACTGGTCCGGCGAGGTCATACCCGCTCCCTACCCGGAGCTCCCGTCGGCCACCCCTGCCGAGCACGGCCGGGCCCTGCGCGCCCAGCTCCTCGACAAGCGCAACCAGACCTGGCGCGACTGGCGCTGGGCCGTCCTCCACCCCGTCATCGGCGGCCTCATCGCCTTCGCGCCGACCGCGTTCCTGCTCAGTGGTGTCTGGGGGCTGTTCGTCGCCGCGTTCGGCGTGCGGCTCTCGGAGAGCTGGGACAACGTCTGGTACTTCTTCGTGCCGGTCGGCGACCCCCTCACCGCCACCCTCGCCGGGGTGCTCGCCCTCGCCCAGTTCCCGTTCGCCCTGCGGTGGACCGCACCCCGGGTCGTGCACCACCACGCCCGCTACCTGCGGGTCATGCTCGCCCCTCCCGGGAACGAGCAACTCGCCCACCGCATCGACCACTTGACCGCCACCCGCAGCCAGGCCCTCGACACCCAGATGTCCGAGATCCGCCGCATCGAACGCGACCTCCACGACGGCGCCCAGGTCCGCCTCGTCGCCATGGGTATGACGCTGAACGCCGCCGAACGCCTCCTGAAGACCAACCCGGACGCCGTCCCGGCGCTCCTCTCCGAGGCCCGCGAGTCCTCCAACCAGGCCCTCGCCGAACTCCGCAACCTGGTCCGGGGCATCCACCCGCCGATCCTCGCGGACCGTGGACTCCCGGACGCCGTACGGTCGTTGGCCCTGCTCAGCCCCCTCGACACCCAGGTAACCGTCGACCTCCCGGCCCGCCCCGAACCGCCCGTCGAGTCCGCCGCGTACTTCGCCGTCTCCGAACTCCTCGCCAACGCCGCCAAGCACTCCGGCGCCACCCGCGTCGACCTGCACCTCCGCCACGACCCCGCGCGCGGCACCCTCCACCTGACCGTCACCGACAACGGCCACGGCGGCGCCGACCCCGCCAAGGGCACCGGCCTGCAAGGCATCGCACACCGTCTGGCAGCCTTCGACGGAGGCCTGACCGTGACCAGCCCGGCCGGCGGCCCCACCCTCGCCTCCCTGGAGATCCCGTGCGCGTTGTCCTCGCCGAAGACCACTTCCTCCTGAGGGACGGCATGACCCGGCTGCTCCAGTCGTACGGCCATGAAGTGGTCGCGGCGGTGGACAACGGCCCCGAACTCCACCGTGCCCTCATCGCCACGCCTTCCCCCGACCTCGCCATCGTCGACGTCCGCCTTCCCCCGGACTTCAGCGACGAGGGCCTGCGCGCCGCCGTCGCCGCCCGCACGCTCGTCCCCGGGCTGCCGGTCCTGCTGCTCTCCCAGTACGTGGAGCCGCTGTACGCCCACGAGTTGCTGGCCACCGGCTCGCAGGGCGTCGGCTACGTCCTCAAGGAGCGCGTCTCCAACGGCGACCAGTTCCTGGAGACCCTCGACCGGGTGGCGGCCGGCGGCACCGCGATGGACCCCGAGGTCATCTCCAAGCTGATGGCCCGCAAGGCACGCGACAGCGCGATGTCCCACCTCACCCCGCGCGAACGCGAAGTCCTCGCGCACCTCGCCGAGGGCCGCTCCAACGCGGGCATCGCGGCCGCCCTGGTGGTCACCGAGAAGGCCGTCGCCAAACACATCGGCAACATCTTCAGCAAACTCGGTCTGGCCCAGACCGACACCGCGAACCGCAGGGTGCTGGCGGTGCTGGCCTACCTCAACCGGTGACCGACCGGTGATCTCGGGCGCCCACCGGAGACCGGGCCCGGGAAACCTGGTTCGGGAAAAGGTCTGGCGGGCCGGGAGCGGACCTGGTTATGCTCCCGCCGATGACTACTTCTCCTTCTTACGGATCGGGGGTCTCGTCCGCTCAAGGTGAGTGCTGATGCTCACTGAGACCGCGCACGAGAACTTCACATCCTTCCTGCGGCGCCCCGTTCCCCGTCGCGCCTCCTTCTGGCTGCGGGTACGCGAATACGCCGTACCGCCCACCATGATCGAAACCGCGACCGCCCGCCGCCTCACCGGCGACTGGGCCGGGGCCTGTGCCGCCGCCGGTTTCGACGTCGACTTCGATCTCCGTACGGTGAAACACACGTGGGGCCGTGACATCGCGGCCCGACTCCGCGACGACCTCCGCCGGCTGGCACCCGACCTGCTGCGCTGGCACATGCCCAGGATCGCCCCGGACGGGCTGCTGCGCCCGGGCCTGACCATGAGCCTGGCACGGTACGGAGCCGAGAGGCCCGACGGCCCGGGCACCCTGCACCTGGTGGCCAGGACCCCGCCCGCCAGGGCGGACGCGGTACAACGGGTCAGCCTGGCCCTCTGGGACGGCTCCCGCGCCACCACGCACGCCGTGTCCCGGGCCGCCTACCCGCACCCCCGCCCCGACCGGCGTTTCCGCCTCGACCTGCACCGCCATCTGTGGGACGCCGGCAGAGCCGACGAACTCCGGACCCGTTCCGGCGTCGAACTCCCGCTGTCCAGTGCCGCGTTCATGCCTGACGCGGACACGGAGTGGGTGCCGCAGGGCTACTTGTGCGCCGTCGACCGCTGGGCGGCCGAGGTGGAGATCCTGCTGCGGGCCGAGGGCCGGGGCCCGGGCCCGGTCGCCGTACGACTTGGGCAGCGGCACCGGCTGCTGCTCGAACAGGCGGACGGCGAAGGCGGGTTGCGGCTCACGGTGTTGTCCGCGGACAACACACCGGCCGACGGCTCGGCGGACAACAGGGCGGAAAGCGTCCTGGTGTTGTCCGCGGACAACAAACCCGCGCTTCCGGTACTGCCCGACGCGTCGACCTGGGTGCTCCCCGACCTCCAACTGCTCCGCAGCGGAGAGATCACGGCCGACCGACTGCACCCGCTGGTCGCCGCCGCACTCGTACCGGACGCACCCGCAGCCGGCAGCGGCGGGGCACCCGCCCCCTTCCGTCCCGACGAGCCCCGCCCGGTCGACTGCCGGGGCTCCCGGCACCGCATCGGCCTGGTCGACGGCGTGCTGGTCGCCCTCGACCACGACCCGGCCGAACTCCGCCGCGAAGAACTCCTGGTCGCCCTCGACGGACCCCCACTGCCCTGTCTGCGCGCCATCGACGAGGCGCACCGCAGCCCCGAATGCCTCACCGGCGTCCGCGAACGCCTCCTGCACGGCGACCTCACCGGCGCACTCGCCATCGTCGAAGGACTGCTCGGCCCCGAAGCGCTGCTGCGCGACGGCGCCCTGCGGGACGAACTGGAGGAAGTGGCGCGCCGGAAGGTCGAGTACGGACTGTTCAGGGCGGGGCTGGCGCTGCGCCACCCAGGCGTCAGGCGGCGGGGCAAAACCGACGGCCGAGTGCCGACCGCCGGCAACCGCCGGTAAACGCGCTTACGGGTCACGCAGTCCGGCGACGTACTCACGGGCCACGTACTCACCGGCCACGCATCTTCCGGTCACCCACCCACTGATACCGCATCTCCCTGCCCCGCACCCCCCTGCCCCGCACGCCTCCGCTTCCGTTCGCGCGCTCACCCGCACGTCATCCGTGTCCCCTCCCTGTCCCACCTCACACCCCATGGTGATCCCACATGACTCTCAGCACCCTGCCCGCTGCCCCTTTCGCCCCTTCCCTCCCGACCTTCTCGGCCGCTCCGGAGGCCCCGGCCAGTCCGGCCCCTCCGATCGCCGCGACCCCGCAGGCCTCGTCCCGCCCCGAACTCGACGTAGCCGGTGAGCTGCTGTCCCTGCTGCGCGACACCACCACCGAACCCCGCCCCGACACCCAGCTCGAAGCCCTCACCCTGGCCGTCGCGGCCGACCTGCCGGTGCTGCTCTGGGGCGAGCCGGGCATCGGCAAGACCGCGGCGCTCACCCAGCTCGCCGAGTCGCTGGACCTGCCGTTGACCACGGTGATCGCCAGCGTCCACGAACCGTCCGACTTCTCCGGGCTGCCGGTCATCGGTGAGGACCCGGCGGAACAGGGCGTGCCGATGGCGCCGCCGGACTGGGCGGTGAAGCTGGTGCGGGCAGGCCGGGGGCTGCTGTTCCTGGACGAGCTGTCCACGGCGCCGCCCGCCGTGCAGGCCGCCCTGCTCCGGCTGGTGCTGGAGCGACGTATCGGAACCCTGCAACTCCCGCCCGGCGTAAGGATCGTGGCCGCCGCCAACCCGCGCGGCTCGGCCGCCGACGGCTGGGAACTGAGCCCGCCGCTGGCCAACCGTTTCGTCCACCTCCACTGGGCGCACGACCACGAGGTGGTGGTACGCGGTCTCGGCGGTGTCTGGCCGCGCGCCACCCTGCCGCGTCTCGACGCGGACCAACTGCCCGACGCGGTGGCCTTCGCACGGCGAGCGGTGTGCGGCATGCTCGCCGCCCGTCCCAAGCTGGTGCACCAGCTCCCCAGCAGCGAGACCCGGCGCGGCGGCGCGTGGCCCTCGCCGCGGAGCTGGGACATGGCGCTGTGCCTGATCGCCTTCGCCACCGCCGCGGGATCCAGCAGGGAAGTGCTGTCCCAGCTGGTCAGGGGCACGGTCGGGGACGGCCCCGGCCTGGAGATGCTGGCCCACCTGGACCGGATGGACCTGCCGGACCCCGAAACCCTGCTCGCCGACCCGATGGCCGCGGAACTCCCCACACGTGGTGATCTGCGCCAGGCCACCCTGGACGGAGTGGTCGCCGCGGTACGCAACCGCCTGGACAGGGAACGCTGGGACGCCGCCTGGCAGCTCCTGGTACGGGCCATGGAGACCGGGGCGCCGGACCTCATCGTCGTACCGGCGACCACACTCGCCACCCTGCGCCAGGAGAACTGGGACGTCCCGGAAACCATCGAGCGGCTGGCCGGAGTCGTGGGCCTGTCGCGCCGGGCGGACAAGTCGGCGCTGCGGGTGGCGGTCAAGGCCGGTGCGCGCCGATGACCTCATCCGGGTTGGACCACGACAAGCTCTTCGCGGCCCGTCTGCACGCCGCCCGGGCCCGGCCCTATCTGGCCTCGGCGCTGTTCGCCCTCCATGTGATCGAGGACAGGTCGGTGCCGACGATGGGGGTGGACGCCTACTGGCGGATGTACGTCTCGCCCGCCTTCGTCGACAGGATGCCGGAGGAGGACCTCGCCAGCGTCTGGGTGCACGAGGTCTCGCACCTGCTGCGCGACCACCACACACGCAGCGACCGGGTTGCCCGCGAGCGCGGACTGACCGGCCCGGGGGAGCGGCTGCGGATGAACATAGCCTCGGACTGCGAGATCAACGACGACGCGTTCGGGGACGGCCTGGTCTTCCCGGAAGGCGCGATCCATCCCAGTCAACTAGGCCTGGGCAGCGGCCAGTTGATGGAAGACTATCTGCGTCAGTTCCGGCTCGGCCGGACCACTCAGGGGATGGAATGGCTGGACTGCGGCAGTGGCGCGGACGGCAGCGCCCGCCCCTGGGACCTGGGTCCGGACGGGGCCGACGGGCTGACACCCCAGCAGAGCGACGCGGTCCGTTTCCGGGTGGCCCAGGGCATCAAGGGGCGGCCGGGGGACGCCCCCGAGGGGTGGCGGCGCTGGGCGAAGGAGGCCTTCCACCCGCCGCAGCCCTGGCGCGAACTCCTCGGCGCGGCGATCCGTGCCGCCGCCTCGGCGGCAGGTTCGGGCGACGACTACACCTACGGCCGCCCGGCCCGCCGCGCCGCCTCGCTGCCCGGAGTGGTGCTGCCCAACCTGCGGCGTACCCCTCCCAGGGTCTCCGTGGTCATCGACACCTCGGGCTCGGTCAGCGACACCGAACTGGGCACCGCACTCCTCGAAGTGGCCGCGATCGCCCGCGCGGTGGGCGGCCGCCGCGACCTGGTTTCGGTGGTTTCGTGCGACGCGGCCGCCCGGGTCGCCCACCCGCTGTGCCGCGCGGAGGGGATTCCGCTTGTGGGCGGTGGCGGCACCGACCTCCGCTCCGGTTTCACCACGGCGCTGCGGGGTCAGTACCGCCCCGATGTGATCGTGGTCCTGACGGACGGCCAGACCCCCTGGCCCTCGTCGCGCCCGTCGTGCCGGACGGTGGTGGGCCTTTTCCCCCGCCCCCACGAATCGGGCTTCGTGGACGAGGACGACCCCGACTACGTACCGGACAGGCCGCCGGAGTGGGCGCGGGTCGTGGAGCTGGGATAGCGCCGGAGGCGTGGAGCCCAGGTCGCGTCCTGTTCGTATCTGCAACGACTGGATGCCCTAATTTGGCGATTTGTGAATCCTCTTGAGCAAGAGGTTCGCCTCGTGTACCTCTTGTGGACACAAAGAAGCAACAAAGCCCCGTACAACCCTTCCATGTGTTCGAGCGTCTAAACACTCAATGTCCCATGGAGGATGTGGGAAATTGTCGACAAGTTTCCATCCCCGATCCACGGCGACAGGGGGTACACGGGGATTTACGAGGAGCTGAGTAGTACATGGGGAACCGTGGCAGGGGTGGGCCTTCGCGGTCCGCGGGGAGCCGGCGGCAGCAGCAGAGTCGGGGGCGCAGGGCACAGCCGTCCAGGGGGAGGGGTCGCACCGAGGAGCAGGAGGACCAGCAGCAGGTGAGCGGCGGGCGGGCCGCGAACAGGCGCAAGCAGCGTCGGCCGCGCAGCAAGAAGTCCATTTTTCTGCTTTTTGTACTGCTTCCTGTGCTCCTGCTGGCCGGTACCGGCGCGACCTGGCTGTACTTCAAGTTCGACGGCAACCTCAGGGCCGTCGACATAGACGGTGAGATCGGCGGTGACCGTCCGCCGGAGGTCGACAACGGCTCCCGGGACATCCTCGTGCTGGGTTCGGACTCCCGCGGGGGAGAGAACAAGAAGTACGGCGAGGACGTGGGCAGCGCCCGCTCCGACGTCGCGATGATCGTCCATGTCCACAAGGGCGGCGACAAGGCGAGCATCGTCTCGATACCCCGCGACACCCTGGTCACCCGCCCCCAGTGCGTGGGGCGCACCAAGATCAGACCCGAGGCGAAGCGCCAGATGTTCAACACGGCGTACGAGATCGGCGGCCCGGTCTGCGCGGTGAAGACGGCGGAGAAGCTCTCCGGCATCCGCATGGACAACTACCTTGAGGTCGACTTCTCGGGCTTCAAGGGCCTGATCGACTCGCTCGGCGGGGTCAGTATGACCACCAACAAGGCGATCAAGGACCCCAAGAGCCACCTCGATCTCCCGCCCGGCACCCACCAGCTGACCGGTGAGCAGTCCCTCGGCCTGGTGCGTACCCGCAAGACCGTCGGTGACGGCAGCGACCTCGGCCGGATCCAGCTCCAGCAGGCCTTCATGAAGGCCCTGATGGAGCAGATCAAGGACATCGGTATCACCAGCCCGAAGAAGATGTTCAACCTCGCGGACGCCGCCACCAAGACCATCACCACCGACTCCAAGCTCAACTCGGTAGGCTCCCTGCTCTCCTTCGGCAACAGCCTCAGCGGCATCGGCTCGAAGGACATGAAGGTCATCACGCTGCCCATCGACTACGACGCCATCGACAAGGAGCGGGTGATTCCGCTCAAGGACCAGTCCGAACTGCTCTGGCTCGCCCTGCGCATGGACAAGCCGATACCGCCCTCGGTCACCGAGAACTCGGCGGGCGACCAGGTCGACGCGGGGAAGATCATTTCGGGCGGCTGAGCTCTGAGGGGGCCTGTGCCGGGGGTTCGGACACAGGCTCCGAGGGCGTACGTCGCCGGGGGCGGCTCAACGCAACGGCGTCCCGTCCTCCTTCAGTTGCATCTGCGGCCGGCCCGTCACCAGGAGCCAGGCGGGCAGCGACGCGATGCACATCAGGGCCAGGATCCCCGGCGACGACACGAGCACGGCAGCGGTGAACAGGCTGATCCAGCCCTGCCGGGTGACGGCGAGCAGCACCCCGAGCACACCCGCCGCGACACCGACCGAGACGTTCACGCCCGGCACCAGCGCATGCGCGCACAGCCCGAACGCGGCACCGATGAACACCGCGGGGAAGATCCGGCCGCCGCGGAACCCGCACGACGCGGCGACCAGCAGCGCCGCCAGCTTCACCACGGTCAGCACCGCGAACTGCCCGGCCGTCCAGCCGTCCGGGTCCGCGGCCAGTTCGCCGACCTCGTGCAGCCCCTTGAACAGCGTCAGATGTCCGCCCAGCGCACCGAGCAGCCCGAGCACCAGCCCGCCGAGCGGCAGCATCAGCATCGGATGCCTCAGGCTCCGGAAGGCGCGGTACACATACGGGAAGGCCCACACCGCGACCATGCCGAGTGCCGCGGCCGCGCAGGCGACCACCACGGAAGCCAGCAGATCGGCCCACCCGGGCCGGCCGAACGACGGCAGCCCCAGGTCGAAGGAGGGCGAGGCGACCAGCGTAGTCGTCAGCGCGCCCGCCGCGGCGGCCAGCAGCGGCCCGAAGAGGTTGTCCCACAGCGACCCCTTCATCGGCATGGGCCGCCCCGCCAGCGCCTCGGAGACCACCAGCGCGGCGGCGACCGGCGTACCGAACAGTGCGCCGAGCGTCGCCGCCGTGGCGAGCGACACCCACATCTCCCCCGGCGCCTTCGGAAGTGCCTTGCTGCCGAGCCAGAACGCGAGCGCGACATTGGCCGCGATGATCGGGTTCTCCGGACCGAGGCTGGGCCCGCCGGCGAGCATCAGGGCGTTGGCGACCAGCAGCCCCGGCACCACGTAGAGCCGCAGCGGCTCCTCCCCGCCGAGCCCGAGCGTGGCCGGATCGGGACCGGCGTGCCCGGGGGCCTTCCACACCACCAGCCCCACCAGTACACCCGTGAGGGTGAGCATCACGATCATCCAGAGCGAGGAGTAGCCGCCGATGCCGAGCGCGTCGGGCAGGTCCGTCCAGAGCACCTCCTGAAGCTTTTCGGCGAGGATGCTCACCCCGAGGAACAGCAGGCTGCACCCGACGCCCACCGCGAGGGCCGGCGCGACGATCGGCAGCAGTGCGCGAGCGGACGCGGAAGGCGGGGCGGCGGGCGCGGGCGGCGCGACGTCGGCTGGAGTGCTCACGGCGTCACACTAAGCCACCAATTCGGTGTATTCGGATACAAATGGCGCGCGCCTCGGGAGGCGCCTCCCGCCAGGACGGCGTCAACGTTCGGGGGCGTGGTGCCAGGGGCGCGTCAAGAGGGTTCCACGCGGGGTCCCGCAGGCGTTTCGGTGGACACGTCACCCGCAGCGGACCGCTCCGGGGACCGGCCCGAACCGACTGAAGGGGAGTGGCGTCGCCATGAACGCGGGAAACATCGTCGGGCTGCTGATCGCCGCCGGTCTGATCGGCTACCTGCTGCTGGCACGCGCCTACCCGGAGAAGTTCTGACCGGTGGAGCAGGTACGCACAAGCTGAGAGCCTGTGTCTCGGATCAGACACAGGCTCTCAGCCGTCGGCCGACCCCTGTCTCAGCCCACGTGCACCCGTGGCCGCGTCGCCGGGTCCGGCTCCGCCCTGCGCAGCACCTCCCGGGTGACCGGCGCGACCTCGCCGTCGCCGAAGACCAGGAAGCGCAGCAGGTGGCCGAGGGGGTGGCCCTCGGTCCAGTTGAAGTAGGCGTGCGGGACCTGGCCGGTGCGGTCGCGCAGCACCATCAGTACGGCCGCGATGGTGTTGGGCACCACCGCGCTGCGCACCCGCAGCCGCCGCGCCCCGTGCTTCTCGTCGCCGTGCACGGTCAGGTCGGCGGTGAAGTCGGAGGAGTCACCGACGAACACCTCCAGGAAGAGGACCGGTCGGCCGTCGGGGAGGTGGGTGGCCTCGCGCAGGGAGTACTCCTTGGCGCGGTACTCGGCGGTGGTGTGCTCGTTCGGCTCGTTGGCGATGATCCGCAGCGGACCGTCCGCGGCGACCTCGTCGATGATCCGCAGCGCCTCCTCGTCGAAGACGACCTCGGCGGCGCGCAGCTCGAAGGAGCGGTGCAGCCGGGACGCGAAGGAGGTCAGCAGGATGCCGACGATGAACAGAGTGGCGATCTTGATGCCGTCCGGCCGCTCGATCACATTGGTCACCAGCGTGTACGCGAAGACCAGGGTGATCGTCCCGAACCCGAGGGTGGCGGCCCGGTGGCCACGGCTGCGTACCGCGACGGTCGAGGCGAAGGACGCGGAGAGCATCAGGACCAGTACCCCGGTGGCGTACGCCCCGCTCTGGTCGTCGACGTCCGCGTTGAACCACAGGGTGATGAAGACCGCGATCGCCATGAAGAGCAGGACCAGCGGGCGTACCGCCCCGGTCCATTCGGGGGCCATCCCGTAGCGCGGCAGATAGCGCGGTACCAGGTTGAGCAGCCCGGCCAGCGCGGAGGCTCCCGCGAACCACAGGATGCAGATGGTGGAGATGTCGTAGACGGTGCCGAAGACCTCGCCGAGGTGTTCATGAGCGAGGAAGGCCAGCGCCCGCCCGTTCGCCTTGCCGCCGCTCCTGAACTCCTCCTGGGGGATCAGGAAGGTCGTGGCCAGGCTGGAGAGGAGCAGGAAGCAGCTCATGATCACCGCGGCGGTGGTGAGCAGCTTGCGGGTGCCGTGGACGCGGCCGGCCGGTTTCTCGTACGTATCCGTGGGATCGCCCTTGACCTGCGGCATCACCGCTACACCCGTCTCGAAACCGGACATCCCGAGCGCCAGCTTGGGGAACACCAGCAACGCCACCCCGACCATCGCCAGCGGTGAGGAGTGCGAGACGGTCAGCGCTTGCCACCAGTCGCCGACCACCACCGGGTGGCTGATCACCTGCCAGGCGGACACGGCGAGCACGACCACATTGAGTGTCAGGAACACGCCCACCAGGACCACCGCCACCCGGATCGCGTCGCGGAAGCCCTTGAGGAAGACCGCACCGAGCAGCGCCACCAGGACCAGGGTGATCACGACGTTCTCGCCGTGCAGCCAGGTCGGGGCGAAGGGGTTCTCCACGACGTGGGCGGAGGCGTCCGCCGCCGACAGCGTGATGGTGATCATGAAGTCGGTGGCGGCGAACCCCAGCAGCACCAGGACCAGCAGTTTCCCCGCCCACCAGGGCAGCAGCCGCTCCAGCATCGCGATGGACCCCTCGCCGTGCGGGGACTCCTTCGCCACCCGGCGGTAGACCGGCAGTGCGCCGAGCAGGGTGAGCGCGATCAGGACCAGGGTCGCCATCGGGGAGAGGAGCCCGGCGGCGAGGGCGGCGATGCCGGGCTGATAGCCGAGCGTGGAGAAGTAGTCGACGCCGGTCAGGCACATCACCCGCCACCAGGAGTGGCCCTTGTGTTCGGCGGGCGGGGTGGCGTGCGGTCCCGGATGCCGGGCGGACTGCTCGCTCAGCCCTTCCAGCAGCCAGGCCCGCCAACGGCGGGCGGTGGCTTTCGTGCTGGTCATGGGGCACTTCCCGTCCGGCTCGTGCTGGCTGGTGCTGGCTGGTTCCCACGCGTGGAGTTCGCGCGACGGCCGCGAGGTCCCCCGGTACGGCCCCTCGCGCACGCCCGCTCATCCTCGCCCGATACCCCCGGGGCGGCCACGCGTACGGGATCCGTAAAGAGGCACCCCCGCCTCGTATGGGAGGCGTCAAGGGAAACCGAAGTGGCCGGGGAAGGCGCTTTGCTCATCAAGTCCGAGCACAAACGCTCAGCGCCTGTGTCTCCACCCCACCTCTTCCTCAGGAGCTCCCCGATGGCCGACCTGGCCTTCGTCGTCACCACGATCGCGGTCTTCTCGCTGGTGGCACTCGTCGCCAAGGGGGTGACGAAGCTGTGACTGCCGAGAACATCGTCGGCCTGATCGTGGCCGTCGCCCTGCTGGGATATCTGATCCTCGCCCTCGTACGCCCGGAGAGGTTCTGAGCACGGACATGAGTCCTCAACTCGCTGGCGTCCTCCAGCTCCTCGCGCTGATAGCGGCGCTCGCCCTCGTCTACCGCCCGCTGGGCGACTACATGGCCGGGGTCTACTCCTCCACCAAGCACCTGCGGGTCGAGAAGTGGATGTACAAGGCGGTCGGGGCGAACCCGGACACCGAGATGCGCTGGCCCGCCTATCTGCGCGGCGTCCTCGCCTTCTCGCTGGTGAGTGTCCTCTTCCTGTACGTGATGCAGCGGCTCCAGGGTTCGCTGCCCGGCTCGCTCGGGTTCGCCTCGATCGACCCTGACCAGGCCTTCAACACCGCGGCCTCGTTCGTCTCCAACACCAACTGGCAGTCGTACTACGGCGAGCAGGCCATGGGCCACGTCGTACAGACCGGTGGCCTCGCGGTGCAGAACTTCGTCTCCGCCGCCGTCGGCATGGCCGTCGCGGCCGCGCTGGTACGGGGCTTCGCCCGCTCCCGCACCGGTGAACTGGGCAACTTCTGGGCGGACCTGGTACGCGGATGCGTCCGCATCCTCCTCCCGCTGTCCGTCGTCGGCGCGCTCGTGCTGGTCGCCTCCGGCGCCATCCAGAACTTCTCCGGCATCCACGAGGTCGGCCAGTTCGCCGGGAACGCGCAGCAGTGGAACGGCGGCGCGGTCGCCTCGCAGGAGGTCATCAAGGAGCTGGGTACCAACGGCGGCGGTTACTTCAACGCCAACTCGGCCCACCCCTTCGAGAACCCCAACGCGTTCACCAACCTCTTCGAGATCTTCCTGATCCTGGTCATCCCGTTCTCGCTGACGCGGACCTTCGGCCGGATGGTCGGCTCGATCAGGCAGGGCTACGCGATCCTCGCCACCATGGCGGTCATCTGGCTCGGCTTCATCCTGCTGATGTGGGCCACCGAGTTCGCCGGCAAGGGCCCCGCCTTCGAAGCCGCGGGCGGCGCGATGGAGGGCAAGGAGACCCGGTTCGGCATCGCCGCCTCCTCGATCTTCGCGGTCACCACCACGCTGACCTCCACCGGCGCCGTCGACTCCTTCCACTCCTCCTACACCGGCTTCGGCGGCGGCATCACCATGCTGGGCATGCAGCTCGGCGAGATCGCGCCCGGCGGGGTCGGTTCCGGTCTCTACGGCATGCTGGTCATGGCGATCATCGCGGTGTTCATCGCCGGGCTGATGGTCGGACGCACGCCCGAGTACCTGGGCAAGAAGATCGGTACCCGCGAGATCAAGTTCGCCGCGTGCTACATCCTGGTCACCCCGGCGCTGGTGCTCTGCTTCACCGCCGCCGCGATGGCGCTGGACACCCCGGCCGACTCCATGACGAACTCCGGTGCGCACGGCTTCTCCGAGATCCTGTACGCCTACAGCTCGGGCGCCAACAACAACGGTTCCGCCTTCGCGGGGCTCAACGCCGACACCGACTGGTTCAACACCACCATCGGTCTGGCGATGCTGCTCGGCCGCTTCCTGCCCATGGTGTTCGTGCTGGCGCTGGCGGGTTCGCTCGCGGAGCAGACACCGGTACCGAAGACGGTCGGCACGCTCCGTACCGAAAAGCCGCTGTTCACAGGCCTGTTGGTCGCCACCATCATGATCATCACCGGTCTGACGTACTTCCCGGCGCTCTCCCTCGGACCGCTGGCCGAAGGGCTGGCGTCATGACCACCGACACGAAGAAGCATGAGGAGTCCGGCGCCATGCCCACCTCCACGTCCACCTCCACCTCTGCCCCGGCTCTCGCCCCGCACAGCGATGCCCCCACCGGGCACCACGGCGAGGCGGGCCGGGTGGGCGCGGGACTGTTCGACCCGGGGCAGCTGCTCAAGTCGCTGCCGGACGCGGTCCGCAAGCTGCATCCGCGAGTGATGGTCAAGTCCCCCGTGATGTTCGTGGTGCTGATCGGGTCGGTGGTCACCACCGTCCTGGCGATCCTGAACCCGGACGACTGGTTCGGCTGGGCGATCACCGTCTGGCTGTGGCTCACGACCCTCTTCGCCAACCTGGCGGAGGCGGTCGCCGAGGGCCGCGGCAAGGCGCAGGCCGACACCCTGCGCAAGGCCAAGACCGACACCGTCGCCCGCCGCCTGGTCGGCAAGGACCCGGTCGGCCGGGACGAGGAGCAGGTGCCCGGCACCGAGCTGCGCATCGGTGACCTGGTGGTCTGCGAGGCCGGCGACATCGTCCCCGGCGACGGTGACGTCGTCGCGGGCGTCGCCTCCGTCGACGAGTCCGCCATCACCGGCGAGTCCGCGCCGGTCATCCGCGAGTCCGGCGGCGACCGTTCGGCCGTCACCGGCGGTACCAAGGTGCTGTCCGACCGCATCGTCATCAAGATCACGACGAAGCCCGGCGAGACCTTTATCGACCGCATGATCAGCCTGGTCGAGGGCGCCGCCCGGCAGAAGACGCCCAACGAGATCGCGCTGAACATCCTGCTCGCCTCGCTGACCATCGTCTTCCTGCTCGCCGTCGTCACCCTGAAGCCCTTCGCGATCTACGCGGGCGCCGACGAACAGACCTCGATGATCGTGCTCACCGCACTCCTGGTCTGCCTGATCCCCACCACGATCGGCGCGCTGCTCTCCGCGATCGGCATCGCGGGCATGGACCGCCTGGTCCAGCGCAATGTGCTGGCCATGTCGGGCCGCGCGGTGGAAGCCGCCGGCGACGTATCGACGCTGCTGCTCGACAAGACCGGCACCATCACCCTCGGCAACCGTCAGGCCGCCGAATTCGTCCCGGTCAAGGGCACCACGGAGGCCGAACTCGCTGACGCCGCCCAGCTGTCCTCCCTCGCGGACGAGACTCCTGAGGGCCGCTCCATCGTCGTACTGGCGAAGGAGAAGTACGGGCTGCGCGAGCGCCACCAGGGCGAGCTGACCGGCGCCGAGTGGGTCGAGTTCACCGCCCAGACCCGGATGTCGGGTGTGGACGTGGACGGGCACAAGGTCCGCAAGGGGGCGGCCGGTTCGGTGGTCGCGTGGGTCGAGGAGCGTGGCGGAGCCGTCGCCCCCGACGCGCAGACGCTCACCGCTCTGATCTCCCAGGCCGGCGGAACGCCCCTGCTGGTGGCCCGCGAGGACGCGGAGCACGGGGCACGGGTGCTCGGTGTGATCCACCTGAAGGACGTCGTCAAGGACGGCATGCGCGAGCGGTTCGACGAGCTGCGCCGGATGGGCATCAAGACGGTCATGATCACGGGTGACAACCCGCTGACCGCCAAGGCTATCGCCGAGGAGGCGGGCGTCGACGACTTCCTCGCGGAGGCCACGCCCGAGGACAAGATGGCGCTCATCAAGCGCGAGCAGGCCGGCGGAAAGCTGGTCGCGATGACCGGTGACGGTACGAACGACGCGCCCGCGCTGGCCCAGGCGGACGTCGGCGTGGCCATGAACACCGGAACCTCGGCCGCCAAGGAGGCCGGGAACATGGTGGACCTCGACTCCAACCCCACCAAGCTGATCGAGATCGTCGAGATCGGCAAGCAACTCCTCATCACCCGGGGCGCGTTGACGACCTTCTCGATCGCCAACGACGTCGCGAAGTACTTCGCGATCATCCCCGCGATGTTCGCGGTCGCCTACCCGTCGCTGGACAAGCTCAACATCATGGGCCTGACCTCGCCGGAGTCCGCGATCCTGTCGGCCGTCATCTTCAACGCGCTGATCATCATCGCCCTGGTGCCGCTCGCCCTGAAGGGCGTGCGCTACCGGCCGACCAGCGCCGACCGGATGCTCCGCCGCAACCTCGGGATCTACGGTCTCGGCGGTCTGATCGCCCCGTTCATCGGCATCAAGATCATTGACATGCTTCTCTCCCTCATCCCCGGCATTGGGTGACGACCATGAACAACTCCCTCGGCAACAGCGCCCGCCTGCTCGGCGCGGGTCTGCGCGCCCTCCTCGTACTGACGGTGCTCTGCGGAGTGATCTACCCGCTGGCCCTCACCGGCGTCGCCCAGGCCGCGTTCTCCGACCGGGCCAACGGCTCGGAGATCAAGGACGCGCAGGGCACGGTCGTCGGCTCCTCGCTGATCGGCCAGAGCTACAACCTCCCGAAGAAGAACCCGGACGACGCGGGGGAAGCGCCGGTCCCCGACCTCAAGTGGTTCCAGCCGCGTCCCTCCGGCGGCCTGGGCAGCAACAGCGTGAACACCCAGTACTCGCTGATCCTCTCCGGCGCCACCAACAAGTCCGGTGACAACGAGGACCTCCTCAAGGCCGTCAACGATGCCAAGGCGGCGGTCGTCAAGGACAACGCCACCGCGACCTACCAGGTCAGCCCGGCCGAGATCCCGGCGGAGGCCGTCACCTCCTCGGCCTCCGGCCTGGACCCGCACATCTCCCCCCGGTACGCGGAGATCCAGACCCACCGGGTCGCAGAGCGGAACAAGCTCGATGTCGCGGCGGTCGAGCGGCTCGTGGCGCAGCACACCGACGGCCGGATCCTCGGCTTCATGGGTGAGCCGCGGGTGAACGTACTGGAGCTGAACACCGCGCTCAGGGACCTGCTGAAGGCGAAGCCCGCGCACTGACGGGTTGAGAAACGGGCTCTAACCGATCTGATTCGATCTGAATCGATCCGAACCGTACGCCGCCGCAGGCGGGCCCAGCAGCACACCGGGCCCGCCTGCGGCCATGCGCGGCACCGGTGGTACCCCTGTTCGGCGAGTGAGCGGGCGCGGCCGACTCGCACCGGAGTATCAAAGGGGCGCTTCTGGCCGGAACACCCTTCCGAACAGAGATTCGTTCCGAGGAATGGGCGTCCGGCAACTGCCAGACGCAGTCCCGTTATTGACATTCTTGTCGATGGCGGGAAACCGGCCCTCTCGGTCTGTACCAACCGGGCGGTATCTCTCCCTGTCCGGCCCACTTCCTGCGGAGTTCCGTCATCCGGAATGTGATCCAGGAATACATTGTCCGGAAACCTCGGAAAGCGGTTTGCCTGGTGTGGCGGATGTGGTTTGCCGGAGGGGCGGCTCCGCGGATGACCCGGCCGGCGTTCCTGACAGGGTTTCGGACATACATTCCGTGATGACTGGCCAGTGAATGGAAAGGCCCTAACGTGGTCCGAGCGCAGGGAGCTGACAACCACTCAGGTTGACCGCTGTGCTTGGGGGAAAAGCAGAGGATTGCCAGGAGGGGGTAATTCACTGTTCACCAATCGTCCGCCTCGCGGGCTGCTTCGGGCTGCCGAACACTCTTTCAGGGGTGCCAATGCGCCGCTCGACGTCGTCGTACGCGGCGTACGCACCACAGGAATTTCCGAATGACTTCAGGGAGATCCGGTGACGGAATCCAGTTCGGTGAAGGACGCGGGGGGCCAGGGCGAATTACTGGCCGGGGGGCAAGGGGAGTTACCGTCCGGAGCGCAAGGAGAGCTACTGCTCGAAGCGTTTGACGCGCAGGTGTTCCGCGAGAGCTCGGAGTCGGTGCTCGCCAAACTGGAGAAGCATCTCGCGGACCAGGCGATCAAGGGGCTCGAACTCGTCGACCCGGCACGGCTCACCGAAGCGGCGCGGTCCCTGATGACCGACGAGAGCACGCGCATCGCCGCCTTCGACGAGGAGAAGCTGGCAGCGATCGTCGACCTGTACGTCAGGACCGGCATCCCGGTCCACTCGCCCGGCTACATGGGGCGGCAGTTCTCCGGAGTGGTGCCGCTCGGCGGCGTCGTCGACTTCGTCAGCTCGGTGGTCAACCAGCCCTCGTCGTTCTACGAGGCCGGCCAACTGCCCAATGTGGCCGAGCGGATCATGGCCGACGAGCTCAACAGGTTCATCGGCTGGGAGTGCGGCAGCTTCGACATGGTGACCACGTCGGGCGGCTCGCTGGCCAACCTCACCGCCCTGCTGGCCGCCCGCAACCGGCGCTTTCCCGAGTACTGGACCAAGGGCGGCGCCGCCCTCCAGGGGCGGGGCAGGCCGGCCGTCGCCGTCGGTGCCGATGTGCACTACAGCGTCTCCCGGGCAGCCGGTGTCATGGGGATCGGCGAGGACCAGCTGGTCAGGCTGCCGCTCAACGCCGAGCAGCAGATCTGCGTGGAACAGGCCGGTCCGGCACTGGCGGCCGCCGAGGAACGCGGCCTGGAGGTGTTCTGCCTGGTCGCCTCCGCGGGCACCACCTCGGTCGGTGCCTTCGACCCGCTCGACGCACTCGCCGACCTCGCACACGAGCGGAACATCTGGCTCCATGTGGACGGGGCGCACGGCGCCAGCCTGCTCGTCTCGGAGCGGCTCCGAAAGAAGCTGCACGGAATCGAGAAAGTGGATTCGCTGGCCTGGGACGCGCACAAAATGATGTTCGTGCCCGCTCCCTGCACACTGCTCTTCTACCGCAACAAAGAACACAGTCGCGGGGCTTTCCGCCAGAAGGCAAGTTATGTTTTCGACGAGCAGCAGGACATCTACACCGCGCTCGACAGCGGCGACAAGAACTTCGAATGCACCAAACGCCCCATGATCATGCCGCTCTGGGTGCTGTGGTCCATGTACGGCCGGGCGTTGTTCGCCGAAAAGATCGAGTACCTCTGTCAGCTGACGCAGGACGCGTACGACGTCGTTGCGGAAGAAAGCGATTTCCAAACCGTGCACCGGCCGGAGGCGAACATTCTGTGCTTCCGGTACGTTCCCGGAACCCTCGCCCCGGAAAACATCCACCGCCTCCAGGAGGACATCCGGAACAAGGTGAAGTTCCAGGGAAACTTCTTCATCTCCAAGGTGAACGTGGACGGTGTCGCCGCCCTGCGCGTGGTGATGATGAATCACCGCATCACGGTGGAGAACTTCCGGATGCTGCTCAGTGAGGTCCGGAAATCGGGACAAGAGCTGATGGCCCACTACGAAGACCAGCGCGACGCCCAGTAGGAAGACGACCGGCATCACGAAGGGACACAAGAGTGAGCACTGTGAACGCCCCGCACGTCCCGCAACACACCCAGAATCCCGTCAAGGCCCGCCAATTGGCCGAGTGGCTTATTCCGGACCATGAATGGCGACCCGCGTCCATCGACGCCGTCGCCGTTCTGCCGTCCTTCGCCAGCAAGATGCACGAGGCCGAACGGGCCTGCGGGGCGACGTACAGCGAGCTGTCGCACGAGATCCAGGACGCCCTGGTGCTGCGCAGGCTCCAGCAGATGATCCACACCGTGCAGCTCAACCCGCTGTGGCGCGAGCGCCTGGCCGGCGCGGGGATACTCGGCGCCCCCGCCTCGTACGCGCAGTGGCAGGACATCCCGCTCTCCGACAAGGACGTCCAGCGCGACTTCCTGATGGGCGCGCGCCCCGGCATGGTGGTGCCGCTCGGCCGCGGCGGCTTCGAGGTCGTCGCCAGTGGTGGCACCAGTGGCGGCAGCCCGCTGGAAGTCGTCTACTCGCTGCGCGAACTCCAGGACACGTACGAGATCGCCGGCCGCTTCATGGGCGTCCACCAACTCGGCCGCTACCTCCAGGGAAGCGACCCGAAGTGGCTGCTCACCACCCTCGCCGACTACCAGATGTGGAGCAGCGGCACCATGGTCGGCGGGGTGCTCCAGAGCGTGCCGGGCGTCAACTACATAGGAGCCGGGCCGGTCACCGCGCCCGTCCTTGAGCACATGTTCTCCTACCGGGGCCCCAAGGCGCTGATGGGCATCACGGCGGGCATCGCGATCCTCGCCGAGCTCGGCGCCGGCATGAGCCAGGAGGCCAAGGAGAGTTTCCGGGTCGCCCTGTACGGCAGCGGAGTGCTGCCGCAGCGCAAGCGCACCGAACTCCTGGCGATGTACCCGAACCTGTCCATCCTCAGCTACTTCGCCGCCACCCAGGCCGAGACCCTCGGTCTCCAACTCGACGCGAACTCGCCGTACTTGGCCTCCGTGCCCGGTCTGCATCTGGTCGAGATCGTGGACGAGAACGGGCGCTGGGTGAAGGAGGGCGAGGAGGGCGAACTCGTCGTCACCCGGTTGCACGCCCACGAGGCACCCCTGCTGCGGCTGAAGCTGGGCGACCGGATGATCCGCAGGCCGCGGATCGACCAACCCGACCTGAAAACCCACCAGTTCGAGTTCGCGGGCCGCACCGGGGAGGTCCTGCACCTCAACGACAGCCAGTACTCGGCCGCCCGTGCCTACGAGGCGCTGCGCGACGAGCTCAGGGCGGTGGGCGCGGTCGATCTCGACGAGGTCGCCCACGAGTTCCAGTTCGCCAACCACCGCGAGAGCAAGATGCTCACGCTGTACGCCTCGGTGGACGACGTGATCTCCATGAGCTTCCGTACGGAGTCGGCGCTCGGCCCGTACGGGATGCGGGAGGCCTGGCTGAGGGCGCTGCCGCGCTCGCTGTCGCTCTTCAACCACGGCGAGGCGAACGCCGTCTCGATCGAGAAGACCGGCTACCAGTTCCAGCTGGTGTTCGTGCCCCGGCACGCGCCCGAGATCGAGCGGACCGCGGTCGGCAAGGTGCCGCTGGTACGCGACCGGGGGTGACGCCCAAGGGGCCCTGGCCCCGTGGCCGTACCGACGACGCACCCGAATCAACCCCGCACCCGAACCGACTCCGTACCCGAACCCGTACCCGTAACGACCGGATGGAGTGAGCAGTGAGCATGAAACAGCAGGTCAACATCATCGCCGTGGTCGACGTCATCGGCGCCCTCTCGGACAGGTCGCTGTTGCACGGCAACCTCTCCCTCGTCGACAACGGCGACCACCAGAGCAGGTCGCAGGGCACCCCGGACCTGGTCACCCTCGTCAGGCCCGGCCAGATCGTGCAGTGGACCGTCCTGGCGCTCGACCTCCAGACCCCCGTCGAGATCAAGAACATCACCTTCCTGGGCGAGGACGGCAAGCCCGCGAGCGCGGGCGAGAACGGTCACGGCGGCGCCCAGGGTGCGGGACGCGGGCCCGCGCACGCCGACGAGGTTCCCGAGGGCGACGGCGACAAGCTCGACCTCGACGTGTGGACCGGCATCGTCCCGCAGCTGCCGTCCGGCGTCGCGCACAAGTACCGCCTCGAACTCCAGATGTACGAGGGCGAGTTCAGCACCCTGTACATCGACTCGCCCGCACTGATGTGCGTCTAGGGCCGACCGTGCGCACCACCCGCAGGACCCGTTCATCGTCCCGACCGGAGGAACCATGCCCCAGCAGTTAGCGATCATCGTGCTCGTGGACGTCGGCAGCGCGCTGGAGTCCAAGTCCCTGCAGGACCACACCTATCTCTTCGACAACATGAAGCTGCACGGCTCCGACGGCCAGGGCACCAACGGGCTGGTCACCGCGATCAACGGCTCGTACTGGAGCGACGGATCGCAGGCCAGCGAGCAGGTGCTCAACTGGCTGCCGTACAGCCTCGGTTCGATCCCGCCGACCGTCCCGCGCGGTTACGAGGCCGACCGCGCCCGGCAGAGTGACGAGGACGCACTCGAACAGCTGGACCGGCTGGCCGGCTCGGGCCCCGCCGGCAGCGAGGAGTCCGCCGCCGAACTGGCCCGGATCCGCAGGACCGCGGGCACCCGGATCAAGACCACCCGCCGCACCAAGGGACGGCTGTCCGGGCAGAAGGTCCTGGATGTGACCGGCAAGGTCGTCAGTGACGACGCCGGAGCGCACAGCTACCCGGCGCCGGTGATCACGGACATCTACGGCGAAGCGGTCGACGAGAAGATCATGTACCCGGCCGAGTACGGCTCCCCGGACCTGGTCACCGACGGCTGGTACTGGTCGGCCACCGTCGACAGCTCCCGCCCCGGCACCTACGCGTACACGATGCGCATCCAGCTCCACAAGCTGGTCCAGCAGGCCGGCGAGACCCTCTGGGAGCCGGTGAACCTGACCGTCGACTCCGCCCTGAGGATCACCACCGAACCCAAGCGCAACGCCTTCACCAAGGCGGGGCTCGGCGTGCTCCCGATCCCGACCGCACGCGGATGACGGCCACCGGCCCCGACCCGTTCCCAGTCCCGGCGTCGGCCCAGGCGCCGGTTCCGGCGACCCGACGACGTACCAAGAAGGAGGAACCGATGGCAGGCAAGGCGATACTGCGCGAGAACGGGGTACGGCGGCCCATCTCCATCACCGCGGTGGTGGACGTCGTGGGCGCCCTCGCGTCCAACAGCGCGCAGGGCCACCTCTACCTGTACGACACCAACCTGGCGGGCGGCTCCACCGGATTCGGCACCGAGGAGCTGCGTACCTCGGTCCGGCGCGGTGACCAACTGCTGTGGAACGTACTGGCGTTGGAGTGCGAGGCGTTCGTCGCCATCGACGACGTCGTGATCGACCCGGAGATCTGCGAGCCGGTCCGCAAGGTCTACCCGGGCACCGATGTCGCGTACTGGATCGGCACCGTCAAGACCGACGACGTCGAGTCGCTCACCTACCGGCTCAACTTCCGGGTGGGTACCAGGACCGAGCCCGTCACCACCTCCCTGACCCCGTCCCTGGTCGGTGCGCGCGCCGCCGCGACCACCCGGAAGGAGAAGCGATGACCCCCCGAGCCCGTACCGAAGGCACCCTCGCACGCGAGACCAGGGACACCTCGACCGACACGGAGGTGTCCAAGCAGAACCCCGGACAGCTCAACTCCGTACAGCTCAACATCGTCATCCTGATCGACCTGGAGAAGGCGACCGAGAACAACTCGCTCGACGACGCCCTGTTCATGATGGACAACAGCGTCGGCGGCTCCGGCCAGGGCACTCAGCACCTGGAGACCGTCTGCAAGCAGGGCCAGGTGATCAACTGGATCATCCGGCCGCTCGACATGGAGAAGCGCCTCGACGGCACCTGGCCGCCCATGCCGAAGATCAACAACATCGTGTTCCTGGACACCGAGCTGGGTGACGAGGAGGACGTGGCGGAACGGAAGATCTTCACCGAGCTGAAGATCTACGGCATGCCCGACAAGATGCGCTCGCCGCTCACCCCCGTCTACTACTACTGGGCCGGCACCGTCCTGAGCACCGCCAAGCCCGGAGTCCACCGGTACCGGCTGGTGCTGGAACTGGAGAAGGAGAACTCGCGGGAGAGGCTCTACCTGCACACGGAGGAAGACCCGTCGATCCGGATCATCGGGGTCTAGGCGACCACCGGGGTCCAGGCAGGGTCACTCGTGAAGGATCCCCTGGGCAGGGGCGCCACACGCCCGGGGCCGGATTCCGCCGAGCAGTCGGCGGGGTCGGGCCTCCGGGCGTGCGGTGTGCCCGGGGCCGTGACGGCATACCCTCCCTGACATGCACAGGACCCTGACGGAGCACGCCCGCTGCATCTACGGGGACGAGTTCGGCCCCACCCCACCGTGCGAGGCCCAGCACCACGAGCACTTCTTCGTCGAGGAACTCACCTTCGCCGACGCGGACTCCATCCTCGCCATGCTGCACGCGCTCGCCCCGAACCTCGCCGACGGCAACCTGCCGGTGTGGATCCTCAACCTGTCCTACCGGCTGGCTCTCCTCCAGCGCCCCGACGACCCGGCTCTGCTCCGCGAGGCAGCCGACTCCCTCTGGCTCCACGGCCCCGACTGGGACGCCCGTGCGGAGGGGATGAAGCGCAGGGCGGAGGAGTTGGAGGCGGACTGAGAGCCCGCGTCCGAGGCAACCTCCGCACGGCAGAGGTCTGTCGCGCCCCCGGCACTCGCGCCCCGTCCGGCGGTTCAGCCTCGCCGCCGCGCCTCCCGTATCTCCCGCATGTGCTGTGCGTCCCGCGCCTCGGCGCGGCGTCGGGAGCGCGCCATCACCACCCCCAGCAGCAGGTACGTCACCGCAAGGCCGATGCAGCGGATGACGAAGCCCCAGCCCCATTCCCGGTCGGTCAGCAGAGTGCCGAGGGCGGATGCCGCGACCGCGACCCCCACCGCCAGAGACACGGGTTTCCACCATCGATTCATGGTGGATGCCTACCCCGGTTCGTCCCGCGCCCGCAAGGAGCACCCGCCGCCCCCTGTCCGCCGTGGCCCGCGCGCCGTAGGGTCCATGGGATGAACTCCAGCGTTCCGACGCCGCGCGTTCTCGTGATCGGCCTCGATCCGTACCGGGTCCCCGGGCCCTGGGACCCCAGGCCGGTCGCCGACGCCATCGAAGTGAGCATGGCCCGATTCGCCGCCCACGGGGTGGGTGCGGAGCTCTGTCTGTTCGGCCTCACCGGCGACGACGTACCGGAGAGCGTCGTCACCGCCCTGCGCGCCCAGACGTGGGAGTGCGTCGTGGTGGGCGGCGGGGTGCGCAAGGCCGAGGACCAGGTGGAGCTGTTCGAGACGGTGATCAATCTGGTACGGCGGCACGCTCCCGACGCGGCGATCGCGTTCAACAGCAACCCGACGGACCTCTTTGACGCGGCCGCCCGCTGGATCGATGTTCCGGGTGCGGCGGCCGGCGCCGACTAGCGTCTCCCCGGCCGGGCCTGTGCAGACCGCACTACCGGACCGCGTACATCCGGATCGCCACCACGTCCTGCTCCTTCCCCTCCGGCCGCGCCAGCCCCACGAACACCGTCTCGGCCAGCCAGCGATGGGCGGGCGCGTCCGTGCGGAAGACCGGGGACGTGCGGTAGTAGTGGCCGGCCTCGGTGACCTGGAGGTCACCCTCGAACTGGTCGGGGCTGTCCGCCTTCGGCCGGTAGAAGCCACGGTTCGCGATGTCGATCACCGCGCCGTCCTCGGCGCGGATCAGATAGCGGGCGTCCAGTTCGCAGACCTCGCCCCGGGTGCTGCTCCAGTCGCCGCCGCCGGAGAGCACCGTGCCGCGCAGCAGTGGGCCCTCCACGGTGCCGCCGGTGATGGGTGTGAACTCGGTGACCTCGCCGTCCCCGTGGCCGATGTGCAGGGTTTCGCTGACCTGGGCGCGTATCTCGAAGGCGAAGGTGAGGGCGGGGGAGAAGCCGGAGGAGGTGGGGGAGGGGGGAGTGTCGGGCATGGGTGAACTCCGTTCGGTGGCGATTGGGTTGGGGCATCTGCCGGTACGTCGGGGAGTGGGCGCACGGCGTGGCGCCGTCCCGTCCCTGGGTGACGTAACGGCGTAACGGCGTAGCGGACGCAGCGAAGTGAGGTCGTGCGGCACGGGCCCACGTCCGGCCCCCACGGAAGCGTGGGCAGGTGGCAGGCGCCCGGCCGGGGTGTGGGCACAGGCTCTCAGGGTGAACGCCGGGCCGATCGGACCGGGTTGGACGCCGAAGCTACCCGCAGCCGGGCCCCCGCGCCACCCCCGGATTTCGCGCCTCCCGGCCGGACCCCGTCAGGTCTTGACGGGTACGGCCGGGAGATGCAAGCGTGTCATGCAACAGTGTTATATGACGCTCGTTCATTACGTCGCATCTTCATCGCACTCCTCGTCGCACCGCTGGTTCGGCCCCCCGAACACCGCCCCGGTCAGCGCCGCGCTCCCCCCTCACCCTCACCCCGCCCCTCCGTCAAGGAGCCCCGACCATGCCGCCAAGAGCAACGCACGCCGCGCTCGCCTGCGCAGGACTGCTGGGACTGCTCACCACATCCGCCTGTACCTCCTCCCCCGCCCCGGGCGCGGGCGGACCCGCCTCTCCCCGCCTCACCACCACCACGCCCCGCGGCACCGCCCCCGTCGACCGGATCACCTGGGCCCTCCCGTACGGCGAACCCACCACTCTCGACCCGGCCAAGGTCGGCGACTACTCGCCCCAGACCGTCGAGGCGAACCTCTGCGACACCCTCACCCGGATGAACGCCGACTTCACCCTTGCCCCCGGTCTGGCCACCAAGGTCGCCTGGAAGGGCCCCCGCACCCTCGTTCTCGACCTCCGCCCGGACGTGAAGTTCTGGGACGGATCGCCGATGACCCCGCAGGACGTCATCCACAGTCTGGAACGTCAGAAGGACCCCAAGACCCAGGCGCTGTACGGGAATTACCTCTCCACGGTCGCGACGATCCGGGCCACCGGACCCCACCAGGTCACCCTCCGCACCAAGGTCTACGACCAGAGCCTGCCCAAGGCCCTCTCCACCTCCTTCGGCGCGGTCAGTCAGCAGTCGTACGTCCGCAGGGCCGGCGGCGGCTACGGCACCGCGAAGGGTGGGCTCATGTGCACCGGCCCCTTCAAACTCGGGGCCTGGAAGTCCGGCGACAGCATCACGATGACCCGCAACGACGCCTATTGGGACCGGGAGTTGAGGCCCAAGGCGGCGGAGGTCGTCTTCAAGTTCCTCACCAACAGCAACACCCTCACCAGCGCCCTGCTCTCGGGCGAGGTCGACGGCAGCTACGAACTGCCGCCCAGCGGCGCCACCGCGCTCGCCCGCGCGGGCACCGGTGCCCTCCACCTCGGCCCGTCCACCCAGAACGTCCTGCTCATCCCCGGCAACGCCGCCTCACCCGCCGCCGACCGCCGCCTGCTGGACGCCCTCTCCCTCACCCTCGACCGCACCGCGCTCATCAAGAACGTCTTCCACGGCGACGCCACCACCCTCAAGTCCCTCGTGCCACCCCTCACGTGGCGCGGAGACCCGGCCGCCACCCAGCTCGACGCCGCCTACCAGGCGCTGCCCGCCGTGCCGGAGAAGCCCGACCTGGCGAAGGCCAAGCAGCTCCTCGCGCAGGCGCGCCCGGTGGGCCGGCCGCTGGTGGCCGCGATTCCGGCCGGTGACCAGAAGGGCCTCCAGGTCCTCACCTTCCTCCAGGCATCGGCCAAGAAGATCGGCGTCGACCTCACGATCCGGCAGCTCCAGCCCACCGAGATGTCCTCGCTCTTCTACGACCCGTCGATCCGCGAGGGCCTCGACCTGGTGCTGACCTTCGGATACGTCTCGATGCCCGACCCCGCGTCGTACGTGGAGCAAATGGTCGCGCCGCGTGGGCTGTTCAACTGGACCGGCTATCGGAACCCGGAGGCGACCCGGCTGCTCGGGCAGGCGCGCACCGCCCAGGACCCGGCCGCATCCGCCAAGGCGTACGCGGACGCCCAGGCCTCGTTCACGCCGACCGTTCCGGCGGTCTTCCTGGCCGCGACGCACGAGCGGATGTTCCTCAACAAGCGGATCAGTGGGGCGCCGACGTCCTTCGCCTACATGGGGATGCCGTGGGCGGCGTACCTCGGCGGCACCGGGCGGTGATCCCGGCCCGCGAGCCGCACTCCGTGCAGCATTCCGTACAGCCGAACTTCGTACCCCAGGAGGCAACACCATGAACACCACCCCCACCGAAAAGCCCCTCTGGGACCGTTCGGCCGCCGACCTGGCCGCCGGGATACGGGACAAGGACTTCTCCGCGACCGAGGTCGCACAGGCCTTCCTCGGACGTATCGACGAGGTCAACCCCTCCGTCAACGCCCTCGTCGACCTCCGCCCCGAGGAAGCCCTGGCCCAGGCCGCCCAAGCGGACCGCAGGACGGTCGCGGGCGAACCGCTGCCGCCGCTGCACGGCGTCCCCGTCGCCACCAAGATCAACACCTCGCTGCGCGGATACGCCAGCTCGCACGGCGTACCGGCCTGGGCGGACGCCATCGCCCCGGCGGACGCCGAGTGCCTCGCGGGGCTGCGGACGGCCGGCGCGAACCTCATGGGACGCAGCAACAGCCCTGCGTTCGCGGTTCGTTGGTTCACCGCCAACGACCTGTACGGCACCACCCTCAACCCGTGGGACGCCGGGCACACACCCGGCGGCTCCTCCGGCGGGGCCGCCGCCGCGGTCGCCTCGGGAATGGTGCCGATCGCCCAGGGCAACGACATCGGGGGCTCGATCCGGTTCCCCGCCTTCTGCTGCGGTGCGGTGGGCCTGCGCCCCACCGTCGGGCTGGTCTCGGCCACGGAACCGGGGCCTGACGGGTCCGGGGAGGGGTTCGACGCCCCGCTGTCGTTCCAGACGATGGCGGTGCACGGACCGCTGGGGTGGACGGTCGACGACGTACGCCTGGGGCTGGAAGCCATGATGTCGGCGGACCTGACCGACCCGGTCGGACTGCCGGAACTGCCTCGGCTCGGGGAGCCGGGGGCCCGCCCGGTCAGGATCGCGGTCGTACGGGACGCGGGCCCGACCGCCCTGCACCCGACCGTCTCCGCCTCGCTCGACGACGCGGCACAGCGCCTCGCCGAGGCCGGATACGAGGTGGAGGAGGTCGAGCTGCCGCTGCTCGGGGAGGCCGCCCGGCTCTGGTCGCTCCTGCTCTACCAGGAGTTGAAGACCCTGCCGGAGGTGGGGCTCTTCGGCGACGACGCGGTCAAGACCTCGCTCGCCGACTCCTTCACGGCCGCCGCCGACATCTGGGGCGAGCAGCCGACCCTGGAGACGTACATCAAGGGGTACGCCCGCCGGGGCACGCTCATCTCCCGGCTCCAGCGGTACCTCGGGGACGACCGGCTGCTGCTCACGCCGGTGTGCGCGGAACCGCCGTTCGAACAGGACGCGGACCTGGCGGGTGTGGAGCGGGTGCGGGAACTCCTGGCGGCGCAGTGGCCGATGCAGGCGGTGCCGGTGCTCGGCTTCCCGGCGATCTCGGTCCCGACGGGCGTCCGGGGCGGGCTGCCGTCGGGTGTGCAGCTGATCGGTGGCCGGTTCCGGGAGAATCTGCTGCTCGCGGCCGCAACCGAGATCGAGGCGCGGACGGCACGGGTGCGGCCTGCTCTCTCCCTGGATGCGGCGGGGAATCGGGCCGTGCCGACCGGGACCCGTCCGGGCCGATAGCGGGCACACTGGCCGGCATGCCCCTGTCTCTGCATCACCTCGTCATCGACGCCCACGACCTGCCCGCTCTGGCCCGCTTCTGGGCCGAGGTGCTGCGCTGGGAGGTGCTGTCCGAGCGGGAGCGGGAGGTCGTGATCGGGCCGGACAAGACCGCGCCGGTGGGTATCTGCTTCATGCCGGTGACGGACCGGAAGGCCGTCAAGAACCGGCTGCACCTGGATCTGACCTCCGCCGCCGAGGACCGGGAGGCCGAGATCGAGCGCGTACTGGCGCTCGGTGCCCGGCGGGTGGACGTCGGACAGACCGGCGAGGAGACATGGACGGTGCTGGCCGATCCCGAGGGGAACGAGTTCTGCGTGGTGCGGCCCAAGGCGACGCTGATCGGGTAGCACGGGCTGCGGGGAGGGCGTGCGGGGAGCGCTGAAAGGGAGGGCTTCCGGCGGGCCCTCCCCGGGGTTCGAGGCGCAGGCTCGAAAGGCGCCCCCGGCCCGCCTCGGTCCCTGCGTACCCGAAGCCCGCCTCGGTCCCTGCGTATCCGAAGCCCGCCTCAGTCCCTGCGTACCCGAAGCCCGCCCAGCATCCGGTCCAACGCCCGCTCGGTGTCCGCCAGTTCGTCCGGCCTCGCCGAGCGGGCCAGCCACAGTGCGGCCTCGTTCATCGCGCCCGACAGCAGGCGGACCAGCGGCTCCACCGGCTGGTCCTCGATGACCCCGGCATCCACCAGCGTGCCCAGTGCCTCGGCGAGATGCCGGGCCGAGGAGTCCTCGTCCATGGCCCGCCACTCGTCCCATCCGAGGACGGTCGGGGCGTCGAGCAGTACGATCCTGCGCACCGTCGGGTCGGACCCGGCCGCGAGGAACTCCCGGCAGCCCGCCCTTAGTTGCTCCCACGGATCCGTGTGCCGGTCCGCCGCCCGCGCGACCCGCCCGCCGAGTTCCTGCTGCACCTCGGCGACGACCGCCCGGAACAGCCCCGCCTTGCTCTCGAAGTGGTGGTACGCCGCCCCCTTGGTGACCCCCGCGGCCCTGGCCACCTCGGCGAGAACCACCCCGTGGTAGCCATCGGCGGCGAACCGGGACCGCCCCTCGGCCAGCAACGCACGCCGCGTTGCCGCCCGTTGCTCCGCCCTCACCACGGCCATCGGCGTTCACCCATTCCTTCACCCTCGCCCTTCCCATTTCACATACCCCAGGTATGCTAACGCCCAAATTCACATACCCAAGGTATGTGAAGTCGAGAGCACACCTGCGGAGGCACCCCATGAAGACCCGGCTCAACGGTTTCTACCCGGTCATCGCCACCGGTGACGTGGCGGCCTCACGCGACTTCTATGTCCGTCACCTCGGCTTCGAGGTGACCTTCGAGGCCGACTGGTACGTCAGCCTGCACCGCCCGGACGCCCCGCAGTACGAACTCGCCCTGCTCGACCACACCCACCCGACCCTCCCCGGGGACCACCGCACCGCGCTCCGGGGCGGCCTCCTCCTCAACTTCGAGGTCGACGACGTCGACGCCGAACACCAGCGGCTGGTCGGCGGCGCGGGTCTGGCCGAACTCCTCAGCCTGCGCACCGAGGAGTTCGGCCAGCGCCACTTCATCGTCGCGGCACCGGACGGCGTACTGATTGACGTCATCACGCCCGTCGCGCCGACCGGGGAGTACGCGGAGCAGTACGCCGAGGGGCACGCACCGCGGGAACAGGGTGCGCCGTCCGCCGGGTAGCCTGCGTGACCATGACACGTGGTTGGATTGTGCCGGCGATTTTCGTGGTGTGCGGCGCGGCCGTCGCGACCGGGTTGGGGATCGGCGGGAGCCTCCTGATCGCGGGTGCGGTCCTGCTGGTGTTCGTGCTGATCGCGGGCATGAACTCACCGCTGATGTTCCCGAAGCCGATCGGTGCGCTGGAGGCGCAGCGGCGCAGCGCGGCCGACGGGCGGCCGGTCGTGTACTGGCGGCCGGGCTGCCAGTTCTGTCAGCGGCTGCGCATCCGGCTGGGGCGTGGCGCCCGGCAGGTGTACTGGGTCGACATCTGGCGCGACCCGGAGGGTGCGGCCGTGGTGCGGGCCGTCAACGACGGCAACGAGACCGTGCCGACCGTCTTCGTGGCGGGCCGCCCGCACACCAACCCCGATCCGGAATGGGTGCGCGAGCAGCTTCGCCGGGCCTGACGCGATGCGTGTCCGCAGTGGCCCGCCCCAGGCTCTCAGAGCCTCAGGCAGCCCCGTCCATGTCCCGCGCCCGGCGCCTCGGACTCCACCCGGGCTTGGGGATCGAGTCCAACAACCTTTGGGTGTACGGGTGTCGTGGCCGCCCCAACACCTCGGTGACCGCCCCCTGCTCCACCACCTTCCCGCCCCGCATCACCAGTACCTCGTCGCTGACATGGCGTACCGCACCGAGGTCGTGCGTGATGAACAGCAGGGCGGTCCCGGTGCTCGCCCGGATGTCGGCCAGCAGTCCCAGGATCTGTGCCTGGATGGACACATCCAGTGCGGCGACCGCCTCGTCCAGGATCAGCACCCGCGGCTCCGCCGCCAACGCCCGTGCCAGTGCGACCCGTTGACGCTGCCCGCCGGAGAGGGCCTTCGGCAGGGCGGCCGCCTGGCGTTCGTCCAGTCCGACCATGTCGAGGAGTTCGGCCACCCGCTCTCCCAGCTCCTGGCCGCGCAGCGGTCGGTGCAGGGCCACCGCCTCCGCGAGCGCGTCACCGACCCGCTGGCGTCGGTCGAGTGAGGAGTACGGGTCCTGGAAGACCAGTTGCACCTGGCGGCCGCGCGCCCGCCGCTGCCCCGCCCGTGCGCGCCCCGGCCGGCGTTCCTCGCCTGCCACGAAGATCCTGCCACCGGTCGGCCGCTCCAGTCCGGCGATCATGCGTGCGGTGGTCGTCTTGCCGGAGCCGGACTCGCCGACCACCGCGAGCGAGCCGCGCTCGGGGAGGGCGAAGCCGACGTCGTCCACGGCGACGAACTCCCCGTACGTCTTGCGGAGTTGACGCACTTCGAGGATGTCAGGCACGGGGGGCCACCTCTTTCGGGTCTTTCGGGAGAAAGGGAAGGGGGAAGTGGCAGGCCGCAGCGCCGACGTCGGTCGGCCGTGGCTCGGGGCGTTCCGTACGGCACCGGTCCCGCACCCCCGTACACCGGTCCGCGAACGCGCACCCTTCCGGTACTTCGAAGCCCGACAGCGGCCGGCCCGCGATGGCCCGGAGCCCCGCCGTCGCGTCGCCGACCGCGGGACGGGAGGCGAGGAGCGCCCGGGTGTAGGGGTGCGCGGCGCGCTCACGCAGGCCGGTGGCGGGCAGCTCCTCGACCGTCGAACCCGCGTACATCACCAGCACCCGGTCGCAGACCGCCGCCGCCAGTTCCAGGTCGTGGGTGATGAACAACAGGGCCAGCCCGCGTGCCTGCCGGGCCTCGCCGATGATCGCCATCACCTCCTCCTGGGTGGTGACATCGAGGGCGGTGCTGGGCTCGTCCGCCAGCAGCAACCGTGGTTCGGCGGCCAGTGCGGCGGCGATCATGACGCGTTGCAGCAGGCCGCCGGACAGTTCGTGCGGGCGCCGGCGCATCCGGCGTTCGGCGTCGCCGATGCCCACCTCGCGCAGGATCCGGATGACCCTGGCGGTGGCGTCGGCGGCGGGCATCCCGCGTGCCGTGGTCAAGCCCTCCACCAGGAAGTCGCCCACACTGCGCGCCGGGTTGACGTGCGCGCGAGGGTCCTGGAACACCATCGCCACATCTGCGGCCCGGTACGCCCGCAGCCGCTCCCGGGACATGTCCGGCACCGACTCGCCGTCGAACTCCAGCGTCCCGTACGTCCGCGCCCCGGGCGGCAGCAGCCGCAGCACCGCACGCGCGGTCAACGACTTTCCCGACCCGGACTCACCGACCAGCGCGACCGCCCGCCCCTCCTCGATGGTCACATCCGCACGGTGCACCACCGTCCTCGGCTCCCCGCCCACGGGCAGTTCGAGCCGCAGCCCCGCCATCCTCAACAAGGCGCTCATCGGCCCTCTCCCAGCACCCGCCGGGACAGCCCGGACCCCAGCAGATTGAACGCGACCACCACGACCAGAATCACCAGCCCCGCATACAGCGACTGCTGCGGCTGCCCGGCCAGGATCGACGGCGCCCCGTTGGCCACCATCAGCCCCCACTCCGGATCCGGCGGCTGGCTCCCCAGCCCCAGGAACGAGATCGCCGCCACATCCAGCAGCGCGTACCCGAACCCGATCGTCGCCTGCACCAGCACCAACGGCAGCAGGTTCGGCAGCAGATGCCGGAACCACACCCGCCCGGTGGACGCCCCGAGCAGCTGAAGCGCCGCCACATAGGGGAGTTGGCGCTCCTTCACCGCTGCCGCCCGCACCACCCTGGTGATCAGCGGCAGATACGCCACCGACAGGGCCACCACCGGTGCGGTCAGCCCCGCCCCGAAGACGGCAGCCGCGAGCACCGCCATGATCAGCCCCGGGAATCCGAAGACGACATCCAGCGCCCCGGACACCACCCGGTCCACCCACCCGCCGGCCCAGGCGGCGGTCAGTGCGAGCAGCGTGCCCAGGGTGGTGGACACGAGGATCACGACGGCCGGTGCCAGCAGGCTCGAACGGGTCCCGGAGATCAGCCGGGAGAGAATGTCGCGCCCGGTGTCGTCCGTCCCCAGCAGATGCGCCCCGGAAGGACCGCCGTACACATTCAGCGGATCGACGGCATTGGGGTCCTGCGGCGAGACGAACGGCCCCACCACCGCGAGCAGCACGCACACCGCGACCACCCCACCGGCTGCCCAGGTGGTCACATCCCTCGGCGGGTTGACACGAGTGGCGGGCCCCCTCGTCCGTCCCGTCAGTACCGTGCTCATCGGGCCTCCTTCAGCTGCTGTGCGGCACGCGGATCCAACGCCGCGCTCACCAGGTCGACCACGGTGTTCAGTGCGACGAACGCCACCACGAAGAGCAGCGACACCGCCTGCACCACCGCCAGGTCCTGCTTGGCCGCCGCCTCGATCATCAGCGCCCCCAACCCGCCTGTGCCAAAGGCCTGTTCGGCCACGGCGGCCGTCGCGAGCAGCCCTGCGACGGCCACCCCCGACACCGCGAAAACCGGGCCCGACGCGTTGTGCAGGACGTGCCTCTGGATGACCGTCCGCTCCGGTACGCCCCGGCCGCGCGCCGTCTCGACGTGCTCCGCGCGCAGTTCGGCGCGTACGGCGGTACGGGTGACCTGGGCGACGTAACCGATCCAGGTCACCGCGAGCGCGACCGCCGGGAGGGTGAGGTGGGAGAACGTTCCGGCGAGGCCCTCTCCGGCGCCGAACACCGGGAACCACGGCAGCTGGACGGCGAACACCCAGATCAGCAGCACCGACATCAGGAAGGTGGGCACCGCCATGGCGCCCGCCGTGAGGGTGGTGGCGAGGGTTTCGACGCGGCCGCCGCGCAGCGCGGCGAGGGTGCCGGTGGCCGTGCCGAGCGTCAGGACCAGCACGGCGGCGTACCCGACGAGCGTGACGGTGCTGCCCGCCCGCGCCCCGATCAGGTCGGCGACCGACTCGCGGTAGACCAGCGACTGGCCGAAGTCGCCGCGCAGGTAGCCGCTCAGCCAGTGCCAGTACCCCTCCAGGAAGGGGGCGTCCAGGTGGTACTCGTGGCGGATGCGGGCCAGCACGGACGGGTCCGGATTGCGGCTGCCGCCGAGCAGCAGGGTCGCCGGGTCGCCGGGGGAGAGGAAGAGCGCGCCGTAGATCGCCAGGCTGGAGACCAGGACGGTGACCAGGAGTCCGGCGAGGCGGGTGGTGAGGAAGCGGCCGGTCACTGGTCCGGGCCTTCCGTACACGGCGGCAGCACCGTACCCGTCGGCAGCACCGCACACGGCGGCAGCACCGTCAGGGTCAGCCGCGACCGATGCGACGACCCGGTCCGCAGGGTCTGGAGGCTCGCCTTGTGGGTGACGGTCCGCCAGGGATCCTCTTCCGAACCGGAGTTGGGCAGATGATTCGGGAAGTCACTGCTCGCGACCATGAGCACCAGCCGGTGCCCGGCCCGTACCCGGTACCCCGTGTGCCCGAGCGCCACGCTCACCTCGCCCGGCGCGTCCGCCTGTGCCGACCCCCGTACCACCAGCCGCGCCGTGCCGTCCGGAGCCAGGTCCAGCAGACGTACGAAGACGTCGAAGGTGGGCGCTGTGCTTTCCACATGGAGCACCGCGTGCACCGGTCCGGCCAGGTCGAGGGGGGTTTCGGAAGCCGGGCAGGTGAAGACGAGCACATCGTCCCGGTCGGCGGTGGGGCGTTCGTCGGGGTGGGTGCGCAGCACGGAGAAGCTGTCGGTGGTCGCGGACGGGACGAGGTCGTCGGGGTCGTAGCGCCAGGTGACGTCACGTCCCCGGGGGGCCGGGCCGCCCGGGGTGAGCCGCCCGCCGGGAATCGGGCCGGTGGCCAACTCCGGCTCTGCCAGGAGCAGTTCGACCATTTCCGCCTGTGGCGGCGGCCACGTCGTCCCGGTGTGCCAGCCCGCGTGCCCCAGTTTCCAGCGCACCCTCGGAAGGGATTCGGGTGGCGCGTCCCCCTTGAGGAAGACGTCGAAGAAGTCGAGGGCCGGTCCGGTGTAGGTGTCGAGCAGGGCCTCCAGAGCCGCATCGTCGGTCATGTGGTCGGACTCCGGGGTCACCGGCGCCTGCTCCAGGAAGTGGTTCTCGTGATCGGTGGTGTCGGCGTGGAGGTACTGCGCCGCCGCCCAGCCGGGCCGCCGGCTCAGCTCCTCGTAGTCCCGCATGTGGGCGATGCCGAGATTGTCGAACCAGCCCACGCAGTGCAGCACCGGCACCGGCCGTGCGTCGTAGGGGTGCGGGCCGTTGTACGGGGGCAGGGCGACGCCCGCGACCATCAGGTCGAAGCCGCGGGAGCGCCTGCCGATCGCGGCGAAGGCCTCCTCGTAGGCGGCGAGCAGGGGGCGGCGGGTGAGGTCGGGGGCGTACTCGTAACTGTTCTGGTCGATCCAGATGTGCGCCTGGTAGTCGGCGCCCTCCAGCCACGGCGGCTGCGGTCCGCCCCCGCTGTCGTAACTCGCGGTTCCGGGGCCGTTGTTGGTGGTCGTCACCCGGGGGACGATCGCGCGCAGGGCCGGATGCTGCGAGGCGACGGCGGACCACTGGGTGAAGCCGTAGTACGAGTCGCCGAACATGCCGACGATCCCGTTGGACCACGGCTGATGAGTGATCCACTCCAGGGTGTCGTACCCGTCGTCGACCTCGCCGGTCCAGCCGAGCGTCTCGCCCTGGGAGCGGAACTTGCCCCGGACGTCCTGGACGACCATCACATATCCGCGCGCGGTGAACCGGCGGGCGACCTGCTCGAAGAAGACGTAGCGGCTGTTCTTGTCATAGGGGAGACGGACGAGGACGGCGGGCTTTCCGGCGTCGGTTTCGGTGCCGACGCCGGTTTTGGTGCTGCTTTTGGGGTCGGGGCGGGCGGCGTAGACATCCGTGGCCAGCAGGATTCCGTCGCGCATCCGCACCATGTGCGACTGGGCGCTCGGTGGGACGGGCTGCGGGGTGACGCGCTCGAAGGCAAGGCTCATGAGCCCTCCATGGGGAGGCGGGGGAAGGGGTGGGAAGGAGCCGCGCGAAGGCGCGGCGGAAACGCAGGCGAGGCATGCGGGAGGTGCAAGGTCATGCGGGAGGTGCACGGTGGTGCACTCAAAAAACAACGTGATATAATAGCGTTGCATCTGAAAGTGAGCAGCGTCAACCCCCTTCAAAACCTCCTGCGTTAGGTTTCCCCCATGCCGATCGACGTCGACGAAGAACAGCGCCGCAGGGAAATCGCCCGCGCCACCCTCGCGGTCGCCGCCCGTGACGGGGCCCGCGCACTCACCATCCGCGCGGTCGCCAAGGAACTGGGCGGATCCACCGCGATGGTCACCAATTACGTGCCCAGCCGGATGGCACTGATCATCTCGGCGGTACGCGCCGCCGAGTCCCGCTGGCGCACCGAACTGACCACCCGAGTCGGCGAGCGCGACGGCACCGAACTGCTGCGCGCCACCGTCGAGTGGAACCTCAGCACCGACCCGGACGACCTGCTGCTCCGTCGCCTGTGGGTCGAGATGCTCTCCACCCTGCACACCGACCCGCAGGGCGGCGACCGCAGCGAACCGGAGTCCTCACGCGCCGAGTTCGTCGAGGCGGCTGCGGCGGCCGGCGTACCGGACCCCGAACTGGCCGCGGATCTCCTGTACTTGGTGACCCGTGGCTATTTCATCTCGACGGTCGAGGACGCGTCGTTCTGGACCACGGAACGGGCCTCGCGAGTGGCGCGGTTCGTGGTGGACGCGCTGGTGGGGGAGGGGTAGGCGGAGGTCCGGGGGTGGGTGGGGGGTATGGCCGGTCGTCAGTGGGGGTGCCCTTGGAAGGGGCGCCGGTCGACGAGGGTGCGGAAGGTGTCGGCGGGATCGTCGTCCAGGGTGGGCAGGCTGCCGCTGAGCTGGAGGGTGGCGAAGCCGTGGGCGAGGGACCAGGCCGCCAGGCCGGCGCGGCGGGTGTCGGAAGCGCTGGTGCGGTCGGTGGGGTTCTCGACGCCGGAGCGCAGGGCGAGCGAGGCGCGCTCCTTGGCGGCGGTGAGTTCCGGCGCGTCGGAGTGCAGCAGCCGGGCCTGGAACATCACCTCGAAGTGGGCGGGGTGCGCGAGGGCGAACTCCACGTACCCGACACCCAGTTCACGCAGTCGGTGCGGGCTGTCGGTGGGGGTGGCGTCCAGGGCGGCGGCCAGCAGCTCGAAGCCCTCCGTGGCGATCGCGGTCAGCAGGCCGGCCTTGTCCTTGAAGTGGTGGGCGGGCGCGGCGTGCGAGACCTCGGCGCGCCGGGCGAGGTCGCGGAGGCTGATGGCGGCGACACCGTCGCTCCGGATGACCTCCACGGCCGTGGAGAGGAGGGAGCGGCGGAGATCTCCGTGGTGGTAGGCCGATGCGCCGGTGGAAGCCGTGGGAGGAGCCATGGGGGAAGGGTATCCGACATCTAGTCGCTGACAAGTAGTCGCTGACAAGTAGGCATTGACAAGATAGCGGGGCGGGCGCAATCTAGGCGCTGTCAAGTTCTGTGGGGATGTGCGACGCGCCCCGCAGGAGAGGCAGTGGAGCCAGAACCAGCGAAGGAAGCGACATGACGCACAGCCTGAGCACGGTCCGACAGTTGTGGCAGTTGCTGGAGCCCGTGCACGCCACGCTCTACTACGCGCCGGAGGCGTTCGAGGCCGCCGCCGCTCTCGGCTACGCCACCGAGGAGCGCTGGCCGAGCTACTTCGCCTACCGTGCCGCGCCGCTCGGGCCGGTGGGCCACAAGCTGGTGAACTCCCTGTTCTACAGCTTCGGCCGGCGGATGGTGGAGCGTTACGCCGCCCAGGCCTGGCGCACCGCCGCGCCCGAGCTGGTACTGGCGGCCCGGACCGCGGCGACGGACCGTGCGCTGCGCCGGATGCTCGGGGAGCGGATCTCCTCGCCGGAGCTGCGTGAGGCCGCAGAACTGGCCCGCCGTGCCGCCCTCGCGGCGGACACCGCGGGCCGCCCCATGGCCGCCGCCAACGCCGCGCTGCCCTGGCCCGAGGAACCGCACGCCGTGCTCTGGCACGCCGCCACCGTCCTGCGCGAACACCGTGGCGACGGCCACCTCGCCGCCCTTCAGGCCCACGGGCTCGGCCCCGCCGAATCCCTGGTCTCGCACGCGGCCGTCGGCGCGGCACCCGAGGAGGTGTTCGGCAGCCGGCAGTGGAGCGCGGAGGAGTGGTGCGCGGCCCGTGAACGGCTGGTGGTCCGGGGCCTGTTGGAGGACGGTGGCAAGGCCACGGAGGAGGGCCTGCGGCTCCGTAACGCGGTCGAGAAGCTCACCGACGAACTGGCCGCCGCCCCCTGGGACGCACTCACCCCCGAGGAGACGGCCCGCCTGGCCGACCTGCTGCTGCCGCCGGTGCTCGACATCGTCGCCACCGGGCTGCTCCCGGCGCAGAGCACCCTCGGCATCGGGATGACGTACGACCACCAGTGAGAGCGCCACGGCTCGGCGCACCACGGTGCCCGCTTTCCGTGGCAGCTGCGGTACGTCCAGGGTGAGGCGGCCCGAGTCGGCCCATCAGGCTTCCGCGGACCCGGGCTCTGGTGGTGAAGCGGGCTGTGTGCCCCGGACACGGCTCGCGGGCGGCTGCTGTCCCTGCGCATTCGTATGGAGTGTGCGCCGGATCGGTAGAGGAGGCAGGCCGAGGGATATGTGCAGAGGGTCATTCGCTCTGCCCGCTGTCTTCCCTCGTCCGCAGGAGGTCTGATGCCCCGTCCGTCCCTGTTCGTGACCTTTTCCGTGGCCGCTTCCCTCGCCCTTCCCGCGTTGCTCGGATCCTCCGGTGCACCGGCACCGGCACCGGCCGCCGAGCGGGGAACCGTACGCATCATGACGTACAACATCTGTGGATCTGCGTGCCCGGACAGCAAGGGGTACGAGACCCGTCGGCGCGTGGAGGTGGTGGCCGGCCAGGCGGTCGGCGGCAGGTGGAAGGCCGACCAGGTACACCTGCAGGAGGTGTGCAGAGGACAGTACGACAAGGTGCTCGCCCGCCTCGCACCGCACGGGTTCACGGGACGCTTCACCGCGACCAAGGGCAAGATCGGCGCCTGCAAGAAGAAGGACTACGGGGCGGCGGTCCTGGTCCGGGCCAAGATCCGGGACACCGTCGTGCTGGACGTCACGCAGGGCGTGGAACCGGAGCGGTTCAAGGTGCCGTGCGTTCGCAGCACGCTGCGCGGCCGGGACAACTGGGCCTGTTCGGTGCACCTGTACTCGCAGGAGCAGGGCCCCCGGAGGCAGCAGGCCCGCGAGCTGGCCACGCAGGCAGCCAAGTGGCGTATCCAGGGGGTGCCCGTGGTGCTTGCCGGAGACTTCAACGCCAGCCCGCTCACCCGTGAGATGGGCGAGTTCTACGGTCGGGGCGCGGGTGGCGGAGCACACGGCCGCTTCGTCGAGGCCGACGAGCGCGACAAGCGGTACTTCGACCACCGGACGTGCGCTTCGGCGCAGCACAGCCGTTGTCGCTCGGGCGAACCCACCTTCGGCCGCAAGAAAATCGACTACATCTTCCTGAGCGAAGGGGATTTCGTCGGGGTGAAGGCCGATGCGAGGAAGATCGAGCACAAGGTGTCCGACCACCACATGCTGCGCGCGACCGCCACCTGGGACAAGGCCGGCTCCGCCAAGTAGGTCGTACGGCAGGTCCGTCGAGCAGGCGCGGGACCGGCTGGACGCACCCGTGCCGACCGGCTGGGACGCGTGCCGACCGGCTGTTGCAGGCGCAGGGCGACCCCCACGCGCACGTGCCCTATGTCATCGTCTGTGCGGGCTTCCATTCCAGCATCAGGATGGTCGCGTCGTCCTTCAGTCGGGGGCCGGTGGCGTCGAGGAAACTGTGAATGAGGCGACGCAGGGTTTCGGGGGCGAGCTCGCTGAGCGTGCCGGAGTCGGCGACGTCATGGGCGAGGTGCTCGACTCCCAACTCGCTGCCGTCAGCGTTCCGTGCCTCGGTGATGCCGTCGGTGTGCACGAGGACCCGGTCTCCGGGCTGCAGTTGGATCTGGTGCACGGAGCGCGGGTGCCGTGACAGTTTCGAGGGAGTGCCCATGGGGAGGTCGGCCCGGCGTCTGAAGGCGCCCTCGACCAGTCGGCCGTCACGGATGAGCAAGGGCGGCGGGTGGCCGCAGTTGACCCAGCGCAGCATTCCCGTAGGCAGGTGGAGGCGGCAGAGCACACCGGTGCAGAAGAGGTCGGGCAGCCACGTGATGAGGGCTTCGTCTGCTTCGTGGACCAGGTCCAGGAGGCCCGCCTCGGTGCGCCGGGCCTTGCGGCAGGCCGCCAGAGCGACCGCGGTGGTCAGTCCGGAGGCGAGGTTGTGGCCGGTGGCGTCCAGCACCGCGGCGTGCAGGGTGTCCTCGGACAACGCGTGGTCGAAGGCGTCGCCGCCGATCTCGTAGGCGGGCTCCAGGACCGCGGTGGACGTCACCGAAGGGGTGCCGATGGTACGGGGAGGCAGGAAGGCGCGCAGCATCTCGGCCGCGAGGTCCATGGAGTGGGTGCGTGCGCGGCGTACGAAAGTGTCCTTGTACGCGCGTTTGGACGTGATCATCATGGCGCAGAGCGCCGCCAGGGCCGAGGCGCGTTGCCGGGTGGGCTCGTCGGCGGTGGTGACGTGTACCGAGAGCACCCCGAGGCGTTCCACGCCGTCGACCAGGGGCTGCCACAACGTGATCCCTTGCCGCTGGGGTTCCAGTTGCGGGATCTGGGTTCGATAGCTGGCACCGGCCACGGAGCTGTCGATTTCCTGTGTGGGCGCTGCCAGGTTCAGGGCGGTCAGCTGACGCTGCTGGATGTCGGCGAGGAACACCAGCACGTCCGGCAGCCCCAGGGCTTGGGCGCACTGATGCACCGAGGTTGCCAGATCCATCGGTAGGTGTGCGGGGTCGGCGAGAAATTCCACCAGTCGGATGTCCGGCCCTGGTGAGCCGTCGGCATCGGCTCTGTCGTCGTTGGCCTCGGCGTCGTTCACCGCGGCAGTTTCGCAGCGTGGGAGCCGATCACACGGCGCACGCGCCGACAGGTCCCCGGAATGCGTGCCGCCGTGCGCGAGGGCCGGGGTTGCGGGTGAGGACCACCCGGCCGGCCGTGCTTTCAGGTCGCAGTGCTCGGCCAGGTGGTCGGGCTGGTCCCCGTACGCCTCGTCGCCGATGCCGAGCCCGCTGTCACCGGTGGTCACCCTCGCGAGGACCGCGCGGCTCGTCCACTACGCCTTGCGGTCCCTGATGTTCGGATGCGCCACCTTCCTTAGTGCGGACCAGGACCGGCTCTCAGTCGCTGTCGCGCGGGTCGAACGACTTCGTGTCGACCGTCAGCGGGGTGGGGAAGGCGCGTGCCACCTCGTCCCACCGGGTCAGCTTGAAGTTGGTGCCCGCGCGGTCGCCGTCGGCCGGAGTCGCCTCACCGTCGTGGGTGATGAGCAGGCCCTTCGGGAAGGCGGGGCCCAGGGGGACGTTGACCACGGTGGAACCGTCGGAGTGCTGTACGCCGTCGGCGGCCGGGCCGTCGGTCAGCGCGAAGGAGCCGAGGTAGTCGTTGCGGCCCTCGCGGCGGTAGGCGGCGAAGGTGTTGTCGCCCTGGCTGGAGGCGAGGACATAGCCCTTGCCGTCCTTGGCGTGGTAGACGGTGACGCCCTCCGCGTCGGCGGACAGGTGCCGGCCGCCGTACCCGGGGTCGTGGGCCGTGTCGAGCACGCACTCCTCGTTCGCCGTGTCGTACGTCCACGGCGTACCGAACTCCCGTACCCGGTCCATCGGTTGGGGCTTGGCGAACTTCGACCCTTCGAGGCGTACGCGCCACAGGCCCACGGCCTCCTGGGCGGCGTACAGCACCTGCTCCTCCTGGTCGACGGCCATCCCCTCGACCTGCGGCCGCTCGCCCGGGTCGGCACACGGCTTCCACTGTGTGCCGTTGGGGAGGCGGAAGGTGTCCGGGAGGTCGAGGGTGTCCTCGGTGCGGTAGCCGACGCGGCCGTCGCGGTCCTCCAGCTTCAGCAGGCGCAGCCGGGTCTCCTCCCGCTGCGAGGCGACCACATAGGCGTCGTCGTCATCGGTGAAGGCGGTCAGGCCGTACGCCGTGCGCTGGTCGTCCACCTGGGACTCGTCGGCGGCGAAGACGGGGGCGACGCCCGGCGCCGTGACGTCCCTGAGGGGCGCTCGGCCCGCCGCGACGGCCTTCGGGTCGATGGCGTAGGCGCGGATGCGGTCCCGGCCGCGGTCGCTCACCAGCGCCAAGTCCGTCTTCCTGCCGTTCAGTTCGAAGCCGTAGACGACATCGACGTTGTTGAAGCGACCGGGTGCCGCCTCCGCGCCGGGCGCCTCCGGGGCCGCGAGGTGCTGGAGGCGGCGGCCGTCGAGCCCGTAGACATCCAGACCGGCCTCCTTGAGGGTGCCGATGACGAGGCTGCGGCCCGGGTTAGCGGGGTCGACCCATACGGCCGGGTCGTCGGCGTCGGCGTTGCCGCCCGCCTCGTCGTCGTACACCGCGGGCGTCTCCGCCCGGGCGGTGGCCGACACCGGGGGAGCGGGCGGAGCAGCGGCGGAGATGCCGGTCGCCGTGAGGACGGCGACGGCCAGCGCGGACAAGGTGGAAGCGCTCACGATGCTCCTCGATAGGGGTGGGATCGGACGAGACGTTAGGGGCAGTCGGCGACGGTGGGCGTACGGGGCGGTGAACGCGGGATGGCCGCCCGGTTCGGCCACGGCTCCCGCGACCGGGCACGGCTCACCGGGGCCTCGGCAGGCTCCGCCCGCGCCGTACACAGACCGCACCGGACACAGGCTGTCAGTTTGCTCCTCCTGTAACAGGAGGTCCTACCGTCCGGGTCATGAAGATTGTTGTGCACGACACCGCGACCGCCATGCTCGAACTCCTCCAACTCCCCCCGCAGGAAAGGCCGGAGGCCCTGCGCACCCTCCTCGCCCCGCTCCAGGAGGCGATGGCCGCCGTCGGCGCGGGCGAGGTGGACGTGGTGCAGATGCACACCATGACGGGCAGCGGATTCCCGCTGGACGGTGAGGACCCCCGACTGGCCGCGGCCGTGCGGCAGCTGCGGGATGCCGGGGTGTGGGAGCGGATCGAGCAGTGCCTGGCGACGGCGGCCGAACGGCTGGCCGCGGAGATCCCCGCCGGGACCCGGACCCCCGACACCGTCCATGTGCTGCCGGTCCTCGGCAACCCCGACGACCACCACCTCACCGTACGCAGCAGCGGCTACTTCGGCCTCGGCGGCTTCCCCGGCGCGATCCACCTGACCATCTGGCCCACCGACATCAGCCTGGAGCGGATCGGCCACGCCGCCGCGCACGAACTCCACCACAACGTCCGCTACGCCAATGTGGTCTGGAACCCGGCGACCGTCACGGTCGGCGAGCAGGTGGTGGCCGAGGGGCTCGCCGAGGCCTTCGTACGGGACCTGGCGGGCGAGCACGCCATGGCACCGTGGACAACCGGGCTGAAGGGCAAGGGACTTGACGAGGCGTACGCGAAGATCGTGGGCGGCATCGACGTGGCGGGAATGCAGAACCTGACCGCGTACGTCCACGGCGACGCCACCGCCGAACTCATGGGGCAACAGCCGGTCGGACTGGCCGACTTCGCGGGATACGGAGTGGGCCTGCGCATCGCCGACGCCCACACGGCGGCCTCCGGGCTGAGCGCCGCCGCGAGCGTGGCGCTGCCCCCGGGAGAAGTGCTGGCACACGCGGGGGTGCCGGGTTCGACGGCGTAGCAGATCCAAGGGGCTCGGCCCCGGGGGCGGGAACCCGGGGGTAGGAAGTCGAGCCGTTGGAGGGCACCGCCACCACCGGGGCGAAATGAGAGCAGCGCCTCTCGGGGGTGCCTTGGGACCGAGGAGCGTCCTGCGAGACTGGCCGGATGAGGCGCGACACCGATGATACGGAACCGTCCGGCCCGGAGGGGGAGGCCGGTCTTTGGCCGTCCGGCCCGGAGGAGGAGCCGGCTCTCACCGTCGGACGTACGGCAGCCCTGGTCGGCGTCACCGTCAAGACGCTGCACCACTGGGACTCCATCGGCCTGGTACGCCCCGGCGGGCGCACCTGGGCCGGGCACCGGGTGTACTCCGGCGACGACATCGCCAGGCTGCACCGGGCACTGGTCTACAAGGAGATCGGCTTCCCGCTTGCCGAGATCGTCCGGATCCTCGACGATCCGGACGTCGACACCCACGACCACCTGCGCAGACAGCGCGACCAGCTGGTGGAGCGGATCGCCCGCCTCCAGGACATGGTCGGCTCGGTCGACCGGATGATGGCCGCGTCGAAGCGCGGGATGCGGCTGACCCCCGAGGAACAGGTCGAGATCTTCGGCGCCGACTGGCAGCCCGCTTGGGTGGAGGAGGCCGAGGCGCGCTGGGGCGACAGCGCACAGTGGGCGCAGTACGCGGAACGCGCGGCCGAGCGGACCCCCGAGGACTGGAAGGCCACCGCCGCCGAGACCGAGGCCCTCACCGCCGACCTCGCCACCGCGAAACGCGCCGGCCTCACTCCCGGCACCCCCGAGGCCAACACCCTCGCCGAACGGCACCGCGCCTCGATCTCGCAGTACTTCGACTGCACCCACACCATGCACGCCTGCATCGGCCGCAGCTACCTCACCGAACCCGGCTACACCGACCACTTCGACGCCCTCGAACCCGGGCTCACCGCCTGGCTGCGCGACGTGATCTTCGCCAACGCGCGGGCGCGTGGCGTGGACCCGGAGACCGCGGTCTGGGAGTGAGGGGTACGGGGCACGGGGCTGCCGCGCCCTGCCTGCCGGCCTCCCCGGTCCGCCCCGCCCCTCAGACCCCCGGCATCCGGACCACCGCGGTCCCCCCGTCCAGGTCCACCATGGTGCGGTTCGGCGGCGCCCCGTCCTCCTCGTCGTCGCGCAGCAGCAGCGACGACTGCCGTTCCTTGAGCTCGGTCTGCTTGCCCGGCGAGAAGGAGGCGTGCAGCTGCTCGAAACCGGTCGACGATATCTGGCCCTGACGTGCGCTGTTCCGCCACGGCAGCACCCAGGAACGTCCGGCGCGCAGCATCATCTGGTCCACGAGGGCCATGACGGTCAGCAGGATGACCAGCCCGGGCAGGGTCATGAAGACGGCGAATTCCATGGCCCCAGTATCCGTCGGCATCCGTCGGCCGGGCCTACTCGGGGGCGCCGCTCCTCGGTGATCCTGCCGCCGGGCGTCGTACTACAGTGCGTTCGCGGGGTGCTGTTCTGCTCAAGTTCCGGGCGCAGGGCTCCCGTTCGGTGTTCCTGACCGACTCGATGGCCTGCCAGGAGGTGGCCGGAAGATGGGGGGCGGGGTGGGCGGCTCGGGTGCGGCGGGTGGGACAGGGCGGCCGGGGCGGGGGACGGAAGCGCCCGCCGGCGAGGCCGGACATGAGTGGCTGCGCGGGTACCTCGGCTGGGACTGCTACTACCTTTTCGCGTACGCCGGAACCATCGCCTTCGTCCTGAATCTCGACGACCGCACGGCCGGCAGCCGCCCGCTCGCCAGTGTCCTGCTGGCCTGCTGCGGGCTCTGGTACGCCGTCCACGGCAGGGCGTACGTCCGCGAGGACGAGGCGGGCCGGCGCGGGCTGCTCCACCTCGGAGTGCTGTTCGTGCTGTTCACCGGCGCGGTGACGATGGCCTCGGCGGCCTCCCTGTCCCTGGTGGCCGTGGTTCCACAGGTGTACTGGGCGCTGCCGCCGCTGTCCGCGACCGGCGTCATGACGCTCTTCGCCCTGGTGCCGGTGGGCGCCGAGATGCTGCGAACGGGGGTGGTGACGGACAGTCTTACCGTCCAGGGCCCCACCGCCCTGGCGGTCATCCTCTTCTCCGCCGCCTTCGGTACCTGGGTGCACCGCATCATCGACCAGAGCCGCGAACGCGCCGTGCTCATCCAGCAGTTGGCCGCCACCAGAGCCGAACTGGCCGAAGCGGCGGGGCAGGCGGGAGCCGCCGCCGAACGCGAACGCCTCGCCGGTGAGATCCACGACGCGATCGCCCAGGGCCTGAGCAGCATCGTCATGCTCTCCCAGGCCGCCACAACGACCCTGGACAGAATGACCGCACTGCCGCCCGGGCACCGCGCCTCGCTGGACCGGGCCCGTCACCAGCTGGGCCTGGTGACAGACACCGCCAGGGAGAACCTTGCCGAGGCGGGTGCCCTGGTCGCTGCCCTGCGGCCGACCGCACTCGACGACAGCTCGCTGCCCCAGGCACTGCGCCGGCTCACCGACCGCGCGGCGGAGGGGGCGGGACCCGCTGTGGGCTTCGCCGTACGGGGCGCTCCGGAGCCACTGCCGGTGGCCGTCGAGGTGGTGCTGCTGCGATCCGCGCAGGAAGCGCTCGCCAACGCGCTCAGGCACGCGAAGGCGACGGCGGTGCACGTCACGCTGGAGTACGGGCGCGAGTGCGTGGCCGTGCGGGTCAGCGACGACGGGGTGGGATTCGACCCCAGGATCCCCCGGGGCGGCTACGGTCTGTCGGGGATCATCCGGAGGGTCGAACAGCTCGGCGGGAAAAGGCAGTTGAGCAGCGCACCGGGCGAGGGGACGACACTGGCCGTGGAGGTTCCGCGATGACGGGGGCCGGCGCGGCCACAGGGCCCGCCGGAGGGCCGGGGGGGGGGGGGGGGGGGGGGGGGGGGGGGGGGGGGGGGGGGGCGGGCGGCGGGGGGGGGGGGGCGGGCGCGGCCCCCCCCCCCCCGCCCCGCC